>NZ_CCSE01000001.1:1270000-1870000 GCF_000756715.1 Jeotgalicoccus saudimassiliensis
TTATCTTAACACGTCTGTTTTACAGATGCAACAACTAATATTAAGTTCTTGTTAAGAATATAAAGTTTTGATTACGTCGCGTTTGAGCGACTTTTATATTTTAGCACATCCAGGTTTTGAATGCAACAACTTTTTATATTGTTTTGTTAAGTTTTGTTCGCCGTGTTTTGACGACTTAAATATCATAACATGTCTGTTTTACAGATGCAACAACTTTTTTAAAGTTATTTTTAACTTGTTAAGTTTTGTTGTGTCGTGTTTTGACGACTTTTATATCTTACCAAGATGGCGGTGAAACGTCAACGCTTTTTAATCATTTATTTATACATAATATTGATAAAGCCCGTAGAACATTGATTCTACGGGCTTTATCTTCAATATTTTATTTTTAAAATTGTACTTTCATTCATTATTTCTTATTATTATCCTGTTTTGCAGCCTGGCGGGTCTTGTTCTTATACCCCATTTTTTCACGTGCTTTGATCTGACTTTCTTCTTTTACACGTTTAGCCTCGGCTTCTTTTTTCAGTTCTTCACGTTTTTGTTCGTTTATATCACTTTTCGTTACACGTCCGCGCTCACGTTTTTCCTGTTCAGAGTCCTCTATATACTTAGGCAGTCTGATCAGCTGATATGCGTTTGTCAGAATTACGGTGAATACAGAACGGTAAATCCAGTTCGTATCTTCGACCGAGATAAACGGCAGCAGCGTCAGTGAGGTCATAAAGATCATAAAGAACAACGATGATATAAATACGTTCGTTTCAGTAATCATATTTTTATAGTACGCAAAACCGATTCCGGCAATAACTACTATAATAGGTATCCATATAAACGACCATGTTGAACCATGATCAATTCCCACCTGTCTGAAGCGCAGGTAGAAGAGGTCAAATACTGCATACATTATTAGAAGAAGCTGGACGTAAGGCCATGCTTTTCTGAATATCCCCATACCTAACGGATGGATAAATAAATATATGTAGAAAACAACCTGGCTGACTGTTGCGATTAACAGTCCGTATCCGATAAGGAAAATTAATCCGGCAAAGAAATCTCCGAACTCTCCCTGAAAAAGATACTTTGTTACAGTATTGTATTCTGTAACGAGACTGATTGCTGTAGTTATTGCAGCACCGATCAGCAGCGTCACAAAATAAAATTTAACTAAATACTTCGACGTCATTCAGCAGTGCCTCCGATCACTTTCTTCGCCATATCTGCATACACTGCACTGATTTCATCATTTTCATATACTGACGGCGCAAAATCTTCTTCATTCCATTTAGGCTGACCAAGCGGCAGCTGACCTAATAATTCTGTGTTCAGCTCATCTGCAAGCTTCTGTCCTCCGCCCTTACCGAAGATATATTCTTTATTTCCAGTTTCTTTACTTTCAAAGTAGCTCATGTTTTCAACGACACCGATAATTTCGTGGTCTGTGTGAAGCGCCATCGCTCCTGCTCTCGCTGCTACGAATGCTGCGGTCGGGTGTGGTGTTGTAACGATAATTTCTTTACTGTGCGGCAGCATCTGGTGAATATCCAGTGCCACGTCCCCTGTCCCCGGCGGCAGATCAAGCAGCAGGTAATCAAGATCTCCCCACTTCACTTCTTCAAAGAAGCTTGTCAGCATCTGGCCGAGCATTGGTCCTCTCCAAATAACCGGCGTGTTTTCTTCAACGAAAAACGCCATTGAGATTACTTCAACGCCGAAACGGTTTACAGGAATAATCGTTTCACCATCAAGCATCGGACGTTCAGTAATACCCATCATGTCCGGTACACTGAAGCCGTAAATATCCGCATCAATTAAACCGACTTTTTTGCCTTCACGCGCAAGTGCTACTGCGAGGTTAACGGCAACTGTTGATTTACCGACGCCGCCTTTACCTGATGCCACTGAAATAAATTCTGTTTTACCAAGTGTGAAGCCGCGCTCCATCGCGCTGCCGCGTGTGGAACGGAATTTCTCAATTGTCTCATCCGGCAGTTCTTCAAAACGCAGTCCGACACTGTCTGCGCCTTCTTCTTTCAGCAGGCTGACAATTTTCATCTGCAGTTCAAGCTGCTCCTGGCCGCCCTGGCGGCCAATTGCTATTTTAACACTGACGTGTTTTTTCTCTTCTTTAATACTTACTTCCAAAATACCGTCAGTTTCACTGATCGGTACGTTTAAAATCGGGTCATCCAAATTTCCTACGAGTTCTCTTACCTGACTTTCAGTAATCATGTATACGCTCCTTCATTCGAGTTGATTCCATTAATGTTTATAATAACACAACATCAGTGCCACTAATATATTCGGGAAGTGAATTTCCGGTTACAATTCAAAAACTGTGTCACCGTCGATAATTGTTTTTAATACTTTCGTTTCTTTCAGCTCTTCAGGTGTCACTGTCATGACGTCTCTGTCCAGCACGATAAAGTCCGCAAAATATCCTTCAGCGATTTTCCCCTGGACATTTTCCCTGTAGACAATTTTAGCCGCTTCAACGGTATACATTTTAAATGCATCATATCTCGGGATAATTTCATCCGCATTATATACCGCACCATTATCTTCGCGGGTAATGAGTGCATGAATGCCGAGGAACGGATTCACCTTTTCAATCGGTGCATCGGATGAACCGCCCATAATTACTCCTTTGTCGAGAAGCGTTTTAAACGGATAGAGATATTTCGCCCGCTCTTCCCCCACATAGTCTGCTACCCACGGCATATCTGAAGTCAGGAATGTCGGCTGAATATCACAGACAACCGGAAGTTTTGCAATACGTTCGATTAAGTCGGGACGAAGCAGACTGATATGAATCAGGCGGTCATGCTTTCCTTCCGGCACCGGATATTTCTCAATCGCATCCAGCACCATTTCAATCGCACGGTCACCAATCATATGAACTGCGACTGCATCATTATTTGAACGTGCAGTCTGAACCATCCGCTCCAGTTTCTCCACCGTATGAATCTGCAGTCCTTTATCAGTTGAATCCACATATGGTTCGCTGACCAGTGCTGTCTTCGCTCCAAACGCACCGTCTGCGAAAATTTTCATCGCGTCGCGTTCTACGAAGTTTTCTTTATATGTTTTATCCGCTGCAACGACATCTTCATATACCTGTTCATGCGTCAGCAGGTTAACCCTGAATTTCAGCGCATCTTCACCAAGCGTATTTAAATATGCATCAAGCGGCACATTGAAGTCCCCGTAATACGCAAGATCTTCTGTGTGTGAATTCGCGATGCCGAGCGACTGTAAATATTTCACACCGCGTGCAATGTCTTCACCAAGTGACTCGACAGTATCTTCCACCGTTGCCGCACGCATCTCTTCGAATGCTTTATCGTACACCCACCCTGTCAGTTCACCGTTCTCATCACGTTCAAAATATCCGCCTTCCGGGTCCGGAGTATCCTTCGTAATGTTCAGCGCATCAAACGCTTTTTTGTTCACCACCCCTGCATGGGCACAAATACGCGTAATCAGCGTCGGTTTATCTGTCAGTTCATCGAGTTCCTGCATGGTGATTTTGTACTGGTCTTCAAAGTTATTTTCATCGTATCCGAGAATATTATTCCATGTACGGTTTGTTTTAAATGCTTTAACCTGCTGTTTCATCTCATCGATATCCGTCACATCATCGAGAGCAAGAAGCTCCAGTTTTTTACCGATCATTACGAGGTGCTGATGCACGTCAGTTAATGCCGGCATCATCGTTTTGCCATCCAGGTCGACAAATGCATTCGCCTCTGTTTCCAGTTCTTCGTACTTCCCTGTCTTTTCAACTTTTCCGTTATGTATTAATACAGCGTTCACCGTATTCATTTCTTCAGTCATCGTATAAATAGTACCGTTATAAAATAATGTCGCCATTTACCCCATACCTTTCATCCATAAAAAAATACTTTCATATATTATTATATATGAAAGTATTTTCAGATTCATTTATCGTTCACTTAATTTTTTACTGCGGTCTCTCGCACTGCCGAGTGTCGCAAAAATAATTTCCTGTATCGTCGAATCGCTCAGCGTATTAAGACCCGCTTCAGTCGTTCCGGCTTTGGATGTAATATCCGTACGCAGTTTTTCAAATGACTCGGGACGTTCCGCCAATGTTTTCCCTGTACCGATAACAAGATTTCTTGTCAGCTTATCCGCATCTTCTTTTGAAAAACCAAGCTCTTCAAGGCTTTTCGCATACATTTCATATATATAGTAGAGAAATGCAGGTCCCGATCCCGTAGCCGCCGTAATGTTATCCATGCCTTCTTCGCCGACAACAACATTTTTACCGAAACTCGCCATCAGTTCAATCAGTTCATCTCTGTCACTGAAATCATCGGAAAACGCGATACCGTTAACAGAATACTGAACCATCGCATTGGTATTCGGCATAATTCTTGCCACCGGATTTTCCATGCCTGTTTCTTCCTGGATTGCTGCAATATGAATACCGGCCATTACAGAAACCAGTTTCGTCTTTTTCTCAAGATACGGACGAAGACGTTTTGCTACATCACTGAAGTTTTGCGGTTTGCTTGCAAGGATGATGTAATCTGCATCCCTGCACAATTCTGCATCGTCATATGAAACCTTTACGCCAAGTTCTTCTTTAAACTCCATCGCTGCGACGCGGTTCGATTTGCTCGTAATATAAATATCGTCTGGTTTGACGACACCTTTTTCAATCATTCCTGTAAATATTGCACTGGCCATATTACCTGCGCCAAAAAATACTATTTTCATTATGTCCACCCCGATCAGTTAATTATACGTAAGTTGTATATACTATCATACTATTCGCGTATGCTGCATCAGATGTAAAAAACAATCGCTGTATAGTGACATATTGCCGCAATAATAATAAAGAAGTGCCAGATCATATGGAAATATTTACGGGTTTTCTGAGCATAAAACCATGCACCTGCAGTGTATGCCAGTCCGCCGAGTATTATAAGTCCGATAAAGACCCAGGAAGTTTCACTTATAATAGAAGGTATGAATGCAACAGCAGACCAGCCCATAATTAAATAAAATGCGAGACTGACTTTTTCATTCACGACAGGAGCCAGCACTTTATACAAAATGCCGAAAATTGTCGCAGCCCACTGGAGAACCAGTATAACGATGCCGAACGTGCCGCCGACGACAGATACAGCTATCGGCGTATACGTTCCTGCGATAGCCACAAAAATAAAGCTGTGATCCAAAAGACGCATGACATACTTATGATTCGTGTTGTGTTCCATCGAATGATAAAGCGTCGATGTCAAAAACATTAACAGCATACTGATGACGAATATCGAACCGCCGACTGCGTGTGCTACTCCGTCCGCTTCGTACATATAAACAGCAGTGAACGGCAGCAGGAATATAAATATTATCGCTGCGACACCGTGACTCACCGCATTGCCCACCTCTTCACCAAAAGTGAGCGGCACTACATTTCTCAATGTACGTTCTATTCTCGTTGTTACTTCTTCTTTACCGTATTTGCTGCGCCCTGAATTTGAGTCCTCTGCCATTAAATCAATCCTTCTTCTGCTAAATCTTTCGCGGCAGTTTCAATGCTGTCGTTCCCCACTTTATTTTTAAGCGGTGAGAATTCACCTTTTCTGTCCACCTGAAGTGTATTGTGTTTATCCGCATATTTAAATGCATCGAAATAAAATTTCTCAAACTTCAGTACTTCTTCTTTAACTGCTGATAAATTGAGATCAAGATGCTCAAGTTTTTTCAGAGCGAGATGATAAGGCATTTCCCCGTCAGCTGCTTTATTTAAAAAGTCTGTCGAGTACATATGGATTCCGATGTTGGCATTCGTAAACTTATCTTCACTGCCGTCAGGAAGTTCCGTATATTCAACTACACCCTTATCTCCGTTCAGTACAGCTAGGCGCCCTACTGATTCACCTGATTTCGGTGTAATTGATTTCGAAGTAATATCGTTGTTTTCCGTCACGTGAAGACCGACAAGTGCCGGGTCCAGTACTTTAACGACAACGTTGTCGACATTATTCATAAATACGTGCTTCACGCCGTTCGCTTCCATTTCAGCAAGCATGCCGCTGTTTTTTAACGAACTGAAAATTCCGCCGTTGCCGTTAGGCGTCAGCATAATATTCTGCTCTGCAGTCAGCATCAGGCTGCCGTCTTTAGTTAAAGGCGGAAAGTGTTCCTGTTTGAAGAAGTGAATGTTTGCTTCAGGGACATTAAAGTAGCTGTGCTCTTTAAAGAATTGAAGCGTTTCTTCATGGTTAATATCACTCGTCATAATGTACCAGTGAACTTTCAGTTCGCCGGAGTCTGTCTGATATTTAAGAATCTGTCTTGCCTGCAGCTCAAACAGTGACACCCCGTCAAACGAGAATGTGCCTTTCGGGCCCGGGTGCTCGAGTCTTGTACCCTGACCGCCGGCCATCAGTACAACCGCAACTTCGCCGTTATGAACTGCCGATTCTGCCGATTCACTTAACGCGTCGATATCAAGATCTGACTTAAGTACATACGGGACCTCTTCCACAGAAGATAAATCCACTTCTGTTTTATTGACATATGTTTCGTCGTAAACACGTTCGATTGCCTTAATATCAAGTGCGTCAAACTGCTCTTTTACTTCATTCTGTTTGTCTTTTTCAAGTTTTGAGTATTGCGGAATCCATTTTTCAATCATCTTTTTTTCTCCTAACTTATGCAGTAATAATGCGTTTAATGAGTTCTGTCTTCTTCTGCTCTTTACCCAGGTGGTAGCTGTCGGTAATCTTTTGAACAACGCTGTCCACGTCTTCTGTGTTCGATGCAATTTTAGCAATCACATCGCCTTTGTTAACATAGTCGCCGACTTTTTTCTCAAGTACAATTCCGACAGCAAGATCGATTTCATCTTCTTTCGTCTGACGTCCGGCACCGAGAATCGATGCTGCAACACCGATATTTTCCGCATCGATAACTTCAACATATCCTTCTTCATCAGAAGTCACATCGTAATGATATTCTGCCTGCGGCAGGTTTTCAGGATTATCAACTAATGAACCGTCGCCCCCCTGATTGTTAACGAACACTTTGAATTTTTCCAAAGCACTGCCGTCTTTAATTACCGCTTCCAGCATCGTGCGTGCTTCCTCAAGATCTTTCGCCTTACCGCCGACAACAGCCATCTGTGCACCAAGCGCTAATGATAATTCTGTTAAATCTTTTGGCCCCTCGCCTTTCAGCGTATCGATAGCTTCTTTGACTTCATTAGCATTCCCGACAGCATAACCCAGCGGCTCTTCCATGCTCGAAATAATAGCCATCGTACGGCGGCCGACATTGTTACCGATCTGTACCATTGCTTCAGCAAGGGCAACTGCATCTTCTTCAGTTTTCATAAATGCACCGTCTCCGACTTTAACGTCAAGTACGATTGCATCTGCACCCGCAGCAATTTTCTTACTCATGATTGAACTTGCGATAAGCGGAATTGAGTTTACCGTTGCCGTAACGTCACGCAACGCGTAGATTAATTTATCCGCAGGCGTCAGGTTCCCCGACTGACCGATAACCGCAACTTTGTCTTTGTTAACAAGGTTTGCAAAGTCGTCCTGAGTCAGTTCGACGTGGAATCCTTTTAATGCCTCAAGCTTATCGATAGTTCCGCCTGTATGTCCAAGTCCGCGTCCGCTCATTTTTGCAACCGGAACGTCAAGTGCAGCAACGAGCGGTGCAAGTACTAATGTCGTCGTATCGCCGACACCGCCTGTAGAATGTTTATCCACTTTAATACCGTCGATTGCTGATAAATCAATCTGATCTCCCGAATTAACCATCGCCATCGTCAGGTTGGCAGATTCCTCAGGCGTCATATCGTTAAAGTAAATTGCCATTAATAAAGCAGATGCCTGATAGTCAGGAATATCTCCTTTTGTATATCCATTAATGAAGAATTCAATTTCTTCTTTTGTCAGTTCTTTGTTGTCACGCTTGTTAGCGATAATGTCTACCATTCTCATTGTTAAAGTACTCCTTTTATTTAGACGTTGCCGTCCATTCCTTCTTATTCTTGTAACGTTTTGTATGCGCATAAATATTCTCTGCTGCATAATCCTCATTAGTATACACTGTTATATCGAAATATGTCCCATTTTCACTGTGACGTTCTTCAGTGTAAGTATCTTTCAAATGAACAAACAAATTTTTCATTGCTGTCTGGTCAAGACTCGGATATTCACGTAAAATCCTCTTCTGCAGTTCGCCGTTATTATCGAGTACTTCCTGCACGACGATAACAAACGACTCATCATTCTTAATCACATCATCAAAAATATTAGTCTGTCCGCGTTCAGCCATCGTAAGTCCCCCCTTCTCTTTAACAGGCATATCCATTTCATCTTTTTAATATCTTCATTATACTTAAAATATGTCACAATTCATAACATGAACTTAAATCAGGAGGTACAAATATGCAGGATTTACATGGGAAAAATGCTTTGGTTACCGGCGGCTCAAGAGGAATCGGTTTAAAAACCGCTCAGGCACTGGCAGATAACGGCGTTAACGTTGCAATCGCCGGGCGTAATAACGACTCTTTAAAGGACGCGCTTTTAACATTGGAGAAAAAAGATGTGAAAGCGATTGCCATAAGCGGCGATGTTTCTGTTAAAGAAGATGTACAGAATATCGTTGCCGAAGTAATAGCAGATTTCGGGCAAATCGATATACTGATTAATAATGCGGGGATTATGGGAAACGGCAGTTTCTTCGATGATAATGAAGAGATGTTCCGCCAGATGCTCGATGTCAACGTGTTCGGTATGTACTATATGATGAAAGAAGTTCTTCCTCATATGAAAGAACAGAATTCAGGCGATGTTGTTAATATCGCATCAGTATCGGGACTCCGTTCATCAGCAGGCAGCGCATTGTATTCAGCAACTAAACATGCCGTCATCGGATTAACTGAAGGTGTGATGCGTGAAGTGCGCAAGAACAATATCCGTGTACAGTATTTAACACCATCGGCAGTGCTGACAGATTTAATCGGTACGCCGTCACTCGATCCTGAAACGATGACTCACCCTGAAGATATTGCTGATATTATCGTCAATCAGCTGAAAATTCATCCGCGTACGTTCGTTAAGAACAGCGAAATGTGGGCGACTAACCCGCAGAGTGCGGAGTAAATTATAATTTTAAAATCACCGTTTGGAGAGCTCGCTTTCCAAATGGTTTTTTTATGTCTTTACATTATTTGGTTTGACTAAATTAAAAATTTAGGGTAACCTAATAATATTAAATTATATAAAGGAGTTTCTTTATGAAGAAGATACTTTTACTGACATTAACAATGTTTTTCCTTACTGGATGCAGCAATGAAACAGCAGCTGATAACGATAAACCGAAGCTCGCGGTAACGACGACGTTTATCAATGACATGGTTGCTGTTTTGGAAGATGATGTGGACGGCTTTAATACAGAAATGATTATTCCTGCCGGCGAAGATCCACACGTTTATGAGCCGAAAGCGAGTAATCTCCGTGTACTTGGTAATGCAGATGTAACGCTTTATCACGGCTTAAACTTTGAAGGAAGAATGACAGATGTTTTAACTGAAGGCGTTTCTATTACTGAAGGTTTCCGCTATGAAAACCTCGGGGAGATGGAGGAAGAAGACGGCACAGTTGCAGATCCGCATTTCTGGTTCGATATCGAATTATATAAACAGGCATTCACTGCTGTTAAAGAAACGTTAGCCGAACATAACCCCGATGATGCTGAGCTGTATGAGAAAAATTATGAGGCTTATATTACAGAACTGGATAAATTAAACCAGTTCGTTACTGACCGGATTAATGAAATTCCCGAAGACTCGCGAATGCTGATTACGCCTCACGATGCTTTCGGCTACCTTGAGAGCAGCTATGATATCGAGGTGCATGCACCGCAGGGGTTCTCTACGGACAGCGAAGTGTCGAATAATCAGATTCAGGCAACTGCAGAGCTGATTACGGACAATAATATTAAATCAATTTTTGTTGAAACGACGACGAATTCCGACCGCATGATCCGCCTGCAAGAAATCGTCAGCTCACAGGGCGGCGACGTTGAAGTCATCAGCGGTAAAGACAAAGAACTGCTGTCTGATTCACTCGCACCGGAAGGCAGTCCCGGCGATACGTACTTAACGATGTACCGCCACAACATTAATATTATTGCCGACCATTTAAAATAAGGAGGTTCAGCAATGATTGAACATGCAATCAGTACAAAAAATCTGAGCGTGGCTTACAGCGATAAACCGGTGATCTGGAAACTGGATATCGATGTTGAAAAAGGCAGCCGAACAGCAATTGTCGGTCCGAACGGCGCCGGAAAATCCACATTGATTAAAGCGATTATGAAATTAGTCAAACCTGTCTCAGGTGAATCTGCGGTTTCAGGCAGCACGCATAAATCTGCGCTTAAGGAAGTGGCTTACGTACCGCAAAAAGGTGAAGTGAACTGGGATTTCCCTGCCACCGTTTTTGATGTCGTGCTTATGGGCCGATATGTTCATAAAGGATTATTCAAACGTCCGAATAAACAGGATAAAGAGATTGCGCTTCAGGCACTTAAGACGATGAAGATGACACAGTTTAAAGAACGGCAGATTTCAGAGCTCTCCGGCGGACAGCGCCAGCGTGTCTTTTTAGCACGTGCCATTGCGCATGATGCGAACATTTATATTATGGACGAACCGCTTCAGGGGATTGATATTACGACAGAAAAACTGATTATCGACACGATGAAGAAACTGCAGGCTGATGGCAAGACGTTTTTAGTCGTGCACCATAACCTGAATACAGTACCCGACTATTTTAACCGGGTCATTATATTAAATAAGGAAATTATCGCAGCCGGTCCGGTGGAAGACGTCTGGACAGAAGATAATATTAATGCGGCATATTATGAAAAGAGTGATGAGCCATGGACATCCTGACAAGTTATTCTTTTCTGATTGTCGCAATCGGCACCGTTATTTTATCTGCAGCGGCAGGTATCGTCGGTTCAATCAGTGTTATTAAAGGACAGAGCTTAATCGGTGATGCGATTGGCCATGCAACATTTCCCGGTGTCGTGCTCGCATTTATGCTGTTTAACGTCATGGAAACTTCCGTGCTTGTTATCGGCGCTGTGCTGTTTGGGATTATCGCTTTTCAGCTGATTCATGTCATTACCGATTTTTCCAAAATTACATTAGACAGTGCACTTGCATTAGTACTATCCGGATTTTTCGGACTCGGCATGGCATTGAAAAGTTACGTACAGGGCAATCCGAATTTCAGCGGTACACAGGGAATCGATGATTTTATTTTCGGCCAGGCTGCATATATGTTAAAAAGCGACGTGTATTTAATTATCGCAGCGTCTGTTATCAGTCTCGTGCTCTTTTTCTTTTATTATCAGCAGCTCAGAATTTATACGTTTGATCCGATATACGCCCGCACTGTCGGCATCAGCATCAGATTTATGAATGTGCTTGTGCTCGCTGTGACAATTATGCTGATTGCGGTCGGTTTGAAAGCGGTCGGCGCTGTGCTGATCGTTAATATATTAATTGCACCCGCGGTTACCGGCACGCTGTGGTCGAATAAGTTTATGACCGTATTGATTATCGCGGCAGTTTCCGGCGGGATGTCGGCATTTATCGGCACATATATTTCGACAGCTTTAACCGGCATCGCAACAGGACCTGCAATTATACTTGCGCTCAGCATATGTGTGATTTTCTCCATGCTGTTTGCGCCTAAAGGCATTTTTGCTAAACAGAGCCGTTTAAGAAAGCTGGGTGAAGCCGCATGATCGAAGTATTTTTAGTGCTTTTAGTGACCGCTTTCGCCTCCAGTCTGCTCGGCGTGTTTCTTGTGTTAAAAGGACAGGCCATGACAACCGATGCCATCAGTCATACGATACTGCTCGGCATCGTTATCGCATTTTTCATTACTAATGATTTACGCTCACCGCTGTTAATTGTCGGAGCGGCAGTTATCGGGCTGATTACTGTTTATCTGATAGAACTCGTTACGTCATCCGGTATGATGAAACAGGACGCTGCAATTGGCATTGTTTTTACTGCTTTGTTTGCAGGCGCAGTTATTTTAGTTTCGCGCTATGCAGATGATGTTCATCTTGATATCGATGTCGTGCTGATGGGCCAGGTATTATTCGCACCTTTAAACAGAATAGATATTCTTGGTGTGAGTCTGCCTTACGCGCTCGTACAGCTGACTGTTGTATTGATTATTAATGTACTGTTCGTGCTGATATTTTATAAAGAACTCAAAGTCACGAGCTTTGACCCGGTTTATGCTGCAGCTGCCGGAATCAGTACAACGCTGATTTATTATCTGCTGATGACACTCGTATCCGTTACAGCGGTAACAGCATTTGATGCAGTGGGCTCCATTCTCGTTATAAGCTTTTTTGTCGCACCGGCAATTACTGCTTACCTTGTCACCAAACGTTTATCCCACATGATTTGGCTGACACTGATTACTGCAGCATTCAACAGTCTCACCGGCTGCACGTTTGGATACTTTACCGATATTTCAATATCCGGCAGTGTAGCGTCCGTTTCACTTATGACGTTTTTAGCAGTGTTCTTTTTTAATAAAAACGGCTGGATTAGGAAAACTTTAAAATCACGCCGTATGCTCCGGGAAATTTAATTTGCCTGTTCCGTAAAAGTTCTTCATAATTAAAGTTGAATTTTGTGAATGGAGGGTTATAATGAGCCCAACAAAAGAAGATTATTTAAAGGTGCTGTTTGAACTTGGAGCTTGGAAAATCCAGGTGCCGAATAAAGAAATAGCCGAACGGCTGAGTATCTCTCCGCCGACGGTAACCGAAATGATGAACAGTCTTGTTAAAGCAGGCTGGGTGGAATACACACCGTATAAAGGGAGCATGCTGTCAGAAGCAGGTGCCGAATATGCGAAAAGGCTGATTCGAAAACACCGCTTATGGGAAGTGTTTCTCGTTAAAAATCTCGATTTCAATATCGATGAGGTCCACAACGAAGCTGAGGTTCTGGAACACTCGACGAGTGATATTCTTGCCGATCAGCTGGAAAAATATTTAGGCTATCCGGAACACTGCCCTCATGGCGGTGCGATACCTCTGGAGCTGATGGATACACAGGAAAAAATATCGATTCGTTTATCGGATATTAAAAACGACGATATCGTTAGCGTGGTGAGAATGTTAAATGAAGAGAAACTCGTGCAGCACTTTAAACGTGCCAATCTGAACATCAATGACAACATTCAAATTACCGAGCGCGATAAAACCCTTGATTTACTGTACATTACAAACCACACGACCGGTGAGAACATTGAATTAAGCCGGACGATTGCGCAATACCTTTTTGTAGTTAATCAGAGTGAGTGATTTTCTGGCGGGTTTGCGGCGGGAAGTTCTATGAAGCGGCTTCATAGAGTGCCGAAGCTGCTGGAAGTTCTATGAGCGCTCTTCATAGAGTGCCAAAACCGCTGGAACTCCTATGAGATCAGTTCATAGAACGCCGAAGCCGCTGGAATTCCTATGAGATCAGTTCATAGAACGCCGAAGCTGCTGGGAGTTCTATGAGCGCTCTTCATAGAGTGCCGAAGCCGCTGGAATTCCTATGAATCATCCCCATCGGACCGCACACAACACACCAGAACACAACACCACCTGCAGCACAAACAAAAAACCGATTCCCACACCAGGGAATCGGTTTTTCAATTTACCATATTATATTATTTAACGTCGTCACCTAAATATGCTTTAAGCATCCAGTTATTTTTCTCAATATCCTGTGCCATTGCGATGAACATATCTGCTGTACGGTCGTCGCCAGCGTCTTCTGCTGTTTTAACGCCCTGGTTCAGTTCT
Source organism: Jeotgalicoccus saudimassiliensis (assembly GCF_000756715.1). Classification (NCBI taxonomy): domain Bacteria; kingdom Bacillati; phylum Bacillota; class Bacilli; order Caryophanales; family Staphylococcaceae; genus Jeotgalicoccus; species Jeotgalicoccus saudimassiliensis. The sequence goes on from NZ_CCSE01000001.1 coordinate 1,283,894, forward strand.
GCTGAGAGGACTTCAAAGTCTTCAGTTAACTGTTTAACCATTTGTTTTGCATCAATGCCGTATTCGCCTTCTTCGATACTTGATTCCTCAAGTACTTCAGTAAGCTTCGCAACCGGTTCGCCGCCGATTGTTAAAATTCTTTCTGCAATGTCATCTACGTAGATGCCTGTTGCATCGTATAATTCTTCAAATTTAGCGTGTAATGAGAAGAAGTTAGGTCCTTTAACGTACCAGTGATAGTTATGAAGTTTAGTCCATAATACTGTGTTGTTAGCAAGCTGCTTATTAAGTGCCTCGATTACTTGTGTTTTTTCTTTTACTTGTGCCATTTAAAAATCACCTTTCTTTTATATGAATTGGATTTTCGTTTAAGCGCTTATTTAGAATAATTCTTATCTATATATTTATTATACCATCCCTGAATAATATATCAACACTTATTTATAATAATTATAAATAAGGGGTATACTAATTCCGGCTACGTTTAGCTATACCCCTGCATACTTTTTATAAACATAAAAAAGACCGGATTATAATAATCCGGCCTGCTTCAGCCCGTCGTACAGGCCATTTTCATCAACGTGGCCAGTGACATACCTGCTGACCGCTTTCGCTTCGGGAACACCGTTGCCCATTGCAACACTATTCTCAATTAGCTCGAGCATCTCCACGTCATTCGGACCGTCGCCGAATGCATACACATCTTTAATATCAATATTCATTTTATCAAGCAGCGTCTTAATGCCTTCTGCTTTTGATCCGCCGCGCGGAATTACGTCTATACAGAATTCATGCCACCTTAAGAAGTACACGTCTTCGTATGATGAAATATATTCCGCTTCCTCCTCTCGAGAACAAAACAGCAGCGACTGGTAAATATCATTACCTTCAAAATATGTTTTGTCTTCCGAGACTTCAAAGTCCAGTTTCAATGAACCGATGCCGGCTTTAACGTGTTCGTGTTCTTTCGTGCTGACCCGGAGGTCTTTCTCATCACAGAACGCCACCGGATGGTCATTGCTGTGTGCCTGTGCACTTAACTTTTCAAGCGTACTGTTAGCGATCGGATTTTCGTAAATCACTTCACCTTCAAAGACAATGTACTGTCCGTTGTAGCTGATGTACGTTTCAATCCCCAGCTCTTCACGCAGCGTGTCATACATAAACGGTCCCCGGCCCGTTGCGATAGCCACAATATGGCCATCTTCTTTCAACTGACGGACTGCGTTCTTCGCACTTTCCGGCACCTGTTTATCAGAGTTGTACAGCGTGCCATCGATATCAAAAAATATTAACTTCCTATTCGGCATAATACACCTCTTCTATATTTTTTTACAGTATATAAATATTCGTTAAAATTATTAAACCGATAATCAGACCCACCCAGATGACCATCATCACAAGATTCGATTTATCGTGAAAAGCTGTATACAGTCTGAAATCAGTTACTATATTCAGCACGAGCTGCAGTATAATAACGCCGATTAAAAGCCAGATTCCAAGTGTGATGCCGCCTGAGAAAAACATTACCGCTCCAATAACAAATATCACTGTCATGACGATAAAAAAAACGCGTTCTATATTAACGAGTTTCAGTCTCATGATTTTAGCAATTGCCTTTTCATCGCTGAAGTATCTGCGCTCATCAAATGAGAAATGCAGTCTGTTATCGTTGAAAAATGTTGTCATGGCAAATTTAATTAACAATCCTGTCACCAGGATAAATAATAATATGTACATATAGGATGTCCTTCCTGCTAGTTATTGATTCCCTGTTTTGCCAGCTCATCCGCCATTTCGTTATACTTAACGCCGGTATGTGCAGCGACTTTATAAAAGTGTATATTAATGTGCTTCTTATAGTCATTCATTTCTCTGGCGTACTGCTGTGTGACAGCGTTCTTCGCCTGCCATTCTCCAGTGTACCATTTTTCAAGACCCGCATAGTCGTAGTGCACATGGATATCTTTATACCCTTCTTCGATCGCCCAGTTTACCGCGTATAAAATGCCGCCGATTTCCGCCGACACGTTCCAAAGATTGTTTTCCGGATCGACCGGTGTGCTTTTCGCAGCGGTGTGAATCACTTTATCATCAACGATAAACACAGCACCGAAGCCCGCTTTGTTTACTCGCTTGTCATAGCTTCCGTCGACATAGCTGACAAGTTCCCCTTCAGGGATTTTCTTATTCCCGTCTTTAAGGTTGTTCATAAAGTTATCCGCTTCGGCTTTCGTTTTAAAAGATTTGAACTCAGCACCGCTGAATCCCTTCACTGCTTTTTCACATGCTGCCCACGTATTGTATATGCCGGGACGATGGCCTTTTCTTACCGCGTAGAATTTCGCCATATGTATCCTCCTGTATATTTTATCTATTAAAAACCAGTCCTGATTATACCATGAGCTTTAACCCGTTTTACAGCGGGAACATTTTCAATAAACTGACATTTTGCTTGAAAACACTTTCCCGAGCGCACCTTCTGGACATTGAATTTAATGTGTATTAATATCGCCTGTATGCTTTAAAAGAAAACGATAAAAAAAGGAGGCGCGTATGTTTAACAATCCTTCACGAAAAATAATTATTACAGTGTTTATGATCGGTGCTTTCGCAGTCGGTATGACGGAATACGTCGTTACCGGATTACTCACTCAGTTTGCTACGGACCTCGATGTTGCTGTATCGACGACGGGACTCCTGCTGAGCGTGTACGCGCTGAGTGTCGCGCTGTTTGGACCGGTCATCCGGCTGTTAACCTTGAAATTCACACCGAAACTGCTGTTACTCATTTTGGTTTCAATATTTATTATCAGTAATATCATTGCCGCAACTGCTCCTAATTTCGAAGTGCTGCTCTTATCGCGGCTGTTATCCGCATCGATGCACGCACCGTTCTTCGGTGTCATGATGAGTGTCGCAATGGCAATTTCACCGCCTCATAAAAAAACGAGCGCAATTGCACTAGTTAACGGCGGACTCGTTATCGCGGTCATGCTCGGTGTGCCGTTCGGCTCATACATCGGTTCTGTGCTCGATTGGCGCGTCGTCTTCTGGATGATCGTAACACTCGGTATTCTTACGCTTATCGGCATGATTCTCGTGACACCGAACTTCAGAATTACGGATGTTCCTAAAATTTCCGCCGAACTGTCCGCATTAAAAGATAAAAACGTCATTATGCTTATCGTGACGATCGTCTTCGGATTTTCCGGGGTGTTTACAGCCTATACATTCCTTGAGCCGATGCTTCGCGATATTGCAAATATGGGAGACCTCGGCGTGACATTCAGCATGCTGATGTTCGGGACATTTGCCGTTATCGGCAACTTCTCCTCCGGCAGCGTCCAGCCCGGTAAACTGACAGGCGCCGTGACACTTGTCATTATGTTTCTCGCCGTTGTACTGTTCGGCCTGACATTTATGCTGCAGGTGCCGTACCTTGCATATATAGCAGCCGGCCTGTTCGGACTCGGCACATTCGGTATTTCACCGATGCTGAACGCGAAAATTATCTTTGCCGCTGTGACCGCTCCGGCACTTGCCGGTACGCTCGCCGCTTCGGTATTTAATCTGGCGAATGCAATCGGTGCATCACTCGGATCCGCCCTCCTGTCCGCAGACTTCAGCTATACTGCAATCACTTTCGTTGCCGGCGGCATGCTCATATTCGGTGCTCTCTGCATGGTTGCAACACATTTTATAGAAGATAAAAACCGCTTCACATCAGAATAACTTAAAAAGCACTTTGGAACTTTATAAAGTTCCAAAGTGCTTTTTATATTACTGATCTTTCAGCAGATGTTCTGCAAGGAGACGGTAGCTGTTCAGCTTGTCTTCAATATCGTGTGTTATCGTCACAATCATCAATTCATCCACCTGGTACGCTTCACTGATCCCGGTCAGAGTTTTCCCGACTGATTCAGGTGTACCCGTAATCAGATTGGACATAATCTTTTCGGTTTCACTGCGCTCATCTTCTGTCAGTTCGACAGCTGACGTGTCTTCAATACCCGCCACACCGTTATAACCGCGGCCTGTTGATTTCAGCGCCTGATTTACTGCATAACTGTATGCCAGTTCACGGGCATACTTTTCATCTTCATGACAAAACACGTTCACAGTGACGATTATTTCTCCGGGTGAGCGGTTCTCTCTGTATGTATCCAGCACATCCACCGGATTGCTGCTGCTCATAAATTTGCCGAAGCAGTAGTTCATATTGTTATCCCGTGCAAATACTGCACTCTTCTCACTCGTTCCGAGCATCCACAGTTTCGGTTTTATATCCGGCAGCGGCATGGGCTTCGGCATTTTATCTTCATCGTTAATATAAGCCTGCAGTTCTGTCACCAGCTCCGGCATTTTGAATACGTGCTGGAGATAGTTGTCACTGAGTGCTTCCGATGCTTTGTTGTCCCCGCCCGGTGCACGGCCGATACCGATATCAACACGGTCACCGTAAAGGGCTGCCAGCGTATTAAACACTTCCGCCACTTTATAAGGTTTATAATACGGCAGTAACGTCGCCCCGCTGCCGAGACGGATTCTGTCTGTCACCATACCGGCGGCTCCCAGTGTGACCTCGGGTGCACTGGATGATAAACCGGTCATGCCGTGATGTTCTGCGAGCCAGAATCTTGTATATCCCAATTCATCACCAAGCTCAGCCAGCTTCACACTGTTTTTCAGCGCTTCACCGGCAGACATGTTTACAGAAACAGGTGCCTGATCAAGAATACTGAGTTTCATCTGTTATTTTTCTTCTTTCAGAGTGATGTGATATTCCCCTACGTTGTCCTCTTCGTACAGGTTATCAATCGAAGTTGAGTAGTTTATAATTTTTGCATTGAATTCCTCGTTATTATTTCCCGGAAGTCTTACAAGAAACTCCTCTTTGTACAGGTGTTCCGATAAATTGTGGTAATCTTCACTTGTCACATCGAATTCAATATACACCGTACCTTCTTCTTCATCTCTTCTTAACTCTTTCACTTCAAGAGTTAAATCGTCTAAAACTATAATGTCCATTGCCATTATCTTTCATTCCTTTCAAGTCGCTAATGAGAATACTAACACTGGTAATATTCTATTGCTAATAAAATGAATACCCGTTTTTAACTTTCCTAACCTTAGGGGGACAAAGTTTCCTGCGATTTTATCGAAATTAAAATTGTGCCGGTTTTCACAAATGATTAGACATGAGCTGATTTATTCCGTACATTAAAGAAATACAAATTGGATTGGAGATATATAAAATGTTCAGTGATATTAAACAGCTCTTGAAAAACCCGTTCCTGATTATTTCCCTGCTGGCAATTTCAACAATTCCGGCATTGTACACGGCAATCTTTCTCGGCTCGATGTGGGATCCCTACAATCAGCTCGATGAAATACAGATCAGCGTCGTTAATGAAGACGAAGGCGCCGAACTCAACGGCGAACCGCTGAATGTCGGAGAACGTATAGAAAATGAACTTGCGGAAAACGAAGAGTTCGACTGGCAGTTTACAGACTCAGAAACTGCACAGCACAATTTGGAAACCGGGTCATCCTACGCAATTATACATATTGCAGATAATGTGTCCGAACAGGCGACAACACTGCTCGATGACGAACCCGAGCTGATTTCAATCGACGTCACAACCAATCCCGGCTTTAACTTTGTCGGCAGTATGATGGGTACCCAGGGCGGTGCCGGTGTCGCCGATGCGATTTCAACAACTGTCGGTGAGACATACACGGCGACATTGATGGATACTTTATCCGAAGTGGCATCATCGACAGACGATATCGAAAGTGCGCTTTTTGAAATGCACCAGGGTGCCGGTGAACTCCGTGAAAGCAACGAAGCACTGCAGACAGGAATCGATCAGGCAGCACCCGCACTTGGGCCGGCAGGTGCCGAGCTGACAGAAGGCAATACAGAAATCACTGCCGGTATCCAGTCACTCGAAGAAAACCTCGCAGCACTTGAACAGAAAGTCGCTGAAGGTTCCGCACCGATGGATGAGTATTCATTTACGGAACACAACGCTGAATCGATTGTCAGTCCGGTGGAAGTAAATGAAAGTGAGATTACGGATATGAACAACTACGGCCAGAGCTTCGCACCGTTCATTATCGCGGTCAGCCTGTTCGTCGGCGCAGTTGCATTCAGCGTAATCTTCCCAATTAACCGAAGTTCCGAAAACTATAAAAATTCACTCGCTATGTCGGTCAGTAAACTGATTATTATTTCGCTGCAGGCCGTCATATCAACTGCCATCGTCGCATCGGTCGTCCAATTTATATTCGACTTCCCAATCAGCGAGCCCGTTAAATTTTACGGCATCATGATACTGTGGGCATTCTCGGCACTGCTGTTTGTCACACTGCTCGTATCACTGTTTGGAAACATCGGTAAATTCATCACGATTATACTGTTGATTATCCAGTTGTCGGCAAGCGCCGGGACATTCCCGATAGAAACAGCCGGCACACTTTATCAATTCGTTCATCCGATTCTGCCGATGAGTTATGTCATCGCAGCGATGCGCGAAGCGATATTCAGTTTCGAAGGCACTTTATCGTACGGCGATGCAATGATATATACGATCGCAATTACAGTCGGAAGCGTCATTCTTCTGCAGCTGATAAACTTCCTGAAATTCCAGTTCAGTTCATTTGAAGGATTAATCCGGAAACTCAGCAGAATTCAGTATTGATGACGTGATGGTTGGTGATGGTGACGGATTTATCCGGAACCGGGTCGTCCGGTTTACAACGGGGGAACGCCGTTGTCATCCGGCACAACCCGGTTTACAACGGGGGAGCGACGTTGTCATCCGACACATCCCGGTTTACAACGGGGGATCGCCGTTGTCATTCGACACATCCCGGTTTACAACGGGGGAGCGACGTTGTCATTCGACACACCCCGGTTCACAACGGGGAAACGCCGTTGTCATTCGACACACCCCGGTTCACAACGGGAAAACGACGTTGTCATTCGACACAGCCCGGTTTACAACGGGGAAGCGACGTTGTCATTCGGCACCGCCCGGTTCACAACGGGAAAACGACGTTGTCATTCGACACAGCCCGGTTTACAACGGGGAAGCGACGTTGTCATTCGGCACCGCCCGGTTCACAACGGGAAAACGACGTTGTCATTCGGCACAGCCCGGTTCACAACGGGAAAACGCCGTTGTCATTCGGCACCGCCCGATTCACAACGGGAAAACGACGTTGTCATTCGGCACAGCCCGGTTCACAACGGGAAAACGCCGTTGTCATCCGGCACCGCCCGGTTCACAACGGGGAAGCGACGTTGTCATCCGACGCACGACCCGCACCCCACGTCGCGACAACACCATCCACAACACAAAAAGCACTGTTCCCGTCCGTCACGGGTACAGTGCTTTTTTATATCAAATCTTCTTCGTCCGGGTTTGTCAGATCCTGAACAGGATAGTCCAATTCTCTCAATCTTGTCACAAACCGGTCATGATTCAGATATATGTGATTCAGTTCTTTCAGTATTTCCTCTCCGCTGTAAAAACGGATAACAGTCTGGATATCGCGTTCTATCGTAATGTTCGTAATATCTTTTCTCGCCATCACTGTTTCACCGCGGCGGAATTTAATAATCATTCCCGACGGGGCAATGTGAAGTTCGTAATATTTATCTCCTTTATCGGCTTTAAACAGAAAGCCTGCAACAATACCGAGCAGTACAAAGCCCGCAACCATATACGCCCGGTTAAATGCACTTTCTTCAATATTGTTAAATGTCATATAGGACAAATCAAAAATGATAAATAATAAGTAGGCGCCCATTACAACCAGCCCGAACAGCTTAAAATTAAAGCCTTTCGGGTCATAGTTTTTCGGCACATCTTTTCTCTCCAAATATATTACGCGGTCGTCTGCCATCGCTGCACCTCTTTTTTCTCTTCAGCTTACCGCCAGAATTTACCGGCGTCTTTCTTGTCTTCTATATTATACTCAATGATTTCTTTTAACAGCCCGTAGTCCACTTCATCGCTGTATTTAATTTTATATGTCATCTTTTCATGTGAGTAGCCGGCATGTTTAATTTTACTGCTGAACACTTCAATTCCTTTTGGCTCGTGATTAATTGAAAAGTGTTTCTTTGCAGGTTTCACTCCGACAATAAATGTTCCATGATGCGAGTACAGCGGTGTACTCCATTTAACTTCGCGTTTCAGTTCGGGAAACTCCGACTCTATCCACCGGTATACTTCACGGACTTTCTCCCTGCCTGCTTCGTATTCAATTTTCTCAACATAAGGTTTAAAGACATCTTCTGTCATTTACATCCACCTCTTATATTTAAAGTAACTAATCATGCCCACACTGATCAGCAGCATAACACCGAGCGTTATATAGTATCCTGCTGCCCAGTCCAGCTCCGGCATGTTTTTAAAGTTCATACCGTAAATACCGCTAATCAGTGTCAGCGGAAGAAATATTGCGGAAATAATTGTCAGCACGTTAATGATTTTATTCATGCGATAAGTGTTGTATGAAATATAATTATCTTTCATTTCATCAATCATTTCTTCTGAGAATTTGATAATCAGTTTCTGACGGTCAATCTTCGAGTCAATTTTACTTAGTATCGATTCGCTCCGTTTGCTGTTAAACAGATCATCCTGTTCTTTAAATTTCTCAACGAGTTCCTCCATCGGAATAATTACACGCTTCACGCGGAAGATTTCTTTTCTCACATCGAACATTTTCGACGTGATATCATCGCCCTTTTTCTCGCTGCCGTGTTTTTCCTCAAACAGAATCACATCATCTTCAATGTTGTGAACAATATCAAAATACTGTTCCACCGTCTGGTGCAGTATGTGAAGTGCAATATCTATTTCCAGGTCTTCATGTTTATGTTTAATAATTTCAGCAATATCGATAAAATCATCGAGCACACCGTCGTGATACGTAATAATAATATCCTGCATAACGAATATATTAACCGCATGAGCTTCGAACGTCTCGCTGTTTATGACATGGCATATTAAAAGCTGGTAGTCGTCAAAATTATAATATTGCGGACGGTACCGTTTTGTCGCCTCGTCCTCCAGTCTGCCTCTATCGAGTTCAAAGTCGGACAACAGTGCTTCCTTATCATCGAAACTGTTGTAGTCGTACCAGGTAAAAGTGACATCGTACGGCACCGTATCCCGTCCGTCTGCGGCTTGTATCTGATTGTCTTTTGTTATGTACTGAATTTCAAGACTCACCGGAACATCCCTCCCGGTGTACAATACCCTTTTCGGCGCGAATAAAGCAAAAGAGCAGCGAAATCTTCTGATTTCACTGCCCTTTATCAAATTATTTAGCTTCGCTCTCAAAAATTGTGCCTTTTTTGAATTTGGAACCTTTGAACATCGTCTTACTGATAATCGGATAAACAATACCCGCTACGACAAAACCGATGATCCATGCAAGGTCAACGAACATGAATGCCGCTGCCGCACCAATTCCAAGCGTCAGCAACGCCGCGTAGTTTACGCCGTCAAAGTCGCCGCCTTTTTTGTATAACTCTTTAATATCGATATGCTGTTTTCTCATTACGTAATACTCAACGATAAGAATTGCAATTAACGGTCCAAGGAATGCCGAGTAAACCTGTACGAAAGTATCAAGCCCTTTGGCATTGTTGTCCTGAACTAATAACCACGGGAATGAACCCATCGCAAGAAGTCCTGTAATCGTTACTGCAATTTTGTAGTTCAGTTTAGTGAACAGCTGAATAACGTAAGTCGGCGTAACAATGTTTGCCACCATGTTTACTGCGATTGCACCGAATACGATGAACACAGAGATGAATAACTGCATGTACACATTATCGAACAATGCCGGTAATCCAAGTGCCGGGTTTGTATAACCTGTTGCACTCGCAAGCATTGCACCTACAACAATAACCGAACCGTATGCAACGATGATCGGCAGGAAGTAAAGCAGTCCGCGTTTCGCATCGCTGTATCCTGTTTTAAGTTCACGTGAATAGTCTGCTGCACTCAGGAAGATTGCTGCGTAGTTACCAAGGAATACCATGATGTAGGCGAAGAATGGAACGCCCCACGTACCTTCAGTGTTAATCCATGTATCAGCAACCGCTGCGCTGTGATCTTTCAATAAGATAACAAATACTGTAATTACGATACCCATCAGGACAACTGATGCCACTGATTCAACCGCTTTAATACTCTTGAATCCTTTCATCGAAAGAAGGATTTGAATAACTAGGAGTATGATGAAACCGAGTACTACATTATCAAGTGCGCCGCCTGAAACGATTTTGAATACTTCGTTTAGCGCGGTACCGCCGATCCAGCTCTGAATACCGTACCAGATCACTGCCGGTACTGCACGGAGCAGTGAAGAAATCAGTGTACCTTTCTCACCGAATGATGCTTTTAAGTGTGCTACGTAAGGAATACCGTATTTATACCCCGCTCTGTCGTTTAACGCGAACAGGATAGATACGATAGCAATTGCGATTAAGGCTGCTGCAATCGTCTGCCAAATGTTCAGGATAGCCATCCCTGCAACAACAACACTCGCACCGAGTGTCATGTTACCCATGTTTACACCGTCACCAACCCACAGTGACATATAACCTGCTGCTCCGAGAGTTCTGTCCTCGGGACCTGCCGGTTTAAGAGAATCCGTCTGAGCTGCTGCATCCAAACCCTCTTCGGCAAGATTGTTCTGTTCTTCTGACATGTTTACACCTCTATTTTATATTTAGACTTTAAATTACTTTTTTCCTGTGCCCTGCACCATAATTAATTATATATGCCTGAACGTCCGGTGTCTTTATCCAATGTAGATAATTTTTATATCTTTTATACCTTTAATTATCTATATACTTCACTTACTGCTCTTTTCTCATAATTTCGAGTATCTTCAATCCGACTTGTACTGACAGCATTTCGTTCGCATCTTCGTAATCCATCTGGGTAATTTCCCTGATCTTATCGAGGCGGTATGAGACGGTCTTGTAATGGACGAATAACCTGTCCGCCGAGCGCGATACATTTTGCTGGCACTGCAGGTACATTTCCAGCGTCTCAATCAACTGTTCCCTGTTTGTCTTATTATAATCCAGCAATCTCTGAAGGCTTTGCGGGATAAATTCCTTAAGCTTGTTGTTGTCGTGCTTAAACTGATAAAGCAGTCTGTAGATGCCGAGTTCCTCGAAGCTTAAAACCGGGTTGTGCTCGTAGGACATTTCATTAACATCGAGCACTTCCTGCGCTTCTTTGTGGCTTTTCGGCAGGTCGTGCACCGTATCCGCAATGGACCCGATACCTGTGTATACTTTAGCATCACTCACAGCGCCTTCGAATTTGTTAATAACGTATCCGAGCGACCGTTTAATGGTATTCATTTCCTTCTTTTTGTTACTCTGTCCCGAGTGCACCGGCCATATCACGATAACCTGATTAAAACGTTCACGTATAATCGCATTTTTTAAGTAATAATCGATGTTGTTGATTAAAATGTTGTAATAACGTTCCCGTGTATCACTGCTTACTTTTTTGTCTTTAAATTTGAGTGTAAATACGACGACGGCCGAGCGGCTGTTCAGGTCGAACTTAATGTTTTCCGCACGTTCAGCGATGTCGTCTTCATGTTTAATTTTACCCGACAGCAGATCATCGATAATCTCGTTTTTGTATTTTTTCTCCACTTCTGAAATCGCAATTTTCTTCGCAAGGTTTAACGACAGCGCTGTCGCTGCGTTTTCTATAGCGATAAAATCAAAGTCGCTGAAGCCGGAATGAACGGCACTGATGACGAGCATTACTTTCGTCTGATTGACTGTCGTAATCGGAATCATAATCTGCTCGCATTCACGGTCCTGAAGTTTCGGGTAAATTACGAAACGGCGGTAAATCGGGAATATCGTGTGCTTAATATTCTCCTCAATCTGGAACTTGTCGGATTCGTAAAACAGCTCCACTTCGTTATCTGTCGTCGCGATGACTTTGAACAGCTCGTTATAAATCGTGACCGGGTTGCCGATCAGCGATTCGAGCGTTTCGATAATCACTTCATCCGTAACGTTTTGAATCGACAGTGCTGTAAAACGGTGGTGAATTTCCCTGAAGTATTCCAGTTTCTCAACGTCCTGGTTAAAGATTTTGCGCGTTACTTTGTAAATAATGTCGATAAATGGTACAGCTGTCGGCAGCAAAATAATTGGGATATTGCGTTCCCCGCACACTTCGAGCACGGGTTTTGGGATACTTGTAAACTCCGTCCTCAGTTTTACGATCAGAGCGCTGATTTTCTTATCGGCAAGCTCGTGCATCCACGTCTTCATCTCTTCATCGTTTAAATCTTTAACGGGGAAGAAACTTGTCAGAATCGTTTCCCCGCCGTCCAGCCAGAGCGAGATGTCCGGCGAATCAATGACGGTGATACCTTTTATGTTTTTTGCGAGACTCTGTTTCGTCCCGATATACTCTGCATTCCGGAGTTCATCCAGTGTCAGTAATTCCTTAACTGTATAGTGCATTGGCAAACCTCATTTTTAAATCAATTTGTCCTAAGTCGATAAAGACTTTAATATCTTACACCATATACTATAACAGGTGTTACCCCCTTTACACCTTATATTTTGCTCACGGAAAAACGACTTATTATTATCGATGTTGGATAGGACTTTTTACACTAATAGATTTCAGTTCGGACTGTCCAATCTGATTAAAGATGCTATGATTAAATTATTAATACTAGGAGGGTGTTTTATGAGCAGAAAAGCATTCAACACAAAAACAGTCAGCAGTTCGGGACCGTACTCGCACGTTACAGATGCAGGCGACTACCTGTATTTCTCGGGTCAGACGGCGAAAAACAGACTGGATGTTACTGAAGATTTAACAGGAGACATAGCAAAGCAGACGGAAGTGGCTTTCAATAATCTGTTTGATGTAATGGCAGATATGGGTGTTACTGAAGAACAGGTCGTTAAAGTAAATGTCTACTTAACGACGATGAAAAACTTCGAGGCGATGAACGAAGTGTACAAGGAAAAATTCAGCGCACCGTATCCGTCACGCACATGTGTCGCAGTACTCGAACTGCCTCTCGGTGCAGACGTTGAAATTGAAATGATCGTTAAAAAATAATGGTTAAATAAACGGGGTGTGTCGGTTCACAACGGGCATCCGCCGTTGTCATCCGGGGCGTGTTGATTCACAACGGGCATCCGCCGTTGTCATCCGGGGCGTGTCGGTTCACAACGGGCATCCGCCGTTGTCATCCGGGGCGTGTCGGTTCACAACGGGCATCCGCCGTTGTCATCCGGGGCGTGTCGGTTCACAACGGGCATCTGCCGTTGTCATCCGGGGCGTGTCGGTTCACAACGGGCATCCGCCGTTGTCATCCAGGTTGTGTCGGTTTACAACGGGCATCCGCCGTTGTCATCAGGGGTGTGTCGGTTCACAACGGGCATCCGCCGTTGTCATCCAGGTTGTGTCGGTTTACAACGGGCATCTGCCGTTGTCATCAGGGATGAGGACCGAACCATCAAGCCACACAAATTTCAAAAACCACCCCATACAAAAAAGAATGACCTGATAACGGTCATTCCTCATTTTTAAAAATAAAAAAACCGGTTCAGGAGCATGATTGCTCCTGAACCGGTTTTCGTTTAGAGTCAGGACTTATGTCTCAGCCCCTTTTTTGTGCAGTCCGGAAATTATAACGGGGAATCACCGTATGTTAAAATGCAGTTAAGGAGGCGTCATGATGAAAGTACTGATATTTGACGGAGACTGCAGTTTCTGTAATTTCTTTGTACGCTTTACAGTACGTATCAATCAGAATCCCGAACTCCGCATTACCGACTTTAATACAGGATGGACGAACGAAAATTATACGCCGAACAGCGATACAGACAGCGTTATTTATATTAACGGCAGGAACACTTATATCTACTCTGATGCCGTACTGCATATGCTTGCGGACGCGAACAGATTATTTAAGCCCGTTATATTATTTAAACTGATTCCTAAATTTATACGGGATACAATTTATAAAACGATTGCGAAGTACCGTAAGAATATTCCGGTGAAGAATATCTGTGAGCGGCCGAATCAAAAATTTCTCGATATGTATTTAGCATAAATAATCCGTATGTCAGCTTTCCCGGAGCATCGCGTAAGCCTATAGTCTTACACTGATGCTGTTCCCCGGGGAGTCTGACACACGGATTTAATTTATATTGCTTAAATTATTTTCTCAGACCATTTTTTCTCTTAAAATACAGCCAGTGCGGTATATATTACAAACGGCAGTGTTACTGCACTGAGCAGTGTGCTCATCATGACAATTTCAGCAGCGTATTCGGGATCGCTGCTGTACTGCTGGGCTATCACCGAGCTGTTTACACTTGCAGGCATTGCTGTCGTAATAAGTATCGCCTGTGCAACGACACCATCGACGTTAAATAACAGCAGGAGCGGCAGTGCCAGTGCCGGTATAATCAGCAGTTTTACAACTGTTGCAATAAATGCTGTAACCCTCAAATGACGGAATCTTATTCCGGCAATCTGCGTTCCGAGAATAAAGAGTACCATCCCGATCATCGCTTCCCTGATGTAATCAAGCGAGGAAATGACCGGTGCAGGTAAACCGACATTAAAGTAGTTAAATAACAGACCTAAAAACAGGCCGTAAAATATCGGCATTTTAAAGTAACCGAGCAGTGCTTTGAATTTCCCCGTGTTTTCGGCGCTCAGTACGAATATGCCGTATGAATAGGCGATGATATTCTGGAAGACAACCATCATCACCTGAACACTCATCGCAAACGGATCACTCTTAAATACGAGGTCGTTCACCGGCACTCCGTAGTTGCCCGCGTTATAAAACAGGCTGGAGTTCGTAAACAGCACTGTATGCTGACCTTTCACTCCCGATATTTTTGCAATAATTACCGATGCCGCGTATGAAATCAGCGCAAAGATAAACAGGAACACCATTATGTATAACAGGAGAGTAAAATCAATATTTGATTTGTACAGGTTCATAAATATAAAGCCCGGGATAATATAATTGATCATCAGCTTCCCGAGCGTCGGCCGGTCGAGATTTAATTTCAGCTGTGCTGTATAGCCGATCAAGACAATAATCGCTATCGGCAGCATCACATTCGTTAGTATAAACAGAAACTCAGTCATCGATGCATTCTCTCCTTATTTCTCTCTGATAGATTGTTTAAATAACGTTAAAAATGAGTTTTTATCATTCTGAGACAGTGCTTTCGGTCCTTTTGTTCTACCGCCGCCTCTTCTGATAACGCTGCTCATATGACGCGTTTCAAGCAGGTGATCCATATTCGTCCGGTTATACTCAAACCCTGTATGGTGCAGTACCGTACAGCCTTTTGGCAGAAGCAGTGATGCAAGTCCGTAATCCTGCGTTACAATAACATCCCCCGCTTCGGCGAGCTCGACAATTTTATAATCTGCGGCGTCGGGACCGGCATCGACATATACGGTTCTGACATGGGATTCCAGCTCTTTTGAACTGAAGTGGGACAGACTCGAAACGAGTATGACTTCAATATTTTTATCCCGCGTTTCCTTCGTTACAATGTCTTTTACCGGACAGGCGTCCGCATCGATAATTACTTTCATAAAACAGCACCGCCTTTTTATATAGAACCTCAATTATATCAAACATCTTCAGTAATTCCGTCCCATTTTAACTCCACGCTGTTTTGAGCGTTCATAATTTGATAATTTGTGATAAAAAATGTTTTGAATTTAGCCAGTTTGTACAATGATTTTTATCGTGTTTTTCTTTAGTATGAATAAGGTAAATAAAACTATATTAAATAAGAAACGGTGTGATATATGACATGAAGAAATATCTTAAAGATGTCGATAACTGGCTTGGCGGCCTGCAATGGTTAATGTATATATTTATAAACACTGTTGTTGTACCGATTACGATGGGGGCAGCGTTCGACCTGTCACAGGCAGAAATCGTCAGTACAATGCAGTTCTCATTCATTATCGGTGGAGTTGCCTGTCTGTTACAGGTATTTATCGGTCACAGAAGACCAATTATGGACGGTCCTTCGGGTCTGTGGTGGGGCGTTCTTTTAGCACTGTCTTCACTGGCGGCAGCACAGGGTATGCCTATTGCTGAAGTCGGCGGAAGTATCGCAACAGGATTAGTAATTACAGGTATCCTTACTGTAATTATCGGTTTAACCGGTTTCGGTTATTACCTTGAGAAATTATTTAACCCGAGTGTTATGGGTGTGTTTATGCTTTTATTCGGTGTTTCACTTTGTATCAGTTTCTTCAAAGGTATGGTCGGCCTGCCGTTTGGCGGCGGAGACGGCCCGACAGAAATTCAGGTCGGTCCTGCAATTCTGTCATTCGTCATTGTGGCACTTGTCCTGATCTTAACGATCCGCGGTTCGAATAAACTGTCACAGTACGCAATGCTTGTCGGTATTGTAGTCGGCTGGCCTGCATACTTACTGTTCTTCGGTACAGATGCACAGCTTACAAGCGGCACTACAAGCTCACTTGAAATTTTCTGGTTCCCGCTCGGTTCACCGGCATGGAACATCGGTATCATACTTACTGTAGTGATTACAGGTATGCTTAACTTATCCAAGCAGTATGGTGCAATTAAAGGTACAGATCCACTTTATCCGGATTCACCTTCGACGAGCAAAGATTACAGAAACTCATTTACGATTACTGGTATTATGACAATCATTCCAGGCTTCCTCGGACTGGTTCCATACTCACCATTCGTATCATCAATCGGATTTATTCAGCAGACTAAAATTTACGAACGCATGCCGTTTATCTTCGGTTCTGTAATGTTCTTCGTAATGGGTGCCATCCCGCAAATCGGTTCATTCTTTACACTGATTCCGTTAAGCGTAGGGTGTGCGGTACTGTTCGTGTCATACGTTCAGCTGTTCGGCTCTGCGTGGGACTGGTTCAAGCTTGTGGAGTTCAACAGCCTGAACATTTACCGTGCAGCAATTCCTCTATTCCTCGGACTTGTACTGATGGCAATTCCAGGTTCAGCATTCGCAAGTCTTCCGGGATATGTACAGCCATTACTTTCAAGCGGACTGTTAATGGGTACGATTATCTCTATTGCAGTGGAAAACTTTATGAACTGGGATAAAGTCGGAGCGACAATCTCAAACAATATCGGTAAGAATATCGAAAAAGAAGAACCGGTTAATAAATTATAATTTAATTTTAAAGCGCTCTGTCCAAATGGACAGAGCGCTTTTTAGTTGCTATTTTTAATCCTGGTGTACATCAGACTGTCATGCTTAAACTTCCCGTTCTTAATTATAAAGTACAATATGATAAAGTAGAGACAGAGTCAGATAAAACGAATAAAGTGAGGGGTTTAATTATGGACGTAAGATATCCTATTGGTAAATTGCAGGTTCCAGAGACCGTTACGCTTAACGACATTCAAACATATATCGATGACATCAGCACATACACTGAACGTCTCCGCGATGTGGTTAACTCACTGACTGAGGTTGAGTTAAATAAGACTTACCGCGAAGGCAGCTGGAATGTCCGTCTGCTTGTTCATCATATTGCTGATTCACAGCTGAATATGTATCAGCGTTTAAAGCTTGCTTTAACAGACGACAATCCTAAAGTACCCGAGTTCATTCAGGATGACTGGGCAGTGCTTCCGGACAGCAAATTGCCTGTGGAGAGTTCGATTAAGATGCTGGAAGGCATTAACGAACATGTGGTTGCGCTCGGCAGCCGTCTGACTGAAGATCAGCTTACACGTGTGTTTACACATGAAGTGAACGGCGAAATTTCGGTCGGTACGAAAATGGCCAAGCTGGCATGGCATGAAGAACACCATCTGGCACATATTAAAATTGCACTTTCAAAATAAATGACAGAAGAGCTCCCTTTGAATGTTATTCAAGGGAGCTCTTCTTATTCGAGTTCGATTATATTTAAATCGAGAATATGATCATCATGGAAACTGATGTTAATGTAGTTTGCACCGTTAACTTCGGGCAGATATGCAGGTACTGATGTAATCTCCACTGTTTCCATAAATTTACGGCCTTTATAGTAACTGATATATGAAGGTGCTGTAATAACGTAATCTTCATTATCGTCATATTCGAGCGCTCCTGTCACATAGTAGCTTTCATCCTCGATGAATTCTCCATTGTCATCAATCCGTTCGCCCGTGAATACATCTTCACCGGTCAGAAACTCCTGACCGAACATAATCGTGCCTTTCATATTGTCCTCAACAGGCTTACCTCGGCCAATCAGTTCATCCGGCGTTGTATTCAGTTCATTACCTGCCGAAGCGTCATCAGATGCTTCATTTATCAACTTAACTGTATCTTCTTCCGGAGGATGGAAACTCACAATGATACGATCCGCTTCAGGCACTTTTTCTATAATGTGCGGGCCGTTATGTCCATAGTTGTTCGTTTTAATAAATTCATCACCGTAGAAATACGATATATAAGACGCTGTCGTTACAGTGTAATCCTGTTCACCGTTATATTCTATCGGATTTGTCCGAATCATATGGCTTCTTGCATCATCTTCACCACTGTAATTAATCCAGTATCCATCAACCCGTTCAATATCGGCCATCACATTGACCGGTGCTTCAGTCTCTTTTGCAGCTTCATCTGTTTCTTCTTCTGCCGGTTCATCTGCATTCTCATTACTTTGGTTATTCTCTTCATTGGAAGCTTCGTCTGAAGATGACTCTTCTTTTTCATCCGCCGCTTCCTCTGACTCCTGTGCTTCAGATTTGTCTGTTTCTTCTTCCTGATCAGCTTCTTCAGTTTCAGGCTCATCCACCGGTACTTCATCTGTAGCGCTGCAGCCTGCGAGTATCAGCAAAGCTCCTGTGAGCATAAGTATACACAGCCTCATGGCCTCTCCTCCTGTTTGTCCATTGCTCTTAATCATATGTAACATTAATAACCTATACCCATATTTCCAAAAAATAATAAACGCTGCCCGATTTTAAATCAGACAGCGCTCTTTCTATATATTGATTTACGGATTATTTGACCAGAGTCCCGCGTGTTTTAGAACAACACGTTTGTTTAATTTCAGCTGGGCAACGATCAGTTCAGCAAGGTCTTCAGCCTGCATAACTTTCTCTGGATTGCCGTCCGTTAAGTTAAGCTCAACAGCCATGTCTGTCGCTACTGTACTTGGTGTCAGAGTTGTTACACGGATGTTATGCTTACGCACCTCCATCATCAGTGATTCACTTAAACCGATTACTGCAGCTTTTGATGCAGAGTATGCACTTGTGACCGGTCCGCCTTTTTGACCCGCAGTTGATGAAATATTGATAATGTCACCTGTGTTGCGTTCAATCATTTCAGGCAGTACCGCACGTGTTGTGTAGTAAACACCGTTAACGTTAACATTTAAAATGTTAGTCCATTCTTCAGGTGTCAGCTCCATGAAGCTGCCGAACTTAGAAATCCCTGCGTTATTTAACAGAATATCGACCGGGCCTAATTCACCGCGAATCGATTCCACTGCTGAAGTAATTGCATCGATATCCGACACATCCGCTGCAGCGACTGCTGTTTTAACATCGTAGCTTTTAAGTTCTTCCTGAACTTTTTCCAGGTTTTCAACTGTACGGCCGACAAGACCGATATTTACACCTTCCGCTGCAAGAGCAAGTGCTGTCGCACGGCCGATACCGCGTCCCGCTCCTGTAATTAATGCTGTTTTACTGCTTATATTCTGCATATTGAAATCTCCTTTGGTTCTTGTATTCATTAATAATTTTAGCATGTTACACGCATTTAAGATAACTTATGAATTCAAAACAACCGTTAATTCATCCAGACTTTTAATCTCGTAATCCGCTTTAATATCAGTCTCATTTTCGAGCCCGTAAGGATTATACCAGACCGAAGCTATACCGGCATTATTCGCCCCGGCTATATCGGAAACGAGACTGTCACCGACCATCAGAATATCCGAAGATTCAAGTTCTGCTCTTTTCATGCTTTCTGCAAAAAAACCAAAATTCGGCTTTGCACTGCCGATATCATCCGACACATATAAATCGGTAAAGTACCGCTTCAGCCCCGATAAATTCAGCCTGTTCTCCTGCATCGTTAATACACCGTTCGATGCTGCATATATTTTATAATCCGCCGATATCCTCCGAAGCACTTCCTCAATCCCCGGTTCCATAATGTACTGTTCACCGAGTAAATTGCCGAAATGCTCCTTGGCCAGATCACTGTCATAATTCATTCCCAGAGTTTCTGACAGTTCTTTAAATCTTATATTCAGTACATCCGCGACAGACAGCAGCTCTTCTTTCTGTTTTTTCCATAAACGCTCATCAATTTCTGTAAACGATTCAAAAATGCTTTTGTTATATTCGAGATTGAGCGTTGTAAAAGTTTCCTTCAGTGCACTTTCACTGCACTTTTTAAAGTTAAATACCGTATCATCGATATCCATAAAAACTGCTTTATACATATCAGTTCTCCCGTAAAGTGTTTAGTTTTAAATTCACAGTCCACAATATCAATAATGATTAACATACTCAATACTTTCATTTTTTTGCCGGAATACTATATTCTTAAAGAAGATTCCAATTAAATGAGGTGCAATGATGAATATAATTGTTACGAGCCTGTTCGTTGATGATCAGGAGAAAGCATTAAATTTCTATACTCATATTCTCGGCTTTGTTAAAAAGCATGACGTACCCGCAGGTAATTTCAGATGGATTACAGTCGTCTCAAAAGACGATCAGAACGGCACGGAACTCGTCCTTGAACCGAATGACAACATCGCAGCACAGGACTATCAGAACAGCCTGATGCAGCAGGGCATTCCTGCAACGATGTTCGGAACAGATGACATAGATAAAGAATACGAACGTTTAAAAGCCCACGGCGTCGAGTTTACGATGGAGCCGAAAGCTGCAGGAGATATGAAGCTCGCAGTATTTAACGATACATGCGGAAATTTAATCCAGCTGATTGAACAGTAAAAAACACTCCCGTCGGGAGTGTTTATCTTTTTTATTACTGTTCCGTCAATTCATATATTTCATGGAACTTCGAACTTGGCGGATCTATATAGAAGTAATAATTTCCTTCTGAATTCTTTACATTCACAATAAACGGCAGCTCCATAGTGACTGACTCACCCGGATTAATATCTGCTGTCAGCTCTTCTTCAATCGCATATTCTTGCATATAGTTAAATCCTTCTTTATCTTTTTCCATCAGAGACAAATTTGAATTCTCTTCAAATTTAAATGCTTCTTCACCATTATTAGTTACAGTAACGTCTACAAGAGCCAGATAAAATCCTGAATCTTCTTCAAAACCGATAAGGTACTCTTCCATCGGTTTTCCTTTAAACTCTCTTGTCAGTGTAAAGTCATTAACTGTTAATGTATACGGCTGATTAATCATCACTGATTCTTCCAGTTCAACTGTATCACCTATATGATGATATTCACCATTCTCTGAGGATTCTTCCTCAGCTGTGTCACTCTCTTCAGCATTGCCGCATGCCGCCATCATCAGAAGCAGAGCAATACCGGCTAAATATAAGTATTTCTTCATCATAATTTCTCCCCTTAGCTTAAGTTATAAAGTGTCCTGTTTATTGTAACATTACTTCTTCCCTATTTTCAGCTGAAATAAAAAAACACTCCCGTCGGGAGTGTTTTAATTTATCATCTTGTTATTATTTAAACTTCTTTACCAGTTCAACAAAAGCATCCACTGCAGACTGCAGGAATTCAACCGTGCCTTCGTTATTAATTTTACCGTCATCACCAATTAAATCAAATGAATTGGCGATATACACTTCAGGCTGCTGAAGCGGGTGCATATTTAAAAATACCAGTGACTGGCGCAAATGGTGGTTCGCACCAAAACCGCTTAAATTCGACGGGGACTGGCTCATGATCATTGCCGGTTTGCCGTCCCATTTACTTTCACCGTACGGGCGTGAACCGACATCCAGTGCATTCTTCATCGCACCTGACATCGAACGGTTATACTCAGGTGTAGCAAATAACACCGCTTCAACCTCATCCAGTTTACTGCGGAATTCATCATACTCCGGCGGTGCACCTGCTTCTGTATCAATATCTTCGTTATACATCGGTAAATTACCGATATCGATAAACTCTGTTTCGTATTCGGACGGGAATAATTCAGCGACATTCTCAGCAAGCTTTCTCGTGACAGATTCTTTTCTTAAACTGCCGACTATAATACCAACTTTTGTCATGTAAAAATCATCCTTCCTTTAATATACTGTACACATTAAGTATAGATGAGAACACAGATCTATACAAAAAAAGCACTCCCGTAACAGGGAGTGCTTTCCAATATATAAATATATATTAACGTTTTGAGAACTGTGGAGAACGACGGGCTTTCTTGAAGCCGTACTTGTAACGTTCTTTCATACGTGGGTCACGTGTTAAGAGTCCAGCTCTTTTCAGCGCGCCGCGGTGTTCCGGATCTGCTTCAAGTAAAGCTCTTGCAATACCGTGACGGATTGCCTGTGCCTGACCTGTGAAGCCACCACCGTGAACATTTACCAGTACATCGTAGTTACCTTCTGTTTCTGTAACTGCGAATGGCTGGCTTAAATCTAAGATTAAGCTTTCAAATGGGAGATAGTCTCTCATGTCGCGTCCGTTAACTGTTACTTTACCTTCACCTGGTACAAGACGTACACGTGCAACTGAGTGCTTACGACGTCCAGTTCCTTGATATTCTACTTTAGCCAAATGTTTTCCCTCCTAGTCCTTAACCACGTAACTCGTAGTTTTCAGGTTGTTGTGCTGCGTGTGGGTGTTCCGCTCCACCGTATACGAATAATTTTTTGCCTTGTTTACGTCCTAATGGATTCTTAGGTAACATTCCTTTGATAGAAGTTTCTAATAATCTCATAGGGTTTTTGTCTCTTAATTCACCAGCTGTAACTGATTTGATTCCACCAACATGACCTGAATGTCTGTAGTAAACCTTTTGTGAATCTTTTTTACCAGTTAATTCAATCTCACTTGCATTGATTACGATAACGTAGTCACCTGAATCAACGTGAGGTGTGAAAGTTGGTTTGTGTTTCCCGCGTAATAGTGTTGCTACTTCAGTAGACAGGCGACCTAAAGTCTTACCTGCTGCATCTACAACAAACCATTTACGTTCGATGTTTGCTTCGTTAGCCATAAACGTTTGACGCATAGTAATTTCCTCCTAAATCTCGTTCTATATTGTCGTTTTAAATTAGTCGTTTTTGTCTTTTTATATTCATTAATCCTAATAAGTTTCCGGGGCCTATTAATCATGGATGGATATAAAAATGTACCGTTAATTATTATATAATCGAAGTGTCATAAAGTCAATGTTTTCAAGATAACTTTTACAACTTTTCATACCATACTTTTTCCAGATAAAGACCTTCTGCCGGAGCGGTTTTAGGTATGATTGTTCTGTCCTTCGCCGCAATCATGTTCAGCGTATCCGGCGTTCTGATACCTCTGCCGCATTCCAGTACATATGCTGCAAGTATCCGCACCATGTTGTACAGAAAACCGGTTCCGGTAATGACAAAGTCAAAGCCGTCGTCTGTTTCAATCACTTCGAATGTTTTAATTGTCCGGACCTTATTTTTAATTTCAGTCTTCGCACTCGAAAATGTCGTGAAGTCATGCGTGCCGATAAACGGCGCCATCGCTTCTTTCATCAGAGATATATCAAGCTCATAAGGATAGTGCGTCTTTAAACCGTCGTAAAACGGGTTTTTAACGCTCGTGTAGACCTTGTAGCGGTATGTCTTCCCCGTTGCATCAAAGCGTGAATGGAAGTCGTCAGCAGCGATTGTGACATCGTTTATCAGAATGTCCTCAGGCATCGCCCTGTTCAAGATGAATTTCCACTTGTCCGGCTCGAGGTCGATCGGCGTATCAAAGTGAAAATACTGCTCGAGTGCGTGTACACCCGCATCCGTTCTCGATGATGCATGAATCCGCACAAAGTCCTTGTGCATGCGTTTCAGCTGTTTCTCGAGCGTTCCCTGCACCGTACGATAGTCATGCTGATACTGGAATCCGCTGAAGTTACGGCCGTTATATGAAATATTCACTGCCACTCTCATTAGTTTCACTGCCTTACAAATAATAATAATGCGCCAAACAGCACCAGCACAATCAATGTGACGGTATCTCTCGTCTGCCACGTCAGCAGGCGGTAATGCGTCCGTCCTGCTTCACCCTGATATCCTCTGACTTCCATCGCGATCGCCATTTCCTCTGCACGCTTAAACGCCGACATAAAAAGCGGAATGAATATCGGCACGAGTGCATTAATACGCTGCTTCAGGCTCCCCGTCAGAAACGTTGAGCCTCTCGCACTCTGCGCTTTAATTATTTTTTCCGTCTCATCCATCAGTGTCGGTATAAACCTTAACGAAATTGACATCATCATTGCGATTTCATGCACCGGCACTTTAACCGTTTTAAGCGGTCTGCACAGTTTTTCAATCGCATCCGTCAGTTCAATCGGACTCGTTGTCAGCGTCATCAGCGTCGTAATGACGACGAGCATAATCAGCCGTACCGTAATATAAATACCGGTAATCAGCCCTTTTGATTCGATCGTGAAGAATCCGCCGTCGATTAAAACCGTTCCGCCTTTTGTTAAGAAAATATGCATCAGAAACGTAAATATCAGAAGAATAAATATAAGCTTTAACCCGTTAAACAGAAATCTGACCGACAGTCCCGCAAGCTTTGTCACCAGCAGCACGAACAGTATTAACAGACTGTAGCCGACCCAGTGATTTGCAAAGAAGACGATAACCATAAACATAATTACCGAAATAATCTTCGCACGCGGATCGAGCATGTGAATGATACTATTTCCCGGGATATACCTTCCGAGCAGCATCGAACTAAGCATTATCCCGCCTCCAGTCCTCATACAGCTGAATAAATTCCGCCGTATTTTTCGGAGTACCGTTTAAGACAATACCTTTTTTTGTTAGATCCTGAACGAGCTGAATGACATGCGGCACTTCGAGATTATAACGTTCCATAAAGTCTTTGTCCGTCAGTACATCGCACGTTGGACCTTCTCCTGCCAGCATGCCCTGCGACATGACTTTAACCTCATCGGCATATTCTAGTACATCATTCATATCATGTGTAATGAGAATCACTGTAATTCCCATCTTCTTATACACATCGTAAAACAGCTGCATAGTCTCATCATGACTTAGAGGATCGAGCCCCGCCGTCGGCTCATCAAGTATAAGAATACTCGGTTCCATCGCAAGTATGCCCGCTATAGCCACTTTTCTCATCTGCCCTCCGGAGAGTTCAAACGGACTTTTACCGAGCAGCGAATCATCGACGTTTAAAAGCTTAAGATAATAGCATGCTTTTTCCTTCGCCTCTTCTTCGCCGATACCCATATTCATCGGACCAAACATCACATCTTTTAAGACAGTGCTCTCAAACAGCTGGTGTTCGGG
Organism: Jeotgalicoccus saudimassiliensis; assembly: GCF_000756715.1. Classification (NCBI taxonomy): domain Bacteria; kingdom Bacillati; phylum Bacillota; class Bacilli; order Caryophanales; family Staphylococcaceae; genus Jeotgalicoccus; species Jeotgalicoccus saudimassiliensis. The sequence goes on from NZ_CCSE01000001.1 coordinate 1,309,480, forward strand.
AAATTGAAATACCATGCCGACACGCGATTTCGCCTGATGAACAGTTTTCTGTTTTACTTTTTTCGACAAAACAATTCCGTCGGTTTCCACCGTACCCGAGCTCGGCAGTATCAAACCGTTCATCGTCTGAATCAGTGTTGATTTACCGCTCCCTGTATGACCGATCAGCCCGTAGAACTTCCCCGGTTCAAACGTCGTGTCTATATCTTTTAACGCCTGATACTCAAACGGGGACTTGCGGTTATAAATTACACTTACATTATTAAACTGTATCGTCATAACCGCATCACCAGCTCATCATGTGTCATATAGGAACTGCCAAGAAGTGCGTCTGCAATCTCTACTGTATACGGTACTTTCAAGCTGCTGTTCCTAAGAAGTTCCTTATCTTTATATATTTCCAGAACAGAACCGTCACCGACGACAGCACCGCCGTTCATAACGATTACTCTGTCGCTTCGTTCAATCTCAGTCAGATCATGGGTAATATAAAGAATTGTCGTATCGAGCTGTTCATGCAGTCTGCATAATATAGACAGCACTTCACTCCGCCCTGACGGGTCGAGCATCGATGTTGCTTCGTCCAAAATCAGCACTTCCGGCTGCATCGCGAGAGCCCCTGCGATTGCCACACGCTGTTTCTGTCCGCCCGACAGACGATGCGGTTCATGCGAACGGAACTCGAGCATATTAACAAGGCCGAGCGCATGCTCGGTACGCTCAATCATTTCAGAACGTTCAAGCCCGAGATTCTCAAGACCGAATGCCACATCATCTTCCACCGTTGCACCGACAAACTGGTTATCCGGGTTTTGAAAAACGATGGCAAACTTACGGCGGAGTGACTGCTTATTTTTTTCAGTCAGCAGTTCTCCCCCGACGTAAATCTCCCCTTCATGGTCATCAATGATGCCCATAATGATTTTTACGAGCGTGCTTTTGCCGGAACCGTTATGCCCGATTATCGAAGTCCACTCACCGGCATTAAAAGGGATGGAGATATGATCCAGAGCGTACGATTCTTCTCTCCGGTATTTAAATGCAATATCTTTTAACGAAATCATATTTCCACCCCTTTAAAATTTTATGTAAAAAAAGCGCGTACCCTGCAATAAGAGTCGCGCACTGATGATATATTGCAGGATACGTCGAGCTAGACGAATGAGCCCTTCCGGGCTCACCATCATAACACTCACTCTGCTTTTAAGAGATTACGCTTCTTCAGTTGTTACTGGAGCGCCTTCTACGAATTCGATAATTACAAGCTCAGCTCCGTCACCACGACGTGTTCCAAGCTTCTTGATGCTTGTGTAACCGCCTTGACGATCTGCGAAACGTGGAGCGATGTCTTCAAATAATTTTTGAAGTGCATAACTAGTTGAACCATCTTCATTGATGATTTCTACGTTACGTACAGTTTGACCGGCACGTCTTTTCGCTGCTAAGTCGCCGCGTTTACCCAGTGTAACAAGACGGTCAGCTAATTTACGCAGTTCTTTGGCACGGTCTTCAGTAGTAGTGATGCGCTCACTTACGATTAGTGAAGTAGCTAAGTCGCGTAACATTGCTTTTCTTTGATCAGATGTACGTCCAAGTTTTCTGTAACCCATTATTTCTCCTCCTTTATGCTAGTCTTCTTTACGTAGACCCAAGTCAAGGTCTTCGAGTTTAAATTTAACTTCTTCCAGAGACTTACGTCCCAGATTTCGCACTTTCATCATATCAGCTTCTGTTTTGTCGGTAAGTTCCTGAACAGAGTTGATACCAGCGCGTTTCAGACAGTTATAAGAACGTACTGATAAGTCAAGTTCTTCAATAGACATTTCAAGTACTTTCTCTTTCTGATCTTCTTCTTTTTCGATCATGATTTCAGCATTTTGAGCTTCATCTGTAAGACCTACAAAGATGTTTAAGTGTTCAGTGAGAATTTTAGCACCCAATGATACTGCTTCCTGAGGAGTGATTGAACCGTCAGTCCATACATCCAGAGTAAGCTTATCGAAGTTTGTACTTTGTCCTACACGTGTATTTTCAACAGTATAATTCGCACGTTCTATCGGTGTATAGATAGAATCGATTGGAATTACACCAATTGGCATATCAGCTTTATTATTACCGTCTGCAAGCGTATATCCGCGTCCGCGATCAGCTGTCATGCGTAGTTTTAAGCTTCCGCCTTTAGATACTGTTGCAATCTTAAGGTCTCTGTTTAAAATTTCCACATCGCTGTCGTGAGTAATATCAGCTGCAGTTACCACACCTTCACCGCTAAAATCAATTTCCAAAGTTTTTTCTTCTTCAGAATAGATCTTTAAAGCAAGGCTCTTCATGTTGGTAATAATTGTAGTCACGTCTTCAACAACGTTGTCGATTGTTGAAAACTCATGAAGTACATTTTCTATTTCAATCGTCTTAACTGCCGCACCTGGTAGTGATGATAAAAGAATGCGACGCAAGGAGTTCCCAAGTGTTGTCCCATAACCTCTTTCTAAAGGTTCTACAACAAACTTACCAAACTTAGAATCTTCCGATACCTCTACTGTCTCAATTCTAGGTTTCTCGATTTCGATCATGTGTAACATATCCTCCCTTTAAACGCCGAAAATATTAGAAAATAATATTGTTCCCAACTACTTAAGCGATTTATTATTCTTTATACACGACGGCGTTTAGGTGGACGACAGCCATTGTGTGGAACCGGAGTTACATCTTTGATAGCTGTAATTTCAAGTCCAGCTGACTGAAGCGCACGGATAGCTGCTTCACGTCCGGCACCAGGACCTTTAACTGTAACTTCTACAGTTTTCAGACCGTGTTCCATCGCTGCTTTAGAAGCAGTTTCAGAAGCCATTTGTGCTGCGAAAGGAGTAGATTTCTTAGAACCTTTGAACCCTAATGCACCGGCAGATGACCATGAAAGAGCATTACCGAACTCGTCAGTAATTGTTACGATAGTGTTGTTAAAAGTTGAGCGGATGTGTGCTACACCTGCTTCGACATTCTTTTTCACTCTACGTTTACGTGATTGTTGTTTGCGAGCCATTATTTATCCTCCTTTACTTTAGTAACTATTTATTTCTTCTTGTTCGCTACTGTTTTGATTGGACCTTTACGAGTTCTTGCGTTGTTCTTAGTTTTTTGACCATTAACTGGTAAACCGCGACGGTGACGCATTCCCTTGTAAGAACCGATTTCCATAAGACGTTTAACGTTTAAGTTAGTTTCACGACGTAAGTCACCTTCGACTTTGTATACGTCAACTACTTCACGGATTTTGTTTAACTCATCTTCAGTAAGATCTTTAACTCTTGTATTCTCATCAACTGATGCTTTAGCTAAAATTTCGCTAGCGCGTGTTGGTCCAATACCGAAAACATATGTTAAAGAAATTACAACACGTTTGTCACGTGGTACGTCAACTCCTGCAATACGAGCCATATCTTTGCACCTCCAAATTAAATATTAACCTTGTTTTTGTTTGTGTTTAGGGTTTTCACAAATTACCATTACTTTTCCTTTTCTGCGGATAACTTTACATTTCTCACAGATAGGTTTTACTGATGGTCTTACTTTCATGTTTTTTACCTCCTTAGAATATGGAGTCTCTTATTTGAAACGATAAGTGATTCTGCCACGCGTTAAGTCATAGGGTGACATCTCAACTGTTACTTTATCACCAGGAAGTATGCGTATATAGTTCATACGAATTTTACCTGATACATGAGCAAGAATCTCATGACCATTTTCTAATTCTACTTTGAACATTGCATTTGGTAAAGTATCAAGCACTGTACCTTCCAGTTCAATTACATCTTGTTTACTCACTTTTTTTCCTCCTTATACAGCATTTCAATTCCATTACAGAAATTTGCTCTAGGTGACGACTCACTTCGTCTAATAACGACTCTCTCGTATACATATAGACATAGCAACATTCACCTAAATTGCTGTAAGGTGAATATTTCTATAAGCCATTAAGAATTTCATCGACTTCTTCGAAAACTTCTTCTATATCTTTTGAGCCATCTACTGTAGCTAGAACTCCAAGACCTTTATAGAAATCTAAAAGTGGCGCTGTTTGTTTGATATTGACTTCCAGACGGTTCTGAACTGTTTCCGGATTATCATCTTCACGCTGGTAAAGTTTACCACCGTCTAAGTCACAGATACCCTCTGTCTTAGGCGGATTAAACACCAGATGATACGTCGCACCGCAAGTTTCACAAATGCGGCGTCCAGTCAGTCTGTTCATCAGTTCCTCTTCAGGCACTTCGACATAAATAGTCTGATCGATCTGAGTGCCGAGCTCTGACATGATGTTATTCAGTGCTTCAGCCTGTTCAACAGTTCTAGGGAAACCATCTAACAGGAAACCACCTTTGGCATCACTTTGAGAAAGACGCTCTTTTACGATACCGACCGTTACTTCGTCAGGTACGAGTTCGCCCTGGTCCATAAATGCCTTGGCCTGTCTTCCTAAATCCGTCTCGTTTTTAATGGCAAGACGGAACATATCTCCTGTAGAGATATGAGGAATCGAGTATTTTTTGATTATTTTCGCAGCTTGAGTACCTTTTCCTGCACCAGGCAAGCCCATAATAATAATATTCATTATTTTGTTTCCTCCTACTTATCTACGCTTTCTAAATCCGCGGTATTCTCTCTGGTTAGCCTGAGCTTCCAGCTGTTTCATCGTTTCCAGTGCAACACCGATAACGATCAGCAAGCTCGTTCCACCAATTTGAATCGCCTGCGGCAAGTCCATAAACTTCGTAATTAAGAGTGGTAAAATCGCAATTCCGGCAAGGAATATTGAACCGACAAATACTAATCTGTATAACACAGAAGTAATGTAGTCCTGCGTGTTTTTACCTGGGCGGATACCCGGAATGTAGCTGCCCTGTTTTTTCAGGTTGTCAGCCATCTTCTCAGGATTCACCTGTACAAATGAATAGAAGTAAGCAAATGCGATAATCAGGACAACATAGACAATCATTCCAATCCAGTCCGACGGATCAGCAAAACGGGCTACCGTTTGTGCCCAGTCGGCATCCGGGAAAAATAACGTCAATGTCTGAGGCATCATCAGAAATGCCATTGCAAAGATTACCGGGATAACCCCAGAAGGGTTAACTTTTAACGGTAAGAATGTTGATTGTGGTGACAGCTGTGAGCCAGGTGTTCTCTGTCCTTTTGCATATTGCACTGGAATCTTACGAATCGCCTGTAAGATAAACACTGCAAACGCAGTAAGAAGAATAAGGAATATTACAATACCAGCGATTTGAAGCACTGCCATTGTCGTATCCGCATTACCTGTGAATCTCGACTGATAAAGCTGAATTAATGCACTTGGTAGTGCACCCAGGATACCCGCGAAGATAATGATTGAAATACCATTACCAACTCCGTGTTCAGTGATCTGCTCACCGAGCCACATGAGGAATGCAGTACCTGTAGTTAAAATTAAAGCAATAAGCAGATAAGATCCGACATTGTTGTCATCAATCAGGTTACCGCCAAACATCTGGTTAAATGCAAATGACATACCGATTGCTTGGATAAATGCTAAAACGATCGTGAAATACCTTGTGAACTGAGCAAGTTTACGTCGGCCTACTTCGCCTTGTCTTGCCCATTCAGCAAACTTTGGAATTACATCCATTTGAAGCAGCTGCGTCACGATTGACGCCGTAATGTACGGCATAATCCCCATCGCAAGGATAGAGAAGTTCATGAGCGCTCCACCGCCAAACGTATTCATTAAATCCAGAACTCCGCTCCCGGAAGCACCTGTGTCAAAAACACCAGGATCTACACCGGGAACAGGAATATAAGTACCGATTTTAAAAATAACCAGCATTGCCAAAGTGAACAGTATCTTGCTACGTATTTCTTTAATTTTAAAGAAATTCGAAATCGTCCCGATCATTAGATCACCTCATGAGTTCCGCCCTGTTGCTCAATCGCTTCTACAGCTGAACTAGAAAATTTGTGCGCTTTAATCGTCAACTTCTTCTCTAAGTTACCGTTGCCTAAAATCTTAATTCCAGATTTTTGGTTTTTAACAATTCCTGATTCGATTAAAAGTTCAGGAGTTACTTCTGTACCATTATCAAAACGGTTTAACGCACTAACATTTACAACTGCGTAATCTTTACGGTTGATGTTTGTGAATCCGCGTTTTGGAATTCTACGGAAAAGTGGTAATTGTCCACCTTCGAAAGTAAGACCAACTTTACCGCCAGAACGTGACTTCTGTCCGTCATGACCGCGACCGGATGTTTTACCGTTACCTGATGACATACCGCGTCCAACTCTGTTGCGTTTGTTACGCGCGCCTTCAACTGGTTTAAGTTCGTGTAATTTCATCTTCGCACCTCCTACATTATTTTATCATTAATTTTCTTCTACTGTAACTAAATGCGCAACCTTAGCAACTTGACCTCTGAATTGAGGAGTGTCTTCGTGCTCTACAGTCTTGTGCATTTTGTTAAGACCTAAAGCCTTAACTGTGTCTCTTTGTGTCTGCGGCTTACCGATAACACTTTTAGTGAGGGTAACTTTCACTTTTGCCATTGACTATTCCCTCCTTAGTTTAGAATCTCTTCTACAGTTTTATCTCTAAGTCTTGCAACTTCTTTAACATCTTTAAGTTCAGTTAAACCAGTCACTGTAGCGCGAACTACGTTGATTGGTGTGTTGGCACCAAGTGACTTACTTAAGATATCTGTAATACCAGCTAACTCAAGTACGGCACGAACCGGTCCACCGGCGATAACCCCTGTACCAGGAGCAGCAGGTTTCATGAATACGTTACCTGATGAGAATCGTCCGACTACTTCATGAGGTACTGTACCGTTTACGATAGGTACTTCAACCAGATTTTTCTTAGCAGATTCGATAGCTTTTTTGATTGCTTCAGGAACTTCCTGAGCTTTACCTGTACCGAAACCTACACGTCCTTTTCTGTCCCCAACTACTACTAAAGCTGAGAAACGGAAACGACGACCACCTTTAACTACTTTAGCGATACGGTTGATCGTTACAACGCGCTCTTCAAATTCTTGTACTTCTCTTTCTCTTCTTTGAGCCATGAAATATGTCCCTCCTTTATATTAGAAATCAAGTCCGTTTTCACGTGCTGCATCTGCTAATGCTTTAACACGTCCATGATATAAATATCCACCACGGTCAAATACTACTTTTTCAAAGCCTTTGTCTTTTGCACGGTTAGCAATAAGAGTTCCAACTTCTTTAGCAGCTTCTACGTTAGATCCAGATTCACCTTTGAATTCAGCGTCTTTAGTAGATGCGCTTGCAAGTGTAATTTGCGCAGTGTCATCAATTAATTGAGCATAGATATGCTTGTTTGAACGGTAAACATTTAAACGTGGTCTTTCAGGCGTTCCTGAAAGTAAGTTACGCACGCGACCATGTCTCTTTTGACGTACTTTGTTCTTGTCAATTTTCGCGATCATTGATGTTCACTCCTCACTTATTTATTATTTACCAGTTTTACCTTCTTTACGGCGAACGTTTTCACCTTTATAGCGAATACCTTTACCTTTGTATGGTTCTGGTGGACGTACTTTGCGGATGTCTGAAGCTAAAGCTCCAACTTCCTCTTTGCTGATACCTTCAATTTTAATGTTAGTATTCCCGTCAACTGTGATCGTAAGATCTTCAGCCGGTTCGAATTCTACAGGGTGTGATAAACCAACGCTGAGCGTTAATTTCTTACCTTGCATTTGAGCACGGTAACCTACCCCGATAAGTTCTAGTTCTTTTACGAAACCTTTAGATACACCTTCAACCATGTTGTTGATAAGTGCACGAGTTGTTCCGTGAACTGTACGGTGTTCTTTAGATTCACTTGGACGTACTACTTCAAGAGTAGTATCTTCAAGATTGTAAGTCATTTCTTCATTAAATGTATTTACAAGTTCACCTTTAGGACCTTTAACTGTAATAGTATTGTCCTTGATGTCTACTGTAACATCACTTGGAATGTCAATAAGACGTTTACCTACACGACTCATTACTTTGCACCTCCTGTATTATTAAATTACCAAACGTATGCGAGAACTTCCCCGCCAAGATTTCTTTTACGCGCTTCTTTATCTGTAAGCACGCCTTCTGAAGTTGAAATTAGAGCGATTCCAAGACCGTTGAGTACTCTTGGTAACTCTTCTCTTTTAGCATAAACACGAAGTCCAGGTTTAGAAATACGTTTCAAACCAGTGATAACGCGTTCGTTTTCGTTGCTGTATTTCATGAATACACGGATGATTCCTTGCTTATCGTCCTCGATGTATTCTACGTTTTTTATAAAACCTTCTGTTTTCAAAATTCCAGCGATTTCCTTTTTCATGTTTGAAGCAGGAATCTCTAAAGTTTCATGTCTAACAATGTTCGCATTTCTAATGCGTGTTAGCATATCTGCAATTGGATCTGACACTGTCATTTAAGTTGCCTCCTTTCGATTAATGAATCTTACCAGCTTGCTTTTCTTACACCAGGAATTTGCCCTTTGTAAGCAAGTTCACGGAAACAGATACGGCAAAGCTTGAATTTACGTAGTACTGAATGTGGTCTTCCACATCTTTCGCAGCGTGTATATTCTCTAACTTTGAATTTTTGTTCTTTTTGCTGTTTAGCAATCATTGATTTTTTAGCCACTATATTGCCTCCTTATTACTTACTTTTGGAACGGCATACCGAATTGTGTAAGCAGTTCACGAGCTTCTTCGTCCGTGTTTGCTGTCGTTACAATAACGATATCCATACCGCGCACTTTTGATACTTTATCGTAATCGATTTCCGGGAAGATGATTTGTTCTTTAACACCAAGTGTGTAGTTACCGCGGCCATCGAATGCTTTCTTAGAAATACCTCTGAAGTCTCTTACACGTGGTAATGTAACTGCAATCAGTTTATCCAGGAATTCATACATTCTTTCTCCGCGAAGTGTAACTTTCGCACCGATAGGCATACCTTCACGTAAACGGAATGTAGCGATTGATTTCTTAGCTTTAGTGATAATTGGTTTTTGACCTGTAATTGCACTTAGTTCCTCAACAGCTGTGTCAAGTACTTTAGCGTTTTGTACAGCATCACCAATACCCATGTTTACTACGATTTTATCAATCTTCGGCGCCTGCATTACTGAAGAATAATTAAATTTATTTACTAGTTCTTGTTTAATAGTTTCATTGTATTTGTCTTTTAAGCGAGCCATTAATGTGACCTCCTTCCGTTTGAATCTTATTTGATCTCTTTACCTGATTTAACAGCGATCTTCACTTTTTTACCATCTTTAATTTCATGACGGACACGAGTGCGTTCACCTGATTCAGGGTCTACATGCATAACGTTTGAAACATGAATCGGAGCTTCTACCTCTAGAATCCCGCCTTCCGGGTTCATTTGAGATGGCTTCTGATGTTTCTTAATAACGTTGACGTTTTCAATAACGACACGGTTATCTGAAGGAATTGCTTTTAGTACAGTTCCTTTTTTACCTTTGTCCTTACCGCTAATTACAACGACCTGGTCACCTGTTTTTACGTGCATAGTTGTCGCACCTCCTTCGGATTTGGATTATAGTACTTCTGGTGCTAATGAGATAATCTTCATGAAGTTACCTTCGCGAAGTTCACGAGCAACTGGTCCGAAAATACGAGTACCTCTAGGACCTTTATCATCACGGATGATTACGCATGCGTTCTCATCGAATTTAATATATGAACCATCTTCACGACGGACACCTGTTTTAGTTCTAACGATGACGGCTTTAACAACCTCACCTTTTTTGACAACTCCACCTGGCGTTGCATTCTTAACACTTGCAACAATAACATCACCGATGTTAGCAGTTTTACGGCCTGTTCCGCCTAAAACTTTAATAGTGAGCACTTCACGTGCACCTGAGTTGTCAGCTACCTTCAAGCGACTTTCTGACTGAATCATGCGCGATTCCCTCCTTCTGTTTCAAGTATTTTATATAATTACTGATTCTTTAACGATTTCAATTAGACGGAATCGTTTAGTAGCAGATAATGGACGTGTCTCCTGGATTCTTACGATATCGCCCATTTTCGCAGTGTTGTTTTCATCATGTGCTTTATATTTCTTAGAATATTTAACACGTTTTCCGATGATCGGGTGCTTTGTGTAAGTTTCAACAAGTACCGTTACAGTCTTATCCATCTTGTCAGATACGACGCGGCCCTGGTAAACTTTGCGTTCGTTTTTACTTTCCACGATTTGAACCTCCTCTAATTATTGATTCGCTTGTGCTTCTTCGATCTCTCTTGCGCGAACCGTCGTTTTCATTCTAGCGATAGTCTTTCTAACTTCTTTGATACGAGCAGTGTTTTCTAGCTGACCTGTAGCTAGCTGAAAGCGCAGATTGAAAAGTTCTTCTTTCAATTCTTTAACATTAGATTCAATTTCGGAATTCGTTAAATCACGGATTTCTTTAGCTTTCATTCGTATCACCACCTAATTCTTCACGTTTTACTATTTTCGTTTTTAATGGAAGTTTATGACTTGCAAGACGAAGTGCTTCTTTAGCTACTTCCTCATCTACACCCGCAACTTCAAACATAACTCGGCCTGGTTTAACTACTGCAATCCAACCTTCGATTGCACCTTTACCAGATCCCATACGTACTTCTAATGGTTTCTTTGTATATGGCGTGTGCGGGAAGATGTTGATCCATACTTTACCGCCACGTTTCATGTAACGTGTCATTGCAATACGTGCTGCCTCGATTTGTCTTGCAGTAATCCAAGATGTTGTCGTAGCCTGCAGTCCGTATTCACCAAAGCTTACTTGATTTCCGCCTTTTGAACGTCCTTTAGTATCCGGACGGTGTTGACGACGGTATTTTACTCTTTTTGGTAATAACATTCCAATTTTCCTCCTTACTATTTATTATTCTTTGTAGGAAGAACTTCTCCACGGTAGATCCATACCTTGACACCTAACTTACCGTAAGTAGTGTCTGCTTCTTCATGAGCATAATCGATGTCTGCACGAAGTGTATGAAGTGGAACTGTTCCTTCACTGTAACCTTCAGCACGAGCGATATCCGCACCGCCTAAACGTCCTGATACTTGTGTTTTAATACCTTTAGCGCCTGATTTCATAGCTCTTTGAAGCGCTTGTTTTTGTGCTCTTCGGAAAGATACACGGTTTTCCAGCTGACGTGCAATATTTTCTGCTACAAGTTTAGCATCCATATCTACTTTCTTAATTTCAATCACGTTGATATGAACTTTCTTACCAGTTAAGTTAGTAAGTGCTGTACGAAGTTTGTTGATTTCGCTACCGCCTTTACCAATTACCATACCTGGTTTACCTGTGTGCAGTGCAATGTTCACACGGTTTGCTGCACGTTCAATTTCCACTTTTGAAATTGAAGCGTCTTTAAGATTAGTCTCGATATATTCACGAACTTTTAAGTCTTCATGTAATAGGCTCGCAAAGTTCTTGTCTGCATACCACTTTGCTTCCCAGTCACGAATGACACCTACACGAAACCCAATTGGATTTATCTTTTGGCCCAAGTTAATTCCCTCCTTATATAATTAAGCGTTCTCTGTTTCTTGGTTTTCTTCAGTTTCTGCTTCTTTTGCGTATTCTTCAACAACTACAGTGATGTGGCTTGTGCGCTTGTTGATTTTCGTAGCACGGCCTTGAGCACGTGGACGGAATCTTTTCAGCGTTGGACCTTCGTCTGCATAGATTTCTGAAATATACAGGTTATCGATATCCATGTCGTAGTTGTGTTCTGCGTTAGCAACTGCAGATTTAACTAATTTCTCCACTACCGGTGAAGATCTCTTGTTTGTAAGTTTTAGAATTGAAATCGCTTCTCCAACTTCTTTACCTCTAACTAGGTCAAGAATAAGGCGTACTTTACGCGGAGCGATTCTCACAGTTTTAGCAACAGCTTTCGATTGCATGAGTCTTTCCTCCTTTATCGCATATGGTTAGTTATTTATCTTTTAGTTTTTTGATCGTTTCCGTGACCTTTGAACGTTCTTGTAGGTGCAAATTCACCAAGTTTGTGGCCAACCATATCTTCTGTGATGTACACAGGTACATGTTTGCGTCCGTCGTATACAGCGATTGTATGTCCGATGAAATTCGGGAAAACCGTTGAACGGCGTGACCATGTTTTAATTACACTTTTTTTGTTACCTTCGTTCTGAGCCTCTACTTTTTTCATTAGGTGGTCATCGACGAAAGGTCCTTTTTTAAGACTGCGTGCCATGTAGGCGCCTCCTTCCAATAATGCGTGCGGATTTTATCCGCACACTCACATTACTTATTTCTTACGTCCTCTTACTATGAACTTAGTTGAACGATTTTTACCTTTACGAGTTTTCTTACCAAGAGTCGGTTTACCCCAAGGTGAAACTGGTGATGGACGTCCGATAGGAGCTTTACCTTCACCACCACCGTGTGGGTGGTCGTTAGGGTTCATTACTGAACCGCGGACAGTAGGGCGTTTACCTTTCCATCTAGAACGTCCGGCTTTACCAACGTTGATAAGTTCGTGCTGCTCGTTACCAACCTGACCGATAGTCGCTCTACATGTAAGAAGAACCATACGTACTTCACCGGAAGCTAATCTTACCAGTGCGTATTTACCTTCTTTACCTAATAGCTGTGCGCTTGTACCTGCTGAACGTGAAAGCTGTCCGCCGGCACCTGGTTTTAATTCGATGTTGTGGATTGTAGTACCAACCGGGATATCGTTTAATGCTAAAGCGTTACCCACTTTGATATCTGCTTCAGGTCCACTCATGATTTCTGTTCCAACTGTCATACCTTTAGGTGCTAAGATGTATTTCTTCTCACCATCTGCATATGCTACTAACGCGATGTTAGCTGAACGGTTTGGATCATACTCAATAGTTTTAACTTTTGCAGGAATCCCATCTTTATTACGTTTGAAGTCAATGATTCTGTATTGACGTTTGTGTCCACCTGCTTGGTGACGTACAGTGATTTTACCCTGGTTGTTACGTCCCGCTTTTTTCGGCAGCGGCGCCAGTAATGAACGTTCCGGAGTTGTTGAAGTGATTTCAGCAAAGTCCGAACCAGTCATATTACGGCGACCATTCGTGGTAGGCTTATATTTCTTAATTGCCATCCTCGTTATACCTCCTTATTGGTATCTGTTTATAATATTAGAAGATTTCGATTGAACCTTCTTTAAGTTTTACAATCGCTTTTCTTCTTCTGTTTGTATAGCCTTCGTAACGACCCATGCGTTTTTTCTTAGGCTTAACGTTCATAATGTTTACTTTGTCTACTTTAACGTCGAAGATTTCTTCAACAGCGTGTTTGACTTGAGTTTTGTTCGCTCTCACGTCTACATCAAATGTGTATTTGTCTTCTGACATTAAGTCAGCAGAACGCTCAGTGATTACTGGGCGCTTGATAATGTCGCGTGCTTCCATTATACAAGTACCTCCTCTGCTTTTTTGATTGCTCCCTCAGTGAAGATCACATGGTTAGCAGAAAGGATATCTAGTACGTTAAGACCAGCTGGAGTTAACACTGTAACACCTGGGATGTTACGTGCTGATTTCTCAACAACTTCGTCTTTATTTTCAAGTACAAGAAGTACTTTCTTAGCTGCACCAAGGTTTCCAAGAACTGCTAGGAATTCTTTTGTTTTCGGCGCTTCCATTTCAAGGTGGTCAATCACTTGTAGTACTTCTTCATTAACTTTCGCTGAAAGTGCAGAACGAAGTGCTAGCTTTCTCATTTTCTTAGGCATGCTGAAACCGTAAGATCTCTTAGTCGGTCCGAATACTACGCCGCCTCCACGGAACTGTGGTGCACGGATTGTACCCTGACGCGCATTACCTGTACCTTTTTGTTTGAACGGTTTTCTTCCTCCGCCGCGTACAGCTGAACGGTTCTTAACTGCGTGGTTCCCCTGACGTAGAGACGCGCGCTGTAATTGAACTGCTTCAAATAGTACATGCTGGTTCGGTTCGATTCCGAAAATGTCCTGGTTTAATTCGATAGAACTTACTTTAGTTCCTTCTTTTGATAAAACATCGATTGCCATGTGTTTATCCTCCCTTCCTTATTACTTGTTACCTTTTTTAATTGATGATGAAATTTTTACAAAACCTTTTTTCGGTCCTGGAACGTTCCCTTTAATAAGAACAACGTTTTTCTCTGCGTCTACACGTACAATCTCTAAGTTCTGCATAGTGATTGTTTTACCACCCATTTGTCCAGGTAATTTTTTACCTTTGAAAACGCGTGACGGGCTCGCTGCCATAGCCATGGCACCTGAACCTCTGTGGTAACGTGAACCGTGTGACATTGGTCCGCGGCTGAAGTTGTGACGCTTAATTGAACCCTGGAAACCTTTACCTTTAGAAGTTCCCGTTACGTCTACAAAATCTCCTGCAGCAAATGTATCTACAGTGACTTCTTGACCTACGTCAAATTCCTCTGTGTTAACGTTTCTGAATTCGCGTATGAAGCGCTTAGGAGCAGCACCAGATGCTTTAGCGTGGCCTGCTTCTGCTTTGTTGGCATATTTGTTGCTTCTGCCTTTTGCGTTATAATCGCGTTTGTCATCGAATCCGATTTGAATCGCGTTATATCCGTCTGTTTCTTCTGTTTTCTTTTGAACTACTACGTTCCCTGCAGCTTCAACTACTGTTACAGGGATTAATTCTCCGTTTTCACCGAAAACTTGAGTCATCCCAATTTTTCTACCTAAGATTCCTTTGGTCATCGAAAGTCGCACCTCCTATAATTTATAACTTGATTTCGATGTCTACGCCTGATGGTAAGTTTAAGCCCATAAGAGCATCAACTGTTTTAGGTGTAGGGTTTAAAATGTCGATAAGACGTTTGTGTGTACGCTGTTCAAACTGTTCACGTGAATCTTTGTATTTGTGCACCGCACGAATAACTGTGTAAATAGTTTTCTCAGTCGGTAACGGAATTGGTCCCGATACATCTGCACCTGAACGTTTTGCCGTCTCAACGATTTTTTCTGCTGACTGATCCAGCACTCTGTGGTCGTATGCTTTTAAGCGAATACGGATTTTTTGCTTTGCCATTATTTATACCTCCTTATGGTCGTCATCCTATTAAATGGTAGACTATCTCAGCGAAAATTTTCTTGTCACATCTGCCATGGCAATGCGGCCGGGTGTGTCAGTAACCTCTCGCGTCATCGATGTGTGATGTGCATAGGAACAGCACTTCACGTATACAGGACACAACTGTGCCCGCTTAAGTCCAACGTTAGATATGATACAGTAAAAGAGTGAAGAAATCAATAGAAAACTAAAGATTTCTTCACTCTTTCTTAATTTTTTTATCTTTTCTTTTATATATACATACTGCTGAATATTAATTAATGAAAAGGAAGTATAATATGAACACTATGAACAGTCCATACATTATAGGATGAACTTCTTTTCTCTTGCCGGCCATAAGCATCGTAATCGGATAGAATATAAATCCTATCGCAATCCCTGTTGCTATGCTGTATGTGAGCGGCATCATAAATACCGTCAGAAATGCAGGTACCGCAACTTCAAATCTGCCCCATGTGATTTTTGATAAATTCGAAGCCATTAAAATTCCTACTATTATTAATGCGGGTGCAGTGACTTCGGAAGTAAACGTAACAATCAGCGGCGAGAAGAATATCGCTGCTAAGAATAACACACCGGTCACTACGGAGGCAAATCCGCTTCGTGCTCCCGCAGCAACACCTGCTGTCGATTCCACATATGATGTCGTCGTGGATGTACCGAAGATTGCCCCTGTAATCGTCGCAAAAGCATCAGCAAGGAGCGCTTTACTTGCGCGCGGCAGTTTGTTGTCTTTAATAAGGTTAGCCTGTGACGCTACCCCTACCAGCGTTCCTGCAGTATCAAAGAAATCGACGAACAGAAACGTCAGGACAACAATCATAAACTGTACATTAAATATAGCTTCGAAGTCCATAAGCCCTTCCAGAGCGGCACCAAATGTCGGTGCAACGCTTGGTACCGAACCGACGACTGCCGACGGCATCGGCACAATACCTGTAACAATACCAAGTACCGCTGTCGCAATCATACCGACGAAGATTGCAGCCGGTACTTTTTTAGTCATTAATATTACTGTAATTACAAGTCCTGCAAAAGTAAGCAGCACACCGCCACTCTGAACATTACCGAGACTGATCAGTGTCGCTTCATCTCCTGCAATAATTCCCGATGATTGAAGACCGACAAATGTAATGAAGAAACCGATCCCCGCGCTGACCGCCATTTTCATTTCCATCGGGATTGCGTTGATTATGTACTCACGCAGTCCCGTCAGTGTCAGAATAACGAATACCACACCTGAGAATAATACTCCCGTCAGTGCAGTCTGCCACGGAATTCCCATCGTCAGCACTACTGTAAATGCGAAAAATGCATTCAGCCCCATACCCGGTGCGAGTGCGATTGGATATTTGGCGATAATTCCCATAAACAGACAGCCGACAAAAGCAGCGAGACACGTTGCAACAAAGACCGCATTGATGTCCATCTTCATATCATCGGGAACACCCTCTATTCCCTGCAGCGATAAAATTGAAGGGTTTACTGCGAGAATGTAAGCCATCGACAGGAACGTCGTCAGTCCGCCGATAACTTCTCTCTTAAAATTAGTGTCAAGTTCATCGAATCCAAAAAACTTTTTCATAACTAGCTCCAATCAGATTAGGATTATTTAAATTGTATGATCTTCGGATCATTGTAGCCGATAAAGCGGATGAGCAGTTCTCTCGTATACGGAAAAAACATTTCTATAATCCTGCCGTAAAACAGCACGATTAATATCGTACCTATAAATACCGGACCGCCGAGTATTACACCGAATACCGTTACAATCAGCTCCATTAAAAACCGTGCTCTTGCCATTCTTAAGTTGAATTTCACTACGAGTACAAGCATTAAGGAATCTCTCGGTCCTGCACCGAGGTTAGGCGTCATATAAAAAGCAGAACCGAATGCTGCAACGAATACACCAAGGGTAAAGTAAACAGCCTGTGCCGGCCAGCTTTCAACGTCAGGCAGCAGCCAGACAAAGAAATCGATAAATGCACCGATGGTTAACAGATTTACGTACACCCCGCCCTTAGGCAGTGCCTTGACCATAAGCGAAGTAGCGATAACTATACCGATTCCGATAATCACCGCCCAGCTTCCGAATGTCAGTCCGACTGACTGCCACAGCCCAAAGTGCAGTACATCCCACGGAGCAAGTCCCATAACGAAACCTTTAACCTGCATTGCAACGCCGATTGACATGATGATTAAACCTACAAAGTAAAACAGACAGCGTTTGACAAAGCTACGCGACACTCTATCACTCCTATTATAATAAGTATAAAGCTTTACCAGTTGGTTTTAATCTCAAATACAAGTATATTATACACCTATTCTCACATAAATCTATGCTAAATCCGGACATTTTCAATTTTTTAGACCCTATTGTTTGTCTAAAAAATATTGTTTTCTCTTCACAATTAAAAACGTTCATTTATGATATGATATTAGTTAAGTTTAGGTGGTGGTAAAAATGGATTTGGAAAGCAAATTACAGGAATTAAAATACGAATATGTACACCTCCAGGGTGATTTGGAAAAAATCGAGTCCACAGGTCAGCCGACTGAAAAAATGACCGACAGACTCCACGAGCTTGAAAGGCAAATTAAAGAAGTACGCCAGCAACTAAAAAATAAGTAAGTTCAGGACGTGTATATAAATGAAGAGAATGATTACCCTGATAATGATCATTCAGTTTTTAATATACTTCGGGTTCAGTATGATTATTCCGGTCATCCCCGAATTAGTGAATCAGCTGGGTGTCAACACGATACATATGGGACTGCTGCTTGCGATTTACTCGCTTGCAAGCTTTCTGTCAGCTCCGTTCTTTGGCAGACTGTCAGATAAAATCGGCAGACGCCCGCTTCTCCTCGGCGGACTTGCGGCGTTTGCATTCAGCTTTTTAATCTTCGGGCTGTTTATCGATAATCTGATTGTCCTCTATATAAGCAGAATTATCGGAGGTGCCGCTTCAGGCGCGCTGTATACCGCGACGACGAGTATGGTCGCAGACATTACAACGCGCGAAGAGCGGACGAAGTACATGGGACTGGTCGGCATGTGTGTCGGACTCGGATTTATTTTTGGACCGGGTGTCGGCGGACTGCTTGCAGGCATCTCGCTGAGCTTCGCCTACTATATGACTACCGTCGTCATTACATTCGCACTGATTTTCAGTTTCTTTAAAGTTGCTGAAACATATCGTCAGTCGACTCAGCAGACACCGAAAAAAATTACGCTGGCTTCCGATTACTTTACGCAGCCGATCGGTATTCTCCTCGTCGGAACATTTTTCGTTATGTTCTTTATGAGCGGAATGGAAAGTACGTTCCAGCTGCTCGGGCAGGACCGGATTGATATTACACCGACTGAAATGGGCATACTGTTTTTCATCGGTGGAATCTTTAATGCACTGACTCAGGGTGTATATATAAGGAAGCTTAAAGACGGACAGGAGAAAAAAGCAATGGTTGCCGGACAGATTATGGCTGTCACCGCTTTTATAATGCTGCCGTTTATGACCGGCCTTATATACGCAGGAGTATGTATTGTTCTCCTGATGACGGGGAACGCACTCGCAAAAACTTTAATGACATCACAGATCACAAAAGAAGCATCAGCACACGATATGGGACGCGTTACTGCAACGACGTATTCCCTGGACAGTCTCGGCAGAATTTGCGGACCGCTCGTGTTTAACGCGCTGTTCCTAATATCAGCCGGTCTGCCGTTTTACTTCGGTGCCCTGATGACTGTGCTGTCGACGCACTTTATTTTCCAATATTACAGAAAACGAGGGAGAGTCGCATGACATTACTAACACTCCTCATGCTTTTAATCTATATAGTTATCAGTGCGGCTACTATATTAAGTATGCGTTCGCGTACTCTTGATATTGCACGTTACATTTCCGGCGCCGCCTTTTTACTGATGACTGTGACGTTCAGTCTGTCGCTGACGAGTCCGGATTTGTTTATCGTGCTGGCACTTGCATTGTGTATCGTGCTGTCGGTGGAAATTACAGCTTTTAAAGAATCTAAAGGCGACCGTGCAAACTTGTTTTTAGTGCACGCATTTACGCTGACGATGGCACTTGTACTTATTATATTTCTGATTACGCTGTAAGGAGATGTGAACATGAGACGGGTTATTTTAATATTGCTGATGTTAATTCAAATACTGTTCTTTATAAACTATACGATTAACGACGGCATTATATTCTACAATATCTATATATGGTTCACTCTCGCAGCGCTGGCAATCATTACAGGCATCCGGGCATTCCGTTCGGAGCCTCATTTAAATGAAAGCCGTCATATGCACTCATATTTCTCACTCGCACTGATTATCGTCTCCTGTGCGTCCGTATTGTTCATACTGTATATCGCTATTATGCAGCCGTATTATTTATAATAAGATGAAAACCCATCCGGATATCCGGATGGGTTTTCAATTGTCTATTTTCTTTTAACAATTTTGTTCAGTTTCATCTTGCTCTTCTGGAACAGCGGGAACATGACTTCTGCCATCGTATACAGCGGACGGTTCGTGACGTAGTCAAACTCACCGATCTTATCCGACACTTCTGTACCCCACACTTTTTTAAACTGCCACAGACCGAAGTGTTCGTCCTCTTTGTCCGGCTCCACCGATACGCCGCCGAAATCATATGACTCTGCACCATGTTCACGTGCATACTGCATCATATGCCACTGCATGTGATGGTTCGGCAGAAATTCCCTGTAATCATTTGATGATGCGCCGTACAGATAGTAAGACTTATGTCCTGACTGTGCATATAACGCTCCTGACAGCAGTACGCCGTCCGGGTGAGAGCGTTTAATTTCTTTCATCGTCCCGAGCTGGGCTTCTAGTTTCGACATGCGGTTATTTAAATTATCCAGCTGGTTCTGTTTCTTCCTGTCGTCTTTAATCTTTTCAGCTTTACGGATATCCCTGTTTACTTTTTCTGTATCTTGCTCTAAAGACTCCACCGCTTCTTTCGGCATCAGTTTCACCATAAAGAGCTCCATATGTCCTGCCGGGTTCAGATTATCGTACAGCGATTCAAAATAAGTAATATCTCTGGTCAGGAATCCGTCTCGCTCTCCCGTTTCTTTCATCAGCTTAACAAACTCAGGCAGCTCTTCCCGCCCCGCTTTATAAACAACTGTCCCCGCCCGGAGTGAGTTACGGACTTTCGTACGGTTATTCCTTTCAAAACTTTGGAGAAGCGCCTTATCATCTACGCTGACATCTGTGACCATCGTCGTACGGGGCTGGATAACATCTTTGCTCATCCCGTCTGTCAGCCCGTGGTGCTTAAAGCCGATTGACTTCAGGTACTCAATCGTCTCTTCGTTACCTGAAGCGGGTATATCCGGATCTATTTTAATCGTATACGACTTTTCATCCGCCGCTATTTTTTTCGCTTCTTCAAGCAGTGCATTAACGACTTCCCTGTCATTATAATCGCAGACAAATCCGCGCGATGCGTAGCACATCGTAAAGAAGGTTTTCGGCACTTTTTTAAACAGCAGCATTGCAGCTCCTTCGACTTTGCCGTTACGTCCTACAGCAATACGTCTTGAGTACCATCCCGTCAGTTCTTTTGAGCCTGCCCACGATGTCAGCTGCAGCAGGTCGCCGGCAGTGTGTGATGCAACAAATTCATCGTGCATTTTATCTGTAATATTCAGTACTTCAACCATAATTTCTCACCAATCATTTCTTTATTATTTCTGATATAATAAATCCCCAAAGGGAGCGTGCAAAAATGAAACAGATTATTTTAATTTTATTTGCAGCATTTAACATTTTCAACGTTATAAATATTTCAGCATCATACCAGCATGATGATCTCATCGCCCTGCTCAGTACGAGAGTTATCTTCCTGGCAGTGTCCATCATTCTATCTGTATTATTTCTGATTGCCGGTGCCGGGAAAAGCGTTAAGATTTTAGCCGCCGTTACAATCATCACAGGACTGGCGCACTTTATCGCCATACTGTTAATTTACATTTAATTTCTACAATATTGTAGCATATTTCTTTTGACAGTTCTTTTTAAACTATCTGGATGGGGAGTCGATATAAATGAGAGATCTCGGAATATATTTCGGCACGTTCGCTCCGTGCCACGTCGGTCATTTCGAACAGATTGTCAGAGCGAAACGGGAAAACAGGCATGCAGTCGTTATTATAAGCGGCTATGACGGTGACCGCGGTGACTCCATCGGCATGAATCTTGAGCACCGCACCCGTGCAATGCGCCAGCTGTTAAGAAACGACAGTAATGTTTCTATTCTCGAATTAAATGAGACGGATATCCCCCGTTATCCGACGGGCTGGAAGCCGTGGCTTGAAATGCTTGAAAGCCTGATTATCCAGGCGATAGAGTCCCTCGATTTCGATGTAAAAAGCACTGCGTTCTACATGGGTGAAAACGAATACCTTGAACCGCTCGAAAGCTATTTCACAGACAAGTGGCCTGCTGTCGACATTCACATGACGATGGTCGACAGAAAGATTCTCGGGATAAGCGGTACAGAAATCAGGGAAACGCCGATATTAAACTGGGATTATGTGACGCGGCCGTTCCGCCGCTTTTTCGTCCAGAACGTTCTCGTGACCGGTTCACCGAACAGCGGTAAGTCGATGATTATTGAAGACCTTGCCCGGAGATACTCGACGAGTTTTTCCGTTGAATATGCCGAAGATTATTTCGACGAACATCAGCTGAAATCTCCCGACCTCGATGCGAAGGATTTTCATGCGATCGGTATCGGACAGTTTGAACTGAACCGCCGTCATATTCATTCCAATGCAACGCGCAAAGTGTTTTTTGCAGACACCGATGTGCTTTACTCCAAAGTTCACAATATGCTTTCCGGACACGACGGCAAAGAATATGTAAATCAGATTTTTGAACATTATATACACCTGCAGTCATGGAGCCTGATTTTAATCATGCCCCCTGTGCCGGATGCTTCCGATTACGATAAAGAATTTTACCGTCTGCTTTTGTCACAGCTTGAGCACTACGGCCTGATGGAAAACGCAGTCATTTTAGACGATACATATCTGCATAATTATAACCGTGCCCACCAGCTGATCGACGAAATTTTAGAAGATGGAAAAGATAACTGAATTTAATGATATTTCTGTTATAATAAAATTTACTATTCGTTTATACAGGAGGAATCGCTATGCAAGAAGAGTTACTGCTTACACCAGGGCCGACTCCGGTCGCCCGACGCACGTATCAAGCTATGTCCCAAGGTATTTTCGGTCACAGAACGAGCCGCTTCAAGGAAATGTCAGCCGGCATACAGGAAAAGCTCCAGCCGCTGTTCGGCACGGATAATCCTGTTGCTGTACTGACTTCATCAGGTACCAGCGCTCTCGAAGCTGCAATGGTTAACCTCGTTGATGACGGCGATTCTGTTGTATTAATTGTCAGCGGCGTTTTCGGCGGCAAATTCGCTGATATCGCCGGGCGCTACGATCTGAATGTTCACGTTTATGATGTGACATGGGGAGAAGCTGCCGACCCGAAAGCATTCAAAGAATACCTGAATGGCCTGGACAACGTTACTGCAGTATTTACACAGGCATGTGAAACCTCTACATCAGTTCTGCACCCGCTGTCTGAACTTGCCGATGTTGTTCATAACTATAATGAAGATACTTTATTCGTTGTCGATGCCGTCAGTGCACTCGGCGGTGCGGATATGAACATGAAGCGCGATAAAATAGACTGTATCGTTTCAGGCAGTCAGAAAGCTCTGATGCTGCCTCCGGGACTGGCGTTCGTCGCTGTAAATGACAGAGCTCTGAACAAAGTAAACAGTCTCGGCAACAGACGCTACTACCTCGATTTAAGAATGTACTTTAAATCGCTGGAAGTCGATTATACGCCGCAGACACCTGCTGTTACGCTGTATCAGGGTCTCGATGATGTTTTAGACATGATACACGAAGAAACAATTGAAAAAGTATTTGCACGTCATAAGAACATGCAGAAAATGCTCCGCCGCGGTCTCGAAGCGCTGGAACTTGAGCTCTTTGTCAAAGAAGAAGCTGCGTCGCCGACAGTAACGGCAGTCACATCGACACCTGAAGAAATTGCACATATTAAAAACACACTTGAGAAAGACTACCACATTACCATTGCTGGCGGTCAGAAAGATCTGGCAGGAAAAATTATCCGCATCGGTCACATGGGCTTCATGTTCCCGAAAGATATGCTCGCAATCTTAAGTGCACTGGAAGATATTTTAAGCAGACTTCGCGGTAAAAATTACTACGGCAAAGCATTAACAGCCGCTCAGGAGAATTTATATGACAAAGCATAAAGTAATCGTACTCGACCCTGTAAGCCAGGAGGGCATACAGGCAATAATTGATAATGACAACTTCAGCGTTACACGCCAGGAAGGTTTATCGGAATCGCAGATTATCGATATCATCCATGATTTTGACGCAGTGATTGTCCGCAGCCAGACTACTATTACAGAGCGTATTATCCAGCACGCGAAAAAACTTAAAATGATCGCCCGTGCAGGTGTCGGTGTCGATAATATCGATATTGATGCTGCAACTAAACACGGTGTTATCGTCGTCAACGCACCGGAAGGAAACACGATTTCAGCGACGGAGCATACTATGGCAATGATGCTCACAATGGCACGCGACATTCCGGAAGCATATAAGGAACTGACGGCCGGTGAGTGGAACCGCGGCGCACATAAAGGTGTGGAGCTGTACGGTAAAACTTTAGGTATTATCGGAGCAGGTAAAATCGGTTTCGGTGTTGCACGGCGCGCGAAGAGTTTCGGCATGAAAATCGTTGCATTTGATCCTTACTTATCAGATGAACGTGCTCGCGACAACCATATCGAGAAAATGGAAGTTGATGAAGTTGCAGCAGCGGCTGATTTCATTACTGTTCATACACCGCTGACACCGCAGACGAAAGGAATCATCGGGGCGGACTTCTTTAAAAAATGTAAAAAAGAAGGTGTCTACCTGATAAACGTTGCCCGTGGGGGCATTATCGACGAAGATGATCTGCTGGAAGCACTCGATGCCGGCATCGTCAAAGGTGCAGCACTCGATGTGTTCGTTACAGAACCGCCGGAAAACACAGCTCTGTTAACACACAGACGTACTGTCGTGACACCTCACCTCGGTGCCTCAACTGCTGAAGCACAGGAAAAAGTGGCAGTCAGTGTCGCGAAGGAAATTATCGAATACTTTGAGGACAACAAGATTACACATGCAGTCAATGCGCCGCGAATCAGCGAAACTGTTACCGAAGAGCTAAAGCCGTATATGTCTATCGTAGAACATCTCGGCCAGTTCGGTATTCAGCTGCTCGATAACCCGCCGCAGGAAGTTAAGATTAAATACCACGGTGATATTGCGATTGACGATACGAGTATTCTGACACGTACATTCGTAACAAATATGCTGAAGCCTCACTTCGGTGACGAAGTAAATATTATTAATGCTTTATACTACTTAAATGAACGCGACGTCACTTACAAAGTTGAAAAGAAAGCAAAAGCCGACGGCTACACGAACTATCTTGAAGTCGAGCTGATTAACGACAACGAACACGTCACACTCGGTGCATCGACAATTCCGGGCTACGGCGAACGTCTCGTTAAAATTAATGAATATCCGATCGACTTCAGACCCGAAGAAAATATACTCATTATCGAGCATACAGACCGTCCGGGCATTATCGGGGAACTCGGTGCACTGCTCGGTGAAGATTCGGTTAACATCGCGTCAATGCAGCTTGCCCGCCTGTCAAAAGAAGGCGACGCAATGGTACTCTTCACACTGGATAACCAGGTGCAGGAGGCGACACATGAAAAAATTAAAAAAGTCATGAATATTCATAAAGTCCATACGATTAAACTCGGATAATTAAATCATATATTCCGGCATATAAATACGCCCTCTGAATCAAATGATTCAGAGGGCGTATTTTATTTAATCAGCTGTTCAACCAGTTCCGGCACCCCGAGCACATTTTTAAGCATCTGCTCATTCGGTACATCCAGCTCTTCAAATGTACTGATAATATCATCACCGGTCAGTCCGGTCAGCGTCGCAATAAATGTCGCGCCGATTTTATCTGCACAGTAAAAATCTGCAACAGAGTCACCGACGATAAAAATCTGCTCGTCAGTTTCATTCCGAGCATTCACCGCTGCATCAAAGAGAGAGTCGTTTTGTACATACAGACTCCATAAATAACTGAACGGATGCGGCTTCGTCAACGCATGCATTGCATTGCTGCGGTTTTCTGCATCCATCACTTCGCTCGCTGTTGAAATACGGCGTTCATCAAATACTTCAAGAAGTCCGGCTTCCTCAAACGGCAGCAGCGTTTCCTGTCTTGGTCTGCCTGTTGCTACACCGATTGTATAACCTTTGTCTTTAAGACCGGTCAGCATATCTTTAATCGCCGATGTTTCAACAATCCATTCCTCATCGTAAATAAAGCCTGTCTTATCAAGTTCCTCAGCCGCTCTTCCGGTATCTGCTTCCACAAGTTCACTGCCTAAATACCACTCCTGATATTTATAGTGACCCTGCTCCCAGATCGGGCCGTACATTCTGAAGACTTCCGGTTCTTTCATATTTTGAAGTGTTCCTGCATATTCTATTAACGCAATATAAATTCCATCTTTAGTGAAACTTTCCCGGGAAATAAAATCAAGTACCGCTTCCGGGTTCACTGATACTTCGCCCAGCATATCTCCGACTTCATTTAAATTAGTCACATCCACATCAGCAAGATTTAAATTTTCCTGCTTCAGTATGTCTATGTACAATATCGCAAACGTAATAAACAGCATATCCCAGTTTGAATTCAGACCTGCTTCTTTAAAACGTTTAAGTACTCGATCATCTGCAAAAATCGAACTGCGGATTTTACTGATTTCTTCATTAGTATAATCCGTTCCAAACTTTCGCCCATCCAGATTTAAATAACGCGGACTGTACAGCAGCTCCTCCACTGTCAGCGCAGATACATCAAAACATCTTTCTTCGCTTAAGAAAACACCGTCAACATCAAACAGAATCGTTGTCATGAGAACACTCCAGTAATTTTTTATGTATTGTCAGTTTCTCACACCGCTTTCGTCTTGTCGACTATTTATACAAATTTTCTGGCAACTTGAACTTTTTCGCCATAAATGAATAATGTGTTTTAAATTTGACGATTTTGTAATATGATAAACAGTATATTGTAAATTTATTGCATAGTTCATTGAGCACAAGTAAAGATTGTAAATTAAATATTATATGGAGGACTCTCTATGTCTCTTAGTCCAATGGAAGTTATCTTTATGTTCATCGGAGGACTCGGTATCTTCCTTTACGGTATTAAACAGATGGGTGACGGTCTTCAGGCAGCTGCCGGCGACCGCCTGCGGGATATTTTAAACCGTATGACATCCAGCCCGCTCAGGGGCGTTGTTGCAGGTATTATCGTTACCGTTTTAATTCAAAGCAGCTCGGGCGCCACAGCGATTACTATCGGTTTAGTAAGTGCAGGATTCCTGACACTTAGACAGGCAATCGGAGTTATTTTAGGCGCCAACATCGGAACGACGGTTACAGCATTTATTATCGGACTTGATATCGGTGCATATTCACTGCCGATTCTTGCTGCAGGTTCATTTATGCTGTTCTTCTTCAAGTCCAATCAGGTAATTAACATTGGTAGAGTCTTTTTCGGATTCGGTGCGTTATTCTACGGACTCGAGTTAATGGGCGATGGTGTCGGTCCGCTGGCTGATCTTGCATATTTCCAGGAACTGATGCTCGCCATGAGTGATAACTCATTCCTCGGTCTTGCAGTCGGTGTTATTCTGACAGTTATCGTTCAAAGTTCAAGTGCAACGATTGCCATACTTCAGAACTTCTATTCCAATGATATGGTTGATCTGCAGGCCGCATTGCCGATCCTTCTCGGTGATAACATCGGGACAACTATCACAGCAATACTTGCAGCACTTGCGGGTTCAATTGCCGCTAAACGTGCAGCATTGGTTCACGTTACATTTAACGTTATCGGGGCAACAATATTTATGATATTAATGCCGCTGTTTGTCATCTACGTCGGATATCTTGAAGATATTCTCAGTCTGAACAAACCGATGACTATCGCATTCGCACACGGTTCATACAACTTCATGAACACGCTGATTCATCTGCCGTTTGTCGGCGCACTGGCGTGGCTGGTAGTGAAAATTGTACCGGGCCGTGACTTCTCAGAAGACTTCCAGCCGAAGTATCTGGATCCTCTGTTAGTTAAACAGTCTCCAAGCATCGCTATACAGGGGGCTCAAAGTGAGGTTAAAAACCTCGGCGAGCTGGTTTTAAGCACGCTGCAGGATGCACGTAAGTACAGTGACAAACAGGATGCCAAGTTGTACAAGCAGATCCACGACAAAGTTAACGTTGCCGCGACTCTGCAGGACGCAATCCGCGCATACCTGCTCGATGCATCAAAACATGAAATATCACAGGAAGACACAGAACGTGTCAGCACACTGCTTGAAGTATCCCGCATACTTCTGAAAGTCAGCTCACAGGCCAGAAGCCTCGCTGATCAGTATCACAATAAGTACGAAAACAATATTACACTGTCAGAAGAAGCTAAAGAGGGTCTTGAAGACCTGTACAGACATGTGTATGAATCATTCACGATGGCGCTTGAGACGCTTGACGTATACAACCCTCAGGCACTTGATCAGGTGATCCGTCTCAGCCAAAAATCTCACAGAATTGAAAACAGACTCCGCAAAGAACACATTAAACGTCTTTCAAGAGGCGAATGTTCAACGGACGGCGGTTCACTCTATGTGGAATTAATCAGTAATCTGGAACGTATCGGCTACAACGCACGAAACATTACAGAGACCAACCTGGAAAATTCTCCGGATGAGTTTAACGATGAATTTACAGTTTACGACTGATAACAAAAAACCCGGGAAATTTCCCGGGTTTTTTCGTCTTAATATTTATCCATATAGGATTTAAGTTCCCACTCTGAAACAGCTGACCGGTAATCTTCCCATTCCAGCATTTTATGTTCGTAAAATGCTTTGAAAATGTGGCTTCCCAGCGCTTCTTTTGCAAGCTCGCTGTCACGCAGTACTTTTAAAGCGTTGTATAATGTCGACGGCAGGTCTTCCACGCCGTTGGCAAGACGCTCTTCTCTAGTCAGTTCGTACAGGTTTAAATCGATTGATTCCTGCAGTTCAAGCTTATTCTTAATGCCATCAAGACCGGCTTTTAGAATTACAGCCAGTGCAAGATACGGATTCGCTGATGGATCGACAGAACGGACTTCCACACGTGTTGATAATCCGCGTGAAGAAGGGATTCTCATCAATGGTGAGCGGTTCTTTTTGCTCCATGCGATGTAACTCGGCGCCTCGTAACCCGGCACCAGTCGTTTATACGAGTTTACAAGCGGATTTGTTACCGCTGTAAAGCCGCGTACGTGCTTCAGTACACCTGCCATGAAATATTTCATGTCTTCGCTCAGACCATCTTCTGCAGACTCATCAAAGAATGCATTTTCTTTTCCTTTAAAGAGCGATACGTTAAAGTGCATGCCGTTGCCGTTAATGCCAAACAGCGGTTTCGGCATAAATGTTGCGTGCAGATTGTGTTTTCTCGCAACTGTTTTAACAATCAGTTTAAATGTCTGGATATTATCACAAGCCGTGATTGCATCTGCATATTTAAAATCAATCTCGTGCTGTCCTTCAGCCACTTCGTGGTGCGATGCTTCGATGTCAAAGCCCATATCCTCGAGTTCAATCACAATTTCACGACGGCAGTTTTCGCCTGTATCCGTCGGTGCCAGATCAAAATACCCGCCCTGGTCGTTTAGAGTCGTCGTCGGTTTTCCGCGTTCATCCAGTTTGAATAAAAAGAATTCCGGCTCCGGTCCAAGATTGAAAGAAGTGTAGCCCAGCTCTTCCATTTCCTTCAGAACATTTTTCAGGTTCGTACGGGGGTCGCCTTCAAACGGTGTACCGTCAATTTTATATACGTCACAGATAAGACGTGCCACTTTATCTCCGCGGGATGTCGTCCACGGGAAAACTGTCCACGTATTTAAATCCGGAACGAGGTACATATCCGATTCCTCTATGCGTGTAAATCCTTCGATTGAAGAACCGTCAAACATCATTTGTCCGTCGAGCGCTTTATCAAGCTGGCTGAAAGGGACTTCCACATTTTTAATCGTGCCTAGAATATCCGAAAACTGGAGACGGATAAATCTTACGTTCTGCTCTTCTGCAATACTGATAATTTTCTCTCTGGTTAAACTTTCCATGACCCACGCCCTTATTCATATTTTGATGATGCTGAAAAACTCATGTAAGAATATTACCACAAGCATATTTCACACGCAATCGGGAATTTTCAAAATATAAAAAAGTGCGGACCCTGCTACCGGATCCGCACCTTCCCTATGCTTAAAATACACTCAGTATGTTCATAATAAAGACAAAGATAATAATCGCCGGCAGAATAAATCTGAGCATGAATATCCATGCTTTAAAAATAACAAATGATGTTTCTCCTTTTTTAACATTCAGCTGTTCCATCGAAATACGCTTGTCTAAAATAAATCCGACAAAAACAGATGAGAACAATGCACCTGCAGGCAGCAGTATATTCGATACGAGGAAGTCCACGTTATCAAATATCGTTCCTGCAAAGAACTGAACGTCATTCAGCACACCTTCCGATAACGCTGAAGGAATACCGATTGCAAAAATAATAATTGCAAAAATGTAAGTTGTCTTTTTACGTTTCGACTGATTACCTTTAACTGTATTCGCAACGTTAATTTCTATCATCGAGAACGCAGATGTCAGCGTCGCAAATAAAAATGCGAGCAGGAACATAAGATAGAATACAATACCGAACGGAATTGAGTTGAATATCTCAGGCAGGACGATAAATACAAGCCTGGGACCTTCGACGCTCTGCATACCGAATGAAGCAATTGCCGGGAAGATTGCCAGCCCGACCATTACAGATACCGCAATATTCATCAGCACGATATACGATGCAGATCTTGGCAGATTCTGATCCGGTTTTAAGTACGATGCATAAGTCATCATCTGTGTAATCCCGACACTGAGTGCGAAGAACGACTGTCCGAGTGCGAACATTATACCGTTGGCGCTGAGGTTGCTGAAGTCAGGTGTCAGGAAGTATTTAACTCCTTCAAATGAATTCGGCAGTGACAGTGAACGGATAATAATGAATAAAAACAGAATGAACAGCATCGGCATCATAATCTTAGATGCACGTTCCAGTCCTTTTTGTATGCCCTGTGCCACGACAAATGCTGTAACAAAAATGAACACACCCTGCGCAGCAATAACGTATACCGGGTTCGTAATAATCTCTCCGAGCATTACAGTATAATCATCCACTTTATAAAGATTCAGCAGATCCATAAGGGCAATCACCAGATAAATTAATATCCAGCCCCCGATAACACTGTAAAACGACAGGAGCAGCATCGTACCGAAATGGCCGATCCACCCGAATAACCTCAAGCTCTTCTTACCGCTCAGAAATTCGAATCCGTCGATTGGATTTCGACCGGACGCACGTCCGATAACAAACTCACTGATTAGAAGCGGCAAACCGATAAGAACGGTAAATAATAGGAAAACGAATAAAAACGCACCGCCGCCGTGCTCAGCAGTCATATAAGGGAAACGCCATACTGCTCCGAGGCCTATAGCAGAACCTGCTGCAGCCAGAATAAAACCTAATTTTGAGTTCCAGTTATTTTCGGACAATTTATTACCTCTTTTCATTTATCAATGTTGGTAGTTTACCACACTAAAGAGAATATTTATACACTAAAAAACCGGAAGAGCAGGCTCTTCCGGTTTTTCTTTATAATATTCTGAAATTTAGTTGGGGTTATCCTCCAGCTCAGGTATCGATTTTTCTAAATACTGACGGTCTTTGTTGGCATTAAAGTGGTCAGCTTTCTCCATCTTAACTGCAGTTACGTAGTCCGGCATTTCAACGAAACTTTCGTAAATACCTTTTTCGACCAGGAAGTTACCTTCAGGGAACTGCACACCGATGTTACCTTCTTTAATTGCTGCATATTTAACAAAGCCCTGGAATACGCCGTTCTTGTTATAAAGAACAACCGCTTCACCGTCTTCAAGCCCTTCACGTCGTGCGTCAGTTTCGCTGACAAGAACGTCATAGCGTCCCATACGGTTGAACGCGTCTTCGTCGCCGTAAATCATCGCGTTAAACTGCTTACCGCGTCTCATCAGAAGTTTGAATTCTCCGGCTTTCTTATTATTGTCCGGAATATCCATCGTAATCAGATTACCGCGGCCGTCCGGTGTCGGACATACGCCGCCTTCGCATAACCATGCGCCGCCATATTGATAAACGTCCCCAGCTTTCTTCAGGTGCTGCACACCATCATACTGAGGGTTTGCTTTCGCAATCTCGTCGCGGATCTGCTGGCCTGACTGGAAGTCGATCAAGTGTGACTCTTCAGGTTTCACGCGTTTGGCAAGGTCGACATAAATCTGCCATTCACTGCGCGCTTCTGCAATACGGTTTCGGTTTCCTTCAATTTCAGGTGAGAAGTAAATCATACGCTCAGTAGAAGTTGACAGCCCGCCGCCGTCCTGTTCGTAACGGGTTTTCGCAGGAAGGACCACTACAGTCTCCTTAGCATCAAGCAGTGTTGATGTATTTAATATAATATCCTGATGAACACGGATATCGAGATTCTGCAGTGCATCTCTCACGAAATCCGGATCCGGCATCGTCTCAAGGAAGTTACCCCCTGACATATAGTAAAGCTTAAGCTTTCTCTCATTGTCTTCCGGAAGCATTGCGTTCTCAATCGTTACGCCGACAGTATCTCCCGGCCACTGCGGAAGTTTAAAGTCCCACAGCTCTTCAATACGCGGACGGTTTTCGTCGTTGTAGTCACCGCCAGGCAGAGAAAACGGATCTGCACCCATTTCGCCCGACCCCTGTACAGAAGAATGTCCGCGCAGCGGCATAAGACCTTTATTTTTACCGCCTAACCAGCCGCGTAATAACGCGAGGTTGGCTACTTGTGAAATGTTGTCTGTTGCGTGCTTGTGCATTGTTAGTCCGAGCGCCCAGACCATAACGCCTGTCTTCGCTTTGGCAAGACTGTTCGATAATTCGATAATGCGTTCTTTCGAAATACCTGAAGATTCAACGATTTCGTCCCAGCTCTGGTCCTGAACGTTCGCTTTAAGATCTTCGTAGTTGTTAACGTGTTCGTTAACAAACTCGTGGTTAACTGCAGCACCTTCGTTCTCTTCTTCAAGATCAAACCAGTGCTTCATTACACCGTGCATTAACGCAATGTCTCCGCCGATGTTTACTTCGTAGAAATCGTCTGCAATTTCAGTACCGAAGAGTGCCGATTCAACTACTGAAGGCACCCAGTAGTTTTCCATTGCAGGCTCTCTGTAAGGATTGATAACGATAATTTTCGTTCCGCGTTTTTTAGCTTCCATCATGTACTTCGTAGAAACCGGTGATGCGTTTGACGCAACACTTCCCCAGAATACAAGTACATCTGTACCTAACCAGTCCTGATAGTTACAAGTTGAAGCGCCGACACCCACTGAACGTTTCATCGCTGATTTACTCGGTGAGTGACAGATACGTGATGCGTTATCGATATGGTTTGTTTCAAGGTAACGTGCAACTTTAGCTGCAACGTAATAAGATTCGTTCGTAAT
Source organism: Jeotgalicoccus saudimassiliensis (assembly GCF_000756715.1). NCBI lineage: Bacteria > Bacillati > Bacillota > Bacilli > Caryophanales > Staphylococcaceae > Jeotgalicoccus > Jeotgalicoccus saudimassiliensis. The sequence goes on from NZ_CCSE01000001.1 coordinate 1,342,470, forward strand.
ACCGCGGCTCGTTAAGTAGAATGCATACTGTTTCGGATTGAGTTCTTTCATCTTATCCGCAATCGTATTCATCGCTTCGTCCCACGATACTCTGATGAATTTGCGATCGCCCTTCCGGCGGATCATCGGATACGGAATACGGCCGAGTTCTCGCAGCTCAGTGCTGTCCATCTTGCGTAACTCATCAATATCCTGATGTAAAATTTCCGGTTTAATCGGAGGTGCTGTGTTTAATCTAAGTACGTTAAAGCGCGTAGTACACATGTGCGGACCATTTAAAGTCTGGTCCTGCAGACCTGATACACCCAGCGCACAACCGTCACAAACACCTTTTAATATAATGTTTTTTGCGTAATTTAAATTGTCTCTGTTCTTCCAGACGATTTTAGCAGTATCTCTCATGTGATGAGGTTTTACTTTAGTTAAACCGAATGGCACAGGACTTACCCATAATTTCGGATCCCATTTTTTAGTCTTATTAATTGGACCCGGATGCAGAGTTTTACCCATGTAGACACTCCCTCTTTAATATAATAACTCCATTGTACACTATTTCACGGAAGCGCTCACAGATTCCAGCTCATTTTTTTGTTTTAGTTTTCTAATATCCAGTCTGATAAATACCGAGATTATAAGCGCCGTAACATGAAATCATAATGAACAGTAACAGCTGGAAAATTAAAGCGTTAGTCGTGAACGGCAGCACGGCAAAAATCCCGATCTGCAGTACGAAAAACAGCGTGTACAGATTCGTTCTGCCGATGTAATCGGAAATCGACGCCCAGACGAGACGGCCGGCACCGTTAAATACACCCATAACTCCTACCATGAACGCTGCTGCACCTGCAGACAGACCGGCGATTTCAACACCCATCGGACTTGCCACTGCAAGAATTGCAATACCGCATGTCACGTTGATAAAGAGCATGAACCACAGGAAATAAAAACGTTTCGTTTTAACTGCCTGATTTGCAGTCAGCTGTGCAAGATCCTTCGATACTGTTGCCGTATTTTCATCGATGGCAACACCTTTTGGATGATAGCCTTCCGGCGGTCTTTCCAGGTATAAACTGGACACGAGCATTACCGTAAAGTAAATGGCACCGAGAATAAAGAATGTATTAGGAATTCCTACAGACTCTATCAGCATACGCATAACCGGACTTGCGATCATCGCCGCAAAACCGAACCCCATAATTGCAAGACCGGTCGCCATACCGCGTCTGTCCGGGAACCATTTGACCAGTGTCGAAACCGGAGTTATATAACCTATTCCGAGCCCGATTCCCCCGAGCACTCCGTAACCCGCATAAAGCAGCCAAAGCATTTCAAGCTGTATGCCAAATCCTGCTGTAATCATACCCGCTGCAAAAAACACCGTTGAAACCAGTCCGGACTTTCTCGGTCCTTTCGCTTCTACGAAATGTCCCATAAACGCTGCAGACAGTCCTAAAAATAAAATAGCAATACTGAACGTAATTGAAACCTGACTCAGCGTCCATCCGACAGATTCCTGAAGCGGCGTAGTAAATACACTCCATGCATAGACTGAACCGATTGAAATGTGGATCCCAACCCCTGCAAGCGCAATCAGCCAGCGATTTTTCTTAGTTTGCATGTAAATCCCCCTATTAAGTTTGACGGAATTCCTAAAATTGTAATTTCGTCTTAAATGTGATTATATAAAGAAAAAGAAGGCTTTACAATAAGATTCGGAGCGGGAGAGTTTACATTATGGAAATCGTTACTAAAAATAAAATCCGCCGTTATACGGACGGGAAATTTATCGAAACCGAGGATATAATTGCTGAGGAATTTCCACTGACAATATATTTAAATGACGTTGAATTTGCAACACTTGTCTGTTCACCCGATGATCTCGAAGAACTCGTTATCGGTTTCCTTGCTTCTGAAGGTGCACTGCGCTCGTTCAAGGAAATTGAATCGATGAATATCGATGAACGCGGCGGCTTCTGTCACGTCAAAGTTTCACGTGAACTGCCGAAAGATTACGGTTCATTCTCAAAACGTGTTCTTGGCTCATGCTGCGGTAAAAGCCGTCAGTTTTACTTCCAGTCAGACGTTGAAACGTCGAAGTTCTCACTGTCGGATACGAAGCTGACACCCGAACAATGCATCAGCCTGATGAAGGAAATGCAGGAAGAAAGCACAATATTTAAAGATACCGGCGGTATTCACAATGCGAGCATCGCATCACCCGATGATACAATCGTCCATAAAGGAGATATCGGCCGTCACAACGCACTCGATAAGTTATACGGATACTGTCTGCAGAACAATATCTCGGTAAAAGATAAAGTCATCGTGTTCAGCGGACGCATCTCGTCTGAAGTACTGACTAAAGCATCTAAAATCGGCGTCGGCATCGTCCTCAGTAAATCGGCACCAACGGATCTCGCCATTAAACTTGCACATGACTTAAACATTACAGCTGCAGGATTCATACGGGGCGGTTCGTTTAACGTCTACAGCCATCCGTGGCGTATAATCGGTGCAGATGAAGTTGAGAGTGAATAGCAATCGATCTGTGACTATCAAAACAAAAAAGGACGTACTTCTCTGAAACGGAAGTACGCCCTTTTTTTCTATTCTGGCTGATTATTATAATTCTGTGTATCCAGTTCTTTGTATTCCAGACCGAGCATATCATAGTAACCGTGCATAATACTCGCGATTTTTTCCGCCCATGCAATATCTGTCGCATAGAGATGCGTGCCCGGGTTTGCCGGATTCCAGCGCATTCGGTACAGCGTGTTCTGTCCGCCGTCCAGGTAGTTTGTCCGGATAAATTCCGCACCGCCGATAATCGCCGTTTCCGGTGATGACCAGTCGGCAGCCCGTGCGTAGCTCGAACCTTCGGCAATCGCATCGTGGTCGAACGCACCGATACCAAAGAAATTGTAATACGTTGTCCCTTCAACCGGAATACCCGACGCAAGTTCCGATTGACCGTGACCCGTTTCCAGCAGTGCATGGCTGATCAGATAAAGCGCATTGATGTTATGTCTACGTTCCGCCTCCATAAACGCGCGGCCAGTTCCTTCCAATATCCCTTTGCCCTCCAGCAGCGTGTTCAGTTCTTCTTCACCAGCGCCTGTCTTTGTATCCAGTGGAACAAATTGAAAGTTACTGCTGTTTTCCAGACTCATCGCTTCTTTTATATCATTTTCATCTGCATATTCTGTCATGCTGCCTGTAAGCTTCACATCACCCGTATTATTATTGACCTGCATACTGACAGCTTCTTCAAAAGTATACGTGGAAATCTCCTCCGTTTTAAAAAATGAAGTTTCTGAAACAAAGAATGCCAGCGTAAATAATGCCATAACAATTATCAGCAGTATAAACGGAATATTTTCTTTAATCCTTTCCATCGGCACCCTCCATAAAAATAAATGAGACTGACAATGTCAGTCTCATATTTATGTTTACTATATTAACGCTGTTTTACCGCTAGTCAAATAGAACTGCTTCTAACTGTTTCAACTTTTCCTGGCTTTCCTCATCGAGAGACTCCACAGTAATCCGCTGTTCGAGCAAATCCGTTGCATCGTCGATTGAAATACCGATTGCTTCACTGATTTGATATGCAGTTAAATTGCCTTTAAGAATGTTTAAATCTGTCTCCATACAATCACCTGTTCAAAAGTAATATATTATCAAGAGCTGCATGCTTTACCTTTCACGCGATAAAGTCGTTAAATGATTAAATATGAAGCTCAGGACAAATTCGCTGCTAATTAGTGAATTTTTTTACTTAGTAGATTAATTAAACTACATTATCCGGAAATTTTCAAGTTGGCAGTCACCTTTTTATCATTTTATTACATTAAATTTATCTTAAATTTCCTACAAAATCATACCGCCAATAAAGCCCGTAATAAGAACAGGTATATTCAGGAAGATAAATGTCGGTACACATGTGTCCCAGATGTGATCATGCTGACCATCGACATTCAGTCCTGCAGTCGGTCCGAGCGTGGAATCAGAAGCCGGAGAACCGGCATCACCAAGCACACCGGCAGTACCGACAATCGCAATAATTGCAGCGATTGACAGACCGAGTTCCGTCCCCATCGGCACAAATATCGCAGCGATAATCGGCAATGTAGCAAATGATGAACCGATTCCCATCGTTACGACTAAACCGACCAGCAGCATGCCCATCACGATAAACGCCTTATTATTACCAAGTGAATCTGAAATACTGTTAACCAGCGGCAGGACATCGTCAGTTGCAGTAATGACACCCGCAAAACCGTTTGCAGCAAGCATTACCATACCGATATAAGCCATGATTTTAATACCGTTGACAAGTTCACGGTCAAGGTCAGCCCATTTAAACTGCATTGACAGGAAGAAAACCATAATACCGCCGAGAGCACCAAAAATCATTGAATCCGTAAAGAACTGCACTGTGAACGTCACGATAATTGCAATTGCTGCAGTTACTAAAGTCTTCGTGCTGACCTTAACCCTCTCTGAAGACAGTTCGCTTTCCTGGTTTAAGTATTTACGCGGTTTTCTATAGTAGAAAAATGCCAGAATTAAACCGGCAGCGAAACCGAGCGCCGGAATCAGCATGTTCGGTGCAACATCTCCAAACTCAATTGTCGAACCTGCATTGGCAAAGCTCGTCACTATTGTATTCTGGAAAATCTGACCGTAACCAAACGGCAGCACCGCATACGTAAATGTCAGACCAAAAGTCATAACAATAGCCAGCAGTCTGCGGTCCAGCTGCAGCTCGTTAAACAGACTGATCAGCGGCGGAATAAGTATGGGAATAAATGCAATATGCACCGGAATTAAATTCTGGCTTATCATAGAAATAACGAGCAGCGTTACGACTAATGAAACCTTCGCAATTACGCGTGCTTTCGTCGTTTTACTGGAGTTCAGCACACTTAAAATCTTATCTACCATAACGTCGGTTATACCGCTGTATGCGATGAGTGCGGCAAACCCTCCAAGCAGGGCATAACTGAGTGCAATTTCTGCACCGTTGACAATGCCGCCTGTGAATACACCGATGACTTCTTCAACACCCATGCCGGACACAAGGCCCCCGATAAGTGCACCGATAAACAGTGCGAGTATGACATTAAGTCTGCACAGACTTAAAATGACCATAACAAGTATCGCTATTAAAACTGAGTTCATTATCATTCCTCCAAAATTTGTTTATATGTAGCTTTAAAAGTTTTTTGACAATTTCGACATTGACTGTCGTTTGTTTTCTGTTACATTAAGAAGTACTTACTATTTGTTATTTAAGGACGTGAATGCATGCCAATTAAAATCATCGAAGGACTTCCTGTACGGACGAAATTGCAACAAGAACAAGTATATACCATAGAAGCTTCCCGCGCGATATCTCAGGACATTCGTCCATTAAAAATTCTTATTTTAAACCTCATGCCGTTAAAAGAAACAACCGAACTCCAGCTGTTAAGGCTGCTCGGCAACTCTCCACTCCAGGTCGATGTTGAATTTCTGCATATGTCGACACATAAAAGCAGAAACACACCGACGAGTCATCTCCAGAAATTTTATAAAACATATAATGAAGTAAAAGATGATTATTTTGACGGCATGATAGTGACCGGTGCGCCGGTTGAGAAACTGAATTTCGAACAGGTGGGCTACATCGATGAACTTAAAACGATTATCGACTGGGCACAGACTCATGTCTTCTCCAGATTTTATATTTGCTGGGGTGCACAATTTGCCTTGAACCACTATTATAATGTCGAAAAGTATACTTTATCAGAAAAATTGTTCGGCGTGTTTGATTATCAGAATATAAAACCCGAACATCCGTATATACGCGGCTTTGATGATATTTATCAGGTACCACAGTCGAGACATACGAAGATTAATTACGAGGTTCTTCACGATATTCCAGAACTGGAAATTCTGACTTCAAGTAAAGAATACGGCCCGGACATCATTACTTCCAAAAATCAGCGGGACCTGTTTATATTCGGTCACCTTGAATACGACCGTGAAACGCTGAAAAAAGAATATGACCGCGATGCCGGGAACGGGCTTGATACAGCTGTACCATACAATTATTACCCGGAAAATAATCCCGCAGAAAACCCGAAATTCCAATGGCGGAGCCACGGCCATCTGCTGTTTAACAACTGGCTCAATGAAACGTACCAAAATACGCTGTACGATCTGACAAAACTGCAGAAACTAACATAAAAAGGCGCCCGGACGGGCGCCTTTTAGCATGTTTTCGTATGCTGACTGTGAAGACATTCCTGCTGTCTTCTACGTGAGAGCTCCATGAGGTGTTTACTAAACTCCGAGATATAAGTATCCAGCGTGTGATCATTTAAATGGGATATGTTTCTGTTAATAACCATCTTCTCACGCTGCGAGTCCAGTACCGGTACGTTATTGGCGAGTTTATACTCAGCAATTTCCGTCGACACTTTCATCCTCTTTTCGAAAAGCTGAACGAGCTGGCGGTCTATACTGTCTATTTCTTTACGTAACTCTTCATGTCTCCCCATGGTTAGCCTCCTCATTTTTTTATGCTATAACGATATCGTTAATTTGTTTTTTCTCGATTTCAAGAAGTACTTTGATTGTGTCCATTAATTCTTTGAACTCTGCAGGTGTCAGACACTGCTGACCATCGCTCCATGCATTCTCCGGATCTTCGTGAACTTCAATCTGCAGACCGTTTGCTCCGGCCATTACTGCTGCTTTCGCCATTGAAGGAATCAGGTATCTGACACCTGCTGCGTGTGACGGGTCAACAATAATCGGCAGGTGCGATTCTTTTTGTGCCACCGGTACTGCCTGAATATCAAGTGTGTTGCGCGTCGCTGTTTCGAAAGTGCGGATACCGCGTTCCACAAGTACGACGTTGTTGTTTCCGCCGGCCATGATGTACTCGGCAGACATTAACCACTCCTGAATCGTTGCTGACATACCGCGTTTTAAGTAAACCGGTTTGTTCGTCTGACCAAGCGCTTTCAGTAAGTCAAAGTTCTGCATGTTGCGCGCACCGATTTGAATCACGTCAACCATGTCGACAAATGTATCCAAATGATCCGTTCCCATCAGCTCTGAAACAATTGGCAGACCTGTTTCTTTTTTAGCTTCATTTAAAATTTTGAGCCCTTCAACACCAAGCCCCTGGAAGCTGTATGGTGACGTACGCGGTTTGAATGCTCCGCCGCGGAGTGAGTTTGCACCCGCATCTTTTAATTTAATTGCCAGTTCCACTGTGCTGTCTAAATCCTCAACAGAACATGGACCTGCACATACCATGAAGTTTTCAGCGCCGACTTTAACACCATTGCCTATATCGATTACGCTGTCATCTTCCTGGAAACTTCTGTTTGCTTTCTTGTATGGCTTTTGAATTCTGTACACCCCGTCTACGATACTGTATTTTTTGAAATCATTTTCGGAGACTTTTGATGTATCGCCAATCAGACCGATTATTGTTCGTCTTTCACCATCCGAACGGTGTACCTTGAAACCTGCTTCCTCTATATTTGAAACCAGTGTCTGAATGTTACCTTCCGTTGCGTCGCGTTTTACATGAATAATCATATTGAATAGCCTCCTAATTTTTTTAAAAATAAAACTGCCACTTAACTTTATATAGTAAGTGGCAGTGAGTATAGAAAAATATGTAGAAGTCCCGACTCCCAGCCACTTATTAAAAGTAAATGGCTAGACATTACAAAATCTTCAGCCATCATTGATACAAACAGTTTGTTTTACGTTTGTACGAATGATGAGTACAAACGGTATCAAAAATAGCTAAAGTATAAACGGTTATTAAGTTGTGAAGTTGAATGGGTTAACATAGTAACCGCTCCTTTGTAATGTATTTGTTTGTTATTATATGCCGGGTATTTTGCTTTGTCAATGATATTATTAGAATTAATTAAATGTTTACATAATTTAGTTAATTAATGTATATTCATTCTTATAGTATAATCGTAAAAATACGGAGGCTTTTAATATATGAATATAGCAATAATCGGTTTAGGAAATATCGGCGGATCGTTTGCCCTTGCCATTAAAGAGAACATTCCCGATGCTGATACATATGCAATAGATATCGACAACGACGTGCTTGAACAGGCAAAAGCACAACACATTATTAAAGACGGCTCACAGGATTTTAAAGATATTATCCCAAATGCCGACCTGATTATTTTTGCGGTTTATCCAAAACTGCTTGTACAGCTGGTGAAAGATTATGCACCTTACTTAAAAGAAGGATGTATTATTACAGATGTGACCGGTGTAAAAACTTCGATTATCGGAGAAGTTGAACCCCTGCTCCCTGAACACGCAGACTTTGTATTTGGACACCCGATGGCCGGACGCGAAAACCGGGGACTGGAATTCAGCAGCCGTGAGGTTTTTATCGGTGCCAACTATTTAATCACACCCACACCGAGAAACAGAGAAGAAAACATCGAGTTTCTGAAAAACTTCGTGAAGAAACTGGAATTCGGCAATATTTCTGTTGTCACACCTGATTTCCACGATGAAATGATCGGATTTACGAGTCAGCTCACACACGTTATTGCGATTTCTTTAATCAACAGTGACGATACAGAACGTAATACGAAGAAATATACCGGAGACAGCTACCGTGACTTAACACGCATCACGAACATTAACGAGAAACTGTGGCCGGAACTGTTTATGATGAACAAAGAACATCTGGTTAAACACATTGAAAACTTCCAGACCCAGCTCGATAAACTGAACGCTGCCATTCAAAGCGACGATGTCGGTACGATGGAAGAAATGATGCTGGAAAGTACGAAGCGATATAAAGATTTACATGATATAGAAGATTAAATGATGCGTTGACGCCAAATCCGTTGTGGATTTGGCGTTTTTTAGCGGTTTTGGGGGTTGCGAGGTGTATTTGGCCGGGAATGAGGAGTGCTCATTGCGGAGGAAACGCGCTTGCCCGGGAATGCCGCGCGCTCATTGCGGAATAAACGACCTCACCCTGGGAATATTCAACCCTTCTCCAACAAAAAAACAGAACCGCCGTAACGGTTCTGCTGCATTTATCTATTTAATATACTTTATCGCCATTGAAGATTGAGTTTTTAACTACTACGTAATCGACTGTGCGGATTGCATCGAGAGTATTGCCGCCGGCATATGATATAGAAGACTGAAGATCCTGCTGCATTTCTCTCAGCGTTGCAGCCAATGGCCCTTTGTATTCTACATACATTTTCTTGCCTTCAACATTTTTGTGTTCACCTTTTTGGAATTCAGATGCTGAACCGAAATATTCCTTATATTTCTGACCGTTTTCCTCGTATACAGTCCCCGGTGATTCTTCGTGTCCTGCAAACAGTGAACCGATCATTACCATCGATGCACCGAATCTTACTGATTTAGCGATATCACCGTGTGTACGGATTCCGCCGTCGGCGATAATCGGTTTTGATGCCGCTTTTGCACATAAACGCAGTGCAGCAAGCTGCCATCCGCCTGTACCAAATCCAGTTTTTATTTTCGTAATACATACTTTACCCGGACCGATTCCAACTTTGGTAGCGTCCGCACCTGCATGTTCAAGTTCTCTTACTGCTTCAGGTGTGCCGACGTTACCTGCAATCAGAAACGCCTCAGGAATATTCTTTTTAATGTGCTTAATCATATCCATTACTCTGTCTGAATGACCGTGAGCAATGTCAATTGTAATATAGTCAGGCACTAAGCTTTGTTCTTTTAAGCTGAGTACAAAATCGTACTCTTCAGGTTTAATCCCGACACTTATAGAAGAAATCAGGTTTTTATCTCTCATTTTATTAATAAAATCGATGCGTGTTTCAGGTTTGAAACGGTGCATTATATAGAAGTATCCATTTTCCGCCAGATATTCTGCAATATTTTCATCAATGATAGTCTGCATATTCGCAGGCACTACAGGCAGTTTGAATGTGTGCTTGCCGAATTTAATTGACGTATCACACTCTGAACGACTGTCCACAATACATTTGTTCGGAATTAACTGTATATCTTCATAATCAAAAACGTTTTCCATGATAAAAGCTCCTCTAATCCGCATATTATTTAAATGATGTTTCAATCTCGTTCGCCAATAGGGATTATATTAGATTTAAAAGTGCATGTCAACGAACTTGCAGAAATAAAAAAAGAATCGAAATAAATTTCGATTCTATCCTTTGAACATGCTTGCCAGTTTACCGAAGAATCCTTTTTTAGGTTCTTCAATCTGCTGTTTGGCAGTATCTTCTGTATTCACTTCTTCTGCTGGTTCCGATGTTACCTTCTCTTCCTGTGCACTCAGGTCGATTGTACCAGTGTTCTGCTTTTCAGTCTCCACAGATTTTTCGGCAGTTTCTTCGGTCTCAACGGCAGTTTCTTCCTCGGCAGCATCTTCTTCTGCCACAGCCTCCTCTGCTTCTTCAGCCGGCTCCTCTTCAACAGTCTCTTCTTCCACTGCTTCCTCTTCTTCAGCAGGAGCTTCAACAACGATTTCTTCCTCTGTTGTTTCCGGCGTCACGGTTTCTTCCATGCCCGTTTCTTCCGAAGCATCTTCTGTTGTGTCTTCCGCGATGGATGTTTCAACTTTTTCTACCGGGTTGTATTCAAGTGCTTTAAGATCATATTCCTCAAGTCTGTGCACCAGTGTGCTTATATTTGATTTAAGCTCTTTGTTTTCATTTTGGATTTCATCCAGCTTTTCAAGTACCAGCGCAAGTAATCTCGAAACGTCGCTGTCCGACATTTTAGAAATCTGATTTTCACTTGGCATCTCTTCAAAGTCATCCATATTTTCAATGATTTCATCTGCTGCGGAGTCCAGAGTATTTCCCGGAGACTTCGCAATTTTAATCATTTCCTGTAAAACACTCACATCTTTTTTAGAAAACAATCTTCTGTTGTGTTCATCTTTTGCAACTTCATAATTTCTGTCTTCAAGTAATCTAACGTATTTTCTAACGTTCTGATCAGACAGTTCTACCATGTCCGTTACTTGAGCTGTTGTATAGTATATAACGTTCTGTGACTGACTCACTCGTATCACTCCTGTAATTGAATTAACCTAATTATAACGCTTATCGTTATTATTATCTACCACTTTCTTATGCGGTGTATTGCCGTTATTAATTTTAAGTTTTCGCAATATTCCAGCAAGTCATTGACTTGTATAGACTTAGTTTATATATTTAACATATCTTTCATAAAATACATAGACGAAAAGGATGGTAAATATTGGACACTAAATTATCTCAAATTTCATTAAAACCTGACCATACAGGTGCGACGACCAGCCCTATATATTTATCAACTGCATTTAAACACGACGGTGTCGGACAGTCTACAGGATTCGACTACACGCGGACTAAAAATCCGACGCGTTCCCATTTCGAAGAAGCATTCGCAGAACTGGAAGGCGGCACTCATTCTTTCGCCACTTCAAGCGGCATGGCAGCTGTTCAGCTTTGCTGCAACTTACTTAACAGCGGCGATGAAGTAATCGTCAGTTTCGACTTATACGGCGGTACATACAGAATCTTTGATTTCTATGAAAAGAAATACAACATCAGATTCCACTATGCAGATTTTAATAACCATGAAGAGCTGACTTCTCTAATCACCCGTAAGACCCGGGCATTCTTTATCGAGCCCATCACCAATCCTTCCATGGAAACAACAGATTTACCACCTCTGTACAAAATTGCACAGGAAAATAATATCCTGACTATTATCGATAACACATTCTTAACACCATACTTATCAAGGCCGCTGACAGAAGGTGCGGATATCGTACTTCATTCAGCAACCAAATATATCGGCGGTCATAACGACGTTCTTGCCGGCGTTGTCACGGTTAAAGATGAAACTCTCGCTGAACAACTCGGTTTGTACCACAATATGATCGGTGCCACATTATCACCGTTCGACGGCTTCCTGCTGCTCCGCGGTTTAAAAACGCTGCACGTCAGAATGGACCGTCAAATCGACAACGCAAAAAAAGTCGCTGCACATTTTAAAAACCATGAAGCAGTCGATAAAGTGCTCTATGCCGGAACGACAGGCATGCTCAGTCTCCGTTTCAAAAAGACACACAGCGTAAACACATTCCTGGAAAAGATTGAACTCTGTACATTCGCCGAGAGTCTCGGCGGTACCGAAACATTTATCACCTTCCCGTTTACTCAGACTCATGCCGAGATGCCGGATGAAGAGCGCATCAAACGCGGAATCGATGATTCACTGATTCGTCTGTCCATCGGCATTGAAAACGCGGATGATATTATTCAGGATATCGAACAGGCCATCAGTCAATCGGTGAAATAAAAAAGCAGGCATCAGTTCCGCTCTGGAATCTGATGCCTGTCTATTTTAAATCAGCTTAACAATGCACCTGTCTCATGACTTTTCAGTCTTAAAGTATCAGTTGTGCGTTCGTTCATTTCTTTAAACATCTCAGGATTGTCAGATAATGAAGTACCGTAAGTCGGGATCATTTCCTTAATCTTATCCTGCCACGTTCCAAACTCTTCAGGGAATGCCTGTTTTAACAGTTCAAGCATTGCATCAACACATACAGAAGCACCTGGTGAAGCACCAAGCAGTGCCGCAATTGAACCGTCTTCAGAAACAATCGTTTCCGTACCGAACATCAACGTCCCTTTTCCTTTGTCCGTATCTTTAATCATCTGTACACGCTGACCTGCTGTAATTGTCTTCCAGTCTTTAGACTGTGCTTCCGGAATAAATTCACGGAGCTCGTCCATACGTTCTTCGTCTTTAAGAAGAACCTGCTGTATTAAATATTTAGTCAGACCCATTTCTTTCGCACCGGCTGACAGCATAGTCAGAACGTTATACGGTTTAACCGAGCCGATCAAGTCCATGTAAGAACCTGTCTTCAGGAATTTCGGAGAGAAGCCGGCAAACGGTCCGAACAGTAACGATCTCTTGCCGTCGATATAACGTGTATCAAGATGCGGTACTGACATCGGCGGTGCGCCGACTTTTGCTTTACCGTACACTTTAGCTTCGTGCCGGTTCACCACTTCTTCATCATCACATACGAGGAACAGCCCGCTGACCGGGAAGCCTCCGATATTTTTAGATTCCGGAATATTTGTCTTCTGCAGTAACGGCAGACTGCCGCCGCCCGCACCGATAAATACAAAGTCTGCTGTGTGGTATTCCATCTTGCTGTTGTTCATATTTTTAACTTTAACCTGCCACTTTTCTTTTTGTGTGCGTCGGATATCCTGAACAGCATGCTTGAAATTCATTTCAACACCCTGCTCTTTCAATTTCGCGAATAATTTCTTAGTCAGACTGCCGAAGTTAATGTCCGTCCCTGAATCAATACGCGTCACAGCGATTTCTTCATTCGGGTCGCGCCCTTCCATCATCAGGGGAAGCCATTCTTTCAGTACTTCGTGGTCGTCACTGTATTCCATCCCTTCAAACAGCGGACTTTCAGTCAGTTTTTCAACACGCTTCTTAAGGAACTCCACATTCTTTTCGCCTTCTACAAAACTCATGTGGGGAACTGTGCGGATAAAGTCTTCCGGATTACCCATATAGCCCTTTTCAATTAAATACGCCCACAGTTGTTTTGAAATCTGGAACTGCTCATTAATTTTAACAGCTTTTGCAGTATCTATTGAGCCGTCTGCCAGCTCCGGTGTATAGTTCAGCTCACATAACGCAGAATGTCCTGTACCGGCGTTATTCCATGCGTTTGAACTTTCGATTGCAACATCATCAAGCTTTTCAAAAACTTTAATGTTCCAGTCGGGTTTTAATTCTTTTAACAGTGTTCCGAGTGTAGCGCTCATAATCCCGCCGCCAATCAGAACCACGTCCGTTTTGCTAATAGAAGTAGTCATACTTAAATTGATGCCCCTTATCATTATTTTAGTATATTAACAGTCAGTAACAGTATACTCCTTTTTTCCATCTTCTGAAAGTCATATTATGAAATGTGTTATACCAATAATTAAAAGTGTTATACTAATTGAAACAAAAAAATGCGCTGTAACAGCGCACCTTAAACTTTATTATTTTCCGCTTTTTTCATTCACAAACTGAGCGAAGGATTCAGCGTCTCCCGAAGTAATGTCAACCATTGCTATTTTCCCCATACCTTCCGGGAATTCTATAAACAGTACATTATCTTCAACATATGACTGCACAATATCCGGATAGGCAAACACTCTGGTGTAGGCCTCACCGTTCATATCTACATTCATGAACATACGTTCATTTGTCGTCATATATGCACCCGGGAAGTGCGCCTGGTCCCTTACTTTATAAAGTACTGTACCTTCCACTGATGGTCCAAACTTCTCTGTCGGATAAAGATCCGCTTCTGTTAAATTAATTAAGCTCACAGTTTATCCTCCTAAAAATCGTTTAATATTTTCCAGTTCTTATCCTGTGCGACGGACAGGAGATCACTGTCCGGTGCTACTGCCACCGGTTTGCCGACAAGTTCCAGCATTTTAAGATCCGTTATACTGTCACTGTACGCCTGACTGTTCGTCCAGTCCACTTCTTTGTTTTTGAAATGTTCTTTTATAATATCGATTTTACGATCCGCAAACATGCGTTCAAACCGCGTTTTGTAATCCAGCTTGTTGCCGTTGTAATGTATTTTTGAGCCGACGATATAATCGAATCCGACACCTTTAAATAACGCTTCGAGTAAAGGTATAAAAGCACCGGAAATCAGCACGATATAATAATTTTCCTGCTTCAGCTGCTGAATTTTTTCAAGCAGCGAAGTTCTGAGCTCTTCGCTCATCTCATTTGCAACATCTGCAAAAAACCCGTCAATTTCCTGTTTGGAATAACCTTTGAAAGAAAGTATGTACGATTCCAATGCTCTGTTCTGCATTTTGATTTTCGGCACCATCTTCATTTTATAACCAAAATATGCAGGTGCAAAATGACGGACAAAGTGTTTATAGTTCTTTTTATATTTCGGGTGGCTTTTCAAATGCGCACGCAGTGTTTCAAATGTTTCATGCGGATATAAAGTCCCGTCAAAATCAAATAATGCAACTTTCATGTCGGTCTATTCCTCTCCATGGATTATTAATCTACTCTAAACATTTTACCATAAACAGATTAGGGTATATACTAATATGCAATGACTATTAGGAGGTTGTTTCATGGATTTAACAGTTTATTTGGCAGGCGAGATTCACAGTGACTGGAGAGACAAAATTCAATCGCTGGCAGCAGAAAAAGATTTACCGTTAACTTTTGTTTCACCTCAGACGAATCATGATTTATCTGACGATATCGGTGAAAATATTCTCGGTGAACAGCCAAACAAGTACTACCGCGATGATGCAGCATCGGGCATTAACAATCTGCGCACGCAGGTTCTAATGAACAAAGCTGACGTAGTAATCGCTCTTTTCGGCGAAGAATATAAACAGTGGAATACTGCAATGGATGCGACTACAGCCATTAATAACGGCAAACCGTTAATTTTAGTCCGTCCGGAAAAATTAATCCATCCATTAAAAGAAATTTCCGAGAAAGCGAACGTCGTAACAAGCTCAGTAGAACAGGCCGTTGAAGTGCTAGCATATATTTACAAATAAAATAAATTCTTTAAGAACCGCTCAGTAACAGGATTACCGGGCGGTTTTCCATCTGAATCAGCAGATAAGTAACCCGACCACGTTGTAATAGTGCTCTATCATGGTTATAATCGGCTTATGTGTAATTCTATTCTTCTGTTTCGAAAGATTGGATTACTTCATGGTTTATGTATTAATCCTGCATAAACAGTTTTACAATTTTATAAAGGGGAGAGGTTTTTGAATGATTCTTAACACAACAGCAGGATCGACTTTCACCTTCACAGCAGGGTGGGAACAGTACGTGATGATGGCGGTGTATTTCCTCGTCTTAGTCGCGATTGGGGTTTATGCATACAATAAATCCACATCAAATCTTAATGAGTATATGCTCGGCGGCCGTAATATCGGTCCTTGGGTAACGGCATTGTCTGCCGGAGCTTCTGACATGTCTGGCTGGATGCTGATGGGACTTCCAGGAAGCATGTACAGTGTCGGACTCTCAAGTATTTGGATTGCTGTAGGTTTAACTGTCGGGGCTTACGTGAACTACATAGTTGTCGCTCCAAGACTCCGCGTTTACTCGGAAGTCTCAAACGACTCAATTACGCTCCCGGACTTTTTTGAAAACCGCTTTAAAGACAGTAAGCACATGCTGCGCATTATCGCAGGTCTCGTAATTGTCATATTCTTCGCTGTCTATACAGCCAGCGGAATGGTATCGGGCGGTAAATTATTTGAAAGTGCATTTAACTTACCGTATCACTGGGGCTTATTCGTTACAGCCGGCGTAGTTGTAATCTACACATTCTTCGGCGGTTACCTGGCCGTAAGTCTTACCGACTTCTTCCAGGGAACGATAATGTTTATCGCTATCGTTATGATTCCAATCGCAACATGGATGACTCTGACTGGAGACGGTGTTGAGCCGTTTGTCAGAATCGAAGAGCTGGGTGCGATTGCTGATATCAACTATCTTTCACTGATCAGCGGTGTATCGATTATTACCATTATCAGTAACCTTGCATGGGGATTCGGTTACTTTGGACAGCCTCATATCATCGTACGCTTTATGTCTATCAGATCACATAAAATCGTACCTAAGGCTCGCCGTATTGGTATTATCTGGATGACAATCTCGCTTATCGGTGCTTGTTTAACAGGTTTACTCGGTATTGCTTTCACAGATGCAACACGTCACGAAGTTGCAGATGCTGAGACAATTCTCATTCTTATGAGTCAGGTTCTTTTCCACCCGTTAGTCGGCGGATTCTTCCTGGCAGCAATTTTAGCAGCAATCATGAGTACAATTTCTTCACAGCTTCTTGTTACTTCAAGTTCACTTGTACAGGACTTCTATAAAATGGTCCGTCTGAAAATGATCGGCGGTAAAGAAACGAAGACTGAAGAAGAACAGGATAAACTGTTTGTGCTTGCCGGCCGTATTTCTGTAGTAATAGTAGCAATTGTCGCTATTCTTATTGCATGGGACGACGAATCTGTAATTCTTGATATCGTTGCAAACGCCTGGGCAGGCTTCGGTGCTGCATTCGGTCCATTAATGGTTATGGCATTACACTGGAAAGGCATGACACGTTCAGGTGCGATTGCTTCAATTATCGGTGGTGCTGCAACAGTTATTATCTGGATCGCTGCAGGCGGTTTCGGTACAGGACTTTATGAAATTGTTCCTGGTGTTATCGTTGCAACACTTGCGGGTATCGTCGTAAGTAAGATGACTAAGAACCAGCTTGTACCGGACATGGTTACAGAGTTCGACGAAACTGAAAGAATTTTAAGAGAAGATAAGTAAACAAATCAAAAAACGCGAATCGGAATTATCCGGTTCGCGTTTTTTTCTGTCTTTATATTATGCTGTTACAGGTTCCTGCTTTTTCTTCTTATAAAGCTGATAACCTACCAGCAGTGCAATGAGGCCAAGGCCGATTCCATCTGTAATTAAATCACTTTGAATGAACAGCAGTGCTGCGATTACTGCGATAATACGTTCTGCAATATTATATTTCACAAACATATAGTTTTGAATAAATGATGCGAATGTTGCCATACCGACCGCCGCGGTCAGAATTGCCCAGATCATTTCCAGTATTCCGGCATCCGTAATCAGCAGTATTGTAGGATTTATCGCAAACATAAACGGAAGCAGTAATGCAGCTGAGTCATACTTAAAGCCCTGTACCCCGGTTCTTATCGGCCCTGCCTTGGCTATCCCGGCAGTTGCATAGGCCGGCAGATTAATCGGCGGTGTGTCATCCGCGAGTACGCCGTAATACAATACAAACAGATGTGCGACAATAACCGGCAGACCCATATTCGTCAGTACCGGGGCAATTACTGCTGCAAGAACGACGTATGTTGCCGTCGTCGGAAGACCCATCCCGAGAAACAGACACGCAAAAACAGTCAGTACAAGAGCAATATACAGCTGAGTGTTGTCGGTAACCATGAAGTTCGGCAGCCAGCCTTCAATCGTATCTGAAAACCCAATGACGATTCTTGTGAATTTTGTCGATAAGCCGCTCGTCGTAATGACGCCGATCAAAATTCCTGCCGTCGCACAGGCAACGATAATACTCAGTGCATTTCTTGATGCTTTATCAAATCCATCCACCAGCTGGCGGATTCCGTATTTCTGAGGTTCTACATCCCGCTTTGTCATCTTCATAAAGATTGCAAAAAGCAGCGCGACAATTGTTCCGCCAAGCACCATCGTAAATATCGGACTGCGCCAGCGGACAGTCTCTGCATTAAACAGATTTAAACCGAGAGCATCGTTAAATATCACGAGTCCCTGGTTTACAAACACAATCAGATACTGCATCGAGAATGTAATTCCCAGAAGTATGGCCGCAAAGATTAGCGTCCGGCCCATACTCGTTTTGAATCGATATGCAAAGAAAGCAATGATAATCATTGCAATAATTGAGTAGAATGCAGACGCGTTAACCGAAGCTCGCTCCACCACGAGGAAATACAGCAATATTAAAATCGGCACGATCAGATACCCCTGACTGAGCAGCAGTTTTCTTGCCGATGACATTTCCGATCTGTCGATACCGGATATATTGTGCTTGTTTGCTTCAAAATGAACCATAAACAGAATACCAACATAAGCAAGCAGTGCAGGTATCAGTGCACTTTTAATAATTTCAAAATAAGGAATACCCGTAAATTCTACCATGATGAAAGCTGCTGCACCCATAACAGGGGGCAGGAACTGTCCGCTGGATGATGCTGCAACTTCTACACCCCCCGCTACATGCGGAGGAAATCCTACCCGTTTCATTAATGGAATAGTAAATGTTCCTGTCGTTACCGCATTCGCAGTTGAACTTCCCGAAATACTTCCCATCATACCACTTGCTACAACACTCGCTTTGGCTGGTCCGCCTTTATATTTACCGAAACCGCGTATAGCAAGATCGATAAACATTTTCCCGGCCCCGGTTGATTCAAGTATTGCCCCAAACAATATAAAAATAAATACAAATTGTGCCGAAGCATAGATTGGTGTTCCGAATATACCGTTACTTCTGTATGTAATCTCATAGACGAATCTCGAGAAATCGCCTCTGTTGTGATAAAACTGTCCCGGTAAAAACTCTCCCGCGAAGAAATAGGCAATACCAATTAATGCAATAATTACAAGCGGCAGACCGACAACACGTCTCGTCGCTTCAATTACAATCACTATAAACAGTGCCCCAAGAATTAAGTCCACTTCTGTCGGCCGCGCTGACATTATTTCAGGCGCATCCTGTCTGTTTATTAAATAAATTCCGAGCCCCAGTGATACTCCTGATAATATAAAATCATATATTGGAATTGTTTTTTGTCCCTTCCCTTTTCTAATCGGGAAAATTAAGAACACCAGTACTATTGCAAGTGTCAGGTGAATAATCAAGAATGTTCTTGAACCGATACCCGGCAAACCGAAGCCCGCAACGTAAAGGTGAAATATAGCAAGAAGAATTGATATCGAACTGACAAAAATGGCCAGTTTTTTACCCGGATCCCTGTCACTGCCTTCTAATTCCTGAATCATTTTCTGTTGTTCCCTAGCATCCATTGGTTAATCACCTCTAAAATAACTTTTAATTAATTTTACTTCCAGATTGTTTCCTTTGTATGGTGCGTCAGAAATCACAATATCGTTATCCCCTATAACAATATGATGCGGGAAAACCGACGATGGTCTGATTCTCAGTGTGCCGCCGTGAACTTTGCGATTAATGTTTTTAATAATGAATGTTCCATTCCTTATTTCAACATCATCACCTTCATAAGGCATACCCGCTCCAAAGGATTCCGTGTGACTTTCCATCGTGTATATACCGTCACTCCGCACTTCAAACACTTCACTCACCGGGGAACGCTCAACTGAATGAATATAATTCACTTCAAATCGTTCACCGTATTCAACTTCCTGGATAAACAACTGTTCATCAGTACTCATATTTTCAATAACAAGCTTTGCCGGCTTGTTAATTTGAAGTATCAGCACTGCTTCCAGCACAATAAACAGACCTGTAAGGGATAAAAAGGCATTGCGTATATGCAATGCCTTTTTATAATTATTTTCACTCATTTAATCACTGCTCGTCGTAGTAACGCTGTACACCAGGGTGCAGGTCAATCGACATACCGTCTTCTGCAGTATCAAGTGTCAGCTCTTCACCGCGCACATGAGCGTTAGCCATTGAATCCAGGTTTTCAAAAATTGCTTTTGTCATTTCATACATCTGATCTTCAGGGATATCATTTGAAGCAATCAGCATTGCCTGTACGGCAACTGTAGAAGCTGAACTGTCAAAGTTATCGTAAGCATCTGCAGGAATATCCACCTGAGTATAGTAAGTGTACTCTTCCATCAGCTGATTCATTGCATCTTCATCAAAGCTTACAATTTTAACATCTGCACTTGCGCTTAACTCCTGAATTGCACCAGTTGGAGTTCCGGCAGTTACGAATGCGGCATCAACGTTGCCGTCCTGCAGGTTCGTTGATGCATCCGAGAAGTCTAAGTATTGTGCATCCACATCGTCAACCGTCATACCGTGTGCTTCGATAATCTGAGTTGCGTTTGCTTCTGTACCCGATCCCATGTCACCGATGGCAACACGCTTACCTTCAAGGTCAGCCACTGAATCTATACCAGAATCAGCTAAAGTTACCAGTTGAATTGTTTCAGGATAAATTGTGAATACACCGCTGTAATTTTCAAGCGGTTCACTGAACATATTGCTGCCTTCAGCACCGTAAAATGCAATATCGTTCTGAACAAGTGCAAGCTGTGCTTCACCATTGTTTAACTGTTCGGCGTTTGATACCGATGCACCTGAAGACACACCAGTTGCGCTTACATTATCAAATGAAGAATCGATAATGTCAGCCATTGCTACCCCGAGAGGGAAGTATACTCCCGCTTCACCGCCTGTCAGCAAAGTAACATTTTCAATCCAGTCATCTCCGCCTGCTGAATCTCCCGAACTTTCTTCGCTTCCTTCGTCATCCGCAGAATCTCCGCCACATGCTGCTAAAACCAGCATTACTGCAGAAAGCAACAGCAAAAACCAATAATTCTTCTTCATAAAAATTATTCCCCTTTCAAAATTTTTACTTTCTTACCAGTTATCTTACCATAATATCGCTTACAATAATGTGAAAATTCATTTTACATTGAGTATTTAGTGTTATAAGTTTTTCACAATTCCCCATAACCTCATTAAATGCTAAGATTAATTAAACGAGGTGCACATTATGACAAATAAATATTTAAACAGACCATTTATTTCAGGTATTCTTTTCACATTAATTATTGCGCTGCTCAGTATACTGCTTACCATGCTCCCAGTCTTATCGAGTGTCGGTGCTCTGGCGGTCGCACTCCTTATCGGCGTCATCTACAGACAGACTCTCGGCTATCCTGAACCACTGCGGACAGGCATTACCTTTTCTGCAAAAAAACTGCTGCGTTTCGCCATTGTACTTTACGGTTTCAAGCTTAACCTGCAGCTTATTTTAAACGACGGATGGGTAATGATTTTACTGGGTACCGGCGTGATTCTTTTCAGTTTCGCGATGATGCATTTATTAAACAAGTACTTTAAAACAAATTCATCTATTATGTTTTTAATGGCGGCAGGTACCGGAATTTGCGGTGCTGCGGCAATTTCTGCAGTCAGTTCAATTACTAAAGCCAAAGAAGAAGATACTGCGATCAGCATCGGGCTAATTTCCGTTGTCGGCACAGTGTTCGCGCTGAGCTATACTTTTATCGGCCCGCTGTTTGGCATGAATGATGTTACATACGGTATATGGAGCGGTTTAAGTCTTCATGAAATCGCACAGGTGGTGCTGGCCGGGGGCAGTGCCGGTGATGACGGCATGGCGATGGCACTTCTTGCAAAACTGAGCAGGGTATTCTTATTAATTCCGGTCAGTTTCATGATTATGTACTTCGTTTCCCGTAAACAGGACAGAAAAGCAGAAGGTAAAGTCGATGTTCCATACTTCCTGTTTTTCTTCGTACTTGTTGCGGTAATCAATACATTCATAACGATTCCTGCCGGCTTGAGCAGCGCCATCGATCAGCTCACCACACTCTTAATGGTGATGGCGATGGTCGGACTGGGCTTGAGCGTCCCGCTTCAATCCATCAGGGAAAAAGCATTGAAACCTCTTTATGCTCTTGTAATCACATCTGTATTATTATCGATTATTACATTTTATATTGCCGCAGTTATTTAAATACAAAAAGGACAGCTGAAAACAGCTGTCCTTTTTTCTTCCCAATCTATAAAATTTACAGTAAGCCGAGCCACTGCCAGTACGTTGCCGACATAATAATAATCAGTATATAACCGCCGACTGTCAGGAAAATACCCGATTTCAGAAGATCGTTTACAGTAAATGTTCCTGTACCGTAAGCAAGCATATTCTGCGGTGCACTTACAGGCAGCAGGAATCCAAAACAGATTACAAATTGCTGCACGAGTACGAATCCAAGTGATGAATCACCCATATTCAGTGTCGTTGTCAGCGCGATAAATACCGGAATTAATGCTGATGCGAGCGATGTCGCACTCGCAAACCCGAGGTGAATCAGAATGTTAAAGACCGACACGAGTGCAATAACTCCAACGAGCGGGAATGCATCGAGCCCCATAGCACCAAATGTCACATCCGACAGCCATTGTGCTGCACCTGTTCTCAGGAGTACTGTTCCGAGTGAAATACCGATTGCGAACACGATGATCGTTCCCCAGTTAATCGTGCCTTCAACTTCTTTCCATGTGAACACACCAACTTTAGGCGCTAACATTACTGCCAGTGCAATTAATGTGATTGATGATGAATCAAACGGATGCAGAATGCCTTCCGTCGCCCAGAATAAAAGCAATAGTGTTGCAATTGAAATTAAACGCCATTCCACAGCTTTAATTGGCCCGAGTTCCGCGAGTTCGTTATCAATCAATTCGCGTCCGCCGCTGATTTCATCAGTTTCCGATTTAAAGAAACGTGTCATCACAAAGTACAGCAGGATACTCATAATAATTGAGAACGGCGCTGCGTAGATAAACCATTGAATCCACGATACGTCTTCTCCCATTGCCTCATTAATAAATCCTACAGCGACGAGATTTTGTGCTGCTGCAGTTTTAATACCGACGTTCCAAATAGATACTGCCTGAACCGCAGTAATAATTAACAGTGTTGCAAGACGGCTGTCTCTCGACATACCGAATGCCGCCACCATACCGATCAGGATTGGAATGACAGCTCCTGCTCTTGCTGTTGCCGAAGGTACAAAAAACGCCAGTAAAATTGACACGAGGATTGTTCCAAGTACAATCATGTTTGTTTTATTACCGACGATACGGAGAACATAAAGTGCAAGACGTTTGTGCAGATTGGTAATCTGCATCGCACTTGCAAGGAATAATGCCGCTGCAACTAATGCCAGTGCAGAACTTGAGAACCCTGCGAATGCCAGTGATAATGCATTCTTCGTTCCGAATTGATCTGTACCTTCCGGTACACCGAGTGCTGTTCCAATTTCATTCCCCGGTACCGGAGAAAGTCCGAGCAGGACAATAAGCAGACCGACAATCATTACTGCAGACACCGGATACTTAACTGCCTCCGTGACCCACATAATTACTGCAAATGCCAATACTGACAATGCTCTTAAGCCGACAACACTGAGTGCATCAGGCGCCGGTAAAAAGTTAATAATAATTAAAACGATAAAAGCTGTAATAATCCAGAGCGGTTTATAACCTTTTGCCTCTGGTTCTTTTTTGTCTGTCATTGTGACAGTCACTCCTTTTATAATATCTGTATATACATTCTCAATATAACACCATTTACCCTTTAATACTTTAGTTCGATAAATCTGTCACAATACTTTCAAATTCTGTATAAAAATTTGCATTGAGTGAATATAATATTGCGAATTTTTCAAACACGAAAAAGCACAGGGCGCCTGCCCTGTGCTTGTTTTTTTACAGCTAGTCCTTAAGTACATCACTGTTATAAATTTTAGTGTTTCTGAATACATATGAACCAAGTATTGCTGCACCAAGTGAAATTGCGGCACAAATCGCGGCATACATAACTACCTGTCCTGCCGGGTTATAACCGAACATTACCAGAAGGCCCGGTACCGGTGCTGCCGTACCCGGTGCATCATTGACCATACCGGACATTGCGATAACCATCCCGGACAATCCGCCCCCGACAAAGTTTGTAACATACATCGGCAGAGGGTTTGCGGTAATGAGATCCGCTTTCGATAATGGTTCAATTGCTACAGATATAATCGATTTTAAGTCACCGATTTTAAGTTTATAAAATAGCCATGCACTTGCCGGTGAAGATGCAAATGCAGATAATGCCGCAACTGCCATCGGTATACCTGTTAAACCGAGAAGTGCCGTTAATGCCATTGAACTTAACGGTGAAATACCTACTACTGTCACGATTCCGCCGAGCATTAAGCCCATCAGCAGCGGACTGGTATCCGTAGCAGTTTGAATAATTGTTCCAATTTCAAGCAGCGAATTATCAATCATGGGTGTAATCATGAGACCCATCAGTCTGATGACAGGCAGCGCAATCAGGATAACGACGATAAAGTCCAGTCCTTTCGGAATGACACGCTGCAGCCACAGCACACCAAATGAAACAATGTATGCTGCAAATAACCCCGGGATAAGACCCATGTCCCCGAAACCTGCCGCTAATATTGCAGAGTTAACAGGATTAACTTTCATAGCAAGACATACAAGCATTACTACGATCGTTCCATCCAGCGCCCCTGCAACTGATCCCGCCGTCTGGAAAAATTCTATGTTGAAAAGGTCTCCTATGACAAATGTGTTCAGTGCTTCTACTAAATATGTAGCAATTGCAGCACCTGCGAAGGCGCCCATCACTTTTGAACCGTACGGTGCAAAGTGTGTAAATAATGTAAAGAATACTAAAATAAGTAACAGCAGACCAATTCCTATCAGCTCGTCAATTGTCAAAACCCCCAAATTTTTATCTATAATGGATAATATGAAAAGCCTTTCATGAAGATACAATGCAATTAAGTTACCACACCAGATTTTTTTAGTCAATTTTAAATTCCGGTATTTTATGTTTAACACTGTGATAAAATGGGGAAAACATTAATAATTACGCAGTTTTTAAATATTTTTCAGGAGGCGGCATAATGTTAAAATATCTTGTGAATTTATACGTGGGATCGAAAGTGATTGAAGGCGGTCTCGATAAAATTAAAGCCGACGGAAACATGGGTGAGGAATTCGAGTCGGAATTTAATGTGAACGATGATCAGATGAAAGTTGCAGGTTACTTTGAAGCAGTCGGTTCAATCTTCCTGTTTCTGTCATTCTTAGGCAAAACGTTTACCCGAATAGGGACATTTATGATTAATGCAGTACTCGGTGTGGCAATTTTAAAACACCTGAAAGCAGGACACGGTTATGAAGGCAGTAAAAATGCGCTCCAGCTGTTCGGCCTGAACACGCTGAGCTTCCTTGAAACATTCCGTAAATAATCAGTGAACCTGAAGAAGCAGTCTTCAGGTTTTTTCTTACGTCCTTTTGTATCAGAAAACGGCTGTAAGAATAAATATACGTATACTCTGGAGGGACTCAATTTGGTTAACTATAATAAACAATTTATAAACGGTGAATGGGTAAACAGCACGAGCAGTGAAACTATAGATGTAATTAATCCGACGACAGAGGAAGTATTCGCCACTGTTGCCGACGGTAATGCAGAAGATGTCGATAAAGCGGTCAAAGCGGCTCATAATGTCTATCTGGACTTCCGACGGACTCCTGTTAAGGAGCGGAAAGAAATGCTCGAACGCATTGCAGATGAATATGAGAAACGTAAAGATGATTTGATTGATACTATTACAAATGAACTGGGTTCTCCGCTGTCCGTATCGGAAAATGCACATTATACAGCGGGATTAAACCACTTCCGAACTGCCGCAGAAACTTTGGATTCATTTGAATTTGAAGAACAGCGCGATGATGCGCTGATTGTCAAAGAGAGTATCGGTGTTGCAGGGTTAATTACACCGTGGAACTTCCCGACAAACCAGACAGCACTGAAAATTTCAGCTGCATTCGCTGCGGGGTCTCCGGTCGTATTAAAACCAAGCGAAGAAACACCGGTAACGGCATGTATTCTGGCAGAGATTTTCGAAGCAGCAGGTGTGCCGAAAGGATACTTCAACCTCGTTAACGGCGACGGTGAAAATGTCGGTGTACCGTTAAGCGAACACCCGGATGTCCGCATGATGTCATTTACAGGGTCTGGCCGTGCCGGTCAAAGCATTATGGAAAAATCAGCAGCAGACTTTAAAAAAGTTGCACTTGAACTTGGCGGTAAATCGCCATTTATCGTACTCGATGATGCAGACCTCGATGAGGCTGCTGCCTCTGCTGTAAACAGAGTTGTCAGAAATACAGGTCAGGTGTGTACTGCCGGTACACGCACGCTGATTCCCGCGGAACTAAAAGATGAATTCATTCAAAAACTGAAAGAAGCAATCAGCAAAGTGAAAGTCGGCAACCCGAGGGAAGACGGTATCGAAGTCGGTCCGCTGATCAGCAAAACACAATTCGACAGAGTACAGAGCTATATAGAACAAGGGCAGGCAGAAGGCGCAACACTGTATCACGGGGGCACCGGAAAACCGGACGGTCTTGACACAGGCTACTTCGTCAAACCGACCATCTTTACCGATGTGGACAACAGCATGACAATTGCCCGGGAAGAAATTTTTGGTCCTGTGATGAGCGTTATCACTTATGAAGATCTTGAAGATGCCATCCGCATTGCCAATGATACTGTTTACGGCCTTGCAGGTTACGTAGTCGGTAAAGATAAGGAAAAACTTCAGCACGTGGCACGTTCAATCGAAGCAGGTACGATTATTATTAACGACTGCGGTGGTCCAAACACGCTGCCGTTCGGCGGTTATAAACAATCAGGTATCGGCCGCGAATGGGGAGACTACGGACTCGAAGAATTTCTCGAAGTAAAATCAATTAAAGGATATTTCGCATAAAATAAAACGCCCTTCGGGGCGTTTTTTTATTTGAAATGCCATATTCTTCTCTTCAGTAAATATAAGAACATCATAAACAATGTTAAACATAATACGAGGAATCCGATATTTAACATGGACACACCAATCCATCCGCCCTGCATCCAGAACACTCCTGCCAGCGTACCGCCGACACTTGAACCCGTGTAATAGAAAAACAGGTACAGTGATGAGGCCTGTGCTTTATTGCTGTGTGCAATATTGCCCACCCACCCGCTCGTCAGTGAATGCGCGATAAAGAAACCGAATGTAAACAGAACAAGCCCTGCGACAATCATCCATACCGACGGCAGCAGTACGATAATAAGTCCTGATATCCCTGTAATAATACCTGCATAAAGCATTGTTACCTTACCATATCTGTACACGAGACTGCCTGAAAACATCGAACTCAATACACCGACGAGAAATATAAGATATACCCAGCTGACAATCGTCTGGCTGATATTATAATCTTCTATCAGTACGAATGACACATAGTTGTATAAAGAGACGTTCGTCCCGAGCAGCAGGAAGCCCATGACAAACAATATAATTAAGAGTGGATTTTTCAAATGTTCCGTCAGTGACTTCAGCAGTTCTTTAACATTAAAATCCTGTTTTACGAAATGCCTCGACGGCGATAATGCGTACCAGAAAATAAGCGTTGCAATCAGACTGACAATACCGACCCCGATGAGTCCGTTCTGCCATCCCCACAATCCGGCAGCCACCCCTGAAAACACACGTCCGAATACTGCTCCGAGTGCATTTCC
Organism: Jeotgalicoccus saudimassiliensis; assembly: GCF_000756715.1. Classification (NCBI taxonomy): domain Bacteria; kingdom Bacillati; phylum Bacillota; class Bacilli; order Caryophanales; family Staphylococcaceae; genus Jeotgalicoccus; species Jeotgalicoccus saudimassiliensis. The sequence goes on from NZ_CCSE01000001.1 coordinate 1,370,516, forward strand.
ACTTATATACAGTCCCATCGCTCCGGGAAGGCTCCTCGGATGAATCTCTTCACCGAGATACGCCATCGCAATGGACGGCAAACCGGCAAGTGCTACACCCTGCAGTGCCCGCATTGCAATCAGTGTACCGTAAGTCGGACTGAATGCAGTAAGTATACAAAGTATCGACGCCGACAGCATCGATACGAGCATTATATTTTTCCTTCCGACCGCTTCTGAAATTGAACCGAACACCAGCATGCTGACTGCGAGCGTGAAGGTCGTCACCGACAGCGATAAACTCGCAGCAGTCGGTGTCACTCCGTAAAAGGCAGTTAAGTCAGGTAAGATCGGCTGCACTACATAAAGAATCGCAAATGTATTAAATCCTGCGGCGAAAAAAGCAAGTGCTGTCTGTCTGTAACTTTTAGTTCCCCGTTCTATAAAATCCATTTCCATCCCCCAGTTAAAATCTTAATCAGATTTATATACAGTCTGATCCAGCCATGCTTTTACCTCTTTGAGAATGCTGTTATCCAATAGTTTTGGATAAGTCATTAATACGAGCTGCACCTGTTCATGTCCTTCGTTAATAACCGGCTGCGGATAGCTGAAGCCGGACAGATGATATCCATTTCTTTCATAAAATTTTACACGGCGTACCTGTATGTCATCTTCCGGCGGTTCCACTTCCAGTACTACAGGTTTACTGCTCCTTGCATTGTATTCTTTCAGTATTTTTGAACCGAGACCCCGGGAACGGTATTTATCATTAACTGCAAGATGCTCGACAAAGCGGTATTTCTCATTTTCCCACTCTGCTATGAATGCCAGTATTTCACCATTTTTCTGCAGTACATATACATTATACCCCGGCTCATCAAGCAGCTTCTGCTGACCTTTAAAATTTCTTATTTCCGCCGGTGGAAATGATTCGTCTATCAACGCATACAGCTGTTCAAAATCGCTCTTTTCCAATCGCTCCAGCATAATTACACTTTCTTTCTTTTTAATATTATTCTTACTATAGAACAGTTTGAAATATAAAAAAAGCAGTACACATCTGTGCACTGCTTAATAAACCCCATATTTTTTGTTAGCTGTTGTGCGCACTCGCGCTAATTTTTTTAAGCATTTCCCTGAAAGCACTCAGCTCTTCGTCACTTAATGCGGTAAACAACCCGGCAAGAAGTTCGCTGTGAGGCGGGAAAATCTTTGCAATCAGACTTTCTCCTTCTTCGGTCAATGCTGCTTTCATACTGCGTCTGTCATTCTCATCACGTTTCCGGATAATATAGCCTTTCTGCTGTAATTTATCCAGTATATAAGTCGTACTTGAATTTGCAATCAATATCCGTTCCTGAATGCGGTTAATCGGCTGGGGGCCTTTGTTAAACAAAAGCTCCATAACTGCAAACTCGCTAATATTCAGTCCATACTGCTGTGCATCGTTCTTTACTACTTTTTCCAAAATATCATTTGTTCTTTTAATACCGACAAATGCTTTCAGACTTTCTTCCATTCTCGTCATGATATTACTCCTCAGGGGCTTGAAATCCATAAAATTATATAACGTATATCGTACAGTGTCAATGTATCCGCCTAGTCTTCGAAGTAATCATCGTCGTATTCGATGTATCTCCCGTCATACATACTTGCATATGTTGTCGCTTCGTAGACCAGCTGCTCAATGTTTGAATAGTCGTCATCGATTTCCAGCCAGATGACTTTGTTGACCTGTCCGGTTATACCGTTAATATCAATCAGTGCTCCTTCATCTTCACCGTTCACAAGCTGCAGTATATAATATTCACGCGTCTCGCCGTTGCCGCTCCATGTCGAGTAAACATTCACTCCCCCGACTTCAGATGCAGCGATTTCTACAGCATCTTCAACTGTCAGCTTCGTATTTCCCTCCGGTTTTTCGGGTTCTTTATCTTGTTCAGCCTGCTGTTCTTCCTGCTTCTTTTTCTCCTGTTCGGCTGCTGCTTTTTTCTCTTTTTCAGCCTGCTCATCTTCTTTTGTATCATCAGCAGGTTTTTTGGTTTCTTTATGCTCTGCGACAGTTTTTATACCGTCGACACTGGAATCTTCACGATCTACAGTAATGCTGTGCGTCGCTGATTTCCCTTTTAAATTGATAATGAAATAACGATCATCATCCGAGAGTGATACTGATTCCACAGAACCGCCGTAACGTTCTGTTACGACAGCACGTGCTTCATCTTCTGATATATAATCCTGCTGATTGAACGTGACCCATGATACACCGACAACTATTCCGGCGATGAGTCCTGCGAGCGCGATCAGAAACTTACTCCGCTTCGCCATTGTCAGCCTCCTTTTTAATTATTAATGTGAATGTCGTTCCTTCATCCACTTTACTGCTGACAGATATTTTAATATCGTTATTGTCCGCCAGCTGTTTTGCTATTGATAAACCGAGACCGGAACCGCCCGTTTTTCTCGTACGGGCTTTATCCACACGATAAAAGCGGGTGAATATATCTCCTAAATCCTCTTCCGGTATTCCAATACCGTAATCCGTAATTTTAATCAGGACCGCGTGAGCCGTTTCATCCACTGCCACATCTATATCATCGCTGCTGTACTTGTGGGCGTTGTCGAGAAAAATACGCAGCAGCTGCTCAAATGCCGGAGGATGCACATAAATGTGCGGATTCCGACCGGATGCATCGATATTAATATTCCGCTTAAATACTTTTTCAAGACGATATACAACACTCTCAATCAGCTTCACGACAGGAATGTACTCCATTTCCCCGCCTGTATCGCTATGCGTTACTTTCGTAAAACTGAGAAACTGTTCTGTCAGATATTTCATCCGTGTCGTTTCTTCTGATATCGCCGTTATTCCTTCATCCAGCAGATCTTCACGCGTTTTACCGAAGCGCTCCAGCATCCGTGCATATGAACTGATTACCGTCAGAGGCGTTTTTAATTCATGGGAGGCATTCATAATAAATGCCTGCTGGTTATCATCGTGCACTTTTAACGTCAGCATCATATCGTTGTATGCACCCGTGAGCATTTTCAGCTCATACGCATCTGATTTATTGTCAGGCAGTGTTTTGTAGCGCCGTATGTTTTCTTTATCATTCATTCTCTCCACAAGACTCTTAATCGGGCTGGTAATCAGATTTGTAATGATCTGATTCAGCACAAACACAAGAGTCAGAAGCACGAGAGTTGAAATGATTAATATCCATTTTAATAAATTGTATGTCTCGTACAGGAAGTTCACATTCTCGTAAATCTGAAGACTGTGGACATTGCCGTCCTGCCAAATAACAGGCAGGGACACCATAACAAAATGTTCATCGTTCAGTGTGACATTATCCGTAAACTTCGATGTCCGGTAAGGCTTCGATAATTCGAGATAGCTTTCATCAGTCGCGATTCTGACGATATGGTTTTCATCTTCACCTATCATCGTTATATAACCGTCCGACAGCGAAAAATACTGGAGCACGGTTTCACCGCTGATACCGCTCTCTGTTGCTTTTTGAATTTCTGTAATTATATTGTTGCCGCGGTTTTCAAGCTGTCCCGCTTCCGCTTCCAGCGAATAATGTTTATAGGCAAAGTAAATTAAACAATTGGTCAGCATAACAGCAATGGCAATCATTACTGTCGTGTACAGCTGTATTTTTGTTCCAAGTTTCATAATTTAATCCTTAATAATATAACCAATGCCGCGAACACTGGAGATTAGTGATGGTTTGTCTGTATCCAGTTTCTTACGTATATAGCGCACGTAGACATCCACCGTATTCGTATCGCCGAAATAGTCATATCCCCACACTGCATCAATAATCTGATCGCGGGACAGCGCCTGATTTTTGTTATTGATAAGATAAAGAAGCACATCGTATTCTTTTTGTGTTAAGTACACCGCTTCACCGTTACTGTAAACTTCCCTTGCAAGCGGTCTGATTTCGAGGTGGCGGTGTTCTATCACTTCCGATTTCACTTCGCTTTTTTCAGCAGATTTCAGGTGCACGCGGATTCTTGCGAGCAGCTCTTCAACTTCAAACGGCTTCGTCATGTAATCATTGGCACCTGAGTCGAGTCCGCTGACTTTGTCCATCACAGCATCTCTTGCTGTCAGCATAATTATTTTAATGCCGGCGTCTTTCTGTCTGATTCTCCTGAGCACTTCCAGTCCGTTCAGTTCAGGAATCATCACATCCAGCAGAATCAGTGAATAGCCGCCGGTCTCATATTTCTCAAGTGCCTCTTTGCCTGTATACGCAATATCTGTTTCATATTCTTCAAATTCCAGTTCAAGCTGAATCACACGTGCAATTTTTTCATCGTCTTCGACGATCAGTATTTTCTCCATGATATCGCCTCACAATATAAGTTGTTATTGTAATTATATCATGCAGTACACTTTAAACTGTTTTTAAGCATGATAAAAACAACGCCCCTCGGGGGCGTCTGTCACTAGTCATCAATCTCAGTTACATCACCTGTTTTCGCATTGATTGTTACTTCGAATTCGCCGATTTCAAATTCGTATTTAAAATCATCTACATCATAATCCCATTCATCTGCTTCGCCTTCAGCAGCTGCCTCTGCCGCTTCTTTCGCTGCGGTCAGAGAAATGATTTTGTCATTCTGCGCTGCTTCAAGACGCTTGAATCCGCGTTCATCGTTTTCGTTATCATTTTCTTCGTCAATAACAGTCAGATCATCTGCGTTCAGCTTCACTTCGTATTCATTTGTACTGTTTTCGAACTTAACTTCGTAGTAATATACACCGTCGTCTTCTTCGTAGCTGATACCTTCTAAAATACCATCGAAGTTCTCATGAGCAATTTCGATTGCTTCAGCAGACTTATTATCTTTAAATGCATCTTTGAGTGCAATATTGTCTACCGGGTCAGTGTCTCCGCTCCCGGCTGCTGCTTCAGTTTCCCATTCCATATCATCTGCACTTGCGTTCGCTCCACATGCACCCAATACTAACGCTGATGCCAGTACACCGCCGAATAAAATGTTTTTGCTTAATTTCATTTCAGTCATCCTCCATTTATATTGCCGCCCGATTTGTGCGGTTTGTTTTATTTGTTACTTAAAGTATATCCACACCGGACTAATGGACAGTTAATCAATAGTTAAAGGATGATTAAAAAATGAAATATATTATTTTAACGTTTCAAGCAGTTCAAGCGCATCGCTGTGTTCTTGTTTCTTAAGTGTTCTGAGCGCTCTTTTTACGATAAACAAAGATGTTTCATTAATATTCTCATTTAAAAATGAAACGACTTCTTCTGGATAGTACTTCGATATATCATTCAGATGGTTTGCGACTGACTTTTCCACATATCTCGACGGATCATTAAGAAAAGGCTGCAGCAGTCTGAAGTTCTCACAGACATCGTTTCTTAAAAAATCCAGCTTTTTTGCCCACGGCAGCCGCGGTCTCGTTCCTTCTGTTACAAGTCTTCTTAAATGTGCATTATCACTCTGTCCCCATCTTTTAAAAACCTTTTCCACTTTATCGTAATCATTTTCTATAAACGGACGGATGGCGAACTCCGCAGTATCCCGTTTCGTTACTTCTTCTATCGCTTTCATCGACTGTTCAAAATCCTCACGTCCATATACTTCTATAAACTTTGCAATCGCTCTGTAGTAATGTGTTTTTTCAAAAGGAAAATAAAATTGTTCATTTTCCTGACCAAGCACGGCAGTCAGAATCGCAGTCGCCTCAACATAGTCATCCGGTAAATATTGTTTAAGCTTCCCTGCAAATACGGCGATACGTTCAGACATACGCCTGCCTTCGATTTCAATTGCTGCATCATCGATAAAGCTTTCACTGTCAAAATCTGGATATACTTCACTGATGTCCGAAGCATAACGCTTTGCCAGCTCTTTATCGAAGTAGTCCTTTCTCAACTTCTTCCTGTTCATATTTCCACCTCATTTTTTTAGTATAAAAAAGAGCTCCTATCTGTATAGGAGCTCCGCTTAAGTTAATGCTTATATATATGGCAAAATGCCGAGGCCCTTGCTTCCGGGACCACCGTGTACGCCAAGTGCAGGCGTTAAATAACCGACGCGGCAGCTGATGCCGGGGTACATATTTTCAAATCTTTTTTTAATCTGATATGCTTCTTCGGCAATATCACCGTGGGCAATAGCAATTTTAATTTTCCCGTTGAATTTGTCCATCGCTTCTTCAATCAGCTTTTCCCATAACTTAATGACACGGCTGTTCGTACGCACTTTGTCAAAAGGTTTCACATTGCCGTCATCAGCGAAGTAAACGACCGGTTTAATTTTGAACAGGCTGCCGATAAACGCACTGCCCGCTCCCAGTCTGCCGCCTTTAACAAGGTAATTTAAATCGTCCACCACCAGATAGATCTGAGTATCTTCAACAAGCTTTTCAATCCTGCTGACAGTATCCGGAACCGGCACACCTTTTTCAATCTGCTCAATTGTCTGTTCAAGAAGGTGTTCTATTATGAACGAAGTACCGTTCGTATCTATAAGTGAATAGTCTATTTTGCCGTCTTCTTTATATTCATTAAGCACCATATCGGCACTCTGATATGTTCCACTGATACCTTTTCCGATATGCAGGGCAATAATCGTATCGAACCCTCTGGAAATGATGTCTTCGACCACTTCATAATATTCGCCAACCTGCGGCTGCGATGATTTCGGAATGTCTTTTTCCGTTGCGAGACGCTGATAAAATGATTTAAGCTGTGCGTCATCCGTTGTATCTTTAAATACCGATCCGTCTTTGAACGTTACAGATAAATGCACCTGAAATACATCTGAACGTCCTGCCAGTTCATCTGACAAGCTCGCAGTACTGTCAACGATATATGCAATCTTCATGTCCTGCCTCCTACTGTTTGCCGTTTTTCTTTATATACAGTTAAGTATAATAAAAATGCTTCTATAAGTATATTAAAATCATTTGGTCATTTATATGAAGAAATCGATTATAGACAATTAACTGAAATTTATGTAAACTCTTTGTATCTGTTATTACATATATACGGATAACAGGGTAAATAAAGAAATTATTTTTGGGAGGGTTTTCATTGACAGATAAAACAGGGAAGAAAAGTTTTTTTCAAAGGTTTCTGGACGCTGTAGAACGTGTCGGAAACAAGCTTCCGGATCCATTCGCATTATTTCTCGGGCTTGCATTTTTAATCATTGTAATTTCATGGATTGCCAGCCTGTTTGACGCTTCGGTTATACACCCGGGTAACGGGGAAACATTACCGATTAACAGTTTACTTTCAGGTGCAGGTCTGCAGTTTATACTGACATCCATGCTCGATAACTTCACAGGATTTGCTCCGCTCGGACTCGTTCTGTCGATGATGCTCGGTATTGGACTGGCCGAAAAAGTCGGACTTCTCGACTATGCCATCCGTAAGACCATTTTAAAATCGCCGCCATTTCTCGTTACATATACAGTAGTGTTCGTCGGTATTTTGGGTAACCTTGCATCGGACGCTGCTGCGGTAATTATCCCGCCGCTTGGTGCTCTCGTATTCTACAAGCTCGGCAGACATCCGCTTGCCGGTCTTGCTGCAGGTTTCGCCGGTGCAGGTGCAGGGTTTACTGCCAACCTGTTTATTGCCGGAACTGATGTACTCTTATCTGGTATCTCTACAGAAGCAGCACGTTTAATTGACGATACGATTGTTATTACGCCGGTAGATAACTGGTACTTCAACATTGTATCGACATTTATGCTGACAATTATCGGTGGACTGATTACTTCACGCTTTATCGAACCCCGCCTTGGTAAATATAAAGGCGAGAGTCTTGAAGAAGATGATGCAGAAGAACTGCCAAATGCGAAAAAAGGGCTTATCGCTGCAATTATTACCGGTGCATTGTACTGGGTTGTTATCGTCGGAGTTATTCTTATGCCGGACAGCCCGCTTGCAAATGAAGACGGCGGTATTATACCGTCACCGTTTATCGACGGTATCGTACCGATTATACTTATTTTCTTTGTATTAATTGGTCTCGCATTCGGTATTACAACAGGGAAAATCAAGACGACAAAAGATGCGACTCATTATATGACTGAATCTATTAAAGATATGGCCGGTTATATCGTACTCGTATTCGCAATTGCACAGTTTATCGCGTACTTTAACTGGACTAACCTTGGAACATGGCTCGCGGTAAATGGTGCCGAATTCCTTGAATCAGTTGAATTTACAGGTCTCGGCCTTATTATCGGCTACGTATTGTTCACAGCAGCCCTTAACTTCCTGATTACATCCGGTTCGGCAAAATGGGCAATTGAAGCACCGATTTTCGTACCGATGTTTATGCAGCTCGGATATGATCCGGCCTTTACACAGGCTGCTTACCGTATCGCCGACTCATCAATTAATATTGTTACACCGTTGTTCCCGTATATGGTTATTATTCTTGCATTCATGAAACGTTACGATAAAAATGCAAGTATTGGTACGTACATGTCAATCATGCTGCCGTACTCATTAGTATTCCTGCTGGCATGGATTATTCTTCTCGGAATATTCTACTTCACAGGATTACCGCTTGGACCTGGAGCTTCAGTATTCCTGGAAGACAGAGTTCAGTAAATTCACCATGGAGATGATTTAAAGTGTCATTACATTCACAGCTGATAAACTGGCGCAGAGACTTTCATCAGCATCCCGAACTTGGTTTTCTTGAAATGCGCACATCAACGATAGTTGCAGATACTCTCGAAAAACTCGGCTACGATATTAAAATCGGCCTGGAAGTGATGCATCCTGATTTCACTATGGGCAAACCGTCACCGGAAGAAACAGCAGCACATTACGAATGGGCAAAGAACAACGGTGCGGTACTGAAATATTTGGATAAAGTCTCAGAAGGCTATACAGGTATTGCCGCTACGTTAAGAACCGGTATTGACGGTCCGACCGTCGTTTACCGCGTTGATATGGATGCACTGCCTATCTATGAATCAGAGTCTCCGGATCATTTTCCGCTGCAGCAGGGCTTCCGTTCAGTGAATAACGAGATGCATGCATGCGGCCATGATGTTCACACATCTATTGGTCTTGGTCTTGCCTCACTTCTGATGGAAAATAAAGAAAAGTTAAAAGGGACTGTTAAAATTCTTTTCCAGCCAGCAGAAGAAGGTACCCGCGGAGCACGTTCAATGGTTGAAGCAGGTGCGGTCGACGATGCTGATTACTTTATTGCGTCGCATATCGGCACAGGCGTACCGTTCAATCATTTTCTCGGTTCCAACAACGGTTTCCTTGCGACGACTAAGCTCGATGTCACATTTAAAGGCATATCGTCGCATGCCGGCGGTCAGCCTGAAGAGGGTAAAAACGCGATGCTCGCGGCAGCAAACGCGGTGATTAATTTAAATGCAATTCCGCGCCATTCCGGCGGGGCCACACGTATTAACGTCGGTGAACTTCACGCAGGAAGCGGACGCAACGTTATCGCAGACCGCGCATCTTTAAAAATTGAAACAAGAGGCACGACCAGCGAGCTGAATGATTATATGAAACAGTATGCCGAATCGATTATTAAAGGCGCTGCCGGTATGTTTCAAGTCGATTATCATATTGAAACAGTCGGTGAAGGAAAGAGCGCTGAAGGTTCAACTGAACTTGCAACTGTACTTGTCGAATCAGCCGAAAGTGAACAGCTCGTTACACAGCTGGAAGAAAACAAGCCGAGCGGCAGTGAAGATGCTACATTTTTCATTAATCGCGTACAGGAGCAGGGCGGTCAGGCAACATATTGTGTTTTCGGGACAGATCTTGCTGCAGGACATCACAATGAGGCATTTGATGTTAATGAAGACAGCATGATGCCGGCAGTACAGACTTTATTCAATTCTGCTGTGCTTCTCACTAATAAATAATCGAATACAAAAAGGTAAAATCATTTGATAAGCTCTCCCTAAAGCAGAAACTTAAAAAAAGCAAACTGTTTTAGGGGGAACTTTTTTTGTTTAAATCTTCTTTATACGGCTATGTATAAAGTATTATCTGTCTGCACAGCAGTTCGTTGTGCAATTTCCCAGGTTGAAGTCCTGCACATAGATTGTTATCATTTATCCGTTGTGTCAAAAATTTAAAAGGAGTGATGTAATGACAAATCATTCGACATCGTCTGAGAAGTCAAATAAAATTTCTTATGTTTTCATATTCGCTGCATTAGCTATAGGAATACTCGTTATTATAGGAGCTATATTTCCAGATCAATTTGGTGATATCTCCAGCAGTATATCCGGATGGGTAACAGAATATTTCGGATGGTACTATATGATACTGGTCACCGCTATCGTACTCTTCTGTATCTTCCTGGTATTCAGTCCCATTGGTAAACTGAAACTCGGACAGCCGGACGATGTTCCGGAATTTAACACTGTATCATGGATCACAATGCTGTTCAGTGCCGGGATGGGTATCGGTCTTGTGTTCTACGGTGCTGGGGAGCCTATGGCTCACTTTATGTCACCGCCGACAGCTGACGCGGGTACTACAGCGGCTCTGACTGAAGCTATGGAATCAACATTTCTGCACTATGGTATTCATGCATGGGCAATATACGGTATCGTAGGTTTATCCCTTGCATACTCAAGTTTCAGAAAAGGTGAAGTTGGTCTTTTATCCAAGTCACTTCGTCCGTTATTTGGAAATCTTGTCGACGGCTGGCTTGGAATTCTTGTTGACGTACTTGCAGTATTCGCAACGGTTATCGGGGTTGCAGTATCTCTTGGTATCGGTGCAATGCAGATTAACGGCGGATTGAACTACTTATTTGATATTCCTGTGAGTCTGGTAACTCAGGGAATTATCATTGCCGTTGTAACAGTTCTGTTCCTGTACAGTGCATGGAGCGGTCTGAGCAAAGGTATCCAGTATTTAAGTAACATAAACATGGTCTTGGCTGCAATTCTGTTTGCTGTCATTATTATAGTCGGCCCGACTATGCTCATCTTAAATTTGATGACTACAGGTACAGGCGGCTACTTAAGCTCTATCGTCTTTAACAGCTTTGATGTTGCACCGCTGAATCCGCAAAAAGAAGAATGGCTGAGTTCATGGACGATTTATTACTGGGGCTGGTGGATGAGCTGGAGCCCGTTCGTCGGAATATTTATTGCCCGTGTTTCTAAAGGCCGTACAATCCGTGAATTTATAATTGCAGTATTACTTGTACCGACTGTAATCGGAATTATCTGGTTCAGTGTGTTCGGTATTACAGGTATTTCCACTGCAATGGACAAGCCGGAAATATTTAATATGGCGACAGAAGTACAGCTGTTTGCAGTCTTTGATCAGCTGCCGATGGGTGCAATTATGTCAATTCTCGCTATATTAATAGTCAGTATATTCTTTATTACATCTGCCGACTCGGCAACTTTTGTACTCGGTATGCAGTCGTCTCACGGTAATTTAACACCGTCAGGTAAAACGAAAATTACATGGGGAATTTCACTGTCTGCAATTGCATTCACACTTCTTGCAGCAGGCGGGGAAACAGGGTTAAACGCCTTACAGTCCGCTGCGATTATCGCTGCGCTGCCATTCAGTTTCATCATTATAGCAATGATGATTGCATTTTATAAAGATGCAAACAATGAACGTAAATATTTAGGTCTTTCAATCACTCCTGACCGGGAGCGTATGAAGAACTACAAAGAAAGCACTCTTGAAGAGTATCAGGAAGACCTTGAAGCATATGCTGATGAGGATAAACCGAAAGGGATTTAATTCTCTAAACAAAAATGTCCCGGTGATTAAATCACCGGGACATTTTTGTATTTATTGAAGTTTGCCCTGAGCGGCAATTTCAATTTCTTTAACGACTTCCCCGTCGTTAACAATATACGCTTTATGGTAAAGATTAGATACGGGACAAATATGATTTGGAATAATACTTATTTTATCACCAATATTTACATTATTGCTGAATTCCCGATTGTAAATAATTGCGTGTTCATCAAATACACCGTGAATATGAACACCCTCAAATTCTTTTATTTTCCCAAAGCCTTCTGTCGTTGTCAAACCTTTGCTTCTTGACTGCGCTGTCAGCCCTTTGGCACCGACATCCGTAATTACACGTTCTGCTGTAGGCTTGCTGATCACCGTCGTCAGGACGCTCGCTGCTGAGTGCGCATATGAATCAATTGCGTTCGACTGTGAGCCGTCCATTAGAATATATGTTCCCGGACGGATTTCTGTGATGCCTTCAGGAATATCGAAACCGAACATAAACGGCGGTGTGGAACCGATACTGATTGTTTCAACTTCGAAGTCCATGTCTCTCGCAACATTTGCGAAATGCAGTGTGCGTGTCGTTGCCGTCATAAATAAATCAAGGCAGTCATCTTTGTCGACCGCTTTGTACGTATGCCCGTCGTGTGAGAAAATTCCTTTCAGTTCAACGTTTTTAGAAGCGCGGATGCTGTTTAACAATAGCTTATAGTCGACCTCTTCGATAATACCCGAGCGTTCTTCTCCTACTTCGATTTCAATAAGTACCTGAGCTTTTTTATCAGCGCCTTGAAATACTTCATCAATTTCTTCTATGTGATGAACGCTGTCTACACCAAATGAAATATTAATCTGTTCAGCAAGTTTTTTAATTCTTTCAAGTTTTTGTTTTCCGACAATCTGATTGGCGATGAAAATATCGTCCAGTCCGTAAATTGCCATGATTTCCGCTTCTCCGACTTTAGCGACAGTAATACCTTCAGCACCATTTCGTACCTGTTCCATCGCCAGATGAGGCATTTTATGTGTTTTCGTGTGCGGACGCAGCTTAACATTTTGTTCTTTTGCGTAATTACTCATATATTTAATGTTTTTATTCAGTACAGTTTCATCAATTAGTAATGCTGGTGTATCTATTTCTTTGTAGTTCATTATTCTGTCCCCTTATAACTATGATTATTTTACAGCTGCAACAGCTTCGATTTCAACCAGACAGCCGTAGTGCAGTTCTTTTGTCGGCACGACTGCTCGTGCAGGTTTGTGAGTTCCGAAATATTTGCTGTATTCATCGTTAATAACATCCCAGTTATCGACGTCAGACGTGTATAATCTGACCATTATCACATCTTCTTTAGTCAGACCTGCTTCGTTTAATACCAGTTCCATATTGGATAGTGCTCGTTTTGTTTCTTCAGCGATACCGCCTTTAACTATTTTACCGGTCTCAAAATCCAAAGATAACTGTCCGGAAATATAGAGAGTATCGTTATGTATCATCCCGGGTACATAATGTCCTTTGCTGTTACGTGAATATTTAGTATGCACTTCTTCCACAACACCATCTCCTTTATTTTTGTCTTAAATTCATAATACCAAAAATGCCCCGGACATTGCTGTCCGGGGCATTCAACAGTCAGCTGCAGAGAATATCATCATCGTGGTTATGATGTTTGCATTCCACCTGAACAGTAACATGATCAATATGTTCCTCTTTCATCTCTGCTTCTATACTCTGAATAATTCTCTGTGTTTCATGGACATTTAAAGTACCATTTACGACTACATGAACACTCAGTGCATTCATCCCGCTTGAAATACTCCAGACATGAAGATGGTGAGCGTCTTCAATACCATCCAGTCCGTTAATTTTGCTGAGCACAGTATCCACATCAATATTTTCCGGAACACCTTCCATCAGTATATTCAATGACTGCCGGGTTATTCTGAAACCGCTGATTGCAATCAGTACAGCAACGATGACGCTCGCGAGCGGGTCCATAAATCCCCAGCCGACAATCATAATGGATAACGCAGCGATAATTGCGGCGACTGAACCCAGCAGATCACCGAGAACATGCAGCAGCGCACCTTTCATATTTAAATTATCGTGAGTGTCTCCCGACATTAAAATTTTTGCGACAATTACATTTACGATGAGACCGAGGACAGCGATAATCAGCATTCCCGTCGTTGCCACTTCCGGCGGATTCACAAACCTTCCTGCAGCTTCGATAATAATAAATACTGCAATAATAATCAGTGTGACTCCATTAAATACGGCAGCCAGAATTTCAAATCTTCTGTAGCCAAACGTCCGTGACGAATCCGCTGCTTTCTCACCCATTTTAAATGCGGCAAGTGCAACAGCGAGAGATACTGCATCACTGAACATGTGACCTGCGTCTGACAGGAGAGCGAGACTGTTTGTCAGCACTCCGCCGATGACTTCAACAATCATAAATGATGCGATTAATATTAAACTTATTGTGAGTGCTTTTTTATTTGCACCTTGAGTATGGTCGTGGTGATGCTCATGATTATGCTCTCCCAAAATTTCCACCTCAATCTGTCTAATTTTTGCTATTCTTTCTCCGTTTTCAAGTGTAGTATATACCTTAACATATGCAAAAATGTAAGAAGGTGCAGTTATCATGAAGAAAAAATATCAACTCTATTTATTATATAGCAGTGTTTTCCTTGTTTTTCTAGGAATAAGTCTTGTCATACCGGTTCTGCCGTCAATTATGAATGAACTGGATATCAGCGGTGCCGAAGTCGGCTACTTAACCGCTGCCTTTGCTTTTACACAGCTTATTTTCTCACCATTCACAGGACGTGCTGCAGATAAGTTCGGCCGTAAAATTGCTATCGTTATCGGCCTGTTTATTTTCGCATTTTCCGAATTGTTATTTGGTCTCGGTAAAACCATCGAGGTATTGTTTGTTTCCCGTATGCTCGGCGGACTGGCCGGGGCATTTATTATGCCGGCGGTTACTGCATTTATCGTCGATATAACAACCGTCAGAAACCGTGCACGATCTCTCGGTTATATGACTGCTGCAATTAACTTTGGATTCATTATCGGGCCCGGAATCGGCGGTGTGCTGGCTGAAGTTTCAACACGCTTGCCGTTCTTCGTTGCAGCAGTGCTCGGTTTAATCAGTGCATTGTTATCAGTGTTTATGCTGGAAGAGCCGAAGAATCTTAAAGAAGTTGCCGCAGATAAAACAGAAGTCACAACGAGTAATTTCAAAAAAGTATTTACACCAATATTCTTCATTGCTTTTCTCGTTATATTTGTCTCATCATTCGGTCTTGCAGCATTTGAATCATTCTTCAGTCTGTACTTCGACCGCAAACTCGGATTTACACCGACAGATATTGCCATTGCTATTGCAGGCGGTGCAATCATCGGTACATTCGCACAGATTGTACTGTTTGAGCCGCTGACCCGACGCTATGGCGAACTGAATATTATAAGGGTTTCGATTATATATACAGCCGTTCTCGTTTTCGCTATGACTTTCCTCGAATCATACTGGGGTGTCATGGCTGTGGCGTTTGTGATTTTTATCGGTTTTGATCTGATAAGACCTGCGGTCACAACATTCCTGTCGCATATCGCTGAAGATAACCAGGGCTTTGCAGGAGGGATGAACTCGTTCTTTACGTCACTTGCAAATGTTATTGGTCCTGTTATCGCAGGTATACTGTTCGATATGAATCTGGACTATCCGTACTACTTCAGTGCAATCATTCTTGTTATCGGATTTCTTATTACCGTATTTTTCTGGCGCGATCCGCGGACGGGGCAACGTCATTCGAAAGTCTGAATTACGCCTCACAGCGACGTTTCAGCATGCCAAACACTTTTATTTTCATTGCGGCTTGTGTAATAATGTTTAATGGAATGAAAATATAAAAATATTTTTCGTATATTACTGGAGGGTTATATTCATGAAAGACGAAATTGTAGATGTAACGATAATCGGTGGAGGTCCTACTGGTTTATTCTCTACTTTTTATGCGGGCATGAGACAAATGTCTGTAAGACTGATAGATAGTCTGCCCGAGCTCGGCGGACAATTAATGGAATTATATCCGGATAAATATATTTATGATGTTGGCGGTTTCCCGAAAATCCTGGCGAAAGATTTAGTATCAAACCTGGTTTCACAAGCGCAGTATGCTGAACCTGAACTTCACCTCGGAGAAACTGTACAGTCATACGAACGTGAAGATGACCACTTTATTTTAAAAACTGATAAAGGTGAGTATCTTACAAGAACAATTTTAATTACAGCAGGCGTCGGTGCTTTCCAGCCGCGTAAAATCGGCCTGGATAACGAAGCTGATTTCGAAGGCACATCACTGCAGTACGCAGTCAGAGACCTTGAGAAATTCAGAGACAAAGACGTAGTTGTACTGGGCGGAGGGGACTCAGCTCTCGACTGGTCACTGATGCTCCAGGAACTTGCTAAATCGGTAACGCTTGTACACCGCCGCAACCGTTTTACGGCACATGAAACAAGTGTACAGCAGGTTATGGATTCTCCAATAGATGTTAAAACATCATTGAATGTCACTGAAATTAAAGGTGAAAATGGACAGATTGATGAATTGGTACTGACTGCAAAAGACGGTACAGAAGAAGTGCTTAAAGCAGATCAGCTTATCGTTAACTTCGGTAACATTTCCTCACTCGGACCATTAAAAGAATGGGGTCTTGAACTTGAGAAAAACTCAATTAAAGTTAACCCTCATATGGAAACAAATATCCCCGGCATCTTTGCTGCAGGCGATATTACGACGTTTGAAGGTAAAGTTAAACTGATTGCCACGGGCTTCGGTGAAGCACCGGTAGCAATTTCATATGCTAAATCTTCATACGACCCAAAATCACGCGTTCAGCCTAAACACAGCACAAGCGTGTTCAAGCAGGACTAATATAAAAAAACGTCTGCATATTATTTATGCAGACGTTTTTTTATGTTTCATGTGAAACCTGACTGTTTTATCCTGTCACCAGTCTTAATCCGATTACTGCAATAATAATCATCGATAAGTACATCACGCGTTTATAACTTGCTGATTCTCTGTAAAAAATAATGCCGACTAACGCACTTCCTACTGTTCCTATTCCTGTCCAGACAGCATACGCGACACCTAAAGGTATGGTTTCCATCGCTGTACCTAAGAGTGCAAGACTGATTGGAAAACCGATAAGCAGTGTCAGCCAGCCTCTCAGCTTTTTACCCTGTCCGATCAAGGACATTCCTGTAACGCCTGCTACTTCCATCAAACCCGCAAGTATTAATATAATCCAGCTCATTTAACACCCTCCTCATGATCTGTCACTGTTTTCAGACCGATAACTCCGAACACAAGCAGTGCTACAAATATAATAATGCCGATATTAAACGCACCGCCGAAGACAATAATATCCACCAGGACTGTTCCTACCGCGCCAATTCCGACGAATACTGCGTAAACTGTGCTTGCCGGCATTTTTGTCGATACATATACAAGAAGACCGAAGCTGACAATGATTGCTATCACTGTCAAACTCCATTCAAACCATGAGTCAGCATATTTCAATCCAGTTGCCCAGCCAATTTCAAACATCGCTGCAATAATAACTAATAACCACATAAATAAAGCTCCTATTTTAAAAATTTATAAGAATTGAGAATAAAAAGAGCCCGGAAGAATAACTTTCGTTACTCTCCCAGGCTTTTGTCCTTCCGTGTACTGGAACTCTTTCCAGCGTCCTCTCTCGGTCCAGACTTAAATAATTTAACGGAACCCTAGAGAACTTCTTATTCAGTTATCTACACTATAATTTATTATTTTCCATCAGTCAACCTGCACGTTTGTGCTGATAATGCCGTAATGTACTTTGCTCGTCTTCCGGATTTGCTGTTCGAAGCCGAATTGTTCAAACCGCTTACTTCTGAAATGATCTTTCAGTACCACCTTTTCAGCTGCCACACGTTTTGCTTCTTCTACCGCAGTTTCTGACAATGTTTCTGTATGTGTTACCGGGGTAATGGTACGCAGGCTTTGGGATTTACTGATTTCCTCATCGAACATTGGATCAAAATAGATAACATCAAAGCTGTTATCAGCCAATGTTTTTAAATAAGTTTCGTAATTAACGTGCAGTGCTTTAATATTTCTCATTGCCTCGTTAATAATATCGTTGTCTGCATTATATGATGCCAGACCTTCTTTAGTCAGCAGATACAATATAAAACTGTGCTCCAGCGCAGTGACTTTGCCTTGGTTACCGACCGCCATACTTGCGATGACACTGTCTGCCCCGAGCCCCATCGTACAGTCTAAAAATGACATGCCAGATTCCAGTTCCGCCGCCTCGACCAGTGCATCATTTTCATTTTTTAATAACCGCTTCGCCCGTACCATAGAAAAGTTAGGGTGGTACTTAACAGATTCTTTGCAGGACTGCGGTGCAATGCTTAATCCATCATTTCCAACGATCATTACATCGTCATTGTAACGCTCATTAAGTTCTTTTACAGAGCGCTTTCTGCGCATTGCGAACTCCAGTCCGTAACGCATAGCGATATCTCTCGCTTTTTGCAGTGTCTCCTCATTATATCGTCCGCCTGTTGTTACTATCATCGTCTTTCCCCGTTCTGTATAATATATTTATTCATACAGTTTATCATGGTATCATTAAATAAAATAAGATAAACGGAGGATGGATGATGACATTAAAGAAGAAACTTACTGAAGCAGAACAGGAAGAACTTCTGAACACACTTGAATCCCGTTTCAACACTCATAAGGAACGTCATGAAAACATTTCATTTGAAGATATTACTTCTAAACTCGACAGTAAACAACTTGCTGTACTTCATAATATGGAGATAACTGAAGGCGAACCCGATGTTATCGAAATGGATGGCGAACTCTATTTTATAGATTGTTCAAAAGAAAGCCCGAAAGGCCGCCGCAGTGTCTGTTATGACAGAACTGCACTGGAAGCCAGGAAAAAATATAGACCTGAAAACTCAGCTGTGGATCTCGTAAACGAAATCGGCTGTGAAATGCTGACTGAAGATGATTACAGAACGCTTCAGCAGTTCGGTGACTTTGATTTGAAGTCTTCAAGCTGGATAGCTACACCGGAGAATATTAGAGATCTCGGCGGTGCACTCTTCTGCGATAAACGCTACAACACTGTATTTCTGTACCATAACGGTGCCGACTCATATTATGGTGCCCGCGGTTTCAGAGGAAAATTAAAAGTATAATTAAAAAAGACGGCATCTGCCGTCTTTTATTTTTCTTCAATATATTCTTTTATCACAGCTGCCTGATTAAGCTCTGTATCTTTGGCCGCATATAATAATGTAACATTATGACCATCTGAATCTTTTTTAATCTGATCAACCAGTTCTTTTTGATCTTTTAACTCTTTTTTATATTTCTTTTTAAACTCTTCCCATTTATCAGAATCATGATTAAACCATTTTCTTAAGTCGGTTGACGGTGCAATGTCTTTATACCACTCGTCGTGCTCCAGGTCTTCTTTTTTAACGCCGCGCGGCCAGATTCCGTCTACTAAAATCCGTTTGCCATCCTGCTGTGAAACATCATCATAAACACGTTTCAATTTCAACATGAAATCATCTCCGAATAATATAATATATTATTCTTTACCCGTGTTATTTCTTTTGATGCATCGCTTCTTCTCTTGTTTTATTTAGAATCATATAGTCCAGTTCTTCTTTCGTCATTGATTTCAAAGTTTTATACTTCGCTGCAAGGAAAATAAGTCCAAGTACTGTCCATGCAAGCAGTGCATAATACGACGGTGCTGTTAATGCTGCCGGTGAACCAGGGAATAACAGGAGTACAAGAAAGACAAGCGAGATGATAACTCCAAGTACTCCAAATATTACATAGACCATATTACGCATAGTGAAAGCATGCCGGCTAGTTCTTTTCAAGGATAATCGGGTGTTCTGTAATGATAGTATCTCCTTCATGCAGCATCACTTGAATACCGTATTCCGGCTTCAATTCAGCCTCCGTATTTGATGCTGTAAGACTGCTTATTCCTTTTGTGTTCATATATATCTCATCTTCAGAATCTGCTCTTTTAATCGGCAATTCATTCGTATAAAGGGTATAAGTACCCGCTTCAAGATTTTCCCCAATAGTATGCATACCTGCAGGAAGCATTGTTTCAAATTGTTCCGTTAAAGATTCGAGGACGATACTGCCCTGTCTTGTGACATAATCAACACGATAACCTTCCTGAAGCTCCAAAACAACTTCGGTATTGAAGTGATTCAGCGCCGTTTCCAGAAGCCTGTTGTCCTCTTCATCATAGACAACGACTGCTGATGCATTGTCAGTTTGGGCAATATAACGGCCAGATTCAATATCTTCTCCGGTCATATACCTTCCCGGCTGCAATGTGATTTCCGTTCCGCCTTCAGTGACGCCGGCAAATTCAGTATTGCTGTTTAAGAAAGCATAGCGGGATTCCAATCCTTCGGTTTTTAACAAATTTTCTTCTTCAAATAATTTTACCGCTTCTTCATCAGCAGTTATTTTTTCTCCGTCATACGATTCACTCATAATACCGTTAAAGCTGCAGCCCATTAAAAGAAGGACGAAAGGCAAGAGAACACTAAACCGTTTCATAACTTCTCTCCCCTTTGTAAATACGCAGATAATGCTCGTGTGTGCCGAGGGCACCGAGAGAGACTTCAGCACGGCTGTAATGTTTCAGCGTGCGCATCGTTTCAAATACTTCGCCTTCTGACATACCATCCAGAGGAATGCATATACGGTCGCCTGCGAGATACAGCGTACCCCTTTTAAGCTGCAGATGCTTTAATTTATCTTCTGTAATGTAGCCTTTTATATACTCACTGTGAGATTCTTCCCGGTTGTATGTGTAATAGATACTCTGTTCATTTAAGAAGTAAATCTGGTCCGCATAGTCATCCAGGTTTTCAAGCAAGTGGGACGCAACGATAATAATCTTGCCGTCTTCTTTAATTTCCTGCAGCACTGAACTTACCAGTTCAACGTTCACCGGGTCCAGTCCGTTCATAATCTCATCCATAAACATAATTTTCGTATCCGCCGCAATCATCATCGCAAAACAGAGCCGCTGCCTCATACCGAGAGAATAAGTTTTTACTTTGTTTTTAACATAGCCTTCCATATTCAGCCGGCTGATGACTTCATCGATATTACTGCTGCCGGAATTCCATATATCCCGGTACATTTCTATATGCTCCACACCCGAAAAATCTTCATACAGTTCCGCCTGATCCGGGAAAAACGTAATTTTACTGTGCAGAGTTTTAACATCCTTAGTCGTGTTTTTATAGACCGTATCATCGATTAAAATCTCTCCGGAATTAATCGGAATAAAACGGATAATTGCATTAAATAACGTCGTTTTTCCCGTACCGTTCGGTGCAACGAGACCGATAATCGTATTATCCGGGATATTAAAATTAACATCTTTAAGCACTGTTTTCGTACCGTAGTTAATCGTTAAATTTCTGACTTCCAATGACATTAGTTTCTTCTCCTTTCGAGCTTCCCTGTACGCGTCGGTATCAGTTTAAAGATAAAGTAAAACAAAACTTCAACGATTATATACAAGATGCCAAGGCTGATAATCAGCTTCGTAATTGTGACATCTTTTAATGACCCCCATGAGCCTTCCAGCACCGGAATAATTTGCAGATAAAGGAACGGATTCCAGCTCGCAGCAGGGCCTGTGAGTGCGAAAACATACGGCAAATAAAATACCGCAACAACGATTGTAATCGTCAGATAGATATTTCTAAACACCCATGACAAACCGGTGGACAGCTTAACGATAATATAACTCAGTCCCATTGTAAGCAGCAGTGCAATAGCCGCGTATTCCATTATGCTGATATACACCATCTCTTCACCTGCATACAGCGGCACCGGGTAATTCAATGTTCCGCTGTCAGCCAGCAGTGTACTGAAAAAATACGACAGCCCGATTCCGGCAAGTGTAATAATCCAGATCAGCCCCCAGCTGATAAAGGTCCGCTGCCTCCACTGATGTGCCCATGAATACGGTATTCCCTGGGAAATACTCCAGTTCGACTCCTGGTCTTTCGAGAAACGATCCGCACCGAATATCGCTGCAATTATAAATATAAAGATGCCGGAAACTATATTGATTAAATTAAAAAGCACAAGTGACGGCGATAAAGGATTCCAGTCAATATCGACATTATTCTCTTTTAAATAAGTTAAAAACTTAAGCTCATTTTTAATATCCTGCTCACTCGGCATAAATGACAGCAGCAGTTCCTGTGATTCAAAATCATCCGCTTCGTAGAAGTACAGACGGTTTTCTGCAAGTTCGAGGCCCTGATCAACATAATCGCTGACGACGTTCTCCAGCCCCTCTACAGTATTCCCTTCCTGCTCACCTAAAATATAACGCTGCATACCGATAATGCTCTGCTGGCGCGCAAGTTTATCGTATACTTTCTGCCCGGTTTTTGTTTCGAAATGATTTTGGGGGATTGCATGGAAAATCTGCTGAGTATCTTCATATTCACTGCGCAGTTCGTCGAGCGGCAGTGCAGGTGAACGATCCTGATAGAACGCCGAGTAGCTTGCGAGGAAAAGAAACAGCGACACCAGCAGTATTCTTACTTTCCAGTCTCTTATAATTTTAAGAAAGTCCCATTTAAACAGTTTCATTTAATCCACCTGCCTTGCGAACTTCTGACGGGTCATCCACCCGGCAAGAATTCCAAGTATGATTTCGGTAATAATAATTGTAACGGTAAGGACAATCAGACCGGTTTCAAAAGTAAAGTTATTCGACAGCGTTAAAAAGTTCTGCCGGCCGCTTAAAATATTTCCAAATTCAAAGTAATTCTGCGGAAATAAATGAGCTCCGATACCGAGAAAACTGTCTTCGCCTCCGCCGCTGTACAGTCTGTTAAATGCAACGATTACCAACCCTGCAATCATCACAATTACATCATGCCTGAATACTAATGAGAGCGCTGCATTTAAACGGATAAATAAATATACGAGTACTGCCGTTATAATCAGCGACTGCATAATGAAAGCAGTAATCGGCTCAGTAAAGAAGTTCTCTTCACCTGCACGATAGCCTCCATTGAATTCGTAATGAGTGTTCGCAAGTGACAAATCTCCAAAACCGTAAAGCAGTGAGATCAGCAGGAAGAAAAACGCGAGCAGTACAGCAAAGCCGGACATAATAATGAAGAACACCGACAGTGACTGATAAAATATGTATTTTCTCCATCCCAATGGCTGTCCTGCCTTTAAAGTATGATGCTTCCGGTCATCGACCAGTACTTCACTTGCTGTAAAAATAGTTATAAATAAAATAATTAATGGTCCGTAGTTTAAGAAAAATGAGTACAGCTGCTGAATTCCAGTCTTGCCGTTAAATTCATGTGTAGTCGGATTTTCTATATCCCGAAGTGCTGAGAGATTGCTTTCGATAACCATTCTTTCAAAATCCATTTCCAGAAACTGTCCGGAATGTTTCTGTTCGGCGTAATCTTTTAACGCTGCCTGTGTGAAGAGAGGTACACCATTGCCGCTTTTCAGTTCCAGCAGCCTTGATACATCGCCTTTCTGTAGCGCATCATAATACTTAAAGTTATATTCATAATCATACTTCGCGAGACTGTATGTATCGACACCTGTAAAACTGTTGACTGCAATATCACCTGAGTCCAGCCTGCTTTCTTTCATACCGTACGCCGATTCTGTTTCCAGAGTCAGTTCATCCGTATCGATTGTCAGCGGATTATTGAGGTTGGGCAAATATATAAATGAATACAGTATGATACCGAGAAAAGCCAGTAAAAATATTAATCTGTTCTTTTTATTGCGGTATATCTTTTTAAATGTTTCCAAAAACACGATTTTAAACATTGGCCATCTCCATCTGCAATTTATTCTGAGGCATTTATAACTATTATAGAAAACGCTTCCATAATTTACAAACTAATTCAGTGATTCTTTGTTGTATGTCCCATAGAATTATATTACTCTTAGTTTACTTAATTACAGTCAGGAGAACTCATAAATGCTTACTGCTTTTCTTCACGGCTTTATTCTTTCAGCAGGACTTATACTTCCGCCGGGAGCCCAGAATGTTTTCCTTATTAATCAGGGTGCCAACCATAAAAATTTCATTCATGCCCTGCCGGCAGTTATTGCTGCAGGACTCAGCGACACACTGCTGATTGTACTTTCAGTGGCAGGTGTTTCACTAATTATTTTATCCGTGCCTGCACTGCAGCTCGGCATGTATATTATCGGTTTTATATTTTTAACTTATATGTCAATATCACTGTGGTTTACTAAAGCGGAAACTGCATAGGCGCCGGTAAAACTTTCGCCTTATAAACAGATTGCCTATGCATTGTCGGTATCTTTATTAAATCCGCATGCAATTCTCGACACTGCAGGTATTATCGGCACCAACTCAACTGCATATACAGACAATGCGCTTATCGTCTTCACCATATCCTGCATCGCCGTTTCATGGCTCGCTTTTATCATTCTCGTACTGCTCGGCAGAGTACTCGGCAGCATCGATACCGATGGTAAAATCACTTTATATATTAATAAAATATCAGCTGTCGTCATCTTCATTATTGCGTGCTTTATTCTCATTAATATTATAAAAATGATTTAACTGAAGAACTGTCCGGCGAAGACTGGAGTCTAAGTATTCCCTTACCCGATAAAACAATCAGCTCGCTTCAGATCAACAGCATTCTGACTCACGGCAAGGAAGGCGCTGCAGAAACAGCTGTTACCGCAGACGGTGGGATGTATCAGGCTGCATATTTCATCGCTTTTGAAAGCCATAAAAAAGATGCGAAAATTAATAGCATCACCGTTTATACTAAATAATTGAGTTTTTCACGACCTGTTCAGGGTAAATACAAGTATCAATTCCAAAAAGGAAAGAGGACGTAATATGAAAACTATTATGAGACTAATACTTGCGGCTGTTTTCGGTATCGCAGGTGTCGCACACTTTACACGATCTGAAGGATTTAAAAATATTGTTCCGCATTACTTGCCGTTTAAAGACTTTATCGTTAAAGCAAGCGGGGTCGCAGAACTGATAATCAGCTTTCTGCTGGTTATCAAACGCCCGGGAAGTATTATGAAATCTGCAATCAACAGTTTTCTGATGCTCGTGCTTCCTGCAAATATTTATATGGCTCAGAATGCACTGCCGCTCGGCAGTATTGATGTACCGAAACCGCTGTTATGGGCAAGAGTCCCGCTGCAGTTCGTTCTCATTAAAATGGTAAATAAATTATAAAGAGGTAATTTAAATGCAGACTTCCTGAACTTATATAATAAAGGATAATGACAATATGTCATTATCCTTTATTATTGTGCAGTTTCTTCTTTATCATTGTTAGATATATTCATCACAATGACCCCGAGAATTATAACGCCCAAGCCGATAATATTTACTGTCGACAGATGCTCATTAAACAAATAGACACCGATAATCCCTGCACCTGCTGTACCCAGTCCTGCCCATACACTGTACGCAATGCTCAGCGGGATTGTTTTAAGTGCACCGATTAAACATGTAAATGATAACCCGAAACAGATCAGCATAATAACTGTAGGTGTTGCGTTTGTAAATCCATTCGATAAATTAAGCAGCGTTGTTCCCGTCACTTCAAACGTTATTGCTCCCATTAAAAATAATGCGGCTCTCATGTCAGAACCTCCCTATACTCTCATCAATATCAAACCGATAATTAATAATATTATGCCGGCAACCGTCGTTGGCCGGATTTCTTCTTTAAATACAGCAAAGCCGATAATGGCAGTCAACATCGTACCGACACCGCTCCATGCCGCGTAGGCAAAGCTGAGCGGCAGTGTAATCAATGCCAGTGACAGCATATAAAATGCAAACATATAACCGGCAACGATGCCGATAATCGCTTTTTTGGAATTATTTACCGCTGTTAATTTCATCATGCTGGAGCCAAAAACTTCCGATATAATTGCACCTGCTAAATAAACCAGTCCCAATGTATTCACCTCTTAAAATATAAAGCTCTTCTTTCTTTAATCTTCCCATGACACTATACCATCTGTCATTTTATACACCTTTATAAAATATATAATGACAAATATTTCACCCTTTTTGACAACTATAATTGTCAAAAAGACAAATAAATGTTACATTATAAATACAGATATATATGTCACTGAAAAATTCGAAGCGAGGGTGAAGATATGAGAACAAGATTACGCGAACTTCGTGCGAGAGACAGTTTAAACCAGACCCAGCTCGCAAAGCTTGCTAAAGTATCACGGCAGACGATCAGCTTAATCGAACGTGAAGAGTATATCCCGTCGCTGCTGATAGCAAAACGTATGGCTAAAATATTTAACGAACCAATCGAGAGTATTTTTATATTCGACGAGGAGGAGTTATAAATGAAATTCACATTGAAAATAATTCTGTATGGTGCAATCGGTTTTGCTGCCGGTTATCTGATACTGGAACTCCTTTACGGCAGAAATACAGATGCTACTTTAGAAGTTATATACTACTGGCTGAGTATCGTGATGATTGTTCTCGCTGCCGCACTGCTGATCTATGCATTTATACGCCGCAGAAAACTCATTAAACTGACTAACGATAAAAACCGCACAATGAACGAAGATGATTTTGATGTATACAGCTACAATGCATTTAATATAATTACAGTCACTACTGCTGTGCCGCTTGTACTGTCACTTATAGCACTGGCTATTCAAACGATGGCTGCTGAAAACCCGTGGCTTGTCGGATTCACGATAATATTACTGTTCATATCAGGCTTTATGAATCTGCAGGCATCGGCACTTATTAATATAATTTATCCGGATAAAGATTTACCTAAACCCGGCGATAAAAAATACAACCAGAAACTGCTCGCTGCTTCAGATGAAGGTGAATTATTTATTATGACTAAAGCATTGTACAGCTCATGGACACTCACATCAATGCTGTTATTTTTCGCAATGATTATGATGATATTTTACTCATTCGTTACAGATGAATCACAGATTTTCAGTATTGTAATCATCGGTTTAATTATGATTATAAGTCAGCTTAAATACTCATATGAAATCAGAGAAAAATAGATTAACTGAAAGTCCCCGCAAGTATGCAGGGGCTTTTTTGTATTGGAAAATTAGTTTCCTGTTTTTATAATTTTATTGAAATAATCAACCTAAATTTAATTTCTATTAATAATTCTGAATATTTTGTGTATAATGGCATTTATGCAATAGATTGCTTTACATCAAAACAATTCGGGAGGGTTTTATGAATGAACGAAAGTAAATCAAAACGCAAATTTGTTATGCCCCACATTTACGTAATACTATTCGCTTTAATTACTTTATCTGTAATAGCCACTTACATAGTCCCCGCAGGCTCTTATGACAGAGAAGAAGTTGACGGCCGCTCAATAATCATCCCAGATACATTCAGCTATGCTGAACAAACACCCGTGGGTATTCTGGACTTTATGACTGCAATACCGAGAGGTGTTGAAGAGACGGTTGCTATCATATTCGGTATTATGGCAATCGGTGCTCTATTCAGAGTTATTGAGAAAGCAGGCATTATTGATGTAATACTCAATTTCCTGATTCGGTCATTTGGCAATAAAGGGATGCTGATCATTCCGACAATAGTTATTCCTTTAGCACTATTTGTAGCACTGACGGGTAATATAGAATCATCACTTATATTCTTACCTGCTCTGCTTCCTTTATTTTTACGGCTTGGCTATGACCGTATGGCTGCCACCGGTACTGTCTTAATGGCTACAGTTGTCGGTTTTGCTGTCGCAATTACAGCACCAGCTAACCTAGGAACAGCGCAGACAGTTGCAGAGCTGCCTCTTTATTCGGGAATCGGTTTCCGTTTAATTATCCTGGCAGTAATGCTTGCCGTCGGTATACTGTTTATCATCTTTTATATTAAAAAAGTTCAGAAAGACCCTTCCAAAACTTTAATTACTGATAATGTGGACAATTCTCAGTTTATTAAAGATGAAACTGACGGTCCTGAACTCAGCACACGCACTTATGTAGGTACTGGTATCTTTATTCTTGCACTAGGATTTATGCTATTTGGTATTTTCCAGTATCAATGGTACTTTACCGAACTTGCCGGTTTCTACTTATTCGCAGGTATTGTCAGCGGACTAGTTGCCGGTCTTAAGCCTTCAGGTATTGCTGAAGCAATGAATGAAGGTATTCAGAATATTATTCTCGGTGCATTAATCGTCGGGGTTGCACGCGCTATTTCCGTAGTTCTTGAAGACGGAGCTATCTTAGATACCGTTGTCTACGGCTTAAGCATTATTGTAACAATGATTCCGGAAACATTTGTACCGGTAGCTATGATGGTGACCCAGGGTCTGCTTAACTTCTTAATTCCATCCGGAAGCGGGCAGGCGGCGGCAACAATGCCGATTATGGTCGGCCTTGTTGATTTAACAGATATGACAAGACAGACTGCAGTTCTCGCATTCCAGTTTGGGGACGGATTCTCAAATATCTTCTATCCAACTTCAGGATATTTTATGGCTGCACTCGCTATTGCTAAAATAAAGTATACGGACTGGATTAAATTTATTTGGCCGCTCTTATTAATATGGTATGGTTTAGGTGCTGTGTTCCTGATTATTGCTTACTTCATAAATTGGGGACCATTCTAGAAAAATTAGCAAGGATGAGAATTTATGAGATGCGGTACGAAACGATTTGAAATAACTGTGGAAAAAGATAACAGAATTGCGACGCAGGAAATTTGTGCCCGTGATCAAATCGATGCACGAAAAATATGCCGCCGTATGTTCGGCGATGACGAAGTTGTTATATCCGTCAGAAGAAAAAAGTAATATGATTGAAGATAAAGTTTGATAAACCGCTTGAAATTCCGTCTGCCGGGATTTTGAGCGGTTTTTTGCGGATGGTGCTGGAGCGATACTGCTCTGGCGTTCTATGAAGAACGCTCATAGAATTTCTAAACACTCCGGACTCCTATGATGAGCGCTCATAGAACTTCCAAACACTACCCCTGCACAAAAAAAAACGGAAAACCCCTCAGGTTCTCCGCTTCACTCTTCACATCAACTCTACCACTTCTCTATATCGTCACGAATACTGTATTCCTGTTTTTCACCGTGCCGCTCTTCAAGTTTATTCTCGACGTCTTTCAGCGATACGCCTTCATTATTCAGCATCACCAGCATGTGATACAGAAGATCACTCGTCTCATCGACAAGTTCCTGTTTATCTTTATTTTTCGCAGCGATAATAACTTCCGTCATCTCTTCACCGCATTTTTTCAGGATTTTATCGGTGCCTTTATCGATTAAATATTTAGTGTAAGATCCTTCTTCAGGTTTCTGAATTTTGTTCTGTACTGTGCGCTCCAGCGTCTGCAGGCTGAAATAGTCATCGTTAAAGCAGCTCTGTGTGCCTGTGTGACATGTTGGACCGTGCGGCACAACTTCTATCAGCAATGCGTCCTGATCGCAGTCCAGCTGCATTGAAACAACTTCCTGCACGTTACCGCTCGATTCACCTTTTTTCCATAATCGTTCTTTGGAACGCGAGTAAAACCAGACGACATTGTCTGTTTTCGTTTTCTCAAAAGCTTCTTTATTCATAAAGCCGTTCATCAGCACCTGCTTTGTATTCGTATCCTGCAGTATGACTGACAGCATCCCGTTATTTTTACTGAAATCCGGTTTCACTGCACACGCACCTCGAATCCATCGTCAGCGAGCGCTTGTTTTAACTCACCAATCTGCACTTCTTCTCTATGGAATATTGATGCTGCAAGTCCTGCAGCTACTTTCGTTCTGCCGAAAAGATCTTTAAAGTGACCGATGCTGCCGGCACCGCCGCTCGCAATAACAGGAATGCTGACCATGTCTGCTGCCTGTTCTAAAAACTCAAGATCGAAGCCGCTCTTCACACCGTCGTGGTCCATGCTTGTAATCAGCAGTGCTCCCGCTCCGAGCTGTTCGCACTCAGCTATCCACTCTGCTGCTTTTTTATCTGCACGTTTCGTACCGCCGTGTGTATAGACATAGTAGTCTTCAAGGTCATTGCTGAACTTGACATCTACAGCAATAACAATACTTTCACTGCCGAATTCTTCTGCTGCTTCACGGATAAACTCGGGGTTGGATAATGCTGCAGAGTTAATGCTGACCTTATCAGCTCCTGCTTCAAGCAGCTGTTTAATATCATCTTTTGTTTTGATACCGCCGCCGATTGTCAGGGGAATTGATAACACGCTTGCTGTTTCGCGAATCGCATCAAGCATCAGTGCGTGGCCTTCCTGAGTTTTCGAGATATCCAGGAAGACAAGTTCATCTGCACCTTCTTCGTTATATCTTTCAGCAAGCTCCGCCGGTTTGCCGATGTGCTGCAGGTCGACGAAGTTAACACCTTTAACTACTGCACCGTCTTTAACGTCGAGACATGGTATTATTTTTTTCTGCATTATTCAATTCCCTCCCAAAATTCATCAGTGTGACTGGATTTACCTACGATTGCCTCGGTTATGCCAAGACTCTCCAGCTTATCAAGATCTGCTTTATTTCTTACACCGCCGCTTGCGACTACTTTATGACGGGTTAAATCGTTAATTCGTGCTGTATTTTCAAAGTTCGGCCCAAGTCCCATACCGTCTTTATTTATATCCGTATAGATAATTCCGGCCAGGTCCAATGCTTCGATTTCAGCTAAGTATTCATCTATTTTAACGCCGCTGTTTTCAGTCCATCCGTTAATGTAAATGTCATCTTCCTTTGCATCCACGCCCACGAATATTTTCCCGGGAAATTTTTTAACCGCTTCAGTCAGCCACGGCACATCAATAATTGCACGTGTGCCGAGTATAAAATACTCAACGCCCATTTCATGATACTTCCCGATTGTTTCAAGTGAACGCAGCCCGCCGCCGATTTCAAGCGGCAGTGAAGACAGCTCTGACAGTTTTTTTACGAGATTCGATTCCAGCGCTTCTTGTTTCAGTGCACCCATTAAATCAACGACGTGAATTCTCGTTACCGATTTATATCCTGCATAGAACTCGAGTGCTTCTTCAGGCGTTCTTTTCATCTGTGATTTTTTCTCGTAATCCCCTTGTGACAAACGGACGTTCTGACCGTCAATTAAATCTATCGCCGGAATAATATTCATGTGAAAACTCCCTTTTCCTATGCTGTTTTAATCTGTATATTATTACTCTACTCAATAACACCTTTTGAAGAAGGCACGCCGCTTTCCGATGACTGCAGTGCAATCTTCAGGCTGCGTGCAAAGCCTTTGAATATCGCTTCGATTTCATGATGTGAGTTGCCTGTTTTTAAAAGATCGATATGCAGTGTCATTCTCGAGTTCATTGCGACTGCATTAAAGAACTCTTCTGTAAGTTCCGTATCAAAGTCGCCGACTTTCTCTCTCGAAATAACTGCATTAAAGCTGAGGTGAGGTCTGCCTGATAAATCAAGCACGACACGTGCAAGTGATTCGTCCATCGGCAGGTACATTGAACCGTAGCGCTGATAGCTTTCTTTTTCAGCATACAGCTCTCTCAGCAGCTGACCGAGCACTATACCGATATCTTCAACAGTGTGGTGACCGTCAACGTATAGATCACCTTCCGCCTTAATATTTACGTACAGTTCCGAGTGAAAACTGAACAGTGTCAGCATGTGGTCAAAAAATCCGATGCCCGTATCTATTTCAGACTCTTTAAAGTCCTTTTCATCATCTATTTCAACACTTAATTTTGTCTCTTTCGTTTCTCTGTCTTTGCTGTACCTAGTCATACGATTTACCCCATTCTGTAATCAGTTCTTTCAGTCTCGGATACTCATCTTCATCGATAATTGAAAAACGTGCGGCATTTTTTAAATTCGGTTCATCGTACACTCTGCCCCTGTAGCCATTTTTATAAAGATATTCATATAAATCTTTCGCTTTGTCACCGTAAGTAAATACAAAGTTTGTATGCGTGGGTTTAATTTTAATGTGTCGGCGCACTGTTTCAAATGCGTCAGCAAGCGACTGCTGCAGTTTCTTCTGGTATTCAAACCAGTCGTTCAACTGAGCCTCATTGCTGAGTAATTCACTGCCCAAATTTAAAGTTAAACTGTTTAACGGATACGGGTGATTAATTCTCGTAATCGTTTCATAAGTTTTTCCTTTTGCGATAACGATACCGATTCTTAAGCCTGCCAGACCGTATACTTTGCTCATCGTACGGACGATAATGATGTGCTCGCCTTCCGGTACCGGGTGATCCAGTGCAAATTCACCGTATGCTTCATCAATTACTAAGTATCCTCCAATCGATTTCATTGCATCCGCAAGCTCATTAATAAAATGACTCGGCAGCAGTACGCCTGTCGGATTATGCGGATTGGAAATAAAGAATACCGATGGTTTCTTAGCTTTAATTTCACTGATTGTTAAATCATAATCGAACGAATAATCTTCACGGGACGGTACTGAGTAATACCGGAATCCCACCTGATTGGTATAAATCTGATACATGACAAAGTCCGGATTCAGTGACATTACACCATTTTTCCCCAGTGTCATAATAATTTTCTGCAGCCATTCATCCGAACCATTTGCCACTTCAATGTTTTCCGGTGAAAAACCGTTACGTTCTGCATACAGTCTTTTGAAACGTGTCAGTTCCTCTTCCGGATACACTTCAATATTTGTACGGTTGACCGCCTTAATAATCTGTTCTTTTGAAAGAGGTGACTTCGGTGAAGTATTTCTGTCCATACTGATCATATTATCGCTCCGTTCTAATATTTAATGACTCGTAGTGCGCATCGAGTCCTTCCTTTTGTGCAATTGTCTTCGCAGCTTCTGCGATATTATTGTATGTTCCCTCTTTTAGATTAATCACTGCATGACTTGTTAAAAAATCATTAACATTCAGTCCATGACTGAAACGTCCGGTCTGATTCGTCGGCAGCACGTGTGAAGGACCTGCTGCATAGTCACCAATTGCTTCCGGTGAGTATTTGCCGATAAAGACCGCGCCTGCATAACGGATTTTGCGGCTGATATTCTGTTCATCAGCATGCTGGATTGATACGTGTTCCGGTGCAATGAAGTTAATTACATCTATCAGTGCTTCTCGTGTATCTGCAATTTGATAATGATTGTTTTTCAGCGATTCACGAATAACGTCTGCCCTTACCTGAGAGCTGATTAAACGGTCCACCTCACTTTGAATACCTTCAATAACTTCCTGATTATCTGCGAGCAGGAAAGTCCGTGCATTCACATCGTGTTCCGCCTGGGCAAAAATATCGTAAGCGACTGCTGTATAGTCCGCGGATTCATCGACGTACAGTAAAATTTCGCTTGGGCCGGCAATCATATCGATACCGACATCTCCAAATACTTGTTTTTTCGCAAGGGCAACGTACTTATTTCCGGGCCCGACGATTTTATCGACCTTCTTAATAGACTCTGTACCGTATGCAAGCGCTGCGATGGCCTGAGCGCCGCCCACAGTATAAACCTCGGTCACGCCTGCAAGATACAGGGCGGCGAATGTAATGTTGTCTTCTGTGAAAGTTGGCGTTACAGCAACGATATTTCCGACACCTGCCGCTGTTGCCGGAACTGCTGTCATCAGTACACTTGAAGGGTATAACGCTGTCCCTCCCGGAATGTAAATACCGATACGTTCAAGCGGATGATAGACATAAGAGAATTCACCATCTTCGAAGTCTTTATATTTTATTGACTGCTGATAATTGGCAATACGTTCTTTTATAAGTATCAGCGAATTTTGTTCGTCAATACTTAAATTATCAAAACTATTTTTCAATTTTTCTGCAGGCACTTTAAAATCTTCGATTTTCTGGCCATCGAACTGTGCTGTGTATTTTTTTAGTGCATCATCTTTATTCTGTTTTACGTCTTCTATTATAGAAAGCACATTATCGAGGCTTTCTTTATCTGTGCTGTCATCAGCTGTAAAATTTTGTTTAAAGGTCTCCGCATTCATTCAATCACTCCAATTTCGCTTAAAAATTCATAGATGCTGTCTTCTTTCGTATAAAACGTCTGCTTATTCGCAATCAGACGCGCCTGGACGTCGAGAATCTTTTCGTATTCAATCAGACCATTATCACGCAGCGTGTTCCCTGTCTGCACGATATCCACAATACCGTCTGCCAGACCGAGAATCGGTGCAAGTTCCACTGAACCGTTTAAATGAATCAGCGATACCGGCTGCTGCTGGTCGTTAAAATATTTGCGCGCTATATTTGTATATTTGGAAGCTACTGTGTTGAAGTGCTCAACATCCGGAGGCCCCGCTATTGCAAAATGGCATTTACCAAATGGAAGACCCGATACATTTAAGTAGCTGAACACTTCTTCTTCAAGAATATCACTGCCGACTATACCGATATCTGCAACGCCGCGTTCCACATAAACAGGAACGTCAGGTCCTTTTGCAAAGATAAAGCGAATGTCATCCACAATTGTATAGAGTGCACGTGATTCATCTTTTAATACTTTACTGTATTTATACAGTTCATATTTCTCCAGATATGAAACGAAATCATCAAACAAACGTCCTTTGGATAATGCTACTGTAATCATAAAATCCCTCCGTCTGTCAGGTTTAATGCGATGCCGAATGCATTACTGTTATACTCTCCACCGCTTAATATTGCTGAGTTGGAATTTAAAAATGCCTGGAAATATAAACCATTATAATAATTTTGCGGTGAACGGAAAGACAGATCCAGAATGAATTTTGTTTCTTCTTCGTCTATCTTTTCTTTTAAATGTGCAATTGCCTGCATCACTTCTGTATCTCCAAAAATGCTGCTGACCATTTTAAACTGATCGCTTACTTTCGCACTCATGATTTTATATAAGTCGTGATTTTTGCCGAGCAGTTCACGAAGTTCTGAAATGTTTTTTGTATAGATGAGCTGACGCATTGTATCCGGCAGATTATATTTTTCAATAAATAAATCAATCAGCTGATCATTATTTATAACCAGGGTTTTAATTGATGTTTTTGCACATTCTTCAACAAAATTCATATGCATTAAAAGTGCATTTATAATGTCCTCTTCCTCGGCTTTATAAATTTCGACACCAGCCTGATAGAAAGATTCGTTCTCTCTGACAACCGGTCCAAAATAACCGAAACGTGTATCGTCTGAATAGAAGTTGCTGTTGAAATTCAGCAGCGTCCGAGTCCAGTCGCTGCGGATCGCATACATTGCATTACTTCTTTCAAATACGACACTCGTCGGGTGATGGTATTTATCATCCATGGAAAAAGGTTCTATCATGTTCATATCAACCAGGGTGTAACCTGTTTCGTCGAGGAGTCCCATATATTTCTCTCCAAGAGCGAGTCTTTGCAAAATGAATTTGTTGTTTGTCATAAATACTCTCCTTTAGCACTTTAGCGAGATAAAGAATTGCCAATAAATAAAATAGTAACAAAAATAATTCATATACACAACCATTTTCTTTATCACTTTAGTATGTTAAAGTGATAATACAATTATTTTTACGGAGTTGAGGCTATGCAGATTGATAAATTAAAAGGGCGGGAACTGGATGATTTGTTCGACGGAATTCTATCGTTGGAAACCAAAGAAGACTGCTATAAATTTTTTGACGATATTTGCACTTCCAATGAACTCGTTGCATTAAAGCAGCGTTTCCAGGTTGCAAAGCTTATTGATGAAGGCAAAACATACTCCAAAGTTCAGGAAAAAACGGGTGCATCTAGCGCAACTGTATCGCGTGTCAAACGCTGTCTGGACTACGGCAGTGAAGGCTACCGTACTGTTCTCGACAGAATAAAATAACGCCAGGCGTTACTGCAATTTCCACAGCTGTGAACATGTGTTCACAGCTGTTCTTTTGTTTAGCCGCTTTTTATTTGAATTCCGGCGTGCGGATGATATATAGTGATTCAATCATTGGAACAACGCAAAATATAAGGAGTATATATAAACTCTGTCGGACTATGAGGGATATCAAAATGGCTGAAAAGAAAAGATTCGCTGAAATTGACGCACTCCGCGGCATCGCTGCTATGATTGTCGTACTTTATCACTACATTGTTTTTTATGATGAGAAATTTGGACATTTAAAAGAAAACTATATCGACATACTGTCTTTTGGACATTACGGGGTCCAGCTGTTTTTTATCATCAGCGGCTTCGTTATTTACATGTCGGTGCTAAAAGTAAAATCAACATCAGATTTTTTAACAAAAAGAGCAATACGACTTTACCCCACGTATATCTTTGCGATTGTCGTGACGGCTCTCGTTGTCGGCCTGTCATCTGTCGATACGCTTAAAACAGGTGTTATCGATACGTTTATCAATATGACAATGTTCCAGGACTTCTTCGGCGTTAAAAACGTCGACGGCGTATACTGGTCACTCCGTGTGGAACTGACATTCTATCTGTTAATGGCACTGCTCCTGATTTTTAATCTGCAGAAGAGAGTTATGCTGTTTACCAGTATCTGGCTCGGAACATCTGCGATAATACAAATTACAAACGGTATTGCAGGTACAGAAACAACAGCATTGCTTGAGAAATTCTCCATGTCGAATTACTGTCAGATGTTTATCACCGGTATTATGTTTTACTACATTTGGCAGCACGGTAATCATTTTAAATATTATCTGATGATAGGTGCATCACTGATATATGATTTCTCATTTGAAGGAATGACGAACGGTTTATTCACTCTATTTTTCATCGCTGTATTTTTTCTGATACTGAATGATAAAATGCAGTGGCTGAAATCCAATACGCTTGTTTATCTTGGAGCGTTATCATTCCCCTTATATTTAATTCACCAGAATATCGGCTATGTAATTATTCAGAAACTCGAATCGCTCGGATTTCTGCATGAAGTATTTCTTGCTGTCCCGCTCGGAATCAGTCTTGCAGTCGCACATATAATCCTTCACTATGTAGAAAAACCGAGTCATAATGTACTGTTTAAACTTTATAAAGAAAGACAGCTGGCTATGTCGAATGTCTCGAGATAAAAAAATTAGACGCCCGATTTCGGACGTCTTTTTTGCATTTACTAATCATCCTGTTCACTTTCAAGGATTTCCAGTGTTTCTGCATTAATTGTATATTCGTGTTTCTGTCCTTCATATTCAAGATCGATGTCGTATTCAGGGGTACCATCATCCATACTTAATGACCATTCTTTAACTTCCCCGCCGCCAATGTCTGCAATCGCTTCATCAATTGCATCATAAGCTTCGTTCAGTGAGTTGTAATCAATCACTTCGTCCTGATTATCATCGTCATCGTCTTGTTCAGTTCTAACATCAATGACTTCTTCTGTGTCGTGGTCAACTACAACTTCAGACTCTTCACTGCCGTTATTTAAGTCGACTTTATAAACCCAGCTGTCACCGTCTTTTTCAAATGAAATTTCGTGGATATCACCTTCAGCTTCTTCTTCAGCTATGGAAATGGCATCAGCCGCCATCAGACTGATATCTTCAAGTGCGATTGTCTGATTACCTGATTGACCGCTGTCAGTATCGACTTTATTGGAAGAGCCTTCCGTTTCAGTACTTTCACTTGATGAATCATCAACATCGTCTGCTTCATCTGCATTAGAATCTGTACTCGTATCGGAGTCTTCACCATTGTCTGCGCCCTCATCCGGTGTATTTTCTTCCGTTGCTGCATCCTGTTCCGTACCGCCGTGCTCTGTGCTTGTTTCTTCACCTTCATCCGATGCTTCCTCTTCTGTTATCGCTGCACCTTCAGGGGATGTATTCGCTGAATCCTCATCTTCACTGCTGCATGCTGCCATAATTAAACTCGAGGACAGCAGCAGTCCAATTGTTTTTATTTTCATTGTGAATTCTCCTTTCAACGTCTTAGTCTTATAATATCCTGTTGCTGTTACAGACAAACATATTTTATTAAGACGATAACCATTTATCATTTATACAGTTATGGATATAATGGAACTATTATGAGATTTAACTATAGGAGTGTTAATCAGTGACTGTATCAGATAACAGTAATGAAGAATATAAAACACGTTATTTTCAGCTGCTGGCTGAAAAGTTTAATTCAGAAGAAAAAGTTGCGACTGAAATTATAAACCTGGAATCTATTTTAGAACTCCCTAAAGGCACCGAGCATTTCGTCAGTGATCTGCACGGCGAGTTCCAATCGTTCCAGCATGTACTCCGTAACGGGTCCGGCAACGTGAAAGTGAAAATTGACGACCTGCTTCAGGACCGTCTTTCAGAAGCTGAGCTCAGTGAACTTGCAGCTCTCGTTTATTATCCGGAGGAAAAATTAAAACTTATTAAAAACCAGTTCACGGATAAAGAGGAATTAACTGACTGGTATAAAGCTAAAATTGAACAGCTGATTGAGCTTGTTGCTCATTCTTCTTCAAAATATACCCGTTCCAAATTGCGTAAAGCACTGCCTCAGCATTTTGCTTACATAATCGAAGAGCTGTTATATAAAAAAGATGAGCACGATAACAAAAAACGTTATTACGATCGTATTTTAAACGAAATTATCGAACTGGGTCAGGCTGATAAATTAATTACGGGCCTTGCTTTTACGATTCAGCGTCTGGTTGTTGATCACCTGCACGTTGTCGGTGATATTTATGACCGTGGACCTGAACCCGATAAAATCATGGACACGCTGATTGATTACCACTCAGTCGATATTCAGTGGGGAAATCACGATGTGCTGTGGCTCGGAGCTTATGCCGGCTCCAAAGTATGCCTCGCAAATATTATTCGTATTTGTGCACGCTACAATAATCTCGATATTATTGAAGATGCATACGGTATTAATCTGCGCCCGTTATTTACGCTCGCAGATAAGTACTACGATGATAATCCTGCATTCCATCCGAAGAAAACATCGGACAAAGTGTTATCCGATCACGAACAGCTGCAGATGACTAAAGTTCAGCAGGCAATATCAATGATTCAGTTTAAGCTGGAAGCACCGATTATTAAAAGACGCCCAGGCTTTGAAATGGATGACCGTTTAGTACTTGAAAATATTAATTACGACACGATGGAATATACTGTTGACGGCAAAGTTTATCCGCTTGAAAACACATGCTTCAGTACAGTCAATCCAAATAATCCTTCAGCTCTTACCGAAGAGGAACAGGACGTTATGAATACGCTGCTGATTTCGGTTCAGCAGTCCGAGAAACTTAAACGCCATATGAACTTTATGATGAAGAAAGGAAGTCTGTACTTGCGGTATAACGGCAACCTGCTGATTCACGGCTGTATTCCAGTTACGGAAAACTGTGAGATGGAAGGCATGGAAATCGACGGTGAAGTTTATTACGGCAGAGAGCTCCTCGATCAATTTGAGAAGTATTTACGTCATGCATTCGTTAATCTGGATGAGACTGAAGACCTCGCTACAGATTTAATCTGGTACTTATGGACAGGCAAGAAGTCATCGCTGTTTGGTAAACGTGCCATGACAACATTTGAACGTTACTTTATCAGTGACAAAGCAACGCATAAAGAAGAAAAGAACCCGTACTACTATTTACGTGAACAGCCTGAAATGGCAGAGAAATTCTTAAAAGAATTCAATCTGGATCCGGTGAATGGACACATTATAAATGGTCACACGCCTGTTAAAGAAAAAGAAGGTGAAAACCCAATTAAGGCCGACGGCAAGTTAATTGTAATCGACGGGGGTTTCTCAAAAGCTTATCAATCGACGACAGGCATTGCCGGATACACTCTCCTCTTCAACTCATACGGCATGCAGCTGGTTGCCCACCAGGAATTTAACTCCAAAGATAAAGTACTGGAAAATGAATCCGATGTTCTCGCAGTCAGAAGAATAGTCGATGAAGAACTCGAACGTAAAAAAGTAAGAGATACAGAAATCGGTAAACGTCTGAAATATGAAATCGATATGCTGAAAAACTTAATGACTCACCGTTATATCAATTAAATAAAACGATAAAAAATAACGCTCATAGATTGCTATGAGCGTTATTTTGGCGCTATATATTATTGTGCTGTAAAGCCGCCGTCGACAGTTAATGTGTTTGCTGTCATAAATGAAGAGTCATCTGATGCTAGGAACAATGCTGCTTTAGCCATTTCTTCTGATGTACCAAGACGTCCGATTGGCGTACTTTCAGCCAATGCTTCTTTTACTTCCGCCGGTATAATCGGAGTATCGATGAATCCAGGACAGAGTGCGTTTACTCTGATATTTTCTTTTGCATACTCAATACCTAATGATCTCGTTAAGTTAATCACTCCGCCTTTTGCTGCGTTATAAGCAGCACTCCCTGCTGCACCGATCCAGCCGTACATTGACGCTGTGTTAATAATATTACCGCTGCCTTGCTCACGGAAGTAGTCGATTGCCAATTTCGAGAATAAGAATACTGCATCCAAATCTACGTTTACCGTTTTGCGGTATTCATCATACGTTACTTCATGAGTCGGTTTCGTTGCACCGATTCCTGCGTTATTAAACAGAATATCTATACGTCCATATTTCTCTATTGTTTTATCAAATACTCTCTTAGCATCTTCCTCGCTCGTTACATCCGCCTGAACGAAAATTGTGTCTCCGCCCATCTCTTCTGCAATTTTGTTTCCTTTTTGCTCGTCTAGATCCACAAGTACCAGCTTTGCGCCTTCCTCTTTAAATAAGTCTGCTGATGCTTTACCAATCCCTGAAATACCACCTGTGATAACGACGACTTTATCTTGCAATTTTGCCATTTATATTACCTCCAAAATGAATTTCTTTCTTAATT
Organism: Jeotgalicoccus saudimassiliensis; assembly: GCF_000756715.1. Classification (NCBI taxonomy): domain Bacteria; kingdom Bacillati; phylum Bacillota; class Bacilli; order Caryophanales; family Staphylococcaceae; genus Jeotgalicoccus; species Jeotgalicoccus saudimassiliensis. The sequence continues at coordinate 1,411,246 of NZ_CCSE01000001.1, forward strand.
ACATTGTATCATTTAAATTTTCTGATTATACAGTAAAAACCACTGAAAACTACATGTGAAATTGTTCACATTAAACAAAAGTATCTTTAAACTATGAAAAAACGGGTATTAACTCTGGGTAGCAATCTTTACATACAGAAGAAAGGAGAATTCGATGACTTCATATACAGTCGGTTTGATTCCGGCGCCCGGAATGCCGCGGACTTTGATTGAAAAAATTATTGATGAGTTGCCAGAACTTACCGAAAAGTATATTGATGCAGACTGTATATTTAAATTTGAACTTGAAGTCAGTCCTTTAGCGAGTTCGGCGGAATATATTAACGAAACAATTCACAGAATGGCAAAAATAAAGAAAAAAAATGACTGGGATTATGTTATCGGTATTACCGATTTGCCGAGTTTGTCTGAAAATAGAGTGGTCGTCTCCGAATTTGATTCACAAAAATCAGTGTCGCTCATTTCCCTTCCTGCACTCGGTTTTTTTTCTGTAAAAAGAAAATTAAGACGTATGGTGACACATCATATGGAGTATTTGTATAAATATAATGAAGACAGCATGTCATTCAGCTCTAGAGAGTTATCTTCTCCAACGGTAATGAATATTTCCCGGGAAACTCCAATCGAAGACAATGAAAGTACCAACCGCTATATTATTAAATCCTACATCATCGGCTGGCTGAAAATAATTTTAGGCATGGCTTATATTAACGAACCATGGTCTATTGTTACTAATTTTAAAACCCTGGTATCCCTGGCTTTTGCCACCGGCACATATATTGCAATATTCTCAACACCGTGGGAGCTCAGTATAGATTATCAGCCCTGGCGGCTGTTTCTACTCATGATTTTCGCGGTTATCGGTATGGTGTTCTGGCTGATATACGCTCATAAATTATGGGGTAAATCATCAACAAAAACAGCAGTTCATTACCGCTGGCTTTATAATCTGACAACTTTTATGACCTTGTTATTTGTAACCATTGCGAACTACGTCATCCTTTTTATTCTGCTTACAATATCCGTTACGATGTTTGTTCCTCCTGAAATTTTTAATGACTGGACACAGGCAGACGAGGACTTCACTGTCATGAACTATATCAATCTGATTTGGTTTACAACTTCCCTCGGTATACTGGCAGGTGCATTAGGTTCTACTGCTGAAAGCGAAGAGAAAATCCGCAGTGTGACATATTCCTACCGTCAGCTTTACCGCTATCAGGAACTGCAAAAAGAAGATGATGAGTCTGAAGAGAATAAAAAAGAGGAGGCATAGTATGATTCGTCTAGGTATAATTGCCGCACCCGGGCCGGCTAAAAATATTACTTATAAGATTAAAGATGAACTGGCTGATAATTTAAAGCACTCATTGCTGACAGACGATGAATGGGAAATTGATATTATTGTGGATCCGCTGACCGGCGAAACGGAATTCAGTGAAAAAATCTTTGCCAGAACAGACGAATACTTCCGCGATTACGGCTGGGATTTTTTAATCAGTATTACTGATCTGCCTTTATTTTATAAAGATAAGACAGTGGTCATTGATATCGATACATCAGATGGCATAGCGATGATATCTATCCCCGCCTTTGGCTGGCGCCCGCTGAAGGGAAAAATTCAAACGGCTATTATTAATACACTCAGTATTATAAATAAAATTTATCAGGGTGAAGATAATATTAAAGATGAAAACAGTGCTCTCAATAAGATGTTCACCTTTTCAAAACTGGTTTTTTCCAAAGATTTTTTTGAGGATTCAAAAACGAGACATCTGCTGTTTCATCTGAATTCAAAAATGGGAGGAGCTGCCAGACTCGTCACCGGCATGACTTTTGCTAATAATCCATATAATATGATGCAGAGTTTAAGCGGTGTTACGGCGATTGCCTTTGCTACAGGTGCGTTCGGTATTATTTTTTCGACCATGTGGAATTTAAGCTACCTGTTTCCGACATGGCGTTTAGCTGCAATTTCAGTACTGGCCATATTCGGTATGCTGCTGTGGATTATTATTTCCCACGACTTATGGGAAAGTTACAAAGAAAGCGGCAGCCGCAGAATAACTTCACTGTACAACAGCACAACATTATTAACCTTATTTATATCACTGTTATTTTATTATTTGCTTTTATACCTTTTATTTCTGGCAGCGGGCATTATTTTACTGCCGCCTGACTTTGTCGCAAAAACTATTCAGGCTGAGCATATCGGGGTCAGATTTTACCTGGAACTTGCATGGTTTGCAGCCTCTCTAACAACAGTAGCAGGAGCGATTGGTGCCGGATTCCAGGATAAGCAGGTTATTCAGGAAAGTACTTACGGTTACCGGCAGCGAATGAGGTATCAGGAAAATGAAGAAGAAAACGACGAGTTATAGTTTTGTTTTAATAATTTAAAGAGTGGTAGATAAGACAATGATCTTAATTTCAGAAAAGGATGGGTGTAATGTCAAATAATATTCCTATTTTTCAAATGCACGATGGATATAAAATACCAGCTATCGGTTATGGCACATCAAGTGTTATCGGCAAGAGCGGTGCAGAGAGTGTTGAAAATGCACTGAAAAACGGCTATCGTCTCATCGATACTGCCATTCGCTATGAAAATGAAGGCGCCGTCGGGGAAGGTATCCGACGCAGTTCGGTACCGAGAGAAGAAATTTTTGTGACTTCAAAATTGCGCGGCGGACTGTATGATTACGACAGGGCACTTGCTGCAATTGAAGAATCACTGTTCCGTACAGGATTGGAGTACTTTGATTTATTCCTCTTACATTGGCCGAACCCTAAGCAGGATAAATACACAGAAGCATGGAAAGCATTAATCCAGGCTCAGAAAAATGGCTATGTCCGCTCAATCGGAGTATCAAATTTTGAACCCGCACATATTAATCGTCTCATCGATGAAACTGGAGTAAAACCAGCTGTGAATCAAATTGAATTACATCCTTACTTTAATCAAAAAGAAGTGAGAGAGTTTAATAAGGAACACGGCATTATTACTGAAGCATGGAGTCCGTTATCCAGAGCAAGAACAGTTATCTATGATGAAACACTAAAACAATTAGCCGAAAGTAAAAATAAAGAAATTGCTCAAGTTATTCTCCGCTGGCATTATCAGCACGGCGTGCTTTCAATACCAAAAGCATCCAGCTCCAAACATCAGCTGGCAAACTTAAATATTTTTGACTTCGAACTTACAGAGACCGAAATGCAGAAAATTGATTCTCTTACTCAGGAAGAAGGACGTATCGATAACCAGAACCCTAATGAGTATGAAGAATTTTAGTTTCTTAAGATTCCAAGAAAAAAGCACTTTACCCTCTGACTCGTTCAGAGGGTAAAGTGCTTTATTTATTCCAGTAAATTATTTTCTGCTAAATATTCTTCTGCTACATCATACGGATTTTCATCTTCCACAGATACACGGTAATTCATGTCCTGCATTTCTTCATCTGTAATCATGCCGGAGAGTTTATTTAAAGGTTCCACTATCTCCGAATGTTCATCAAGAAATTCATGTTTAAACATTGGTGCACCCTGATAAGGCGGGAATACCGCTTCTGTATCTTCAAGTATCACCATATCGTATTCGCGAAGCTCTGCATCCGTTGCGTATGCATCCATCAAATTAATATCACCGCTCTCAATCGCCTGATAGCGAAGCTGCGGTTCCATCGTTACCACATCATTAAAGTTTAAATTATAAGCTTCCTGGATTGCTGGATAACCGTCTTCTTTTCTGTCATTAAACTCCATAGTGAAACCTGGTTTAACAATGTCTTCAATTTGTCTGAGGTCTCCGATTGTTTCTAATCCGTGTTCTTCTGCAAAGTCTCTTTTCACAGCAAGTGTATATGTGTTATTAAATGCCATTGGTTCAAGCATCGTCATGTCAAATTGTTCATCAAGGGCGGTGTTTGCCTGATTATAAACCGCCTCAGCTTCATTGGATTCCGGCGGTATCTTGACGAGTTCACCAAGTACTGTTCCTGTAAACTCAAGATAGCCGTCGATATCGTCAGATTCCAGTGCATTGAACAGGAATGATGTTTTGCCAAGCCCATCTTCGACATTAACGTTGTAGTCTGTTTCTTCCTCAATCAGTATTTTATACATATTCGTAATAATCGACGGCTCTGCACCAAGTTTCCCGGCGATTGTTATACTGTCACCGCGGTTCGTTAATAACGGTGCTAGCGCTACGAGCAGAATAACGATGAATATCGTGCCAACAAGTGTCACTGCTTTTTTATACGACAGATTTTGAATCACTCTTAAAATAATATCAAAAAGAATCGCCAGTAATGCTGCCGGTATAGCACCGATTAATATGAGGTGTGTATTGTTTCTGTCGATACCTAATAGAATTAAATCACCAAGACCGCCCGCACCGATTAGTGCAGCGAGTGTTGCAGTACCGATAATCAGCACCATTGCTGTGCGGACACCTGCCATAATGACCGGCATTGCAATCGGCATCTCTACTTTCATCAATCTTCGCATCGGCTTCATACCGATTCCCCGTGCTGCTTCAACGAGCGAGTCATCCACTTCAGCTATACCTGTATAAGTATTTCTCAGTATCGGAAGTAACGCATAAATAACGAGCGCGATAATTGCCGGCACCACACCAATACCGAACAATGGTATCATCAAACCCAGTAATGCCAGGGATGGTATCGTCTGCAGTACTGCTGCGACATTAATGACCACTTCTGCCGTACGCTTCGTTTTTGTTAAAATAACGCCTAGCGGTATACCGATAACAGCCGCAATCAAGAGCGCGATAAACGATATCTGAATATGTTCTATTAAAGTCGACAGCAGTTCGCCTTTACGAGAATTAAGCGTTTCTAAAAATGTAGTCATGCACTGTCACCACGCTTCAGGGATAAATGCTTAAAGACATCCTGTCTGTTCAAGCATTTATTTCCATTTTTAGTCTTCACTATTACTGTCTCGTGTTCCGCAAATACTTTAAATGCATCTTCAATTTTTGTATCTTCTTCCACAAGAGGATAATCTTCATTGTTAACTTCCTGTGAATTTTCGCTGACGAATTCGCCGACAGTTATATTTTCTTTCTGCCGGTATCCTATAAATTCTTTTACGAAATCATTTTTCGGATTCGATAAAAACTCATTCGGGCTACCGATCTGTTCAATCCGGCCTTCATTAAATAAACAAATACGGTCGCCAAGCTTCATTGCCTCTTTAATATCATGTGTCACAAAGACAATTGTTTTTTTAATTTCTTTCTGCAGTGCTATTAAATCATCCTGCAGGCTTTCCCTTGTAATCGGGTCTAAAGCACTGAATGGTTCATCCATTAAAATAACCGGCGGATCCGCTGCCAGTGCGCGAATTACTCCGGCACGCTGCTGCTGTCCTCCTGAAAGTTCAGCAGGTTTCCGGTCTTTATATATATCCGGATCAAGTCCCACCATCACCATCAGTTCAGCAGTCTTTTTACTAATATCCGCTTCTTTCCATTTTTTCATCTGCGGCACCTGTGCAATATTTTCGCCGATTGTCATATGCGGGAACAGTGCTATCTGCTGCAATACATAGCCGATATCCCAGCGCATTTCATAGACTTCGTAATCACTCACCGGCTTATCTTTAAAATAAATATAGCCTTCAGTTAAGGGAATCAGTCTGTTAATCATCTTGAGAGTTGTCGTTTTGCCGCTTCCCGAAGGACCAATTAAAACAAAGAACTCCCCTTCTTTAACATTAAAGCTTGCATCTTCGACAGCTGTTTTACTGCCGTAGCGCTTCGTTACATTCTTAAACTCAATCATGGATTATCCGCTCCTCTTTATTTTAAGTAAATCATTATATGTATTAAAATAGGGAATAATGATGTATACCCTATTTACCACAAACATAAAAAGGGAACAGTATATATTACAATATATTTTTTTGAGAGGGGATTATACATGTCGATACAATCAATAGTTGAAAATCAGCGTGAATATTATTATAAAAACCATACCAAATCAGTCAGTTTCCGCATACGCCAGTTAAAGAAGCTGAAAGCTGCCATTCAGGCTAATGAAAGAATGGTTCTGGAGGCCGTAAAAAAAGACCTCGGAAAATCCGAAGCCGAAGCATATATGACAGAGCTCGGCATTGTTTATAAAGAATTTGACTACGTTATTAAAAATCTCAGGAAATGGAATAACCCAAAGAAAGTTTCAGGCTCAATGATGAGTTTCCCGGCGAAAAATTATATCTACCGTGATCCGTACGGCGTGGTACTTATTTTATCACCGTGGAACTATCCTTTTAATTTAACGATGATGCCGCTGATTGGTGCGATCGCAGGAGGTAACTGTGTTCTCGTTAAACCTTCTGAAACAAGTCCGCATACAGCTGCAATTATAGAGAAAATCCTAAATTATACTTTCAGCGATGAATATGTTTACTGTGCACCTGCAGATACACCGCACGATGAAGTAAATGAGCAGCAGTATGACTATATATTCTTTACAGGCAGCACGAGTGTCGGCAAAGAGATTATGGGTATAGCCAGCAAAACACTGACTCCTGTAACACTGGAACTTGGCGGCAAAAGCCCTGCTGTAGTCGACGAAACAGCAAATATCGATGTTGCGGTTAAACGGATTGCCTGGGGTAAATTTGTTAACGCAGGACAGACATGCGTTGCACCCGACCATGTGATTATTCACAGTTCGAAGAAACAGGAATTTATCGACCGCATGCTTGCTGAAATTGAAGAACGATACAGCGATGCTGTCCACAGAGATGACTATCCTAAGATTATTAATGAAAAGCATTTTACGCGTCTGTCAGGATTACTCGAAAATGAAATGGTACTTGGAGGCAGTTTAAATGCACATGAGCAGAAAATCGCACCTGCACTAATACCGGACAGCACATTTGACTCACCCGCAATGGAAGAGGAAATCTTCGGTCCGATTCTGCCGATTATTACGTACGATAATCTTGAAGACCTGATTGTCCACCAGCAGACACTGCCTAAACCGCTCGCGTTCTATATCTTTTCTGAAAATGAAATTAATACTGAAGCACTGCTGTCAAGACTGTCATTCGGCGGCGGCTGTGTGAATGATACCATTATGCATCTGTCACACCATGACCTGCCGTTTGGCGGCGTTGGTGCCAGCGGTATGGGACATTATCACGGTAAGTATTCATTCGACACGTTTACACATGAAAAGAGTGTCGTGAAGAACAGCACATTAATTGATATTCCTGTTCGTTATGCACCATTTAACGAAGCAAAAACCAAGCTTTTCAGAAAGTTTTTAAGTTAGACTGAAATTAACAACACATTTAAGGAGTGTATTTAGATGAGTATTTTAGTTATCGGAGCAAACGGCGGGGTCGGAACACACCTCGTACAGCAGCTTAAAGAAAATTCTGCGGACTTTACAGCAGGTGTCCGTAAAGATGAACAAGTTTCGGATCTGAACAATAAAGATGTAAAAGCATTATTAATCGATGTTGAGAAAGATTCCATCGAAGAACTCGCAGAAAAAATAAAAGGCTTTGAACAGGTGGTCTTTTCAGTTGGATCCGGCGGCGGCACAGGAGCCGATCAGACGATTATCGTCGACCTTGACGGGGCGGTAAAGGCAGTCGATGCAAGTAAAGATGCCGGTGTAAAACATTTTGTTATGGTGTCTACCTGGGATTCAAGAAGGGAAGCATTCGATGCACCCGGTGCAGAAAAACTTAAACCGTACACAATTGCGAAACATCATGCTGATGTTCATTTAAGAAATTCCGGGCTGACATACACAATAGTCCATCCCGGTATACTGACAGATGAAGACGGCAGCGGCAAAGTTGATGTCGACTTATACTTCGAGGATGTTGGTGATGTTTCACGCGAAAACGTGGCACACGTTCTCTATGAAGTAGTAACAGATGAAAGTAACCGCGGCAAAGAGCTTCAGGTGCTGGACGGCAGTACGCCTGCACCTGAAGCTGTTAAAAATTTTAATAATAAATAATGATATTAAAAAAGGCAGAAATCCAAATGGATTTCTGCCTTTTCTCATTTTATGACCATCCTGTAATCTGCGCGATTGTTAATGCACTTAAAGAAATCACCATGAAGATTATAAACAGCGGGAAGAAGAATCTGATCCACTTGTGCCATTCTACTCCTGCCAGTGCCAGCGCAGCCATAAAGTATCCGCTCGTCGGATATAAAATATGTGCGAATCCGTCACCCAGCTGGAATGCAAGAACTGCTGTCTGGCGTGTTACGTTAACCATATCAGCGAGCGGCGCCATAATCGGCATTGTTACTAACGCCTGGCCTGATCCTGAAGGGATAACGAAGTTAATAAGCAGCTGGACAAAGTACATACCTGCCGCAGCAAGTACCGGCGGTAATTCCCCGACTACAGTACCCAGTCCGTTAACGATTGTATCCATAACCTGACCGTCTTCCAGTATTACTGCAACTGAACGTGCCAGGCCGACGATAATCGCACCCATTAATACTTCTCTGAAACCTTTAGTAAATGCTTCACTGATACTCGTAAGGTTTAAACCTGAAATAAGACCGACAGTTACACCCATAATAATGAACAGCCCTGCCATTTCAATCATGAACCAGCCCTGCGTTGTTACTCCCCAAATCAGAATACCGAAAAAGATTAAGATAAAAAATGCTCCGGCAATCTGACGCTTAGTTGCAGTTAATGGTGCAGAATCCCCGATAGCTGAGTACATTTCACGTTTCTCTGCATCATCTTCATACACTAAACTTGCTTCCGGATTTTTCTGTACTTTTCTGGCATACCTCATTATAAATAACGCTGTTACTGCTAAGACGATAACAAATAGTATCAATCTGAATCCAAGTCCTGAGAACGTTGGAATTTCTGCGATTGTCTGTGCAAGCCCTGTATTAATAGGGTTCAGCACGCCCACTGTATATCCGATTACCGTTCCGCAGAGCGCTATCGCAGCGGCGGTCATCGAATCATAGCCAAGAGCGATAACCAGCGGAATAATGACCGGGATATAAACCAGTGACAATTCTGCTGTACCGATTAATGTCGCAACTGCTGCAAATACTGCAACGAGCACCGGTATAATAAAAATACTTTTCTTCGAAAACTTACGCGCCATTTTATCAACAGCAATTTCTATAATCCCGCTTTCACGCAGTACCATAAACATTCCGCCGATAATCAGCGTGAAGAATACAACTTCACCTGCGTCGACAAGTCCGCGCGGAATTGCCGTTATAAATTCCGTTAAGCCTGTCGGTGTCGATTCAAGATATGTAAATGATTCCGGATCTACTGCTGCACGGCCGTTTTCCAATTCAATACGGTCGAATTCACCAGCTGGAATTAAATAAGTTGCAGCTGCTGCAACGATACCGAATACAAATAATATTACATAGATATGCGGCATTTTGAATCCGCTTTTCTTTTTCTGATCATTGCTCATATGTAAACTTCCTTTTTTATTTTTCATTGTAACTCATATGAACTCTGCCTAAAAGTACTAAAGTGGATAAAAAAAGACGAGTCTATGACCCATCTTCTCTAAAATTCGATAATTTTACCATCTTTCATCTCAACAATACGTTCTGCATACTCCAGCATATCGTTATCGTGCGTAACCATCAGCACTGTAATATTTAATTCCCGTGCCAGTCTCTCAATTAATTCTATCACTTCAACCGAACGTTTTGAATCGAGACTTGCCGTCGGTTCATCGGCAAATAGTATTTGAGGTTCATGGATAATTGCACGGGCAATTGCCACACGCTGTTTTTCTCCGCCTGATAAGTTTTCAGGATAGCTGTCTTTATGCTCCCGCATATCGACAGTTGTCAGCGCATCTTCGATACGTGCCGCTCTCGATTTTTTGGACCATTTCGTTTCAGCAGTATCAAGCATCAGCTCAAGCTGTTCTCTCACAGTAAGGAATGGTACAAGGTGAGCGTGCTGGAAAACAAAACCGAAATGCTTCGCTCTGATTTCACGGACACCTTCTGCGTTCATTGCCGACATATTTTTTCCGCCGAATGTAATTGAACCGTCGCTTAAGTCCTGCAGTCCCGCGGCGATTGTTAAGAGCGTACTTTTACCGGAACCCGAAGCACCGACCAGTGCCGTCAGTTCTCCTTTATTTAATTCGAGATCGATACCTTTTAAGATTTGTTCTTTCGTACTGCCGTGCTTGAATTCTTTTTTAATATCTTCTAATTGGAATAAACTCATTTTATGCGCCTCCCTGGTTAATTGCCTGCATCGGTTCTACCTGCTTTATCTGAATACCTGACAGTGTCGCACCAATGAATCCGATAATCATGAACGCCCCTGATGACAGCAGCACCATGCTCGCTGTTAAGTGGAACGGCATACCGCTCGGTGCGAACATGTTAAATAACTGGCTGACGCCGACAGCTAAGAGCAGTGAAATAATTGTGATGATAAACATCTGTGTCCACATCATTTTGAACAGCGTAAATGTTTTCACGCCGATTGCTTTTAAAATACCGAATGTACCAAGTTTCTGAACATTAATCATGTAAAAGAATATCGCAAATAACATTCCGCTGATTACGTACAGGAAAATAATAATCATGTTCAATGACATCTGTTCTGCGCTGTAACTTGGAATTGTATTTAGAAAATCCCCGTTATTAAAGTGTGAAAGTTCGTCCACCGGCTCTTCTGCCGCCGTAGTAAATGCCAGCTGGAATGTATCCGTTCTGTACATTTCAAAGAAATCTTCGCTGTTAATAAATCCGACTGGAGAGTGGCTGAATTTTTCCTGTTCGGCAAAGCCTGTAATTGTCAAATCTTTATCCATTAGGCTTGTTGAAACAGTATCTCCAACTTCAAATCCTTCTTCCTGGAACGACTGATCCACTACAATTTCACCAGGTGCTGTTTCCGGGAAAATTACTGAGTCATCGGCACTCACATATGCCAGACTGTGTTTTTTATCTTCATTATCCTGGAACTCACCCATTTGAATCGAGAATAATGTAACATCTGAGTCTGCATCTTTAAGACTGTCAATCTGCTCATCAGACAGTGCTGAGAAACTGTGATTCTCTTCTGCACTCTCTTCCATATAAAACGTACCTTCCGGCATATTTTTAATTAATGCCGCATTATCCTGTGACAAACCGCTCGCGAGCCCCGATATACTTAATGTTAAAAGACTGATTAAAAATATAATCGATCCGAGAATCGTATACCGCAGTTTGTATTTTTTCATTTCTTTCCATGCCATCTTCATTAAAAAATCCTCCTCGTAATCATCTGTGAGTCATACTCTACACGCGGAATATGAACTCACTATGAACGAGGAGGAAAAAATATTATTCTGCTGTATCAACCGGCAGTCTGACTGTAAAGACAGTGCCGTTTTCGCTGCTTCTTACATTAATTGAACCATTATGCAGTTCGAGAATCTTTTTAACGATTGACAGACCAAGACCTGTACCGCTGACACTGCTCGTACGAGCAGTATCCACACGGTAAAATCTGTCGAATATCTTATCGATGCTCACGGTATCAATACCTTCGCCGGTATCGCTTATTCTGATTACAGTGTGTGCTTTATAATGGGTCATCTCTATATCGATGCTCCCTGCGTCGCCGTTATACTTAACAGCATTCGACAGCAGGTTATCCCACACCGTGTTCATCAGCGCTTTGTCCGCCATAATTTCAGTATCCTGAAGTTTATGCGACAGCATCAGTCCTTTTTCGTTAATCTTCCACTCGTATACTTTAATCAGCCGCTCCAGCTGTTCTCTTAAATTATAAGATTCCTTGCGGAGCAGATAATCTTCATGATCAATAGAAGATAAAATGAGCAGCTGTTCTGTCATCGTTGACAGTCTGTCTATTTCAAAATCGACAGTTTCAGTATATTCGCTCCGCTCTGCTGCCGTGAGCGGTTTATTTAACAGCTTGTTATAACCTTTAATACTCGACAGAGGCGACTGGATATCGTGGGATATGTTCGAAATGAAATCCATTTGTATTTTATCGTTGTATTCAATCTGTCTCGACATCCGCACAAAGTTGGATGACAGTTCTCCAAGTTCGTCCCTGCGGTTCGTATCAAGGTCGTGCACAGAATAGTCTCCTGCTGCAAGCAGCTTCGTGGCTTCACTCAGTTTCGTTACAGGTTTAATCAGGAAATGCGCACTGATAAATACTAGCACAATACTTAACAGCACAGTCAGCATAAACAGAATTCCGAATAACAGATGCATTTCATTAAATAAGAGATTAATATCCGGACGGATAAATAACGCATAAGCTGTACCGTCATGATTTACCGGCACACCGATAGTGTTCGTCAATTCATTGGCAAAAAATCCGGTCACAAATATTTCCGCCTCAAAATTCGCCATACCATGATACGTTTCACCGTTAAGCACGCTTTTCACAACATTCGAAGACAGATTATGGTCGTTAAAGTCTGCACCGAAGAACGATTTATGCGCCTCACCGTCCGCAAGGTACATCTGGTAGCCTGAAGCAGCGACAGTCGACAGATAATCTTCGATCTGCACATCTGGATTGCCTTCTATAAATTCAGCGATTTCTGCTGCAATCACCGTATTCTTTTCATCGTTGCTGTCTTTTAAATTAAATTGATAGTACGCATTCGACACAACAAATGCGATAAAGAAACTCAGTATCATGATACCGAGTGTCATCACGACAAATTTTACATATAACGACTTCATACACACGGCTCCAGGAAGTATCCGACACCCCGCACGGTCTTAATCGTAAAATCTTCCGTCAGTTTAGTAAATCTCGTTCTGAGTCTTTTAATGTGAACGTCCACAGTGCGCTCGTCCCCCTCATAAAAAATGCCCCAGATCTGCTCGATTAACTGTTCACGGGAAAACACCTGACCGGGATGTTCCGCCAGCAGCTGCAGCAGCTCGAATTCTTTCAGCGGCAGCATATACGTCTTATCTTCGATTTCAACAGTATAATTGTCGGGATAAATGCTGACATTGCCGATTCGGATTGAGTCTGTTTCGCCTTCAGCTTTATAGCGGCGGAGCAGCGCTTCAATTCTGAAGATCAGTTCCTGCGGTTCAAACGGCTTCACGAGATAATCATCCGTACCCGCTTTAAAACCTTCCGCCTTATCATCAATATGGCTTTTCGCTGTTAATATAATTACAGGAATATCATACTCTTCCCTTATTGCTTTTGTCAGCTCAAGACCGCCCATATAAGGCATCATGACATCGACCACTGCAAGAGAACACGGGGCTTCCTTCAGGCGTGCAAGCGCCTGTCTGCCGTCGTTCGCAGCTGCAACACGGTATCCGGCTTCAGTTAAATTCAGCGTTACAAACTTTACAATATTCGGATCGTCGTCAACGACTAATATTCTCTCCATACCGCTCCTCCTCAGGCTGTTATTACCAGTATTATATCACCACTTTAAAAATCCTTAAGTTCAGATTACTCATTAAAAAAACCATCCGCTGATGCGGATGGCTATACAATTATTAAATTATACGGCTGTACTTAAGCGCGGGATAAAGATTTCGTAGTGAATACGTCCTTTATCAACGCCTGCTTTTCCTAATTCCTTAACGATTGACTGAATGAATGTCACACCGCCGCAGACGTAAATTTCCTGTTCGTCTTTAAGGAATTTCTGAAGCTCATCACTCATCAGGAATCCTTCTTTGTCTCTTACGTGAGTGTGCAGCTCTGCATTTTCAGCTTCTGCGATATTTTTAAGTTCAACTTCAAATGCAATATTGTCTGCATTGTCAGATACCTGGATGAACTGCGCGTCAGCATTCGCACCTGCTGTTTCACGGTACATTGGGAATAACGGCGTTACACCGATGCCTGAACCGATGAACAGCTGAGGTTTATCAGCATTTTCAACACCGAATACACCAACAGGCGCCGATAAATTAATCGTGTCGCCTGTATTCACTTCTTCATGCAGGTATGTCGATACTTCACCGCGGTTGCCGTTAAGATTTTCTTTTCTTACCGCGAAAGTCAGCTTGCCGTCCTGAACATCGACGATTGAGTAGTGGCGTTTTGCTCTGTAAGGCAGTCCCGGAACCTGAACATCTACTGTGATGTACTGTCCTGCTGAATACGGGATATCTGTAATGTCATCAGATTTAACTGTGAATGATTTAATAATACCTGTTTCTTCACGGACACCGATAACTTCAAATGGCTTGAAGCCTTCCCATGCCATACCTGCATAGATATCTTTTTCAATTCCGATAAATGCATCGGCAATCTCACCATATGCTTTACCCCAAGTCTGGATAATCGGATCATCAGCTTTCAGACCTGTAACTTCCTGAATAGCAGCAAGCAGGTTTTCACCTACGATTGGATAGTGTTCAGGCAGCACTTCAAGTCCGCAGTGCTTGTGTGCAATCGGCATTACTACCGGTACGATCGGCGTTAAGTCCTCAATATGCTGTGCAGCTGCAAGTACTGCAGTTGCAAGTGCAGTCGACTGCAGTCCCTGTTTATGGTTAGGCTGGTTAAACATGTTGCGCAGCTCAGGATGATTTTCAAACATTCTCTTGTAGAATTTAGAAGTAATTTCAACACCTTTATCTTGTAAAATTGGAATTGTACTGTGAATAATTTCGATTTCTTCCTTGTTGACCATATAAAACACTCCTAATTTGTTGTATTTATTACATTATCTAATACTTCTTCACTTATCTCAACAGAACACGCTTTCATTGTTAAAATTTTCACAAAGATATGAATATTTTTTGACATCCCATTAAAAGTATAGAAAAAAGACGTGAATCGGAGTAAAATTCACGTCTTGAAAAATTTACACTGCAGCCGCTTCTTTTACTTTTCTGAAACGGCCTTTCTGAACTTCGGTACCATACTGTTCCTGCACAAATAGCAGCGCACAGAATGCAGTAATACAAGGTAAAGCGAATCCTAAAAACGACAGCTGTGCGGGCATATTAGTCATCAGCACCCAGCCGATCAGGAGCGGTCCTGTAATTGAACCGATGCGTCCCATACCGACAGCAATGCTTAAACCGGAACCGCGTATATCCGACGGATAGAACATCGTTATATAAGGGTTAATCAGGTTTTGTGAACCGGCTGTGCATGCGCCTGCTACTGCTATAAGAACAAACAGCAGTACTGTGGAGCCCGTCAGGCTTAACAGGACAAATGCTGCTGCACCTGTTCCGAGAAGCGTCAGGAGTACATTGCGGTGGCCGATTTTATCCACCATATAGCCTCCGGCGAGAGAACCCGACATCTGGCCGACTGCCAGTGTCATCGTAAAGATCATCGCCGATGATACCCCGTAGCCGGATTCCTGCATGATATTCGGCAGCCATGTACCAAGGCCCGAAATCATCAGGAGGCAGCTTATTACTGCAATCCAGAACATAATTGTCGACAGTGCTTTCCGTTCACTGAATATTTTCTTAAACGGCAGACCTTTTTCTACACTAGCCGTATCCGGTATTGCATACTCGTCAGCAGCACTGTATTTGTCAGTCCCTGTCGCTCTGTTTAAAATATCTGCAATTTTTTCTTTATTTCCCCGTGCGAGATGGAATGAGATCGATTCAGGGAATTGCTTCAGGAAGAACGGCGTTATAACTACTGTAAAAATACTAACCCAGAAAAACAGTCTCCAGCTTAAATACTCAAGGAAGTAAATCCCGAGAAGCGATGCACCAATCGTACCGATTGAGTACCCGCAATACATCAAAGCAACAATCATCGCACGGTTTTTACGCGGCGAGTATTCAGCCATCAGTGAAATAACAGCAGGCATTAATCCGCCCATACCAATTGACGCGATAAAACGGAAGATTACAAAGACCGTTTCATTCGGTGCAAAACCGGCAAGGAAGTTGAATAAGCCGATAATCACCAGACAGATTGCCAACACTCTTTTACGGCCGATTACATCGGTCATCGTGCCTAATACAAATGTCCCAATCATCATGCCCATCATGGCGTAGCTGCCTATCGCACCCGCTGTCGCAGGTGTAATTTCAAAATCGCTCATCATTTGCGGCAGTCCAAGTCCGTAAACTGCAATATCAAATCCGTCAGAAGCAATTGCGATAAAACACCATATAAACACGAGCAGGTGGAATTTGTTGAATTTACTGTTTGCAATAACCGTTTCCGGGTTAATAGTTGCCATTCACATGTCCCCTTTCTATTTCCAGACGTCAGCTGCGATATCCGTGACGTATTTTAATTTATTCCATTGTTCTTCTTCTGTGAGCACGTTACCTTCTTCAGTCGATGCGAAGCCGCATTGCGGGCTGAGCGCCAGCTGATCGAGCGGTACAAACTGAGCCGCTTCATCAATACGCGCTTTAATATCCTCCGCATCTTCAAGTTCACCGCTTTTAGAAGTTACAAGGCCAAGAACAATTGTTAAATCCTTACGGTTCACGTGACGGAGCGGTTCGAATCCGCCTGCTCGATCGCTGTCATACTCGAGGAAGAATCCATCGATGTTTAAACGTCCGAACAGCATTTCCGCTACCGGCTCATAGCCGCCTGAAGAGATCCATGTTGAACGGAAGTTCCCGCGGCAGATGTGCATAGTAATTTTAAAGTCATCCGGACGGCCATCAACTGCTTTATTTAATACTTCCAAATACTTCTCTTTTAAGTATTCAGGGTCAATTCCTTTATCGATTAACTTCTGTCTTTCTTCATCTGAACAGAAGTAGCCCCATGAAGTATCATCCAGCTGCAGATAACGGCATCCTGCATCGTAGAATCCCTGCAGAACTTTTTTATATGCTGCCGCAAGATCGTTAAAGAACTCTTCTTCGTCAGGGTAGACGCTCTTATCAATTTCTCCTCTGAAGTGCAGCATGCTCGGACTCGGAATTGCGTATTTCGCTGTCGTTCCTCCGGCCTGCTCCTGTAGATATTTAAAGAATTCTATTTCTCTGTGTCCATCAAAATCCACTTTGCCTGTGACTTTAATAGCGCGTGATTTCGTCTGGCGTTCTTTAAATGCGATTCCGCTGCCTGTATCGGAACCTTCCACACCTTTTAATCCTTCGAGGAAATCGAAGTGCCACC
Source organism: Jeotgalicoccus saudimassiliensis (assembly GCF_000756715.1). NCBI lineage: Bacteria > Bacillati > Bacillota > Bacilli > Caryophanales > Staphylococcaceae > Jeotgalicoccus > Jeotgalicoccus saudimassiliensis. The sequence continues at coordinate 1,428,360 of NZ_CCSE01000001.1, forward strand.
ATGCACGTCGGTACTCCCCGTCAGTAACTGCTTTTAATCCCGCTTCTTTTTGTTTTTGAACCGCATTTGCAATTGCTTTATCTTCTACGGCTCGAAGGTCTTCAATTGTAATATCGTTATTTTCGAATTGTCTGCGTGCTTCTTTCAGTTCTGCCGGTCTTAACAGACTCCCTACGTGGTCTGCTCTGTATATCTCTTTAGTCATATGTATTTGCCACTCCATCTCTTTTTAATGATTGTTTAAATACTATCACGCCTGTAAGATATAGACTAACTGATTAAATTCATTACTCGTTATAACTTTCAGCTATAACCAAAGGAGAATCTTATGACACTTCAACAGTTAAAGTATTTAATTGCCGTCGTCAACAGCGGTTCCATTAACGAAGCAGCGAAGAATTTATATATATCCCAGCCAACTTTATCGAAAGCGATTAAAGAGCTGGAACGTGAAATGGGCATTACAATTTTAAAAAGGACTTCAACAGGTATCGTCCTGAGTCCGGACGGTGCCGAGTTTCTGAGTTATGCACGCCAGATTACAGAGCAGGTAGAGCTGTTGGAAAATAAATATCTAGATATGCCGTATCAGGAACAGCTGCTGTCGGTATCGACCCAGCACTATTCATTTTCCGTCGATGCGATGGTCAGAATGATTAAACTCCACGGCGGCGATAAATATCAGTTCTCACTGCGTGAAACACGTACATATGAAATCATCGATGATGTAAAAAACTTAAAGAGTGAAATCGGTGTGATGTATATGAACAATTTTAATGAAAAAATACTGACACAGCTGTTAAAAGAAAATCATCTGACATTTGAGTTGCTGTTTACGGCAAGACCTCATGTCTTTATCAGTAAAACAAATCCGCTCGCACAGAAAGATAAAGTAACACTGGAAGACCTTGAACCGTATCCAAGACTGTCTTTTGACCAGGGTGAGCACAGCTCCTTCTATTTCTCCGAAGAAATACTGAGTACACTGCACAGTCCGAAAAATATTCTGGTCAGTGACAGAGCAACGATATTCAACTGTATGATCGGGTTAAACGGCTATACGATATCAAGCGGTATATTAAGCGAGGAATTAAACGGAACAGACATCATTCCAGTACCGCTCGATGTGAATGATGAAATTAAAGTCGGCACGGTAACGAACAACAAGGCACAACTCAGCAGAGTTGCGAAACTTTATCTTGAAGAACTCGTTAGAACAATTGAAAGTTATAATCTGCTTTAAGTGTTAAAAACTTTCTAACGGGTATAGTATTATTAATGAAAAATTACGGAGGTGTTCTTACATGGATATTAAGCATGGAACAAACAAGTTTTATTTCGGAGATGATGCGCAGAACCCGGATGGGGAATTAACGTATCTTCCCGATAAAAAAAATAAACTTGTTATAGATAGCGTCGTAGTAAAAGAAGAACTCCGCGGAGAAGGATACGGCGACGTGCTGCTCGATGCAGCGGCCGACTATGCCCGCGAAAACGATTTGAGATTAATCGGAAGGTGCCCGTTCGTAGCCAAGCGTTTTGATGAATATAACGATAAGTATAAGGATGTTATTTTCAGAGAAGCATAAAAAATATCCCTTTAAGACTGCACAAGTCTTAAAGGGATATTTCTATTCGTCGAGCAGCGGTTCCGGATGTACATAGAGGGACATAATCCCTTTATTATGCATGTGTTCTTCAACCCGGTCACATATATAGTGGGCTTCTGTAATCGAAATGCCCGGATTTACAATAATTGTTACATCTAAAAAGATACTGCTGCCGTGATAGCGGCCTTTAATGGATTTAACATCCAGTACGCCGTCAACTTCAAGCACATCTTCTTTATGATCTATTAAGTCAGCATCATTATAACCGTCGCTCAATGCGAAGACCGCGTCTTTTAATATTTTAAAGCCGGTATATATAATCAGCACGCCAAGTATCGACGCAATGATAACGTCCGCAATCGGCAGGCCGAGCTGCGTCAGCACGAGTCCTGCCGCTGTGCCGAGACTGATTATACTGTCTGACAGATTGTCCATAGCTGCGGATTTAAGCGAGCTGCTGTTCGTTTTCCGTGATAATTTTGCGTTAATCAGATATACCGTGAACATCACAAGCCCCCCGGCAATACTTATATAAATCACGATTGGATTTGGTGTCGAGACGACGGGCGAAAAGATTGCCGGTATGTTTTTTATCAGCACCTGGACTCCGACAAAGATAATGATAAAAGATACGAGCAGCGAAGCAATGTTTTCGGATTTTAAATGCCCGTACGGATGGTTGGCATCCGGCGGCCTGATGGAAATCTTCAGACCGATCAGTACCGCAACAGAGGCAAATATATCCGTCATATTATTTAATGCATCGGCACGTACTGCCGCTGATTCGTACTGCATGCCGAAATAATATTTCACTATAGATAGAATGATATACGTAACGATACTTAAGTAAGCGCCCCGCTGGGCAAGTTTTAAATTATTTATATTACCCATAATGACAGCTCCTAAAAGTAAGTGGAGATTAATTATGCACTGTAATCAAATTATTTTCAACAGCTTTTGACTCTTGCAGCAAACTTTCTATTGTATGAAATAAATTTTTAGATCAGCCTAAATTTTATCTTGCAGTACCCTTTATTTTCCCATAAAAATGACACTCCTTTAATTAAGGAGTGTCATTTTGCTGTTTGCCGAAAATATAGCTGATAAATAAACCGGATATAAAGACAATAATAGATACTATCCAGCTTGCAGCACTGACGGGCAGGCCTGGATAAATAGCAAATGTCGAGCCGAATAATAAGCCGATAATTGCTGCATAAGTCAGGTAAGTATAGTTTTTAAGCAGGTGCGAAATGATTCTGCTCGCAACCAGCACACCTGTCACAATGCCGAGACCTGTAGAAATTAGTATTGGTAATACTTCGAAATTAAGGGATGTAAATTCATTAATTGCATAAATTACTACCGGATAAACTCCGAGAATTAGCATCACAAGCGAACCGGAAATACCCGGAAGCAGCATCATTGAGGCTGCCAGGACACCTGTCACAAAGTACTTAATCAAATCACCTGCACCCATACCCGCACTACTTGCCGGCGGCGCATCAGCGTTAAACATAGACATGGCATACAGTATTGCAATACCGATAAGTATCAATATAAAATGTATTGCTCTGAATTCTGCTTTAACATTTGAAATTCTTATCATCATCGGTATAACACCGAGCACCATTCCCATAAAGAACCAGTGCGTCGGAATCGTGTGGTTTTGTAAAAAGTAATCGAGAACTGAAGACATCGTTAATATTGCAATTGCCATACCAATTACTAAAGGCAGTAAAAATGCTAATGCCTGTTTATAATACTTTGATACTATGCGGCTGATTGCACCTAGAAACTGATCGTAAATTCCTAATAATAACGCCATTGTACCGCTGCTGACGCCGGGTACCAATTCAACAATCCCCATTAAAAAGCCTTTCGGCACATTTTTCCAATTAAACATATATATATTCAGTTCCATTCTTTGTAATTTACTCTGTATATTTTATCACATTTTACCAACTGTCAATAATCATATATATGCCGAGTAAGAGAAGAACCATCCTCAATATAAAGACAACAGTATTTGAATCGAGTTTTCTATTCAGTTTAACACCGAACTTCGCTCCTAAGTATGCGGCCGGAATCAGTGTCAGTGCGTACAGAAAATGAATATTTCCCTGAATCAGATGGCCTGTTGCAGATGAGATACTGCCAAACAATACTAAAAACATACTCGTACCGACCGCGATTGACGGCGGCATTAAAAATAAAATAATCATCATCGGTGTCATTAAGGCACCGCCTCCGACGCCGAACAGTCCTGCAGCAAAACCTGCAAGTAAACTCCCGAGTACTCCTATGTAAGGCGGGAAACCGTAGTAATGTACTTTTCCTGTCCCGTCAGTATGGGGTCTGATATATTTTTCATTCTGAAATATTTTAAACGGTTTAATTTTATCGCGCGCAAGCAGTATAAAACTGACCAGAATAATAAAAAGACCGAAATACAGCTTCAAACTGTCCACTGTAAACAGACTGCTTGTATATGAACCAAGCATTGCTCCGGGAATAATACCGAACAACAGATACTTTCCGTTCTTCCAGTCGACTTGTTTATTTTTATTATATGAAATAACAGACGATAAGCCGATAAATACAAGCACAAGACTCGAAGTACCGACAGCAATTTGCGGCGTAATGTCCTCCAGCAGACCAAGTTCTGCTCCTAAAAATATAAGAACGGGAACGATGACTATACCGCCGCCGAGCCCGATCAGTGAGCCGACTATTGCTGCAATCGTACCGGTTACTGCAAGCAGTATGAATTCCATAGCCATCCTCTCCCTTTTAAATTATTTTACCGCTGATGCAATAAACACTGAAGCATCTTTGTTCATAAATATATTTTCACCGCGATAAAACGTCTTGATAACTGCAGTTTTAAAACCTGCATCGATTAAGGCCGAGTGCATTTCATCGTGTGTGAATCCATTGTGTACTTTCTCATGATATACTGTTTCGTTCTTATCAAAATCAGCAATAATCAGCTGACCCGAATCATTTAATAAGGTATATAGTTTTTTAATCAATTCTTTATATTCAGGTACATGCAGCATTACGAGTGACACAATAATTACATCGGCTTCACTTTCATTCAGTTCATCTGCTGCTCTCGTTTCAGCATTTTTGACATTGCCCGCTTCAATCTTTTCACTAACAACTTCCATCATACCTTCTGAGATATCACTGAAAATCAGCTGTTTAAAATAATCGGTAAACTGAAGACCAATGAGTCCGGTCCCGCAGCCGTAATCTATTAATGTTTTATTAGAATCAGCAGGTAAATGTTTTCTCACTTCTACTGCTACTGTATTAGCCAGTTCAATTCTCTGTTCATTGTCATACTTCTTTGCCATTCTGTTAAATATATTTTCAGCCATATAGTCTCCTACCTTTTACTTAGTATATTCCTCATTGTACTACTTACACTGCCGAGATACATCTCTCCGAACTTTACCAGGTGAACGAGCAGCACCTTCTTTAAACTTTATACTTTTCTATATTTCCTTTACAATATATGTGAAACACAACAGCAGTTCAAATTCAGAGAAAGCCTGCCACATATAGGTTATAATGCATATAGTTATTAAATAACGCATAGCGTTACATTTTGGAGAGGACACTATATTTTATGAAAAGAATTATACTTCCCATCATCATTACCGCTGCTGCGGCATTTGGTTTAGTTTATGCAGACAGTAAAACTGATGATGGCTTAATAGAAGAACTTAGAATTATTCTCACACCTAATCCTATGGAAAATAATACATATGATCAGGGAGAATGTACGTACTATGTTTTCGATAAAGTTAAGGAAGACGGCATGATGATAGAACGAACATGGAACGATGCTGAGTACTGGGCAGAGCGTGCAGAAGATGACGGCTATGTTGTAAATAATGTACCTGAAGAAGGTTCATTAATGCAGAGTGACCGCGGTGAAATCGGGCACGTTGCCTACATTGAAACTGTCTATGAAGACGGTTCATTCGCTGTGTCGGAAATGAATTTCCTTGAAGCATATGAAGTTTCAGAGCGAACAATTACAACAGAAGAAGCTGCTGATTATAAATATATTCATCCTAAAGTAAATAAACACGCCGGCAGAGGATAATATCATGGGGCTAAACAAGAAAATAAGGTTGTACTTCCCGTCGGTGCCCGATTGGCTTCATCATCCTAGCATATTCAGTATAATAATCGCTCACCTCTAAGTACAGTACGTTATTGACGTGCTGTATTTTTTATTTATGCAACACAGTAGATTTTTGCAAGTAATCCACTTCGTATTTATCTGCTGACTTTCTAATAAAAGCCAGCATCTTTTCAGCCGGCACCTCTTCTTTTTTATAAGCTTCTTTTAAACGCATATATTCATTTTTCTCTGCAGCCGTACATACTTTTTTAAAATATCCCCACATATGATCAGCTGTATTGATTACAGAACCAGATTCCGGCGTAATTTTAAATGCATCATTAATCAATATTTCCAGCGTTTCTATTGAGATATCTTTTTTCAATTCTTCCCTGATTAAATTATAATGTTTTTGCGAATGCATCATAACTTTATATTTTTCTTCTGTCCACAGTTTTTCAATCATTCCACGCCGTTTCATCAGACCCCTTCTTTCCTTTACACTTTAATTATCTTGTACCCTTTTTCACGCAGCGATATATATCATATTGACATTCGGATATTATTGGCATAAACTTTCAGAGTGATAATGATTCTCAATACTCTTGAAGAATCATCTATATGAGAGGTGACTGTGTTGAACGCACTTGAAATAAATAATATAGCGGTTGGCTACCACAACCGTTCGGTAATAAATGACTTAAGTGTTACGATTCCAAAAAAAAAAATAACGACAATTATCGGACCGAACGGCTGCGGAAAGTCTACGCTGATAAAAACGGTTTCCCGTATATTAAAAGCTGAGAAAGGTACGATTTTACTCGATGGTAAAGCGATTAATACTCTGGACACTAGAGAGATCGCCAAGCAGATGGCGATTTTGCCGCAAACTGCAGAATCTCCGGGCGGGCTCACCGTTTTTGAACTTGTTTCATACGGTCGTTTTCCATACAGAAAAGCACTCGGTTCTCTAAGTAAAGAAGATTATAATTATATTAACTGGGCGATTGAAGTAACAGGCCTTGCAGATTTCTCAGATCGTGAAATCAGTGATATGTCAGGCGGCCAGCGCCAGCGTGTCTGGATTGCTATGTCTCTTGCACAAGGCACGGAAACACTCGTGCTCGATGAGCCGACTACTTATTTGGACCTCGCTCACCAGCTCGACATTCTGCTTCTCTTGAAGAAATTGAATATTGAAGAACACCGCACCATTATTATGGTTCTGCATGACCTGAATCACGCTTCAAGATTTTCTGATTATATGATAGCAATGAAGGATGGAAATCTTATTACAAAAGGCAATCCTGAAGAAGTAATGACACATGACAATTTAAGAACATTGTTTAATATCGAAGCCGACATTCAGAAGTGTCCTTACAGCGGTCACCCGATTTTCACTTCTTATCATTTAAGCAGTCAGGACAAAGATTATGAGTAAATTCAATTCTTCCTTAACTGATAAAGAACAAGTAAAAGAAGTTAAAAATTCTGCAAAACCTGTCCGCGGAACGGTTATCATCTCAGGCGGGATAATTTTTCTGCTGTGTGCGTTTTCAGTATCTATTTCACTTGGTGCAGCAGATATAAACTTATCAACAATATGGAATGCTTTGTTTAACTTTGACGGGTCTGTCACACAGCACCAGATAATATGGGAACTCCGATTCCCGCGTATTATCGGTGCAGCAATCGTTGGAGCGGCATTCAGTGTTGCAGGTGCATTAATGCAAGGGATGACACGAAATCCTCTTGCCGATTCCGGACTCCTGGGATTGAATGCGGGCGCAGTGATGATGCTCGCAATCAGTTTCAGTTTTTTTCCGGGACTGCCGTATGTCTATGTTGTACTGATGTCGTTTTTTGGCGCTGCACTTGGTGCAGGTATAGTTTACGGCATTGGTTCGATGAGCAGAAATGGTTTAACACCGCTTCGCTTAGTCCTGGCAGGGGCAGCTGTTACAGCATTACTTACTGCATTGAGTGAAGGTATCGCTCTGTACTTTAACGTCGGACAGGATATGGCATTCTGGTATGCCGGAGGCGTATCCAGCACACGTTGGAGTCATCTCGCGATAATAACGCCTATCGTTATTGTCATGTTATTTATAGCGATGCGTATTTCAAAATCTATTACTATTTTAAGTCTCGGGGAAGAAGTCGCCGTTAGTCTCGGGGAACGCACAGTCAGAACAAAACTGATCAGCGCAGGCGTTATAGTCGTGCTTGCCGGTCTTGCAGTTTCAGTAGTCGGTGCAGTCAGTTTTGTCGGCTTAATTGTCCCGCACTTGACCCGCAGGCTCGTCGGTTATGACTACCGCTGGATAATACCCGTCAGCGCCGTTGTTGGTGCAATTCTCGTTGTTGTTGCAGATTTATTCGCACGTACGCTGAATGCTCCTTTTGAAATACCAATCGGTGCACTCATTTCTTTAATCGGTGTACCATTCTTCTTATACCTTGCTCGTAAAGGAGGTAAGGCAATATGAATCAGTATAAACCCGCTGGTCTCATAAAAAAGCAGCGCCGTGCTGCAGTGGTTGCCAGTATTTTTATACTTCTTTTACTTGTTTTATTTCTCGTCAGTTTAAATACAGGTGTTATACGCATCGACCCGGTCACTGTAATAAAAACAATATTCGGCAGCGGCGAACCGCGTGATGAATTGCTGCTGTTTGAGTTCCGTCTGCCGAGAATTACCATTGCCGTACTCATCGGTATGGGACTCGCCGTATCTGGAGCCGTGCTTCAGGGGATAGTGAAAAACCCTCTGGCAGATCCCGGAATTATAGGAATCAATGCCGGGGCAGGACTTGCAGTGATGCTGTTTGTATCATATTTCTCAACTGAACTTGGAAACTCGGTATTTATTATGCCGTTTCTTGCGTTCATCGGTGCAGGCGCGGCGGCTGTTGTTATATATGCTTTCTCCTATAAAAAAGATGAAGGCGTATCGCCTATCCGATTAATACTTGTCGGTGTTGCAGTTGCTGCAGGTATTAGTGCATTGATGATTGTTCTGACCTTAAAACTCGACCCGAGAACATATGATTTCGTTGCCACCTGGCTTGCAGGGAGCATTTGGGGTTCAAACTGGAACTTCGTATTGGCCCTTCTGCCGTGGCTTGTGATTTTAATTCCATTTATCTATATGAAGTCACGAGTGTTAGACGTTTTAAACCTCGGCGATCATACTGCTGTCAGTCTAGGCATGAATCTCGAAAAGGAACGCCGAATTCTGCTTGCTGCAGCTGTCGGTCTCGCTGCAGCGAGTGTTTCGGTCAGCGGCGGTATCGGCTTTGTCGGGTTAATTGCTCCGCATATGACCAGAAGGCTCGTCGGCAATAAACATAAGTACGTCATTCCGATATGTGCGCTTATCGGTGCAGTGCTCGTATTAACCGCTGATACACTGGGCCGTGTCATACTTCAGCCTGCTGAAATTCCGACAGGTGTTGTTGTCGCGATTATAGGTGCACCTTACTTCCTGTACCTTTTAGCAAAATTAAATGATTAAACCAGTAATTATAATCCGGCTGTAAAGCAGCCGGATTATATAATAAACAGCCATTGAGAATTCATCTCAATTAGCTGAAAAAGGAGAAATATTATGAAGAAATTTTTAAGTTTTACACTTGCGCTGGCTCTGTCAGTAATACTCGGGGCATGCAGTTCAGAAGAACCTGCCGGTGAAGAATCATCAAAGGAAGAAACTATTACATATGAATCTGAATTCGGTCCTGTAGAAGTTCCGGAAAACCCGGAACGCATTGTTGCTTTAGCCTACGCCCCAAACCTTCATGCCCTCGATATTGAAATGTCAGGTGTTGATCAGTGGTCTAAAAATAATCCACTGTTCGAAGAAGACCTGGAAGGTGTTGCCGAGGTGACTGAAGCTGAACCAGAGAGTATCTTAGCTGAAAATCCTGATTTAATTATTGCAGGAGCCAACATGGAAAATCTGGAAGAGCTTGAGAAAATCGCACCAACCGTGACTTATACTTGGGGAAAATTAAATTATCTCGAACAGCAAATTGAGATAGGTAAACTCGTTGGTAAAGAAGATGAAACCCGTGCATGGGCAGAAGACTTTGAGAAACGTGCTGCAGATATCGGCAGTAAGATTAAAGAGAAGCACGGTGAAGATACTACCGTTACAGTGATTGAGACTGATGGCAAAGGATTTTATTTATTTGGCGAAGCATGGGGAAGAGGAACTGAAATTTTGTACCAGGCAATGGATTTAAAGATGCCTGAAAATGTACAGAAAGCTGTCTCATCTGATGGATATTATGAAATTTCACAAGAAGTCTTGGCAGAATATGCGGGTGACTACATTGTATTAAGCCGCGGTGAAGAGACGGACATGTCATTTACTGACAGTGAAGTATGGCAGTCGATACCCGCTGTACAAAATGACAATGTTATTGAAATTGATACTGCAGCATCCAGCTACAGCGATCCAACAACATTGGAATACCTGCTTGAAATATACAGCAAAGGTTTAATGGAATAAAAAATAATACGGTCCGGATTTCCTCATTTAAAGGTTCCGGACCGTTTTTTCTAGTTTTAAACTTAATCTATTTTCTTCACAAATTCAGACTTCAGATTCATCTGGCCGATACCCGGTATTTTACAATCAATGTCATGACCATCTTCCGGATCAACAAGTCTGATACCTTTAACTTTCGTTCCCTGCTTGATTACATTGGACGAACCTTTAATTTTTAAATCCTTAATTACCGTCACGGCATCTCCGTCATTTAATACGTTGCCGTTCGAATCTTTAACAAGTGCTGCCAGCGCTTCTTCTTCAGCTGACTCACTCGTCCATTCATGCGCACACATCGGACAAATTAACAAAGGGCCGTCCTCATAAGTATATTCCGAATTGCAGCTCGGACAATTTGGTAATGGTGTTGTCATTATAATCCTCCATATCACTGTATTAATTCAAAGATACCACATTTATTTATAAATAGAAGCCGGGGTTCTGATGAACTCCGGCTTCTTTCTTAATTATGCTTCTTTTACTTTCAGTACTTCATAGCCCAGTTTCTCAACGACATTTTTAAGTTCTGCTGCTGTTACTTTCTCCGGATCGTATTCCGCTTTCGCTTTGCTCGCATTAAATAGCAGCTTAGCTGATTCTACACCGTCTGTTTTCGTCAGTGCACCTTCTATTTTCTTAATGCATGTAGGACAACTCAATGTTTCAAGTTGCATTGTTACTTTATTCATAATATATTCCTCCCGGTTTTTTATTTACTTTTATCTCCTATCTTTATTATATCGGTAATCCGCCGATTAAAAATTGACCTGTATCAAGATTACGGTTTAAATTTTATTAATCTCATCGCGTTGAGTATAACAATCAGGACACTCGCTTCATGGGCAAACATTCCAATCGCCAGGTTAACGCCGCCCATCAAAACACCGACAAGAAGTAACGCTACTGTAACGAGTGCAATAATGATGTTCTGCTTCATGTTGCGCATCGTTCCTTTTGATAAAGATAATGCATGCGCATACTGTGAAAGTTTATCTGCCATTAATACTACATCAGCAGTTTCCATCGAAATATCCGTACCGCCTTTACCCATCGCAAGTCCAACATCTGCGGTTGCAATAGCTGGTGCATCGTTAATACCGTCTCCTGCCATAGAGATTATTCTGCCTTCCTCTTTAAGGCGTTTCACGTGCGTTACTTTATCTTCCGGCAGCAGTTCCGCATGGACCTCATCAATGCCGAGTTCGGCTGCGACTGCTGCAGCTGTATGACGGTTATCACCTGTCAGCATAACGATGTGTTTAATGCCGTTGTCACGCATCGTTTCCAGAGCTTCTTTTGCATCATCCCGGATTTTATCGGCAATAGATATTACCGCTGCAAGCTTCGAATCTATCGCTGCAAATACTGCAGTGTTTCCTTTCTTTTCCCGTTCAAGTGCATAAGCCTCAATATTGTCCGGTATATCAATACCGTTTTCCAATAACATCTTTCTGTTTCCTGCAATAATTGAATGATTATTTATATCTCCTTCGATACCTCGTCCCTTAACTCCGGATGCCTGCTGCATTGTATAAGCTGAAAGATCTGCCGTTTTCTCTGCATACTCAACTACAGCTCTCCCGAGGTGATGTTCCGATGCAGTTTCAAGCTTCCCTATCAAACCGGTAAGTTCGATCTCGTCTCCTTCAAACACTTTAAAGTCCGTAACTTCCGGACGACCTTTCGTTAATGTACCTGTTTTATCAAAAACCAGTGTATCGACTTTGGACAGTTTCTCAATAACTTCTCCGCCTTTAATAAGCGAGCCGTTTTTTGCACCGTTTCCGATGCCGGCCACGTTTGAAACCGGTGCACCGATAACCAGAGCTCCCGGACATGCGATAACAAGAAATGTAATTGCAAGATGAAGGTCTCTCGTAATGAACCAGACGATTACCGACAGTACTAAAACTCCGGGAGTGTAGTACTGTGCAAATCTGTCGAGAAATCGTTCTGCATTTGACTTACTGTCCTGAGCTTCTTCAACAAGTTCTATAATTTTAGAAAACGTCGTATCGTCTCCTACTTTTTCCGCTTCCATTTCCAAATATCCGGAATCCAGAATTGTTCCGCTCAGAACCTGATCACCGTTAATTTTTAATACTGGCACCGATTCCCCGCTGACAGCAGCTTCATTGACCTCTGCTTCACCGCTCAATACTTTACCATCTACAGGAATCATTCCCCCGGGCAGTATCGCTATTCTGCTGCCGACTTCCACATCATCTACATCAATGACTTTCCGACTGCCGTCTGCAAGTATTAAATTAGCCTCCTGCGGTGCCATCTCTGTCAGTTCCTTAATTGAAGTACGGGTTCTTTCAAGCGTTCTCGCTTCCAAGTAACTCCCGAACAGGAATAAAAATGTAACAATGGATGACTCAACATATTCACCGATAAACAACGCCCCTATAACGGCGATGGTTACCAGCAGTTCAATGCTGAAAAGTTTCATCCGAACCGCCTGATATGCCTTAATACCAATTGGCAGCATAGCGATAATTGTGGCTCCGATTAATGCAGCGTTTCCTGCATCAGTATAGCCGGAGAATCTTAATATAAGACCCGCTGCTATTAAAATAAATGCAATAAGAGTAATTTTATTTTCCTGTTTAAATATAAACCTAATCATTGTAGATCTCCTTCCTTCTTAAAAAATGTTTTCCGGTGTATCTTCATTTATAATGTTACAGTCTTTCGTCCATATAGAAATTGACCGTGGTCAAGAATACAAAAAAAGTTCCCGGAAACGGGAACTTTTAAGCTCTTATAATTTACTATAGAATATCGTAGGTCTTATTATTAATTTTCTTAATGATACCCTCATTTTCCAGCTTCTTGAACGTTCTTGTCAGTGTCTCCGGCTGCATGCTCAGATATGAAGCAAGATTCTTTTTTGTCATAGTTAATATGAGTTTATCGTTCTTTGTATGTGTACGAATGTATTCAATCAATTTTTCTCTGCTGTTTAACAGTGAAATATTAGTAGTCAGAGATTCGGAATCATTCAGTCTTTCTGCAAAGCTTTCAATGATTTTAATACTGATATCGGGGTATTTCTGCATCAGTCCGTAAATATCCTCGCGGTTAATGCGGCAGACTTCTGCATCTTCCAGCACTTCAGCGTAGGACTTGCTCTCTTCATCGGCACTGAACAATGAAAGTTCTCCGGTAAAGTCACTGTGACTCAGCACTCTGATTAACTGTTCCTCGCCATTGTCATTTAAACGGTAGATTCTCACCTTGCCTTTATGTATGACAAATAATGAAGAAGACCGGTCACCGGCCATAAAAAGATACTCGCCTTTTTTCATGTTCTGATGATTAATTCTCTGAAACACTTCTTCCAGTTCATCCATTTCAAGGTGGCTGAAAATCGGAACTCTGCTGACGCACCGTTCATGTCCCTGTAATTCCATGTTACTTCCCCTCCAAAGTGATTAATCTCGTTGCTACGATTATATCACGAGCAAATTTATAATATATAAATGTAAAATTCATGTTAAAATTGATGCTGATTACGTGAAGATTGGGGATACTTATGGCAAAACTCTACTATCGCTACGGTACAATGCAAAGTAACAAGAGCAACCAGATTATTACAACACATCATCAATATACGACTCAGGGGAAACGCTGCCTGGCTTACACAACACCGATTGATTCAAGAAGCGGGCATAAAAAAATTAAGTCCAGAGTCGGTCTTGAACTTGACGCTGAATATATAACAGATGATATTTTCGTCAGAGTAAAACAGGAACACGATAAAGAAAAAGTATATGCTGTTCTCGTCGATGAAGCACAATTCTTATCGAAGAAAGATATTCATAATTTAAGTGATATTCCGGACCTTCTCGGTATTCCTGTAATTGCTTTCGGCTTAAAGACGGATTTCAGAAATGAACTGTTCGAAGGCAGCCGCGTTTTACTTGAACTGGCTGATGCTATCGATGAGCTGAAAACAGTATGCCAGTACTGCAATAAAAAAGCGACTCTTAATATGAGACTCCGTAACGGCGTTCCGATTAACGTTGGAGAATCTATACAGATCGGCGACGAGGAATACGTTCCCGTATGCCGCAAATGCTATAAAGAACGTCTGGAACTGGTATAGTGAAATTATATATGACAACTGACACAGGAATCTTAAGGTTTCTGTGTTTTTTTAGCACGTAAATGTTTCCCGTGAAACTAAAACACTTTTCTATCAAGGAGGATATCTATGAAGATTACCAATAATGTTTTTAAAAGCACTTCTTTTGAAAATCCGCTTTTTAATAACTTCTCTGCAGATGTACTGACTGAAATTTTAAACTTTCACCAAACAGTACCCGGATATAAAGAAACACCCCTTTACAGTTTAAATGACTTCAGCAGCAGTACCGGCATTGGCAATGTTTATATTAAAGATGAATCACATCGTTTTGGTTTAAATGCATTTAAAGGACTGGGCAGTATTTATTCTGCTGCAGGGTATTTAAAAGAACGTCACAGCATTGAATTTTCAACTCTCGATGAACTGCTTGCTCAGCTGCAAGATAAAACACCAGAAACTTTTGTTACTGCAACTGACGGGAATCACGGTAAGGGAATTGCCTGGGCTGCACAGTTGCTTAAGCAGCGGGCACTTGTTTATATGCCTAAAAATACAAGAGAATCACGCGTCGAAGCAATTGAAGCATTAGGCGGTGAAGTGACTGTTACCGAGCTGAATTACGATGATACTGTCCGTTATGCAAGCAATATAGCGCATGAAAATAACTGGCAGCTTATGCAGGACACTTCATGGGATGGTTATGAGGATATTCCTTTAAAAATAATGCAGGGGTATTCAGCGATTATTTCGGAAATCAGAGTTCAGCTTAAAGACGACTTTAACGAACTGACACATGTATTTCTGCAGGCAGGTGTCGGCTCATTCGCAGGTGCCATGGCAGCTTCACTAATTCAATCTATGGATCATACAAATATTAAAATAGTGATTGTCGAACCGGATAATGCTTCTTGTTTATATAAATCTGCAGAACATACCAGCGGTAAACCGCAGAACGCCGGCGGTGACCTTCAAACTATAATGGCAGGATTATCTTGCGGAGAACCCAGTACACAGGGCTGGAGTATTTTAAAAGATTCAGCGGAAGCCTTCATACATTGCGGTGATGAGATCAGCCAAAAAGGTATGAGAAAACTTGGTTATCCGGCCGGCAAAGATGAGAAAATTATATCCGGAGAATCCGGCAGTGTGACCATTGGAACTTTACATGAAATCATGACAAATAATGATTTGAAAAATGTAAAAGAACAGCTTGGATTAAATAAAAAATCACGTGTTCTTCTAATCAATACCGAAGGTGATACAGATCCGGAAAACTACGAGAGAGTAATGAATGATTGTCATGGCATAAATGAAAAATAACGCTGTGCATCACTGCTCAAATCCCTTAATAATAAAGGAAAAACAAGGAGTAACGCTATGCGTTACTCCTTGTTTTATAATATTAACACCGCTATTGTAACGCTCTATCTTTCAGTTAATGTTACCTCTGGAATATATCTCAACTCAACAACATCACCATCTTCAAATGACATCGTAAACTCAGTCATGCCCCCATATTCTGCACTGCCCAGGGTATGTCTCGATTTATTAAAATCGGGATGTGCTGTCACTTCCAGTGATCCTGTTTCTTCAGTTTCAGGAAGACTGACATCATATACACCTGCAGGGAAATCTTCACCAACTACCCACTGACCGGAGAAAATAGTTTCTACAGGTGCCGTTTCATACGGCGTAAAATTCATACTTTCTATATAATCTATTTCAATTGAATAGCCTTCATCTTAAAAAACAGCAAACTGAGTTACACGTTCTTCTCTGCCTTCTGTTCCGCCATCAATTGTCTCACCGAGAATTCCTCTATCTTCTGCGTCTGTAACATAAACACTCCCATAACCCGAATCGGCTGTAACAACGTATCTGCCGGGCTCAATATCTTTACCGACGTCATGCACACCTTCATCAAGTGTAACGGCTTCGCCCTGATTCATTAAATGACTGTAATCCAGAGTTTCAATTTCTTCAGTTTCACCAGCAGTATCAGTACTTGTTTCGGTGTCGTTTTCTGTGTCCGTCTCAGTATCGCTATCGGCAGTTTCTTCACTAGTACTCGTGCTGTCTGAACCCAGCCAGCCGTTAATTTCATCAGCAAGCTGATCAAAAGGGTCACTGCACGCGCTTAAGATAATAGAACTAAAAAATAATACAGATAGTAATTTAATTCTTCTCATTCTCACTCACTCCATTCACAATTTCGTAACATTTTCTTAAGTATAAAATTTAAGAGTACGAATAGCAAACTGATATATTTTATAACTAATTACTCCTTTCTTTGTTATAATGTTGGAAATTACACAGGAGGCGGTCTTATGATTAAACCCGGTAAATTACAGCGCGGTGATACGGTTGCACTCATCTCATTATCGAGTGGACTCGCAGGCGAAGAAGATATACGATGGAGAACTGAACAGGGAATCGAACGGCTGGAAAATGTTTTCGGCTTAAAAGTGAAAGTAATGCCCCATGCTTTGAAGGGCCTTGATTACGTTTATAACCACCCTGAGAAAAGGGCTGAGGATTTAAATGACGCTTTAAGAGATGATTCTGTTAAGGCCATCATCTGTGCAATCGGCGGCAATGAAACTGTACGTATTCTGCCATTTATAGACACTGAGGCACTTAAAAATAATCCAAAGATATTCACAGGTTATTCCGATACTACAACGAATCATCTATTCTTTTACAAATATGGCATATCGACTAGTTACGGTCCTGCTCTGTTAACCGATTTTGCTGAGAATATCGCAATGGATGATTATACTGTCGATTCAATTAAAAAAACATGGTTTTCAGCGGAACCTATAGGCGAGATTAATACCTCTCCGCATATTAGAAAAATCGGGCTCAGCTGGAATGTTAAAAATAAAAATACCGAACGTCCAAAAGACAATAATCCTGGCTATGAAAGCATCGGAGGTTCTGGTAAAGGCCGCGGACATTTAATCGGCGGCTGCCTGGAAGTCTTTAACAATTTGCGCGGCACTAAGTATTTTCCTGAATTAAATAATTTTAAAAATGCCATACTGTTCTTTGAAACATCTGAATGTTATCTCGACCCCGAAATATTTGAAGATTATTTGCGCGCTATGTCTGTTATCGGCATATTTAAACATATAAACGGTATTGTTATCGGTCGACCTCAGGATGGACGATATTATACTGAATACAAAGAGGCATGGCGGCGTATACTCACTGAAACTGGACGAAGTGACCTGCCGGTGCTGTATAACGCAAGCTTTGGTCACAATGAACCGAAATGCATTATTCCATATGGTCTCGAGGCTGAAATAGATACTGACAATCTCACCTTTAAAATATTAGAAAGCGCCGTGACAAACTAAAAATCCGAAGAGATATCTCTTCGGATTTTTCACATTAAATATGATAAAAATGCTGTTGCAATTCCAAAATAAATTAACAGTGACAATATATCATTAATGGTTGTAATCAATGGACCTGAAGCCACTGCCGGGTCAACATTTAATTTATTTAAAATAAGCGGTATAACTGTTCCCGCAATTGTTCCTATGATTAAAGTACACAATAATGATACACCTATAACCATTCCTAATATCAGACTGTTCTGCCACAGGTAGGCAATGATAAATATAAGCAGTCCGCATGTGAGACCGATATATATACCTACCTTTAACTCTCTTACTAAAAGATTTATGACCTGTTTTGTATTGATTTTTTCTTTAGCCAGTCCTCTGATGACTACAGCCAGTGACTGGGTTCCAGTATTACCTGTCATACCTGCGACCATCGGCATAAAGAATGCTAATGCAACGACTTCTTCCAGTGTTTCTTCAAAGCTTGCAATAATACTGCCGGAAACGATACCGATAAACAGCAGAAGTATCAGCCAAGCTAATCTTCTTTTTGCTGCAGTGACAGGCTTGGTATTGAAATCTATTGATTTTCCCGATGCAGAAAACTTTTCAATATCTTCTTCAGCTTCCTGATACACGACATCCAAAATATCGTCAATCGTAACAATACCGAGCAGTTTTTCATGTTCATCAACGACTGGAATCGTCACAAAGTCATAACGCTGAATCATTCTTGCTACTTCTTCCTGATCCATTAAGGCATCAACTTTTAAAATCCTTGTCTGCATAATATCTGCAATTTCCGTCTGCATATCTGCAAGCAGCAGTTCCCGGTAAGATACTATTCCTACAAGTCTTTTATCGTCATCAATGACATACAGATAGTTTAAGTACTCGGCGAGTTCTGCAAAATGTTTCAATTTATCGACCGCTTCACGAACCGTATAAGATTGATTAATCCAAACCATCTGGTTGTTCATTATTCTTCCGGCTGTTTCCGGCGGATAAGCCAAAATATTTTCAATATCGGCAGAGAGCGCTTTATCTAAATATGACAGCACTTCTGCAGACTTTTCTGCTCCCAGCTGGCTCAGCATGGATACGAGATCATCATTGTTCATCTCAGTCACTGACAGAGAAACTTTTTTCCAGTCCAAGGTTTTAATTACTGCAAGCTGGTTTTTCCCATCGAGCTCAGACAATAGATCTGCCAGCAGAGGAATTGAAATAAACTCAAGAAATATTTCTTGTTCATCGGAAGAAAGTTTTATAAAAATACGTGTTAAATCATATTTCTGTAAATCTTTTATATTCTCAAAAAATGCTTCCTTGTCCTGTTGCTGAATAGTATATGTAACGCTGTGAACAAGCTGATTTAAATTTTGAACCATTCTACTCAGTCTCCTCAGCTAAAGCAGTATATTTTTATTTTCCAAACGCTGTGAGATCGCCTGCACAATAAATGCATCATCCAATAAACCGACCGGCAATAAATAGTCCGGCAGCAAATCTGTTGTTACTATAAAATAAAGTAAAGCTGCTCCAATAAGTATTTGATCCCTGGTATGACCGTGTCCATTTATAAAATGAGCGTACATTGCTTTGAGCTGTTCCACATATTTACCAATACCCGCGGTTTCTTTCATCTTAGTGTCAAACTCTGCAACTATCTTCTCTTGACCTGCTGCTGTCTGGCTGTAAGTTTCAAAATTCGAAATTTCCTGATTCACACGCTCAAATGAAATACTTTCATTAACGTCAGTCAATTCCTCTGCTATTTTCTGCACTGCTTCCCACGTTTGTTCAAGGTCATCTTTAACAGGTTTCCCATACCCCGCAAGCTCTAATAAAAAATCAAAGTCCACTGATAGACTCTCCGATAGTTTTTGAAGGTGATTTAAGTTTACCTGACGCTTGCCATTCATAATTTTAGACAATGTTGCATGGTCGATATTTACAAAAATGCTGAAGCGCCTTAGAGACATACTGCGCTTATCCATTTCATTTTTCATAAACTGATAGAGTCTATTCTGTCTTTCCATAAAATCACCTTTCTTGCTAATATTCAATATCATGAATACTATTATAATGGTGACAATATGTCAACATCATGTTAAATTAGATAATCTACTATAAATAAGTCAAAAAGAAAGAAGCATGATTATGACAAAAAAATTGCTTATTACAGGGATATCATTTTTAATACTGTACATCTTCATTGCTGTCAGTGTCATGACTGCCAGCGGTTGGGTAAACCATCTTGATCTTTACTTTATCGAAGCCATACAGAGTACTGTCACTGACTCAAGGGCAGCGGTCATCCTAGTGATGACAGAAATCGGCGGAACCGAGGCAATTGTTGTCCTGACCTTGATTGTTACTGTGTCATTGTTTATTAAAAAAATGTATACAGCTGCCCTTTGGTTTGGCCTGACTATTTCACTCAGTCCGGGTGTTCTCGTACATTTAATGAAACCTGTTATAGGCAGAGAACGTCCTGAATTTCTAAGACTAGCTGCAGAGTCCACATACAGCTTTCCGAGCGGTCATTCAACCGCTTCAACTGTTTTTTACGGCATGCTTGGTCTGATACTGATTCTGTCAGTTCAAAAATTATGGAAGAAGATTATTATCGCTTTTATAACAGTTACAATTATTTTATTTGTGATGGCTTCCAGAATATATCTCGGCGTGCATTTCCCAACAGATGTACTCGCAGGATTCTCTTTCGGGGCGGCAACTGTGCTATTGTCACTCAGCTTATATCATCTGGCACTTCCAAAATTCAGCCAGTGGCTTCGTAGTAAAGATATTACTGATAAAAGTCTGTCATTATTCCAATAAAAAAGCATTGCCAATTACGGCAATGCTTTTTGCTGTCTTATTCAGGGAATGTTACATTTTCAATTCTGACGATTCCTACCGGGTCTAGTTCAACACCGTCTACAAGTGTATTGTTTACACCGACACCAAGCTGACCGTAGTATAACGGTGTAATAGGCAGATCTTCCATTAATATTTCTTGTGCTGTTGCATATGCTTCAACACGTTCGTTCTCATCAGAAGTCTGCTGTCCTTCTTCTAAATAACCATCAAGCTCAGGATTAGAGTAATTCCAGCGGTTTCCTGACCCGTCCTGTGAGTCTGTATGGAACATCGGGTACAGCCCATAGTTTGGATCCCCTGTCACTGTAATCCACTGAAGCATGAACATATCATGGTTACCTTGATTAGCCATATCTAAAAACGCACCAAATTCATATTGTTCAATCTTTACATCGATGCCGATTTCTCCTAAAGATTCCTGCATTATTAATGCGATATCTCTATTTTGTTCTGAATCCGATGTCCAGATAGTAGTATCGAAACCGTCAGGCATGCTGGAATTAGCCATATATTCTTTTGCTAAATCCAAATCAAATGCCACTTCTTCCATGTCTTCATTGTGAGCGAAAACAGAGGGCGAAATATGATTTTTTGCATGGATACCGCGGTTATCCAGCACGCCGCTTATAATTTGCTCTCTGTCCAGAGCATGTGATATTGCCTTTCTGACATTTTCATCGTCAAAAGGTTCTTTTGTATAGTTGAATGCAAGGTAAGTCATTGATAAGCCGTCCTGGTCAATAATGTCTGTTGATTCATGATCTCGGACTCGGTCCATTGATGACGGATCTACAGTATCTGTAATGCTGATACCTCCTGTTTCCAACTCAGCCAGACGCGATGAATTCTCAGGGATAACACGATAAGTAACTGTATTAAATTGACGTTCTCCACCGTGGAAATCCTCAAATTTTTCTAAGACAATTTCGTTACCGGGTATGCGTTCCTGTAACTTCAAGTGACCTGTACCGTCCGGTTTTTCAGAAATAACAGCACCGACATAGGTACCGATGTCTTCCGAGACAGCTTCAAAGTCTGTACCTCCTTGTTCACGCAAGTCATAATACTCTTCCAGAGTGACGTCCGAGCCTGCTTCATCTAAAGCATTTTGATAGTCTTCATCGATAACTTCTTTACTTAAAATACCTGCTGTATTGTGTGCAAGATGACTCGGCAGCGGTGTAAATGGATAATCTGTTGTTAAAACAATTTCATAGTCATCTGTAATCTCAATATTGTTAATCATCTCGAACATAAATGCAGCTGATGAACCTACTGAAGGGTCGACTACACGTTCAAGTGTCGCTTTAACATCTTCAGCAGTAAACTCACTGCCGTTATGAAAAGTGGCACCTTCTTTAAGACCGAGTGTCCACTTATCCCCATCCTGTTCAAATGAAGTAGCAAGACCTTCTGTTAATTCTAAATCGACTGTTTGTTCAATTAAAGTATCGTAAATCTGAGTTCTCAGCTGCGCGGAGGGTATATCATTCGATACGTGAGGATCCAGTGATACTGCTTCACTAATCATCCCAATCACTAAATCTCCCCCGCCGGATTCAGCTTCCGTATCCCCTTCAGCCGCTTCATCCACATCACTGTCGTCCGTACAGGCCGCAAGTACTAAAAGCATTGTAAAAAGCATTAATAGCCACAATTTCTTTTGCATAAAACACTTCATCCCCTTTATATGTATACGCTTACAAACCAGTATACCTTTCGGGAATCGAAATGACAATCTGTTTTTTTAAAGATTCTGTTAATTTAGCGTTGGAGTTGTGCGGCTGCTTTTATAAATGCTCTGAATATTTTCTTTGATGCTTCGTCTACTAAATAAGTTCCTTCGGGATGCCACTGAATACCGATAACAAAATCGTGCTGAGCACTCTCCACCGCTTCGACAATTCTGTCGTCTGTCATTGCAGAAACTTGCAAACCCTCCGCCGGGTATTTGTTTGCCTGATGATGAAAACTGTTTGTCCTAATTTCTGTCTCACCGAGAATCTCATGAAGTTTCGTACCTTCTATAATGTTAACTTTATGGGATAAATAATCTTTCGCAGCATCCTGGTTATGCTTCATCGTACTGTCGCCGTGCTGGGAATAGATATCCTGATACATCGTGCCGCCCTGCTGCACATTTAATATTTGAGCTCCCCGGCATATACCGAGAATCGGCTTGCCTGCTTCAAGGGCATATTCTATCAGTTTCATTTCATAGAGATCACGCCCTGGTTCTATCGCACCCATTTTCTGATGCGGACTTTCTCCAAAAAATGAAGGCTCAATATCATCACCGCCTGATAGCAGCAGTCCGTCAATATTCTCTATCTGCTTTTTAATTAATACGTCGTCTTCTACCTTAGCCAGTATTACCGGTACACCTTCTTCACCTGCTATCGCAATACTGTAATTCTCAGGCAGCCTGAGTCCGTCATTGCTTATAAACGTTGTTACACCAATAACCGGGTTAGTCATATACTCTCTCCTTACATTTAGCATTTCCCTTAGATTTTATCAGAATATTTAAAACTTAACACTAAAAAGAAAAACAGCAGTTTATTTACCTGCTGCTTCTACAAATCTTCTTATAATATTCTGAGAGGATTCATCAGTATGATAACGCTCCTCAGGGTGCCACTGCAGTCCGATAACGAAGTCGTGCTCAGTACTCTCTATCGCTTCTATAATGCCGTCGTTTGTTTTGGCAGCAACTTGGAATCCCGGTGCGACTTCATTTACCGCCTGGTGATGGTTGCTGATTGTAAATATTTCTTCCTGTTTAACAATATCGTACATCTTACTATCTTTTTTAATATTCACTTTATGAGTGAAATGCTCTTTGCTGTCATTTCTCTGGTGTTTAATCAATTCTGTACCTTCTTCTATCTGACTGTAAATATCCTGGTATATCGTTCCGCCCTCGTGAATATTCAGCATATGTGAACCGCGGCAGATGCCGAGAACTGGTATGTCTCTTTCCAAAGCGTAATCGATAAGTTTCCATTCATACTCATCACGTTCAGGTTCTATATTACCTAGTTTCTGATGCGGATCCTGATCATATAATGCCGGATCCACATCATCGCCGCCGGTCAGCAGCAATGCATCTATATTCTCAACTTGCGCTTTAATTAAATCTTCATTCTCAATTTCAGGTAGCAGCACCGGAACCCCATGTTCTCTGCTGATGACATCTATAAATCTCTTAGGGACTTCCTGATTGTTTTTACCGATAAAAGTTGTGATTCCTATAAGCGACTGCTTCATAATGATTACTCCTTCTATATTCAATTCTAAACTCAATAGCTATATATAGCCGGATTCAAAAGTTTTTAATCATTTTGAACATAAAAATTAAAAAAAGGCATCTCCGGAATGGATATGCCTTTTTACTGTATTATTAATGTTTGTTCAGCCATTCTTTACCTGCAACGAGCGCTTCCTGAGGAAGTGTATGCCCGTTCACCCAGATATGCGTTACATCGGCGTTACGTTCTTCAAACAGTCTGATTACTCTTTCACTTTCAGACTCTGGTACTATAGGATCTCCTTTACCTAATGACAGGAATACTTTAACATCGCTGAAGTCATGTTTTTTCTCAAGGTCTGTTGGATATAATGGGGCAAACAGCATTGCTTTTTTAAATTTTTCTTCCTGCTGCAGCATTAACTGAATTGCAATATTCGAGCCGTTTGAGAATCCGACGAAGATTACATCTCTTAACTTAAAATCGTGTTCTTCCGCTTTGTCTGCAATAAATTTATACAGTTCGTTACCGCGGAATTCAAGGTCTTCCCAATCATAGTTTCCTTCGCCGAGACGGCGGAAGTAGCGGTTCATACCATTTTCTTTTACGTTACCGCGAATGCTGAGAACATTATACTCAGGATTTAAAGCTTGTGCCAACGGCAGTAAATCTGTTTCTGTTCCGCCTGTACCGTGAAGTAAAACAAATACCGGTGCACCTTTTTTATTCTCGTTATAAATATGTTCCATAAATTATCGCTCCTAAAAATTATTTGGGTCTTTCTATCGTAAACATCCGGCCGATTTCTGCGTAATCATTGCCCGCCAGTCTGCTGACCGCGCCAAGCTGTTCTACATCAACATAGCCGTTTTCAGCATTATACACTGACTCATCCAGATGAAAGTGTTCAATTTTTAAAAACAGGACGTCAGTTGTCGGCTCATCACCGTCATAAATAACATGCCTATCATAAAGCGTAGTCTCAAATCTTGCTTTCGCTTCTTTTAAACCCGGCACTTTTATCGATTCAGATTCAACCGGGGTAAAGTCGGCATAGTTCAATTCACTGTCTTCCGGTGCAAGCTGTGCTGCTGTAATATTAGCAAGTTCCACATTCGACATATCAACAACGTGAACGACCGCTTCTTTACCGGACATAATATTTCTCGCTGTATCTTTCGGTTCGCTGCTGATTCTCTGCACTGCAATCGACAGAATCGCCGGTCTGTAAGTGACAATATTGAAATAGCTGAACGGTGCCACGTTAACGACCCCGTCTGCTGATTCCGTTGATACTAATGCAATAGGTCTCGGTACAACCGTGCCGATCAGTATTTTATTTTTCTCTTTAGTAGTTAAATCATCTTTTGAAAAGCTGAACATGATATATCGCCCCTTAAAGGTTTAGCTTCGGCATTGTTCTTTCGTACTCTTCTCTTTTGTGCTCGTACTGCGGCGGAAGCTGCATAGAAGAGCCAAGTTCTGATTTATCTTCATCTACATCGAAGCCCGGTTCATCAGTCGCGAATTCAAATACAACATCGCCCCGCTCGCTCGTATATATCGATTTAAAATAGTTTCTGTCTCTGACTTCAGTAACACCGAAATTCTTGCTTTGAAGTAATATCTGCCATTCTTCTAAAACTTCCAGGTTCGGTACAGACCATGCAATATGATGTACTGTTCCAATACCAAAGCTGCCTCTAGGTTTTGGCGGAAGCTCAGTGACGATATGATGCTTCTCTTCACCGGCCGTTTCAAAGTGGTAGTTTCTGTCATTAATATTCAGTTCAGTTAAGCCCATTGTACGCACTAGTAATTCTTTTGTGCCGTCAGGGTTACCCGATAGTAAAACAGCGCCGTGGAACCCGATAATATCCTTTGTATCGGCTTCACTGTCACCTTCTACTAAAGCGAGCTCAAGTCCGTGAACGTCGTCAAACTGCAGTGTATCTTTACCGAAAAGCTTTGTATGTTCAGTTTTGATATTTTGTTCTTTCAAATGATTTTCCCATTCAGTCATGCTGCCTTTAGGAATTCTAAAAGCTATTCTGCCAACTTGTCCGCTGCCTTTAACTCCCGGTCTGTCGACAACCCAGTTAAAGAACGTAATAATTGTTCCCGGACTGCCGTCATAGTCTCCAAAGTACAAATGATAAACTCCCGGATCGTCAAAGTTTACTGTCTGTTTAACAAGTCTCAGTCCAAGTACATCTCTGTAAAATTTTATATTTTCATTAGGATCACCGACAATTGCTGTAATGTGATGAATTCTTTTAATTGCTTCCATTTATAATCTTCCCCTTTATTATTTACTTCTTGTAGTATCAAACGGTCTGATTGCTGCTTCAATCTGTGCGCGTTTCGGCTCTAAAAACGGCGGCAATGCAAGACTTTCACCTAATGTTTCGTACGGCTCGTCTCCCATGAATCCAGGTCCGTCTGTAGATAATTCGATTAGAATATGGCCGACGCGTGCATATAACGCTTCAAAGTAGAAACGGTCTATAAGTCCCGAGTTGCCGATACCCATCTTGCGGTATTTATCTTCCCACGCTGCAAGTGCTGCGTGATCTTCAACTCTGAATGATACGTGGTGTACTTCACCGTAACCCTGACG
This sequence comes from Jeotgalicoccus saudimassiliensis, assembly GCF_000756715.1. Lineage (NCBI taxonomy): Bacteria > Bacillati > Bacillota > Bacilli > Caryophanales > Staphylococcaceae > Jeotgalicoccus > Jeotgalicoccus saudimassiliensis. Next base: position 1,454,869 of record NZ_CCSE01000001.1, read on the forward strand.
TCCTTCAGTACCTTCATCTTTACGAAGAATAACTTGACCGCCGTTACCGCCTTCGCCGACATCCAAGAGTGTTACATTCTCTTCTTCAAGAACCGGTTTCATTCCGTAAACTTCCTGAAGAACTTTTTTGAAATCATCGTAATAGCTTACTGTAATCTCAATCGGACCAAGTCCGTATACTGCTTTATCTTCTGGTACAGGACCGTTTTTCCACGGTTTACCAGGCGCTACACCGTCGTTATTTTCATCCGAGAATAACTGATAGCGCTGACCGTCAGACTCTTCAAACGGCAGTATTTTTTTACCGAACAGTTCTTGAATACCGCTATGCGTTACACCATTTTCTTCAAAGCGGTTTAAATAATATTCTAAAGCTGCATCGTCTGGGACTCTGAGACCAGTTCTTGAAATTGAGTTTGTGCCTCTCGACCCTTTAGGATTATTAGGGAAGTCAAAGAATGTCATATCAGTGCCCGGTGATCCTTCGTCATCTGCAAAAAACGTATGATAAGTCTGAATATCATCCTGGTTCACTGTTTTCTTAACTAAACGCATACCGACAACTTCCGTCATAAATTTATAATTCCTCATCGCATTGTCTGTCATTGCTGTTACATGGTGTATCCCTTTTAAATTTTCATTAGTCATAATATCTTCCTCCGGTTTTTATTTGAGTAAACTTTCAGCGTGCAGCCCGATTCTTTTTAATAGATTAATTGCATCTTCTACTTCATGGTCATCCCACTCATCAAATATCGTATTGATGAGAGCCTCCTGTTCTACGACTCTTGTATCCATATACTGTTTACCATCTTCTGTAATGCATGCAAACATTACTCTTCTGTCTTCGGGACAGGGATTTCTGTATAAAAAACCTTTCTTTTCAAGCTTATCTATAATGTAGGTAATACTGCCGCCGCCCATCAGTATTTTTTTGCCGATGGACTGGATAGGCTGATCTCCTTTGTGATACAGCAATTCCATCACTGCATATTCATTAAGGTTAATTTCTTTCTTTAAAAAATCCTGTTTAATAAGTTTTTGTACGGATTGCGAGGACTTTATAAAAACAGTAAATGCTTTTATACGTGCTTCTTTTTCATTCATGTCTGCACCTCCTTCAATTATTTCAGTTTTAAGTATATTAAATTTAATCTATATATAGTATAATACTTAGATTCCGAAATATCAAGCGTTATATATTACCTCTGATATACTGTATGTTATCTGAATATTTATTGTATTCGAATAATAGTTATGCTAATGTTATGAAAAAATTACTTTTCTATATAAAGAGGGTTTGAAATGATTGCACTGAGAGAATTAACGACGATAAAAGATCTTGAACAGCTTGAAAAAATAGAACGGAATGTCTGGGATATGCCGCCGCTGCCAATACATCAAACGCTGACAGCAGTTAAAAACGGCGGCATAATTATCGGTGCCTTTGACAAGAAGGAAATTATAGGTTTCAGTTACGGTTTTGCCGGTTTTAAAGACAGTCAAACATATCTTTGCTCCCATATGCTCGGGATAGAAGAAGAATATCGTTCCAAAAAAATAGGGGAACAGCTGAAAAGACAGCAGCAGGAAATAGCGATTAGAAAAGGCTATTCAGAAATACACTGGACATACGATCCGCTGGAAACACGTAATGCATATTTGAATTTAACTAAGCTGAAGGGTATATGCTCTGTTTACATGGAGAATGCTTACGGAGAGATGAAAGACGGTTTGAACAAAGGACTGCCATCCGATCGTTTCGAAGTTCATTGGCATATATCAAGCGGGCATGTTAGAGAAGCTGAAACTGTAAATTACAAAAATGCAGTGCCGCTCAACGAAGTAAATATTAACAATGGTCTTCCTTCCTGCACTGTGTTTCACGAGGAACAATTGACCGAGGATATTTACGGCTTTGAAGTCCCTAAGGATTTCCAGCATATAAAATCTGAAAATCAGGAAATTGCAATGGAATGGAGAATGCTGACACGAAAGATATTTCAGGATCTTTTTAGAGCAGGATATGCTGCAGTACATTTAATTCCCGGGAAATATACTGCAACCTACATATTTGTAAAAGAGAATACATTAAATCTTGGAGGACATAAATAATGAAAATTGAACATATCGTTATCAGACATTTGGAAATGGATATGAAAGCACCATTCACAACCAGTTTTGGAACATTTGACAAAAAAGAGTTTTTACTTCTTGAAGCAATTGATGCGGATGGAACAATCGGCTGGGGTGAATCGGTAGCGTTCAATGTGCCTTTCTACAGTGAAGAAACAGTAAAGACGAACTGGCATATGCTGGAGGACTTTTTAATCCCGCTTATTTTACATAAGGAAATCATCCATCCAAGTGAAGTTAATGAGATTTTCTCAGCTATCCGCAAAAATAATATGGCTAAGTCTGCTCTGGAAGGTGCAATTTGGGATATTTACTCTCAGCAGACAAACCAGTCATTAGCTCATGCTCTTGGCGGCACAAGAAAAAATATCGATGTCGGCATCAGTATCGGCATCCAAAATTCTATTGAAGAACTTGTGGACATCGTGGCCGGTTTCGTTAAGGAAGGCTATAAACGCATCAAAGTTAAAATTAAACCGGACTGGGACGTAGAAGTGATGCGCACGCTGCGTAAAACTTTTCCTGATGTTGCAATTATGGCTGATGCTAATTCTGCTTACAGGCTGGCAGATACTGAGTTATTAAAACAACTGGACGACTTTGATTTAATGATGATTGAACAGCCTCTCGCTTCAGATGACATTATCGACCATGCTCAGTTGCAACAGGAACTGGCAACACCGATCTGTCTCGATGAAAGTATTCACTCCCTTGAAGATGCAAGAAAAGCTGTAGAGCTCGGCAGTACTAAAATTATCAATATTAAAATCGGACGTGTCGGCGGTTTAACTGAAGCTGTTAAAATTCACGATTACTGCAAGGAAAATAATATTCCTGTCTGGTGCGGAGGCATGCTTGAATCAGGTGTTGGAAGAGCACATAACGTTGCACTGACCACTCTTGAAAACTTCACTTTACCGGGTGATACAGCCAGTTCCAGCCGCTACTTTGAAAAAGATATTATCGAACCTGAAGTCATCGCAGAAAATGGTTCTATCGAGGTCCCGGAAACTGCAGGCATCGGTTATACAGTTAATCGCGATACTGTTGAATCCTACACCGTTGCAAAAAAAGAATATAAATAAAACAAAGGAACGATTACTATGAAAAAAAGTTTCCAGATAGGAAGTGCATTTGTCGGTCTTATCGTCGGTGCAGGTTTTGCTTCCGGGCAGGAAGTCATGCAGTACTTTACCAGTTTTGGGATATGGGGAACAGCCGGAGGAATTGTTACAACGTTGCTGTTTATTTTTCTCGGCTACACATTCGCCAAGCTTGGCACGAACTTAAGAGCCAATTCCCACCAGACAGTACTGTACTACATAGGCGGTAAATTCATCGGCCCTGTCCTTGATATCGTTATTACATTTTTCCTGTTTGGTGTCGCGGTAGTGATGTTTGCCGGTGCAGGATCAACATTTAACCAGATGTTCGGTATTACTGCTGTAGCTGGAAGTATTATTATGACAGCTGCTGTTATCCTGACATTGCTTCTTAATACCAATAAGATACTCGGCATCATCGCTACTATTACACCTTATTTAATCGCTGTTATTTTTGTGATTTTGATTTATTCTATTTTTTCAATGGATTTATCAATTGCTGAAGCTGATGAGTTGGCAAAACAGCAGCCGTCAGCAGCATCAAACTGGCTGTTAGGGGCATTTCTATATGTGTCTTATAACTTAGCCGCAGGAGCAGCACTGCTTATTATTATGACGGGAAATGAAAAAGACAAAAAAGCTGCCGGCATGGGCGGAGTGCTCGGCGGACTGATGCTCGGTATACTGATTATCCTGATTCATATCGGTATGTTTGCACGCATTGATGTCGTAGCAGGAAAAGATATGCCTACTCTGGAACTCGCCAATCAGATACATCCTGTAATCGGTCTGCTAACAGCTGTTGCACTGCTCGGTATGATTTATAATACCGCTGTTGGAATGCTGTACTCATTTACCGTGCGCTTTATAGCACCTGAAAGTAAATCTTATCGTCCTGCCGTCATTGTTATCGGCATACTCGGTTTTATTGCAAGTCTTATCGGCTTCACAACACTTGTCGGCAGCGTTTACGTAGTAATGGGTTACCTTGGGTTTGTTCTGATTATCCTCGCTGTTGCTGCATGGCTCCGGAAGCCGCAAAACAATTAATCCTTAAGGGAGGACTTTTCACACATGATAAATGAATTAGTGAAAGATTATAATACTGCGTTAAATTACGACGGCATTGACGGCAAACGTCTTGCTGAGCGCCTTGATGCGATTTCAAAAATAGGCGTGCTGCAAACCGGCGGTGTCAGCCGTCCGGGGTTTTCGAAAGAAGAGAAAGATGCTAAGGCATTAGTTTCTGAGTGGATGGAAGCTGCCGGGCTGACTGTTGAAACTGATGCTGCCGGTAATGTTTTTGGCAGGCTAGCAGGCAGAGATGATTCACAGTCTGTCGCTTCAGGTTCTCACGTTGATACTGTGCCTGCGGGCGGGAATTTTGACGGCGTCCTTGGTGTGCTTGCTGCACTTGAAGTTGCAGAAGCATGGAAAGAAACTGGCTATATTCCTGATAAATCATATGAAGTCGCTATATTTTCAGATGAAGAGGGTGCCCGTTTCTCAAGTGGTGTATTCGGCAGCCGTGCCTATATGGGTTTGGTTGACGATGAATTAATTGAGTCGCTCAGAGACAGTGACGGCTTAAATCTTGAAGAAGTTCTCGAACAGTATGGTTCTTCTCTTCCGGATTTTAAAAAGATTCAGCAGCGCGACTGGACGTTCTTTGCCGAAGCTCATATTGAGCAGGGCAAGCTGCTTGAGAAAAACAATCTTCCTGTCGGTATCGTTAAAGGTATTGCAGGACAGGCATGGCTTGAAGTTGAGTTTAAAGGACTTGCGGGACATGCCGGCAATACACCGATGAATGATCGTCAGGATGCTCTTGTTGCTGCCGGACGTTTTGTCAGCGAACTTGAAAGCATACCGAAAATCGTCAGCAGTACCGCCGTTGCAACGGTAGGTAAACTCGCTGTCTATCCGAATGGTGCCAACGTTATTCCTGAATCGGTGAAAATGATTGTCGATATACGCGACATCCATGAGAAATCGCGAGACATGCTGCTTGAGCTCATATCAGAGCGGGCATACGACATTGCAAAAGAACGAGATATCGACGTTACAGTAAGCCGTACGTCGCGTGTTAAACCCGTTCCTGTTGAAGAAACTTACAAAGATGAACTCCGCGATATATTAACAGATTTAAATATTGAAGCGATGGAGCTGCCGAGCGGGGCAGGTCATGATTCAATGAATATCGGACTCGAGCTGCCTGTCGCAATGATTTTTGCGCGCAGTAAAGCTGGCATCAGTCATAATCCCGCTGAATGGACTTCGCTCGATGACTGCGTTCTTACAGTTCACGTACTGAAGAAATTCATTGAGAAACAAATGTCTAAATAATATAAAGAGCAGTGCGCATAAATTATGCGGCACTGCTTTTTTAGTTTCCTGTATTTTTAAACTGCTGTATTCTTGTTTTGATTTCATCTCTGATTCTTTGGAACTCGGTCCATTCTTTACCAGCCGGATCATCAAAGCCCCAATGTTCTTTTGCCACATGAGCGGGCAATATCGGACAATTCTGATCCGCGTCGCTGCACAGCGTAACTACTAAATCAGCTTCATTGATGATATCCTGCTGAATTAAATCAGATGTATTTCCGCTGATATCGATGTCGATTTCAGCCATCGCTTTAATCGCATTTGGATTCACACCGTGCGCCTCTATACCGCCGGAGTAGACGTTCCATTCAGACCCAAGTATCTCTTTGCCGAGGCCCTCAGCTATTTGGCTGCGGCAGGCATTTCCTGTACATACAAAGTATATTGTTTTTTTAGTCATAGCTATCCCTCACTTAAAATATTAACAGCGTAAAGTATAATCCGAGCAGTGTCATAATAAGCACCGGCGGAGTAATCAGTATACCGATTTTAAAATACGTGCCCCACGATATCTTCATATCTTTTTTAGCGAGCACATGCAGCCACAGCAGCGTTGCCAATGAGCCGATAGGGGTTATTTTCGGTCCGAGATCCGAACCAATAACATTCGCATATATTAATCCTTCTTTAATAACATCCTGAGCACCTGTTTCGCTGATTGCTATCGCGTTAATCATTACTGTCGGCATGTTATTCATAATCGATGACAGAATAGCTGCAATTGCACCCATGCCCATTACTGTTGCGAGTAAACCGTACTCCGTAATGTTAACGATGACGTCTGCCAGTATATCTGTCAGCCCTGCGTTACGCAGCCCGAATACAACGACATACATTCCGATAGAGAAAACAACAATATTCCACGGTGCACCTTTAATTACATGTGAAACACTGACTGCTTCCGATTTACGCGATGTAACGAGAAAGACAAGTGCAATAGCTCCCGCGATAAACGACACTGGCACAGCTATAAATTCACTCGCAAGATAACCAATCAGAAGCAGGATAAGTATTACCCACGAGAATTTGAACATTTTTTCATCTTTCACAGCTTCGTACGGTTCTTTTAAGCTGCTGTCATCAAACGTTTCAGGAATAGATTTTCTGAAAAACAGCCACAATACGAGAATACTCGAAATCAGTGAAAAGATATTAGGTATTATCATATGCAGAAAGTATTCTATAAATCCAATATTAAAGTAATCCGCCGACACGATGTTCACCAGGTTGCTGACAATTAGCGGCAGGGAAGTCGTATCCGCTATAAATCCGCTGGCAATAACGAATGGAAAGATTACTTTCTCTTTCATATTTAAGTTGCGGACCATGGCCAGTACAATGGGCGTCAGAATTAATGCTGCACCGTCATTGGCAAAGAATGCTGCTACGACAGAGCCGAGCAGTGCGATGTAGATAAACATCTTCAGTCCGCTTCCGTTTGAAGCTTTCACCATGTGTCTTGCCGACCATTCAAAGAATCCTATCTCATCGAGAATTAATGAAATTAAAATTACCGCAACAAAAGTAAGAGTCGCATTCCAGACTATCCCTGTCACTTCGAGAATGTCTCCGAACGAGACCACACCTGTAATTACAGCGAGAAGGGCACCGGCCATTGCAGTAATACCAATATCCAGTCCTTTCGGCTGCCAGATTACAAAAATTAAAGTTATGATAAAAATACTAATCGCTAAAATCGTCATCAGCAGACACCTTTTTTCATCGTTTTGCATGCACAGTCCGCATGTGCTGCATTGGTAAGCTGCAGATGGCCGGAAATACCGTCCATCATACCGTGATTGAGTTTGTACATCATTTTGTTGCCGTCTTTTCTCTTCGTAACAAATCTGTTCTCCACAAGCACTTTCATATGATGGCTGAGCGTCGGCTGAGAGAACTCAAAATGTTCCAGCAGATCGCATCCGCATAATTCTTCACACGATAGTAAATCCAGTATTTCCAAGCGGCCCGGGTCCGCTATTATTTTAAGCATTGATGCTGTTTCTTCATAATTCATATGTATACCTCCGTAATCTTTACATAGATTATCATCTATATAGATAGTTGTCTATATATTTTTATATAAATAAAACCGGCCGGAGAGTACCGGACGGTTTTATGTTTCTCTTACTTTTTAAACAGTTCTTTTTCTCTCCATTTACCGAACTTATAGTACAGCGACGCAAACACACTGCTGATAATAAAGCTGATGCCCATTCCCATACCGACACCAATTTCACCGAAGTACGAAGCAAACAGGCCGGATAACGGATAGCGCAGTATCCAGAAGGAGATAATATTCAGGATGAGCACCTGATACATCGCTCCCGATGCTCTCACGATACCGTTCAAAACGAAATTTAAGCCTAAAAACGGATAGCATAATGCAACTATTCTTAAGTAATTCGTTCCGAACTCTACAGCCGCTTCATCCTGTATAAACATTCTGATGCCCGCTTCTGCGAAAATTATCACGACTGCAGCGACACTCATCATCAAACCGAAGTTGTATAACGCTGCATAGCGCGCAATCTGTTTCACACGCGGCCATTGCTGAATACCGATATTCTGTCCAGCCATGGCGTTAACTGCCGTACCAAGTGCCATGGCTGGCAGCATAATTAAACTGTCGAGACGCTGTGCAGCACTGAATCCCGCCACACTGTCTGCACCAAACTGAGTTACTACACTCAGAATCGCTGCGATACCTGCGTGGATAACACCCATCTGCAGACCTGCTGGGATACCGAGCTTTAATATCAGACCGACTTCATAACGCGCCGGTATAGTCGGCATTTTGAACGGTACGAGTTTACGTTTAACCGCGAGATACACACTGTACAGAAACGCAATTGCCTGAGAACCAACCGTAGCCATCGCCGCACCTTGAATTCCGAGATTCAGCACTATCATAAACACCGGTGCAAGAATCGCATTAAGTATAACTGCTATAAAGACGATTCTAAGCGGCGTCTTACTATCCCCAAGCGCTCTGAACACAGTATTGATGAAGTTATAGCCAAACAGGAAGAACATCCCGAGAAGGCTTATTTGGAGGTATGATGCCGCCATATCCAGAATCGCATCCGGTGTGCCGATAATTCCAAGCAGACTTTCTGCGAATATGTAGCCGATCACGGCAAAAACCGCTGACATCGACGTCATAATAACGATAAAGGCATTTAAATAACGCTTCAGACCTTCCTCGTCTTTCCGCCCGTGCTGCTGCGATAAAATAGTCAGCGCCGCATTATTCAATCCAAGTATGAACGACAGTATCGTGACGAGAATCGTCGTTGCAATCGCAACTGCACCCAGCGCTTCTGCACCGAGAATATTGCCCACCCACAGACTGTCGACAATCTGAAATGAAGTCTGCAGCAGATTCGCCAGCATAATCGGCGCTGAAAAGATAATCAGCGGCTTTAATATCGGACCGGAAGTAAAATCATTTTTCGTGCTTTTCATTTTTTCACCTGCTGATATTTAATTACTATAAAACACAATCTTAATATTATAAGATGAAGCCGCAGAAAAAGCTAAGTATTCGTTTATAACCGTACAGGACAGGGTATATAAAAAGGTAACAAGAAAGAGGAGGAAATATCTGTGAAACGGACTAAATGGATAGTGATATTTCTGATGGGCTTAATTGCCGGATTTCTTATTTCAGGGTTGTTCGGTAATATATTTACGTTTATATAAACAAGAAAAACCGGACATCTATGTGTCCGGTTTCTTCATTATTCTATCGGTTCGCTGCGAATATGGAATCTGACGCCTCTCGGCCCCTCGACGCTGAACATGCCGCCGATGCCTTTTACAACATCAAGCGTGATTTGCGTATGCTTCCAGTATTCATACTGCTTATGATTCATATAAAATGGTACACCTTCAATTTCACCAAGCTGTACATCTACGTCTCCGATAATCATCATGCCTTCTTTCAGACACATTGGACTGGAGCCGTCACAGCATCCCCCTGATTGATGAAATATTAAATTCCCATGTTCTTTTTTTAATTCATTAATAAGTGATCTGGCCTGATCAGTCGCATAGACTTGTTCAAGTACTGCCAATTAGAAAAATCCTTTAGGTGACTCACTGTAGCTTACCAGCAGGTTTTTAGTCTGCTGATAATGTGCAAGCATCATCTTATGGTTTTCCCGGCCAATACCACTCATCTTGTAACCGCCGAATGCTGCGTGAGCAGGGTAGTCATGGTATGTATTAACCCATACACGTCCTGCCTGAATCGCACGTCCTAAGCGGTATGCTCTGTTCTGGCTGCGCGTCCATACACCTGCACCAAGTCCGTATAATGTATCGTTGGCAATTTCAATTGCTTCATCGTCATCTTTGTACGTTGCTACTGCTAATACCGGTCCAAAAATTTCTTCCTGGAAAATACGCATCTTGTTGTTTCCTTTAAAGATTGTCGGTTCGACGTAATATCCATTTTTAATATCGCCATCTACTGATTTTATGTTTCCGCCTGTCAGCAGTTCAGCGCCTTCTTTTTTACCAATATCAAGGTACGACGCAATTTTTTCCTGCTGCTCATTTGAAGTCTGTGCACCCATCATCGTATCCGGATCTAACGGGTTGCCGACTTTAATCTGTTCAACACGTTTAATTACACGTTCCATAAACTCATCAAAGATATCTTCATGCACAAGTGCACGTGACGGACATGTACATACTTCCCCCTGATTCAGCGCAAACATTACAAGTCCTTCAATTGCTTTATCTAAGTATTCATCATCTTCATCCATAACGTCTTTCGCGAAAATGTTTGGTGATTTACCGCCGAGCTCAAGTGTTACAGGAATTAGATTCTGACTCGCATTCTGCATAATGATGCGTCCTGTAGTCGTTTCACCCGTAAAGGCAATCTTGTTAATATCGGTATGCGTCGCAAGTGACTGTCCGGCTTCTGAACCGAATCCGTTAACAATGTTGAATACACCTTCAGGCAGCAGATCGCCAATTAATTCCGCAAGATGCAGAATTGTTGTCGGTGTCTGTTCTGCAGGTTTTAAGACGATAGAGTTACCTGCTGCAAGTGCAGGGGCAATTTTCCACGTCGCCATAAGCAGCGGGAAGTTCCATGGAATAATCTGTCCGACAACCCCAAGCGGTTCATGATAGTGATACGCTACAGTATCGTTATCGATTTGAGAAATTCCGCCTTCCTGTCCGCGGATAACACCTGCAAAATATCTGAAGTGGTCGACTACAAGCGGTAAATCGGCATTCAATGTTTCACGTACAGCTTTACCGTTCTCGAATGTCTCAAGCACTGCGAGCTCCTCAAGATGCTCTTCTACGCGGTCTGCAATTTTTAACAGGATATTGCTTCGCTCTGTAACAGATGTCAGTCCCCATGACTTCTGTGCTTCACGTGCTGCCGCAACTGCTTTATCCACATCTTCCTGTTTTGAACGGGGAACTTTTGAAACAACCTCCCCGGTTACCGGTGATTCATTCTCAAAATACTCGCCGTCTGCAGGCGGTGTCCATTTGCCGCCGATGTAGTTTTCGTACTGTGATTTAATCCTGTACTTTGCGCCTTCTTTGTTCGGAAATTCAAATACCATTTTATTTCCCCCTTGTTTATGTTTGTTGATACTTCCATTCTACCTAATGCGGAATCAAAATGTAAAGGCTTTCAATTTGCAGATAATTTAATTCTGCAATAAAAAAGACAGGCACTTTCAGGCACCCGTCTTACATTTATTTAACTATCATTACCGGTATCCCGGCTCTTTTCGCCACTTTATAACTGACACTGCCCATCATCATTCCCTGCAGAGAATTCAGACCTCTATTGCCAAGCACTATAATATTATAATCCCCGCTGTTAGAGACTTTAACAACCGTTTCATCAGGAAGTCCGCGCTCAAAAACAACGTTATATTGAACGTTATTCGATTCGTATAAATCAATAATTCCCGACAATTTTTCTTTTTGCTGCTGAACCGTATTTTCGCCGTGAAGTACCGCGTCTTTCGATTTTTCTATTTGAATTACATTCAGTATTGTCACAGTTGTATCTTTACCGATAAAATTCAGTGTTTCTTCTGCTGCTCTGAAGCTGTTGTCCGAGCCGTCTGCTGCAAGCAGTACTGATTTATACATCGAAACTCCTCCTTATTTTACGTTAAATGCTGTTCATTCAGCTGACTGAGTTCCTTAACGATTTTTCTGCTGTCTGCATTCAGCTGATTAACGTAAACTGTGTTGCCCTTATCTTCAAATTTTCTTACCATCGTATCGATTGCATCTACTGCAGAGTCATCCCACAGATGCGCTTTCGAGAAATCGAGCATAATATCTTTATCGTATGATTTAAATTCAAGCTGTTCAATCATCGTGTCGATCGAAGCGAAGAAGACCTGTCCTTCAAAATGGAAGACATAATGATTCTTCGTTAATTCCGATGTTACTTTAACTTTTGAAATCTTAGTAGCAAAAAATATTGCGCTGAAAAACACACCTGCAATAACACCGACTGCAAGGTTATTTGTAGCGAGAATAATTGCAACAGTTATCAGCATAACGAAAACATCTGTCCGCGGTGCTTTTTGCATATACCTGAATGTTTTCCAGTCGAAAGTGCTGATTGTCACGACAATCATAATACCTGCCAGTATCGGCATTGGTATCTGTACTACCAGATCACCAAAAACGATAATCATCAGCATTAAAACAAATCCTGCTGTAAACGTCGACAGTCTTGTTGTCGCACCTGCTCTGACGTTAATTACGGACTGGCCGATCATTGCACAGCCGCCCATACCTCCGAAAAATCCTGTAACGAAGTTTGCGATACCCTGACCGCGTGATTCTTTGTTCTTACTGCTGTATGAATCCGTTGCATTATCGACAATTCTTGCTGTCAGCAGGCTCTCCACCAGACCGACAATTGCCATTGATAATGAATAAGGGAAGATAATCTTCAGTGTTTCAAGCGTAAATGGCACGTCCGGTATGATAAACGAAGGCAATGACTTCTCGATTGCCCCAAGATCGCCAACCGTACGTACTTCCGCACCGAGAAAGATATAACATGCTGTTAACACAACAATTGCGATAAGCGGTGCCGGCAGTTTTGTAAAAAACTTCGGCAGCGCGTAAAGTATAATGAGCGTGACTGCTACATAAATATAAGTATCAAATGAAATTCCGAAAATATGCTGCAGCTGAGCCATAAATATCATTATTGCGAGCGCGTTAACAAAGCCGATCATTACCGAGTTCGGAATGAATTTTAACAGCTTTCCTACTTTAAAAATTCCGAGAATAATCTGGATAATACCCATAAGTATCGTCGCTGCGAATAAATATTCCACACCGTACTCCCTGACGAGCGGAACAACAAGTAATGCAACCGCACCTGTCGCAGCCGAAATCATTGCCGGTCTGCCGCCGACTATAGAAATAATTACTGCGATAAGAAATGATGCGTACAGACCGACCATAGGGTCAACACCGGCAATAATAGAAAACGCAATAGCTTCCGGAATCAGTGCAAGTGCTACGACGACTCCTGCCATAATATTAGTTCCCGGTGCAGTCAGCCATTCTCTTTTAAGTTTTTCTATCATTTTTTCTCTCCTAAAATTAATTGCTTATTCTAAGTATATCAGATGAAATATTTAAATATTGATAAAATAATTGGATAAAATAGCATACGTGTTAACTTTCATATAAAATGTATATTAAGACTGTTATTTAAATGGTAAATACAGGAGGGATAATATGAAAGCCGAACTGACAAAGTTCAAAGTAAAAGAAGGAAAAAGTGAAGTTGTCGACGAGTGGATCGGGTATATGCGCGATAATATGGATGATGTGCTTTTAAACCTTGAAGGCGAAAAAATGTATGTTGAAACAATTTTCCGCGAAGTCTTTATGGATGTTGAATATTTATACTGGTACAGCATTCAGAGCGATGAAAACGGAGAAAAAATTGACGACACACATCTGGATGAAAAACACCTTGAATACATGGATGAATGTATAGATAAAACGTTCCGTCCTGCTGATATGCAGGCAGAGGTAGTAATGCTTCCGGAGCACCTGAGACAGTTAATAAGATAGATGAACGACCTGCCTATAAAAAACGGCAGGTATTTTTATGTCGATTTATCTAATTCTGCTAAAAGCTGTCATTTTAAAACCGGATAATAGATACCCCCTTAATTTTTGCTGTATAATAGCAGAATAATATATTTTTAAATATAGAATTGAGGATGCGATATGAGAAAATTGGCAGACTTGTTATTAAAACGAAGCCTGCTGTTCATAGTTTTAATTTTTACAGTGTCGGTTGTCGGCGTGTATACTTTTTTAACTATCGATCAGCGTGAAATTCCGGAAACAGAAGTGAATTTAATTAACGTTATCACTGCCTGGCCGGGGGCAGATAAAGATGACATTGAAGAGAACGTTACAAACATTATTGAAACGGAAATGTTCAGTATCTCAGATATTGAAGATGTATCGTCCGTATCGGAAGATAATGTTTCAGTACTTACGCTTTCTCTCAGTGACGGCAGCACTCCGGATAATGTGCTTAATGATGTTAACAACCTGGTGCAGAGCATCAGCGGTGATCTGCCGGAAAATGCTGCCCAGCCGGAAGTTGAATCCATCACAAATGCCTTTCCGCTCTTAAGCTATCAGATACATAGTGATTCCTTCGAAAATCTGGAAGCAGTCAGAGGAGACGTTGAAAGCTTAAAACAGGAAATTATACAAATGAACGGTGTCGACAGCGTAACAATCAAAGGTTACCGCGAGTCGGCATACGAAATTCAGCTGGACTGGGATGCTTTGGCAGAAGAACAGCTGAATCCAAATGAAATTATGAATGAAATTGATTTATCGCTCAGTCCTGTCATACTTGGCCAGGATGTTCAGGATGACGAAATTATTCGTTTATCATTTGAAGATGAAACAGCTCTTCGAACACTTGAAGAAGTGCGTATCGGTGAAGACAGAGTGCCGCTCTTAGATGTCGCAAGCATTGAGTCAGTTGAGAGCACACCTGAAGATATTGTTCAGTATAACGGTGAGGATGCAATATCATTCACAGTATTCTTATCAAGTGAAGAAGATGTACCGTCAGTATCTGAAAATGTCGAGTCTGTTATTAATGACAGCTTTGACAATATGCCTGACAACGTAACAGTAGATAATATTTCATCGGAAAGAGAAAACGTTGAAGATATATTTATCGGCTTATACACATCACTGCTGATTGCAGTAATTGCTGTTATTATCGGTACGTCAATCGGACTGTCATTATTTGGTTCGATTACAGTAATGCTGACTGTACTTATTTCAATCTTTATCGGACTTATTCCGGTACCGTGGATGGGTGTTGACCTGAACCAGATTTCCGTTATCGGTTTAATTATCGCGCTCGGTATACTCGTCGATGACTCGATTGTCGTTAACGATAATATTGAACGCAGATTCACCCTCGGAGACAGTAAAGGTGATGCGATTTATAACGGTGTGAAAGAGGTTGCACCATCAGTTATTGCATCAACAGCTGCTATCGTCTTTACATTCTCGCCGCTTCTGCTATTATCCGGTGCGAATGGTGACTTTATAAAAGCACTGCCGAGTATTTTAATATCTACAATGATTGTTTCAACAGTGCTTGCCCTGACATTTATTCCGGCGATGCGCAATGTAATTCCTTACAAAAAAGTACCTAAGAATCCAGGGTTATTAGGAAAAGCATTTACATGGGGCAGTAAAGTTTACGCCGATAAAGTATTGCCTAAAGTATTAAAACGTCCAGTGCTGTCGTTCCTGGCAATACTCATTGTCACTTTACTGTCAGTCGGTCTTGTCCGCTTCACACCATTTGAGTTTTTCCCTGAAGCCGATCGTTCAGAAGTAACAATTGATCTGATTTTTAATGAAGGACAGACTATCCAGAAGACACATGAAGATACAGAGGAAGTCCTCGCTCATCTATTGGAAGTTATGGACCATGTCGAAGGTTCATCTATCTTTACAGGTGAAGGTCTGCCGAACTTATTTGGTGCTTCTTTAGACCAGTCTGGTGAAAATACAGCACAGATTGCACTGCAGATAGACAAAGAAAAAATGAGCGCTTCAGCAACAATCGATGAATATGAAGCACCGCTGCGCGAAGCATTCCCGGATGCTAAAATATTCATGAACACGATTATCCAGGGGCCGCCTGCCAGCGCTCCAATTACAGTAGAATTCTTCGAAGAAGACTTAGATACTTTAAGTTCCGAAGTTGCAGAACTCACTGAACAGCTTGAAAATGAAGGTGCAATCGTTACTTCAAGCATCGGCAATCCTGTAGACACATTACAGTACAGTATTGATTACGATGCACTGGAAGAGAACGGCATTTCGATATCACAGGTTAAAAATGAACTGAACATGATTTCAGAAGGCATTCCGATGCAGGAAATCATTGAAGACGGCAGCAGTAAAGAGCTGTCTCTGAAATATGCAGATGAGTTTAATCTCGATAACGTCGATATTGTAAATATCGAAGACGGCCGTCCGGAAACGTATCCGCTAAGCGACTTCGTTACAGTATCGGAAACTGAAGATACACCTGCAATTCAGCACAAGAACGGTGAAAGAACTGCTGAACTTCAAGTGTATTCCGATGATGGAGCAAATATTGAATCGTTAATCAGCGATTACAGTAACAGCCTCGACGGCAGTACAGAAGTTATCGTCGGCGGAGAATCATCCGACCAGACTGACTTCTTTATCGAAATTAGTATTTTATTCTCAGTAATACTGATTCTTGTATACCTTGTTATCGCATTTGAATTTAACTCACTCGTCTTGCCGCTGATTATAGTATTCAGCATCTTCTTAGCAATAAGCGGGGGCATTATCGGCCTGTTTGTAACTCAGACACCAATCAGCTTCCTCGGTATAATGGGGATGGTCTCACTGACCGGTATCGTCGTCAGAAACGCGATTGTGTTAATAGACTTTATAGAAATTCGCAGAAAAGATGGCAGTGTGGACGATATTTACGAAGCGATTTACGAAAGCGGACGTGCAAGATTCAAACCGATTATTTTAACGACTGTAACAAGTATACTTGCATTGATACCTGTCGCATTCAGCGGTGACGTGCTGTTTGAACCGCTCGCAGTCACAGTCATTGCCGGACTTGCATTCTCGACATTGCTGTCGATGCTTGCAACACCTGCACTGTACTACTTCTACTACAAATTTAAATACGGCAAGAAGAAATAAGATAAGATAAAAAGGACTTCCCGCGGGAAGTCCTTTTTTTATTTGCCGCTTGCAAGATAAGGAAAGAAGCCTTCTAAAAATCTTTCCGTTGCAGGCATGAAATATGAGCCAAAATGATAGTCCGGATCCAGTGTCGTCACAATCCATCTGCCGCCTGACGGTAATTTCTCTTCAAACATCACAGCACCGCCATCTGCTGTTGTAATTAATTTTTCAGCGTTCGCGGACGGCCAGAATACACCGTGCTGATGCCATGTACAGCTCTCCAGTGTTAGATAGCCGTTAAACATCGGATGTTCCGGCGACTCGAGTTTTAAGCCGCTGTCAGCATCTTTTTTAAGCCACCACCAGAAATTTGTCGGACGTGATTCCCAATGCTGTTCAGGCATCCACTCCCACGGCTGCGGTCCGAATACGGCAACTGTACCGCCATTATTTGCAAAATCTGTAATTTTTTCAGCACTTGCCAGAAGAAGCTCCTTGTTGAGCTGTGAAGGAACATAAAGCACATCGAGCCCGCTTAAATCCGTAGTTAAAAATTCAGGGTGATAAATTATTCTGTCGATATACTGATTAAATTTGGGCTCATGAAATGTTCTGTAGTGTGCATCGTTTCCTGAGTAAATAACGCCTATTTTCTTCATTCTGCTGACTCTCCTTTTAACGCTTTAGCCTCATTATGCAGCCACTGGATAAACTGCGGTCTTAATCTATCTGTCGTTTTGCCATCTTTATAGTAACCGTGCAGGGGGCGGCCGGCATGTACAAATATCGTACCTCTTGTCGAGTGTCTGTCTGCATATGAGCATATATGTCCGCTCTCAAATATTAAATGAACTTCACTTTTCTCATCCGCATGATAATGACCTCTCGCAAAAAATCCTGCTACACCTTTATTGAACGTCATATCTTCTGTCAACACACCTTTAAAAATCGACGAGTTCTCTTGCGGATATAAATTATAATCGCTGAAATGTTTAATTTTCTCCGGCATGAAAAGCGGAGCTCCCGGCAGCCACGGTCTGAATAAATGTCCAAAAAATGCGATGATTTTACCTTGTGATAAAAACTTTTCAATTACATTTTTATGCATGTAAAGATTTTCCTGATCTGCAAAATTAGGCACCATAATAACATCAAAATCAGAGAACTCGTAACTTCCTATTTCATATTGCGGCACCTGTTGAATCATAATATTCTCATTTGGTAAGACTTCAGTATTATTTCCAAATGCATTTCCAGAATCTAAAAACGCTATTTTCAAGCTCATTTTCCTGCTCCTTATTAATTTCGTCATATTTATTTTACTATTCTAGTTGAAAATGATTATCATTGTCAATATACTAGTGATTGTGCAATTTTATCTTTTCATTAAAATTTTAAATGTTTTGGAGATGTAAACATCATGAATAATATTTTGTATCTTGGTATTGATATACAGTTTGCCCGGCTTAACGACACGGATCATAAAAGAGGGTTGACCTTCCTCAGCCAGTACGATTTGCCTTATACAGATTTAAATACATACGACGGTCTCATCATCTCGACTCATATCGATGAGTATTTTATGGCTGAACACGACGACCAGCTGCAGGCTTACTTAAATAATGGCGGTGTTATTTTCTCACTCGCTGAAAAAGGCATGGACTGGCTGCAGCAGGTGCCCGACTGGAAACGTTCGCCGCTGTCGCTGAAAGACAGAGAAGTACATATTAAAAAAACAGATCACGGTTTTTTAGAAAATATTCAGCCGAAACATCTGGAATACCGTAAAGGCGTGCGCGGTTTCTTTTCACGCGGATATTTTGAAACCGTTCCAAAAGCCGCTGAGGTATTGATTACCGATCAGAATAACGATGTCATCATGTACGTGGACAGAGCATCTACGAACGGGACGATTTACGCCGGTGCGGGAACTGATCTTTATCGTATTTATGCCGATGAGGATAACTCGGCTAATCAGGCAGGATTACAGATGCTTAAAGCTATCCGTAAGGAAGCTGCACTCATTAAAGGGAGAGTGAAATCATGAATATTGCTTTAATCGTTAACGGCACACCTTATCAGAACAGGTTTCTGAAAGAAGAGGAATTTCATTACTTATATGACGACGTGATTCATATACGAACGCTTGATCAGTACAATTTGACTGCTTACGATACAGTGCTCTTATCATGCCGTCTGGACGTGACACTTTTAAAGAGATTTCAATCTAAATTTCTCAGCGCATTGAATGACGGTACAAGAATAATTATCTTCGGAGAAGTACTTGATAACTTCATGCCGTCTGTCGACTGGGAAGATTCAGAAGTGAATTTCAGCTGGTGGGTACGGGAAAATGGCGACCTGCCGTTAAATCAGCAGCACGCTGACCATCCGCTTTATAAACACTTAAGCGTACCTGATATGAAATGGCACTATCACGGTACATTCGCTCCGCCAAAAGATGCGAAATCACTGCTCGATACACCGGAGGGACGCTCGATATTTTACATAGACGACGTCAGCTTTAACGGTGAACTTATCGTGACGTCACTCGATCCGATGTTCCATATCGGTCTCGGTTTTATAAATAAATCAAAACCATTTTTACACGGCCTGGCAACATGGCTGAGAGAGGATAAAAACAATGAAAAAACTTTATAAATTAATGGCACTTGGCGCCTTATCAGCACTCACACTTGCAGCATGCAGCGACGCTTCTTCCGTTGCCACAGACGAAGGAGAAACTTCGGCAGAAGAGAAAGTCATCCAGGACCAGCTCGGCCGCGATGTGACAATTCCAAATGATGTAGAACGTATCGTTGTCGGCGGAATACTGCCTTACTTCAGCACCTGGTATGTCGGTACTAATTCAACTGAAGAAGTAGTCGGTCTTCATCCCAACGCATATAACGCAGCAGAAAACTCCATGCTCGCTAATATTTCCCCGGAAATATTAGATGCTTCAACTGATTTCGTTAAAAATGGAGAAGTAAATATAGAAGAGCTGATGAAGGTCGATCCACAGATTTACTTTGAAAATTCTTCAGATGAAAAAACTTTGGAAAAAGTTGCGGAAGCGGGAATTTCTACCGTAGGTCTGCAGACCATTCAGGTCGCTGATGCTGATCCGCTTGCAACCTTTAACAGCTGGCTGAAAATCACATCTGATATTAAAGGCGGCGAAGTGACAGAACGTGCCGACCGCTTTATAGAAGAGGGAGAAAAAGTTCAGACGATGATTGATGAAGGGTTAACTGGGGTTGAAGATACTGAAAAACCGCGTGTAATGTTCCTGCATCGGCATTCGGATAAATCCATTATCGTCGGCGGAGCCAACTTCTTCAGTGAGAAGTGGATTAAAGCAACCGGAGGTACGGATATCGTTGGGGATGATGGTGTAGAGGGACAGAAAGAAGTGAATATGGAACAAATTTACGCTTGGAATCCGGATATTATTTACATTACTAACTTTACTGAAACCCAGCCGGATGATTTGTTAAACAACAGCGTATCCGGTCAGGACTGGAGTGAAGTTCAGGCTGTAAAAGATGGCAACGTGCATAAAGTGCCGCTAGGTATATACCGCTGGTTCCCGCCAAACGGAGATGCACCTTTGATGCTTAAATGGATGGCACAGATTAACCACCCTGAAGTATTCGATTACGATATAAATGAAGAAATCAAAAACTATTACAGCGATTTTTACGAATATGAACTGACAGATGAAGATGTGGACAGTATTCTTCATCCGTCATCTGATGCTGCTAAATATTAGGATGGTATAAAATGAAAAAATCAGTTGTTATATTAATGTGGCTGCTGCCGATTGCAGTAGCGATTGTATCACTCGGGGTCGGGAGAATGTTTATCGATCCGATTACAATTATTAAAATCTTAACAGGACAAATTTTACCGATAGAACCTACGTGGACTGCCATGCAGGAAACTGTCGTCATGAATATCCGTCTGCCCCGTATTTTACTGGCACTTTTAATCGGCGGCGGTCTGTCGATGGCCGGAGCAAGTTTCCAGGGCATGTTTGGCAATCCGCTCGTATCTCCTGATATCCTCGGGGTCTCGGCTGGTGCAGGATTCGGTGCTTCACTCGGCATACTGTTATTCGGCCACAGCTTTGCAGCGCAGATACTTGCACTGATATTCGGATTTCTGGCAATACTCATTACTTTTTTTGTCGCCGGATATCAAAAAACTGCACCGATTTTCATGTTTGTGCTCGCCGGGGTCATTACATCGGCATTATTTAATGCGCTGATTTCTCTGACAAAGTTCGTCGCGGACCCCGAAGAAAAGCTGCCTGCTATTACTTACTGGCTAATGGGCAGCCTAGGCACCGCGACATACCGGGATTTATTTATCGCAGGGCCGATTATTATAGTCGGCATGCTCATATTATATTTACTAAGATGGCGCTTAAATCTGCTGACTCTGTCAGAGGATGAAGCAAAATCAATGGGGATTCCGGTCACAGCTTTAAAATGGTCTGTAATTACCGGAGCCACACTGATTACCGCTGCAACCGTTGCAGTTGCCGGCATAGTCGGCTGGGTTGGCTTAATTATTCCACATATTGCACGTATGCTTGTCGGCAGTAATAATCAGTACGTTCTGCCGGCGTCACTCGCAATCGGCAGTGTTTACCTGCTGATTATCGATGACCTTGCACGCAGTATGACTGCAACGGAAATTCCACTGTCCATTTTAACTGCAATAATCGGAGCACCGTTTTTTGCTTATCTGCTCAGAAGAATGGGAGGACGCTGGTCATGAAATTAGAAGTACGGGACGCGAATTTTCATTATAAGATGAAGAAAAAATCAGGTCCGGATCTGTATGCCGAAAATGTTTCATTTACACTCGAACCAGGAGAGATTTTATCGATATTAGGACCGAACGGAGCCGGCAAGACGACGATGCTTAAATGCATTACCGGACTGCTCGACTGGACTGAGGGTGAGACACGTATCGATGATGAACCGAGAAACACCATCAAAAAGAAAGACCTGTGGAAACGTATCGGTTATGTCCCTCAGGCTCAAAAAATGACGTTCGGCTACACGATACTGGAAATGGTTATAATGGGGCGGGCACCATATATCAGTACGCTGCAGCAGCCTAATCAGACAGATACTGAAGCCTCTTTGGAAGCTCTGGAAGCAGTCGGTATTAAACACCTTGCACACTCGACATGCGACGAAGTCAGCGGCGGGGAGCTGCAGCTGGCACTGATTGCACGCACACTTGTGTCAGAGCCGGAACTGCTTATACTGGATGAACCGGAATCACATCTCGATATTCAAAAACAAATCGTTATTCTTGAGACGATACGAAGACTTGCTACAGAAAAAGAAATATCATGCATCATTAATACACATTATCCAAACCACGCCTTTTACCTGGCGGATAAAGTACTCTTAACAGGTAAAGACAAAGGACTCGTCTTTGGACCAGTTAATGAAGTGATGACAGAATCGCGGATGAAACACTTTTTCGGTATAGAACTTAAGAAAATTATCTTCGAAGAAGACGATCTGCTGCTTGAAACTATGGTTCCTAAAGCGCTTGGTTTAAACCGCGAACTTTCAAACTGTAAGTTTAATGACTTTGCTGAAGTTTAAATATCTTTTTCAGGATAGGGTTAAATTTATAGCCGGACTGGCATGATCGGGACTCATGTGTATCCGGTGCTTACAGGACTGGTATGACAGAGGCTCATGTGAATCCGGGACTTCCAGGACTGGTATGACAGAGGCTCATGTGAATCCGACACTCACGGGACTGGCATGACAGAAGCTCATGTGTATCCGGCACTCACAGGACTGGCATGACAGAAGCTCATGTGTATCCGGCACCCACACACACACCCGACAGCCTCAAAAAATTTAAAAATGCTGGAAATCACTTAAGATTTCCAGCATTTTTTATTTATAATATTCCAGCTGCAGCTGTTTCACTTGCTCAGACAGTTCTTCATCAGGTCCATCTATTTCTGTATCATTAATGACTTCCTCAATACTCAATCCTTTTAAGGCACTGCGTTCTGTAATACCAAGCTCTTTCTGCCATGCTTTAAGCTGTGCTGAGGAGCTTGCGTAAACGATGCGGCCAAGTCCCGCCAGGGCATGTGCAGATGAGCACATTGAACAATGTTCTCCTGAAGTGTAAACTACTGAATTTTTACGTTCTGCAGCCGATAAATTCTCGGCAGCCCATTTCGCAATGGCATATTCCGGATGTTTTGTCTGATCTCCGTCTGCATCACGGTTATGGTCTTCAAATAGTATTTCTCCCTCTTTTGACACAAGCAGTGAACCGAAAGGTGAGTTTCCTGTTTCGAGAGCCTTCTGTGCCAGTTCCACACTGCGTTTTAAGTATTTTTTATCGTCCCCGGTTATCATTAAATGACCCCCTGATATTATTTTTTAATACTTTCTATGATACTTGCCATTTCAATTGCTGTCGCAGCCGCTTCCGACCCCTTGTTACCAACTTTCGCGCCGGCACGGTCGATGGCCTGTTCGATATTCTCTGTTGTTATAACGCCGAATATAACGGGTACGCCTGTTGACAGTCCTGCATGGCTTATACCTTTTGCTGCCTCATTGCAAACATAATCGTAATGCGTCGTACTGCCGCGTATTACGCAGCCGAGTGTTATAACGCTGTCGTATTTACCCGTTTCAGCCAATGTTTTTGCTGTTAACGGCAGCTCAAATGCTCCCGGTACATAGACTAAATCGATATTGTCATCTTTAACGCCGTGTTTCAGCAAAGTTTTATGTGCACCGTCTAATAAACGACTCGTAATAAATTCATTAAATTCCGCCGTCACAATCGCTATTTTTAAATTTTGACCGTTCATTGTTTTCTCTAATTCATTCATAATTAATTCCTCCTATAATAGATGACCCATTTTTTCTTTTTTTGTATTTAAATAATCTGCATTGTAAATATTTGCCGGCACAATATGTTCTCTTGAATGTACTTTAATATTTTCATTTTCCAGCCCTTGAATCTTCTTCGGGTTATTACTCAGCAGTGTCACTTCATTTACATTTAAATGCTTAAGCATTGCCGCAGCTTCTTCGTAGGTTCTAAGATCTGCATCAAAGCCCAGATGTTCGTTCGCCGTTACTGTGTCGTAACCCTGTTCTATCAGTTCATACGCTTTTAATTTATTCGTTAGACCGATACCGCGGCCTTCCTGGCGCATATATAAAATGATGCCATCCTCTTCACTCATAATCTCCATTGCCTTATTGAGCTGTTCACCGCAGTCGCAGCGCGAACTTTTAAACACA
This sequence comes from Jeotgalicoccus saudimassiliensis, assembly GCF_000756715.1. Taxonomy (NCBI): domain Bacteria; kingdom Bacillati; phylum Bacillota; class Bacilli; order Caryophanales; family Staphylococcaceae; genus Jeotgalicoccus; species Jeotgalicoccus saudimassiliensis. Next base: position 1,479,083 of record NZ_CCSE01000001.1, read on the forward strand.
TCGCCCGTCAGACACTCCGAATGAATGCGGACATTCATATGCGGTGTAACCTCACCATGCACAAGCGCCAAATGTTCTTTCCCTTTACCATCGACAAAGTCATACATTTTAAATTCGCCGAACTTCGTCGGCAGATTAATAGTACTCGCCAGCGTAACTGCTCGCTTTTTTAACATATAGTGTTTTAAAGCTTCAATTGTAATCATTTTTAGATTGTGCTGCTTTTTGTATACCTGTAAATCATCGACGCGCGCCATCGTGCCGTCGTCATTCATAATTTCACAAATCACACCTGCCGGTTTTGCACCAGTCAGCTTCGCTAAATCCACTGCTGCTTCTGTATGTCCCTGTCGTTCTATCACGCCGCCTTCTTTAGCAACAAGCGGGAAGACATGACCCGGACGGTTAAAGGTTTTTGGTGAAACATTGCTGGCTAAGAGCGCCTTTATCGTGTCGAAGCGTTCGAATGCACTGATACCGGTCGTTGAACTGACGTGATCAATAGAAATTGTAAATGCTGTCTGATATTCATCACTGTTATGCTCAGTCATCGGCACGAGTCCCGCCTGTGCAGCAATACTTTTCGACACCGGCGTACAGATTAATCCTCTTGCATGAGTGGCCATAAAGTTAATAGCTTCTGCGTCGATAAACTCCGTTATACCGACAAGATCTCCTTCGTTTTCTCTGTCTTCATCGTCGACAACGATAATCAGTTTTCCCTCTTTTAAATCTTTTAAGGCACTGTCAATTGAATCAAACATGTCTGCCACCTGCTTTCTCAAAATTAAGCAGATGATCGATATGCTTAATCATCATATCCGCTTCAATATTCACAATGTCCCCAGCAGTTTTCCCGGAGATATTCGTCTTATACTGTGTTTTTGGAATGATATTTAAGATAAAAATATCCTCTTCAGTTTTGATATCAAATAACGTTAAACTGATGCCGTCTATTGTGACAGAACCTTTTAAGATCATATATTTCATCAATTCCCGGCTGCATTTTACCGATAGTACCAACGCATCGCCGTCATTATAAATGTTTTCAATAAGTCCCGTACCATCGACATGGCCTGACACTATGTGTCCGCCTAAGCGCTGGTCCAGTCTCATCGCTCGTTCCAGATTAAGTATATCGCCTTTTTTAACGTCAGATAACGACGTTATACTGCTCGTTTCATTTACAATCTCAACAGAAAATGATTCTTCCTGAAGTTTTGTTATTGTTAAGCACGCACCGTTAACTGCGACAGAGTCGCCTATATTTAAATCGTCAAAAAGAGTGTTTTTTATTTCCATTTCAGTTAATGCAGATGTTTTATTAATAGAGAGTACCGGTGAAGTTTGTTCGATTAATCCTGTAAACATGCTGGAGTCCTCCTGTAAGTAAGTTTGATGTCCGACTCGAGCTTTTCAACATGATGTAATATCAAATCCAGCTGACCGGAAGGGTCACCTTGATGGAGCTGATATTCAGAATAACCAAATATTTTCGGGGCAATGTAAATGATGAGGTCATCGAATAATTTTTCGTTTAAAAATTGAGTGTGGATAGACGAACCGCCTTCCACTAAAAGTGATGCAATATTTTCTTCATATAATATATGAAGTATTTCAGTTAAATTATAATTTCCAAAGAATATTTTTGCGCGGTCCTTGAACTGCACATTCTCCTCGTTACTGGTATATATAATAGGCTTATGCGGGTGCTTGAATATATTCATATCCTCACGCAGTGTTTGCGAACCGAGCAGAATAACCGGCACCGGGTGTTTATCGTTTTCGGACAAACGGGTTGTCAGGTGCGGATTATCATTTAACAGCGTGTGCGAACCAATCAGCAGGCCGTCGTGATGATGCCTTAAATTGTGCACGTCACGCCGGGATTCATCGTTGCTGACCCAGTGGCTGTCACCATTCCTGTGCGCAATTTTACCGTCGAGACTCATCGCGCTCTTTAATGTAATAAACGGACGCTTATTTGCCAGTTGAATATTAAACGGACGGTACAGTTCATCCACATCAGTATTACCGAGATGAATGGTTTCAATACCATGATTGTTAAGCACTTTCAGTCCGTCAACTTTATCATTCGTATCCCGGTAAGCGTAGTACACACGTTTTATACCCGCTTCAATAATCGCCTCGGTGCATGGCGGTGTTTTGCCGTGATGTGAACAGGGTTCAAGTGTGACATATATATCTGCACCTGCTGGTGATTCCCTGCAGCTGTTCAATGCTGCACGTTCTGCATGAAGATCTCCTGATTTTAAATGCGCCCCGTAACCGATGACCCGGCCGTCTTTAACAATGACGGCACCGACCGGCGGATTGACTGCCGTCTGACCGGCTGCCATATTGGCCATATTTACAGCCATATTCATATATGTGTTCAAGTTTTTACCTCCTGAATAAAATAGCACCAGCGAATAAACTTATCCGCCGGTGCTAAAAAAATGTATGCTGAATTAACACAGTGTTTGACACAATGCTAAATAAACGTATATAAATGCTGTTAAAACATTTTACGCTGCTACATTATTCTCTCTCCCATCCAGACTTTAACTGTCGGCTTCAGACTTGAACTGAATCAGCCATACGGTAAAAATTACCGTACAGGTCGCGGGCTTTCTTATAAAGATTACCGCCGGTTGGGAATTTCACCCTGCCCCGAAAGAATTGTATTCAGTTGAAAAACTCTTTATAAAATATAGTACATTACTATGAGAAACGCAATGTATTGATATTTCTGATAATTAATTTAACTATCTTTTCTATAAATTTGCCAATCATCTGCCGTCCTTAAAGCATCATAGAATATTTTTATCACATTTTATTTAAAAACGATATTTCATTTATTATCAGATATGTTCTAACCTTGAGCTATACATCCATAACAGGGGGAATTATAAAATGACAAATTTTGAATATGATTTAGTTGTAGTAGGATCTGGTAACGCAGCATTAAGTGCAGCGGTATCTGCAAGTGAAGACAATTTAAAAGTACTTGTTGTCGAAAAGGGGCCGCAGCACAAACGCGGAGGCAACTCATTCTTTACTGATGGAGCAATCCGATTCGCATATAACGATCTTGACGGTTTAAGCAAAGTCGTAGACAACTTATCTGAAGAAGAACTAAACTCAATTGAATTACCAAAATATGCAACAGAGGATTATCACGGCGACTTAATGAACGTTACTAAAAACGAAAGCAACCCAAGTCTTGCTGAACATTTAACAGGTAAATCATATGAAACGATTCTTTGGATGAAAGAGCAGGGTGTAGAGTTTCAGTTAAATGAAAACCAGTTCTTTGAAAAAGACGGAAAGAAATCATTCTGGGGCGGTCTGCCTGTTAAAACAGTCGATAAAGGTATCGGTCTTGTAAAATCATTATTCAAAAAAGCAGAAGAGAACGGTGTGGACTTCTGGTACGCATCACCTGCTGAAAAGCTTGAAAAAACAGATGGGAAAATTACAGGGGTTCACGTAAACAGTGAAGAGCACGGTAAAGTCCTTGTTAAAACTAAAGCAGTAGTATTAGCGAGCGGCGGATTTGAAGCTGACAAGAAGAAACGTATGGAGCACCTCGGCAAAGAGTGGGAAAATGCAATTGTCCGCGGAAGCGAGTACAACACAGGTGACGGTATCACAATGGCACTTGAAGTCGGTGCAGTAAAAGCAGGACAATATGACGGCTGTCACGCACATACTACAGACTACAACTCACCTAAAACTGGTGACTACAGCAAACCTGGTGACATCTATAAGAAATCATCATATCCATTAGGATTAATCGTTAACGTAGAAGGTGAGCGTTTCGTCGATGAAGGTGCAGATTTCAGAAACTACACTTACGCAAAATACGGTAAAGAAACTCTGAAACAGACTCAGCAGAAAGCATTTCAGATTTACGATTCTCAGGTGAGAGACATGTTAAGAGTAGAGTACAACCTGGAAGAAGCAACAATGCTGACAGCTGACACTATTGAAGAACTTGCAGTGAAAATGGGCGTTGATAAAGAAAATTTCCTGGAGACAATTAACAGCTACAACGATGCAGTTCAGGACGGCGACTATAACCCGAGTGTTAAAGACGGTAAAACAACAGTCGGCTTATCACCGAACAAAACAAACTGGGCGCTTAAGTTTAACGAAGGTCCTTTTTACGCTTATCCAATTACTTGCGGTATCACATTTACTTTCGGTGCAATCAAAGTAAACAACAAATCAGAAGTACTGGATGAGAATGATGAACCTATTGAAGGGTTATATGCTGCAGGCGAGATGGTCGGAGATCTTTTCTACCATAACTATCCCGGCGGTTCAGGCTTAATGTCAGGATCTGTATTCGGAAAAACTGCAGGTGACTCAGTTAAAAACTATCTTTCTACAGCAGCACAGAATTAGACATAAATTAAAAAGGAAAGCATCCCCCCGATGCTTTCCTTTTTTTATTTGATATTTCCCCACGAGCGCATATGTTCAATGAATTTTTTTACAATAACCAGATTTTCGTAGTCCTCATTGTACATTATCCATGTATCTCTTTTTATTAAAGCTCCGTCTTTCGATTCAACTTTTGATTTATACAGGTTCTCCTCTTCTTTTAAACAAATTTCAGGCACAATAGAATATCCTAAACCGCTTTTTACTAATTCCTTACACGTATCAAGACGATCTACTTCCATTTCTATACTTGCCGGCGAAGCAAATTCAGTCGTCCACCAGCGGTTAATAATCTCTTTAAGAGAAGAATCTGTTTTATAATCTATCTGCTTATATGAAGGTAATTCCTGCACATTAATTTCGTTTTGAGAAATAATATACAGCGGTTCCTGATTTAATAAATACTTCCTGCTTTGCCATTGATAATCTCTTCTAAGAATACCAATATGAACTGATGAATCGTTTATCATCTTATATACATCTGAACTCACACCTGTTCTAACATTAAAACGTACTTCAGGATATTTATTTGAAAATGTTTTAAGCAGGTTAGGCAGAACATATTGAGCAAAGTTACTCGATACACCGATCTTCAGTGTGCCCGATATTTCTTCACTCATATTATTAATATTATCTTTAACCACCTGAAGCTGCTGTAGCATATCTTTTGCATATTTAACGAGATATTCTCCTTCAGACGTAAATTCAATACCTGTTTTCGTTTTAAAAATAAGCTCGGTTCCTATTTCTTTTTCTAAATTTTTCAAACGATAACTTAATGAAGGTTGCGAAACATATAATTTCTCAGCTGTTTTCGTAATATTCTTCTCTTCATAGAGCAATTTTAATATTTTCCAATCCTTCTGATCCATCGGACCACCCCTTTTTAATGCTTTAAAGACTATAATTCACTCTTCATGTTATCAGATTTTTCTATCCCATAATGTAAGAAGTTAACAATTTGTTTATATAGTACCCAGTTTCTCCGGTTAAAGATATACTGGAATTAATAGATATTCTTTAAGTTGAATCGATATATTCAGATTGGAGATGGATAAACATGATTTCAATTGATAAAGACCTGGAATTTGAATTAGGAGAAGTCACACGCAGGACACACAATATGGGTATTCCTGTCATGATTATTATTGAAGGCGCTCCTGCATCGGGTAAATCACGGTTATCAAACGCCTTATATATGTCGCTCGATGCGAAGTATACAAACTTCGTCGCCACGCGTCCGCCGAGAGAAGCCGATTTAAGGTATCCTTTCCTTCACCGCTACTGGTATCATCTTCCGAAAGACGGCAATATTAATATTCATTTCAGAAGCTGGTACTCGCAATTAATAGAATACAAGGATTATAATATCAAGCGCAATATTAATACTGACTTCAAATTGATTGAAGAAGATATGAAGAACTTTGAAGAAACTTTAACAAACAACGGCTATGAGGTTTTAAAATTTTACATTACTACGGATAAAGAAGTCCGGGAACGTCATATTCAGAATCTGAAAGATAACCCTATGCTGAAATGGAAAGCTGAAGAATTCCAGAGCCGCCTGCAGCACCATGACTATGATGAAGAAATGGAATACTTTCTGCAGGGTGAGACAGTTTCTCCGTGGACTCAGATTGATTTTCATAACAAAGAAGATGCCGCAAATACTTTATACTCTGCGATCATTACTCGTTTAAAGAAACGTATTAAAGCTGAGCATAAAAATAAGCCAAAGACCGAAGGCAGGTTCAGCGATAACTTTAAAACTGACTTGTTCACATTTGATTTTGATAAAGAAACTATCCCAAAGCATGAATATAAAGAAATACTGCCGGATTTACAGGCAAGAATGCGTGAAATTCAGTTCCAGCTCTATCAGGAGAAGATTCCGCTTGTCTTGGTTTATGAAGGAATGGACGCTGCCGGCAAAGGCGGTAACATTAAACGTACGAGAGCACTCCTTGATCCGACGGGCTATAAAAACAATGCTATTGGTACCCCGACTGATATCGAGCTTGCCCATCATTACTTATGGCGGTTTGCGAAACGGACACCAAGAAGCGGCCACATTGGATTTTTTGACCGCAGCTGGTATGGACGGGTTCTCGTCGAACGTGTAGAAGGTTTCGCTTCACAGGATGCATGGCAGCAGGCATATGAAGAGATTAATGATTTTGAGAAAGCACTGCATAATTCAGGGGCAGTTGTTATTAAATTCTTTCTGTCACTCGATAAGGATGAACAGCTCAAACGACTGGAAGATCGTTTAAACACACCTGAGAAACAATGGAAGATTACAGAGGATGACTGGCGTAATCGTGAGAAATGGGATTTATATCTGGAAGCGTCTGAGGATATGATACTTAAAACAGATACTGAACATGCGCCGTGGATTGTTATTCCGGCAAACGATAAACGCTATGCACGTATTACTGCACTGAAAACGATTATAAAAATATGTGAAGAACGTTTAGCAAGTAAAAATAAAAGCGTATAATGAAGTTGAAAGATATAAATCAAGGGGGAAAACATCAATGAAGTATGTATTTTTAACAGGTACCAACCGCGGACTCGGCGAAGCAGCTGCGAAAACTTTCGGTGACAGTAAAATTATCAGTATTACGAGAAGCAAAGTAGAGGAAGCAGGTAACATCCATAAATCATTTTCAGTGGATTTCAGTGATACCGATGCACTTGAGCAATTTGTACCTGAAATTTTCAACTCTGTAGACCCGGACGAAACTGATGAAGTGTATTTACTGAACGTTGCAGGCATTGTCGACCCGGTCAAAGCAGTCAGCAATGTGTCAGCAGATGACATGGTAACAAACTATAAAGTCAACGTTGTCGCTCCGACACTTCTTATCCAGGGCTTCGTTAACCGCTTCAAAGACTTTGAAGGCGAAAAGCGTATCGTTACTGTAACGAGCGGTGCTGCACGAAGTGCAATTGAGGGATGGGGTGTATACTGCAGTTCCAAAGCAGCTGTAAACATGGTACATGGCGTTCTTAACAAAGAAAACATCCATCAGGGCAACAACATTAAGAGTGCGGTGTTCTATCCGGGCGTTATCGATACAGGGATGCAGGAAGTCATCCGCGCATCTGATATCAATGAGTTTCCCAACCTCGACCGCTTCAAAGAGTATAAGGATACAAACAAGCTTGCAAAAGCTGAAGACGTTGCAGCAGCACTTCACAAAGTAGTGACGCTGGAAGACTTCGGCAGCGAGGAAAGCTATGATGTAAAAGATTATATCTAATACAAAAAACGGGAGTAACGCTATGCGTTACTCCCGTTTCCTTATTAATACTGGCTTAAATACTGTTCTTTCTCCCACGACGTTATCTGGGCACTGTACATTTTCCATTCATAATTCTTGTTCTCTATAAAGTGGTCGCATATATGCCTGCCGAGCGCATCCTGAATCACTTCATCTTCTTTCAATGCTTTCAGCGCTGTATATAACGTTGTTGGCAGGTCTTCGACATCTTCCGCCTTACGTTGGGTACTTGTCATTTCAAAAATATTTTCGTCCACCGGCGTCGTCAGGTCTTTCTGATTCTTAATGCCGCTGAGGCCCGCTCTTAATATTACTGCAGTCGCAAGATACGGATTTGCCGATGGATCCAGCGATCTGACTTCTGCTCGTGTTCCTGCTCCTCTTGTCGATGGTATTCGGAGCAGCGGTGTACGGTTGCTGCCGCTCCATGCGATATAACGCGGTGCTTCGAATCCTGTGCTCAGACGTTTATATGAGTTTACAAGCGGATTACAGATTGCCGTATAACCCCGCGCGTGATCAAGCAGACCTGCCATAAAGTATTTCATTTCCTCACTCAGACCGTCTTCATCATGTTCATCATAGAAAACGTTGGTACCGTCTTTAAATAACGACACGTTATAATGCATACCGCTTCCGGCTTCATCGTATAAAGGTTTAGGCATAAATGTAACATGCAGACCGTATTGTCTGGCTACTGTTTTTGCCACCAGTTTAAACGTCTGAATATTATCACTCGACGTTACCGCATCACTGTATTTAAAACTGATTTCATGCTGGCTGGGTCCTGCTTCATGGTGAAACATTTCTACTTCAAAATCCATTTTCTTAAGTGTTTTTGCTATTTCACGTCGGCATCTTTCACTTGTATCTGTGATCGATACATCAAAGTAACCGCTCGTGTCATTCACGATAGTAGTGGGATTATTGTCTTTGTCCAATTTAAATAAATAGAACTCAGGCTCCGGACCAAGGTTAAATGCATCGTAACCCATGTCTTCCATTTCTTTAACAATACGCTTTAAATTACTTCTCGGATCTCCTTCGAAAGGCTCGTTATTGAAGTTATGCACATCGCAAATTAATCGTGCAACTCTACAGTTTTCTTCAGACCATGGGAAAATACTCCAAGTATTATAATCAGGCTTTAAATACATATCCGATTCTTCAACGCGGACAAACCCTTCAATAGAAGAACCATCGAACATTATTTCCCCATCCAGTGCTTCTTCCAGCTGCTCAACAGGGATTTCCACATTTTTAAGTGCACCTAATATATCTGTGAACTGTAATTTCACATACCCGATTTTTTCTTCTTGTGCAATCTTTAAAATATCTTCCTTAGATATTTTACTCATTTAAATGACCACTCCTAAATATATTTAACACATAAATCTTCTCTTAGTTTATAAACCCCATTGCCCGCGTGCTTAAACGGGTTTTTCATTTTTATTTTTTATTACAATAACAACAATGGCAGAAACTGCGAGTACAATGCTGATAATCAGCAATGTAATATTTAAATTCATGTAATCACTGCCATTCTCCGAATAGATAGCATATAACGGCCAGATAATGACGAGCGGATATAACCAGTCTTTAAAATACAAGGCCGTCAGAACACCAATGACTCCTGCAGCTGCCAGCATGATAATTGTCCATGTTAATTCATCCAGACCGATTATAGAATCGATATTATTATCATTCGTTAATTGGAAAACATTAACGATAGAGGCGACTGTTACCCAGGCAAAATAAACAGAGTAAGGAAAACGGTCAAACCAGCTGTAGTTCTGAGACGTAATTAAAATATGCATAATAATTAGTGTAATCAGCAATGCAAAAATTATAATTACTGACGCCAGTATCATTTGCTGAGTAAATACTAAAATCCATGCACTGTTGAGTAAGAAGTTAATGATTGGCCAGTATTTTAATTTATAGGCTGGAGAATCTTCCCAAGTTTTCTGAAAGAACTGCTTAATTATCCATATAAATACCAGAATATATATTAATCCCCATATGGAAAACGCAAATCCCGCCGGCTGAATAATAGGCTGGTTACTGTTCGCAACATTTCCAACATTTGTTCCTACAAAGTAGTTCATTACTATCATTACTATAAAAGCAGCTAAATAACCTGCTGCCCATTTTCTCTGTGTACTCATCAAATCACCTTTCTGTTATTAGTAATAAGAAAAGCGAGGGCATGCCCTCGCTTTTCTCTATAGTGTGATTTCAACGGGTTCTTCGTCATCGTTCATAATTTTAATTTCGTCCGGCGTCACCTTTAGAACTTTCAGGTGCGGATTTTCTTTTGAATCAAAGAAGGTTTTATCCTGTTTTTCCCAGAGCCAGTCAATTGTATCCTGGTCATCAATTCGTTCCACACTGCCGTTGATTTCCACAAATGCATTGTTATCAGTATCATTAAAGCCAAGGAGTATATGAGCCTTCGGATTTTGTTCAAGTTCATCGTATTTAGGCGACTGGTCATTCGTTTTAGCATACAATGTCAGCCCGTCATTATAAAACCACATATAACGGGAATTCGGCACATTATCTTTCGCTGTGGATAAGACACCTATTTTTGACTCATCTAAAATTTCTTCTATACGTTCAATAACTCTTGACTGTTCCACAATATCACCTGTCCTTTAAATTAATCATTCTTTATGTACATACCACATATGATTTCTTTTATTCATAAAGGGTATAAATGAATATCGATAAAATGAACAGGAGGTAATTGATTATGGATGTTAAGGCAGAAGCGAAAAAACTCGAAGGTGACGGCTGGGAACTGAAAGAAGAGAAACTGGTTAAAAAGTTTAAATTCGATCGTTTTCTCGACGGTATCGAGTTTGTGAATATGCTTGCCCAGCAGGCAGAGAAAGAGCAGCACCATCCCGGTATCAGAATTAATTACACCACGATAACGGTAGTATGGACAACATTCTCCACACATGAACTTAAAGAGCGTGATATCGAAGGTGCGAAGGCAACAGACAAAATCTTCGGTTAAAATAACGGACTGCTCAGTTTTTAATGAACTCGGCAGTCCTGTTCTATATCTTTTTTACTATAAGGATTTGAATAGATGAAGTATTTAATATCCGGAACAGTGACCGGATTAATTTCCGGCATGTTTTTATTTATCGTCTCTGCAGCAATTGAACGGCTGACTGAGCTAGAGCTGATGACACTGCTTCTGAATATAGATTTTCTGACAGCACATGAGTTTTATTTCGTGACAGAGGTACTGTTTCATCTCATTACTTCGGTTATCATTGCTGTGTTACTTAAGTTTATCTTTGTGAACTTTCAAAAGTTTTATATTCCGGCACTTGTATTCAGCTGGATGCTGACAAGCGCACTGTTTTATGTATTGGATTATTTAAGTATAGAAGAGATTAATTTATACGGCCTGCAGGGCTTTAATGTATGGATGTTTATACATCTGTGTTATTTCATTCTTATTTTTCTACTTCATAAAAAAGGTTTTTAACACACTGAGGGGGACATTATGAATAAAGAAGCAGTACCGTTATTAGAAGAGGTAAAGCAGATACGCCAGCAAGTCAGAAAAGACGGCAGAGAAATACTGGAGCGCTGGCAGCAGAGAGAAGTCCGTGAAGATTATAAGCACAGCCTTAAAAATCTCGCTTCCTATATGGCGTTCCGACGGGAAGATCACAGGGACATACAGAATGCTTTAATACCGTGGGGTGTATCGTCACTCGGCCGTCTTGAACCCAACGTGCTCGGCAACCTCGATTCAGTAATTAAAACACTCGGTTACATTACCGGAGATATTCAGGATGATACTGAGTATTTTAAATACCCCGGCTCAACAGACCGAAAAAGTCTGCTTGAAAAAAATACCTCACTGCTGCTCGGCGAACGTGACGACCATCGTCATACGCAGATTATGGTAACGATGCCTACGGAAGCAGCGAAAGACTATGAGCTGGTTAAAACGCTGATTGAGTCCGGCATGAATGCCGCACGTATCAACTGTGCTCACGATGACGAGAATACATGGAAACAGATGATTAACAACATCAAAGAAGCGTCAGGAGAAACGGGTAAATCATGCAGAATACTGATGGATATAAGCGGACCGAAAGTCCGTATTAAAACACTGCTGACTTCTAAAAGAAATCCTAAACTGAAGGCAGACGAGAATTTTCTGCTGTCCAATCAGGAAGCAATGGTGCTCCCGCAAAAAGTCAGCATAGCGATTAACACTTCCGTGCCGGAAGTACTTAAGAATGTGGATATCGATCAGCTTATTAAAATAGATGACGGACAGGTTGAAGCTGTCGTCACGGAAATTCAGGATGACGGCTTGATATGTAAAGTAAAAAAAACATCAAAACCAAAAGGTGTTAAAATCAAAACCGAAAAAGGGATAAACTTTCCGGTCCTGGATATGAATTTAAACGTCCTTACAGAAAAAGATATGACAGATCTCGATTTCGCAGTGGAGAACGCAGATATCATCGCATTTTCATTCGTAAAAAGTGCTGATGATATGAAGTATATTGAAGATACACTGCAGGAGAAGCTCCCGGAAGATAAAAAAGATATGCCGATTATCGCTAAAATAGAAACAACAGAAGCAATTGGTGAAATACCCAATATTATTGCAGAAGCAGCATCAGCCAGATCATTTGGCATCATGGTCGCCAGGGGAGATCTTGCTGTTGAAATAGGCTATGAACGACTCAGTGAAATACAGGAAGAACTGCTGTGGATATGTGAAGCAGCCCATACACCGATTATTTGGGCGACGCAGGTGCTGGAATCGCTGATTAAAACAGGTATCCCGACACGTTCGGAAATTTCCGATGTTGTGGCCGGTGCACGTGCTGAATGTATTATGCTGAACAAAGGAGATTACATCGTCGACGGCGTGAAAACGGTCGATGATATTCTGAGTAAGAGTGATGACCATAATTATAAGAAAACAGCGATGCTCCGCGCACTGAATATATCCAAAACAATGTTTGAATAAGATCATGTGCGTCTCAAAAAGGGGCGCATTTTTTTTATGATATAATCCAACATAAAACAGAGGCAGAAAGTTGGGTGGATATGCGTAAACTTAAAGAATTCACTAAATATATCATGATTGCAGCAGTTGGCGGAATACTTGATTTGCTGCTGTTTATCGTACTGCATACTTATACGGATATTCATATTCAAATAGTAAATCTGATCAGTATGTTCACAGGTATCACAACAAATTTTATATTAAATTATCATTTTAACTTCAAGGCGGACAGCAAGTTTTTCAAACGCTATTTTTCATTTCTGACTATCGGTGCTGTCGGCTTTTCAATTGTTTCAATATTCGTCTTTATTTTTGTGCAAAACCTTGAATGGAATGCTATTTTTGTTAAAATAGGCGCGACGATGTTTGCGACTGTTATTCAGTATTTTTTAAACCGGTATATATCATTCCGCAGATACAGAGCATAAGGCGGAAACGACGTTCGGCAACATGAAAGAAGATGTTATTAAACATTTTGAACCAGGTTACGCGAATGATAATTTCTGCACATGCATTCTTCATTCCAAATGGGAGAGTTAAAGGATTTAGGAACTTAACGCTCAAATCAATGTAATGTATAGCGTTACAAAACTATGCCATGCGTTACATTGATTATTTAAATCCCGCCCGAGCTGCTAAAGCTCCAGCGGGATTTTTGTTTATCGGCAAAATGTATGCGTTCACAAAAACTCCATAATTTACTACAAAGATGTAAAAGTTATTGTTGGTTATTCTTCAGTTATAGATTAGAATAGGTTTTCTGATTGAATTTTAAATGATGGAGGATGGGATATGGAATTAAATTTAGTGACATCATTATTTTTAGCAGTGATAGTTTACCTCATCGGTGCTTACTTAGTTAAAAAAATACATTTTTTAGATAGATACTCTATACCGGCACCAGTTGTCGGCGGTCTGATTTTTGCAGTGTTCACATTGATAATGCACACTGCTGGTTTAGTTACGATAACTGTTGATACTTCTCTACAGTCTTTATTTATGATTATATTTTTTACAACAGTCGGTTTAGGTGCAAGTTTTAAACTTATTAAATTGGGTGGAAAACTACTTGTGATTTATTTACTTGCCGCAAGTTTTTTATCAATTGTACAAAATACTTTAGGTGTATCCATGGCAAGTCTGCTTGGTATAGATCCGCTGCTTGGTCTTATGGCTTCTTCTCCTGCGATGATCGGCGGGCACGGGGGTGCTGCAGCATTCGGTGAAACAATTGATGGATTAGGAGTACAGGGTGCGACAACTGTCGGGATTGCTGCGGCGACACTCGGCCTCATCGCCGGCGGCGTATTTGGCGGACCGGTTGCACGCTTTATGATTAACAAGCACAATCTTAAGAGTAACGAACCCAAGTTCGATGCTGGCGATTATGAAATTCCTGTTCAGAAAAAAGAAAATAAATTTACAATCGATCAATTCTTTATATACCTTGCCATTATTACATTCGCTATGGCGCTCGGAACGTATATTGGCGGTATCTTTTCTGATTTAACCGGAGTTATCCTGCCTGATTATGTAGGTGCAATGTTTGTGGCTATTGTTGTCAGAACACTGCTAGATGCAACACAGGACAGAATTCCATTTGATTTTGACACAACAATTAACGATAAAATCGGAGCTGTTTCATTAGGCTTGTTCCTGTCATTCGCGTTAATGAGTATAAAACTTTGGGAGCTCGCAGATCTGGCACTGCCGATTCTGCTGATTGTTTCTGTTCACGTTATCGTTATTATTCTGTATACAATGTTTATTGTCTACAGACTGCTCGGGAAAAATTATGACGCAGTAGTAATGATTAACGGACTGATAGGAAGCGGTTTAGGTGCAACACCTACAGCGATGGCTAACATGGATGCAATTACATCTAAATTCGGTTCTTCGAAGACTGCTTACTTAATCGTACCGGTCGTTGGAGCATTCCTTATTGATATCGTTAACATTCCCGTTATCGTGTTCTTTATAAATTTATTCAGTTAAACATTAAAAGCCGGGGAGTCCCCGGCTTTTTTATGCGTATTTATCTTCCTGTTCAGATGCCTTATCCCGTAACTCGTTATAATATAATACGCTGGTCATCGCACCTTCATCCACCATATTTGCATCCCTTGCCTCATCAGGCTTTCCGAGATTAATAATATAGTCATCATCCGTCCATTTATTCACAGCACCTTTAATTAACTGTCCCGCTTCTGTCTTTGATGCATAAAGTGCTCCTGCTGCGAGTCCCGCTCCAATAATAAACTTCGTTCGTTTACGCATGGTAAATCCTCCTTAAAAGATTAGTTCGCAACTGCCTTTATTTACCTATTCCCGTTTTAGAGCATGACCTAACAACTTTATGATGTTTCACACATTTGATACTCACTATTATAAATGGGTATAATTAATTAAATTGATTTATAAAGAGGTAGTTATATGAATATTAACGATGTAAAGCCGCCTGCAGAGTTTAAGTATTTTGAAGAACAGGTAACCATTCACAAACATTTTTCGTTTATATGCGATAACCGTATATTTTTTTCTAATACTGCTTTTAAAGATTTAAAGAATCATCATTATTCTTTCAGCATTGAGATATCTTCACCTGTTAATGCTCTTGGGCTTGCGACTGATTTTCATTTAATCGATAAAATTTACGATGAAGAAATCGGCATTAAGCTGGATAACTGCCTGCTTAATGAAACGCTTCCGGAGATGAATACGACAGCAGAAAACATATCTTACTGGCTGTTTGAAGAGCTTTCTGCACGTTTGCCGGAGAATGATGTACTGCTGAAAGTAACGCTGTACGAAAATCCGAGGCAGGGTGTTACGATTACTAAACAGATGACACTTCACAAATTCACATAAGTGGACTATGATAGTGATAATCAAATAATGAATTCACCACCACTGGGGGTGTCCGTACGGACTGAGATTGACCCTTATCACCTGATCTAGATCATACTAGCGTAGGGAAGTGGCATATTTTTATATGCACACCATTCCGTTAGTGGTGTGTTTTTTTGTTTGAAATTTATAACGGAGGCTTCATCATGAAAAAAGGAAACAGTTTAACACTCACTGATATTTTAATTACTGTCGTTATCGCACTCGTTTTCGCTGTTATTTATTCTTTATGGGACGGAATTTATACTATTCTGCAGCCGTTCGGACTTCACTTAAATGAACTGGTTTACGGCATGTGGTTTATCGCTGCAATTGTGGCGTACTTAATTATAAGAAAGCCCGGTGTTGCACTGATTGCCGAGTTTGCAGCGGCTTCCGGGGAAACGATTGTACTGCTGCAGTTTGATGTCTCGCTGATTATGTATGGTTTAATACAGGGACTGGTTTGTGAGCTTGTATTCCTGTTCTTCAGATATAAGAGTACAAGCCTGATGGCGGCAGTTCTTGCCGGTATAGCAGCTGCTCTGTCAACGCTGCCACTCGATTGGTATTACGGTTATCTCGGACACCTTGAAACATGGAATCTGGCATTAATGTTCTCACTCAGAATTCTCAGTGGTGCGATTGTAGCCGGCTGGCTGGGTCATTTGCTCTATAAAGCTTTGAAAGAAACCGGCGTCTTAAAGTTTGTCGGTCGAAGAGCTGATAATTCACATGAAGGATTATAATATGTCTGGTGTAAATATAGAAAAATTGAATTTAAAATTTCCGGAAGCACCTGCCAAGCTTTTTAACGATTTAAATATTTATATCGAATCAGGGGAGAAAGTACTGCTGCTCGGACCGAGCGGTTCGGGAAAAAGTACGCTGCTGAATGTCATGGGCGGATTAATTCCCAATGTTATTCATACACCGATGAAAGCTGAGATTCTCGATATTCCTGATGATAATGCTTATGTGTTTCAGGATCCTGATTCTCAGTTTACGATGCCGACTGTTGCAGAAGAACTCGCTTTTATATTAGAAAACAGAAGTATTCCAAAAGAAAATATGGAACCGATGATGCTGGATGCACTGAAGCAGACCCGACTCGATGTGCCTCTCGACTTAAATATTAATAACTTATCCGGCGGAATGAAGCAGAAGCTGTCTATCGCTTCCGCACTGCTGCAGAACCCAGATACACTGTTCCTGGATGAACCGACAAGTATGCTGGACGATGAATCCGCAGCTTCGTTGTGGAACGTTATTGAGCAGATTTGGGAAAAACGCACAGTAGTTATCGTTGAACATCGTGTTGATTATATTTGGGATAAAGTCGACCGTGTCATTCTGATGAATGGCGCAGCACAGATTATCCACGAAGGTATACCCAATGACGTTTTAAGACATCACAAAGACCTTTTAAATGAATACGGTGTCTGGCATCCGGAATCGTGGCAGAAGGCTCCTGTATACGCTCCGCTGTCACCTCAGGATGAAGTACTGCTGAAACTGAAAGACCTGCATCTTGAACGCCGGGGCATGGAGATTCTGCACGTTGATCATTTAAGTGTTGGAAAAGGGGAATGGATTACACTAGAAGGCAAAAATGGCACTGGTAAATCCAGCCTGCTGCTTGCGATTATGAAACTCATTCCGGCAGACGGCAGCATTTATTACCGAGGTAAAATAATTAAAAAGACCAAACACATTGCGGGAAACGTATATCCTGTTTTCCAAAATCCGGAACTGCAATTTATTACACATAAAGTATTCGATGAAATTTTTATCAATATGGAATCCCGTTTTGAATACACGGAGGCAGTGCGCCGGACAGAGGTTATTTTAAATCAGTTCGGGCTGAATAATATTGCCCATCTGCATCCGCTTGAAATTTCCACCGGCCAGAAAAGACGCTTAAGTGTTGCAACAGCTCTCGGCGCTGTACCTGATGTGCTGCTGCTCGATGAGCCGACGTTCGGTCTCGATCAGAAATCAGCTTTTCGTATGCTCAGTATGTTTCATGAAATGACCGCCGCTGGCACAACGATAATTATGATTACACATGATGAGAATATTAAAGAACGCTATCCGTTGAGACGGTTGATTATTGAAAATGGAACACTTCATGAGAAGAGGACAAATCATGCTTGAAACGATAAAGAATTACAGCACCTTTATAGATAAAGCGAATCCGCTGACGAAAATACTGCTCGCGGCAATACTTTTTGCCACAGTAATTTTCATTCATAATCCGAACGTCCTCTTTCATCTGACAATACTCATACTCATAACATTACTGTGCCTAAGCGGTGTTAAAATTAAATATCTCGCCATGCTGCTGATTTTCATATTTATTTCAGGGTTCATCTCAAGTCTCTATATGATATTTTACGGTGAAGGTACTGAAACACTGTTTCGCTACGGCATTATTCATATTACTGAAGAAAGCTTTGTCAGGGGACTTCACATTACGATGCGCGGCGTTATTCTGTCGTTATTCGGTGCACTCGTTATATTTACGACGAAGATTACCGATGTGTTTTACGCTTTGATGATTCAGCTTAAAGTGAAACCTAAATATGCCTATTCTTTTATGGCAGCGATACGAATGGTGCCGATTATTGTCTCCGAATACTTCCAGCTGAGACAGGCGAGAAAAGTGCGCAGTGCACTGATTAACAAAAAACATATTTCTGGATTTAAAGGCCTGAAATCAACGATTGTCACATTGCTCAGCCAAAGTATCAGACGGGCATACAGACTCGGCATTGCTATGGAATCAAAAGGGTTCACAGACGGCAGCCGAACATATTATCACAGAACAACTTTCTCGAAATACGATTTATATTTACTGCTGATGATCGCTGCTGCAATATTTGCTGCCGTACAGCTTGGAGCAGTAATTTCTCCGTTCGAAAGTACTGATGCAAGATAAAAAAAGTCCGCTTAAAATGATGTGCACCCCTAAAGTTGAACTCCAAAATTCAACTTTAGGGGTGCTTTTATATGTATAGAAAACATTCAATCGATTTCAAGATTAAAGTGGTGAATGAGTATTTAACGGGGAACAATGGCTTTAACAGACTGGAAAGTAAGTATGGTATTACCAGTAGTTTAATCCGTACATGGGTCAATCAATTCAATCAAAATGGTGTTCAAGGATTGACGGCAGGGATGACAAAATCCACTTATTCCAAGTCATTTAAACTCGAGGTCATACAGTACCGTCTCGAACATCATTTATCATACAGGGAAACAGCGAATGCTTTTGACATACCGAATCCCTCAATCATTGCTCAGTGGCAGAGTCGGTATCATCAATATGGTATTCTGGGTTTAGAAACCCAACCGAAAGGCAGGCCGTCTAAACTGATGAATAAGAAACAATCCAGGAAGAAACGAAATGAAAGTCAGCCATTGAACGAAACAGAACGTGAGGAACTGGAACGTTTAAGAATTGAGAACCGTAAGCTGGAGGTCGCCATTGCCCTGGAAAAAAAGTTACAATCCTTAGCTCGAGACAAACGAACAAAGAAATAGTCAGAGTGATCATAGAGTTAAGGAAAACAGGGCGCTATCAGCTGAAAGAACTGCTTGAGACCGCAAAAATCGCAAAAAGTGTATTTAAGTACTGGAATGACCGGCTACCGGAGCAGCACGATAAAGAGGCTGAAATCGTCGAATCCATCCAGACGATCGTGGCTGAAAGCAAAGGCAGATATGGCTATCGTCGGGTCTGTTTGGCATTGAAAAATAAAGGGATGATAGTGAATCACAAGAAAGTGCTGCGTTTGATGCGGAAATATCAATTGCTTTGCGGTAAGTTTAAGCATAGAAACCGACAATACAAAGCATATAAAGGAAAAGTCGGTAAAATTGCTAAGAACAAACTGTCCCGCCGGTTTAAAACAGATCGTCCATATCAAAAAGTATTGACGGATATCACTCAGTTCAACATTCCAGCGTCCGGGGAGAAGCTTTACTTGTCGCCGTTCATGGATGCATTCAGCGGAGAGATTCTGTCTTGCAAAATCAATCGTTCACCCACACTGGATATCGCAATCGACCCTTTAATCGATTTGATTCAACAACGACCGATGTTGGACTATCGAATGACCGTCCACTCGGATCAGGGCTGGCACTATCAGCATAGACAGTGGGTCAAATACCTTAAGAAGCATCAGACATTCCAAAGTATGTCGAGAAAAGGCAACTGTCTGGATAATTCTCCAATGGAGAATTTCTTCGGGCTGTTGAAACAGGAAATGTTTTATGGCCAACAGTTTACGACCTATACAGAACTGGAATCTGCGATTCATCAATATATCGCTTTCTATAACAATGATAGAATTAAAACAAAACTAAAAGGCATGTCCCCTGTCAATTACAGGAGACACACCTTTAATAAAATCGCTTAACCAAAAGTTCAACTTTTGGGGTTCACTTCAAAAATTAAGCGGACTTTTTTGTATTCACTATTCTGCCGGAGTTCCCGGTTCAATGTCATATGATTTCTGTACTGTTTCGTTACGCTCGCCGAGACCGTCAGTTGTTTTCTTATCCCATACAGCCTGCTGTTTTTCTTTCAGCCCTGAAACCATCTTCTCAGGAATGACGTTGCGGTATTGCTTAGTCTCACCGAGTATGACTTTAATTGCCGGTTCCGTCACTTCGTGAGGGTCGAATTGTTCACTCGGGAATGCCGTTTTACTGTAATCAAATACCGTTTCACTGAGATCTGTCTCCCAGTTTTTCCACGTTTCAAATTCACGGTCATTAAATCCGGTTAAATAAGGTCCTGGATTAATCGTTGATACTTCCACATTGAATTCCTGAAGCTCTTTACTCAATGCCAGTGCAAAGGCTTCTACAGTATGCTTGGAACCTGAATACGGGCCGGACAGCGGATTTGTTGTAATCCCTGATACCGACGATACAAACACGATACGTCCGCTCTTATTCTCTACCATTTTACGGGCAAATCCTTTAGTTAAGAGTATCGGTCCAAAAACGTTAGCCTCGAACTGATGGCGTAGATTCTCTTCCGGTATATCAACTAATGAACCGCCTTCTTTGACTGCAGCGTTATTCACCAGCACATCAATATCCCACGTCCATGCTTTCTCACGGTCTTTAGCATTTGTTACGTCCAGTTTCTCAATCTGCATCGTCACACCGCGTTCGCGCGCTTCCTGCTCTAACGCTGAGACCTGCGACATCACTTCCACCGTTGCAATCACCGGATTGCCTTTTTCCGCCAGTGCAAATGCAATATTTTTACCGAAGCCTGTTCCGGCACCTGTAATAAGAACTGTCTGAGTCATTAAATAACCCTCCTGTTAATTTGATTCATTAGACTATATACCCTGTATAAATGATTTTAATTTCAGAATAGTGATTACAAATAAATATGGCGGGAATATAAATACTGTTTAAAGATGGAGGGATAATGATGGATTACAAACTACTGGGTAATTCAGGTTTAAATATTTCGAAGTACTCTCTTGGGACAATTCCATTCAGCGGCACAAACGGTTTTGAAGGCGCTGCGGATATGGGGCAGGAAACTGCAAATCATTTTGTCGACTATGCGCTCGATCACGGCATTAACCATTTCGATACAGCAAATCTGTACGCGAAAGGTGATGCAGAAATTGTACTCGGCAAAGCGCTGGGCAATAAGCGTAAAGATATGACGATTGCCAGCAAGACCGGTGTGCAGATTCAAGGCGGACCTAATGACGGCGGTGCAACTCGCATTAATATAGAATCCACAATTGATAAAACACTGGAACGTCTCGGGACGAATTATCTGGATCTTTATTATGTTCATATGTGGGACGGACGTGTGCCTGTTTCCGAAACAGTCCAGGTAATGAATGACCTGATTAAAAAAGGTAAAATCCGTTATTGGGGAGTTTCAAATTACAGCGGCTGGTCGTTAGCAAAAACACACACATTTGCAGTGGAAAATAATCTTATTCCGCCAGCCGCACATCAAATTTACTACACACCTGAATCACGCGAGGCGGAGTATGAACTGCTGCCTGCAGGGACAGAGCTTGGAATTGGCAACACAATCTGGTCGCCGTTAGGTGAAGGTATGCTGAATGGCAAAATTACCAGAAACCAAAAAGCACAGCCTGGCACACGCCAGGGCAATGGATGGGCCGAGCCGTACTTGAAAGATAAAGAATTCTTTTATAACCTCGTTGAAATGCTCCAGGATATTGCATCAAAACACAATGCCACAGTACCGCAGGTTGTTCTCGCGTGGCTTCGCGACAGACCCAATGTCGACTCGGTAATTATCGCTGCACGCAACAAGGAACAGCTTTATGAAAATGTGGCTTCTTATACGCTGCAATTATCCGATGACGACGTTTCACAAATTACAGATTTTACTGCTCTTGAACCAATTTACCCTCATTGGCACCGCGCAATGAACACGATGGATATGGCTTCTGAATCGGAAAAAGTATACCTCGAAGCGTATAACAAAACGATGACGCAGAAAGATCAGGAAATATAATTATTAAAAAAAATTGTTTAACGTGAAACATCTGCACGAGCGCTATAAACACTGTCATAACAGCACTTTAAAGCAGGGCGTTATAATATAACGCTACGCATTACTCCTGTATCTCCTGACATCAATTGCAGTTAATAAAAAATTGTGCAACAATTAGGACTTAAGCTATACAACTTTAGGAGATGATTCCAAATGAACATGCACAAATTAGTTAAAGTGCTGGCATCAGCGGGAATTGCAGCTACTGTCGTTACAAGCGCACATGTTGCAAGCGGAGATGACGGTATGAATACAGTCGAAGCAGCAGAATCTAAAAATTCAAATTATAAATATCAAGGCGATACAGGTTACGGTGATGGAAACTTCCTTCTTAACGATGCTCTTATAAAAACACTGGAAGAAGACGGTGATTTAGCATTCAACGGCCACGCTATTGAAGCTTCAGAAACTGATTACGAAAAACGTGCGAAGAAGAAATCCGAGTTTGTTGAAGAACACGATCAAAAGTTTACACTTCGCGGAGGAACAGCAACTAAAGTCGTCTTCCCGATTCAGGAAGAAACTTTATCAATTGATGAAGTAACTGAAGCATACGGGGACGACTACGAAGTAAAAAAAGATAAAGATGATAAATACGAAACGTATGTATATAAACTCGGCGACCAGAAAGACGAAGCTGAGAAAAACGTTATAGCATTCAAAGTAGAAAATGATTTTGTAACCCAGGGAACAATCGGTTACAGCAGTTCTTACTAAAAGAATAAAAATAAGAGACCTCCGGCAGTTTAATGATGATATGCCGTGAGGTCTCTTTTTATGATTAGCGGATCTGTATTGAACCGCCGTCAGCCATCAGTGTCTGGCCTGTCATATAATTTGAATCTTCTGATGCTAAAAACACAGCTATCGGACCGATATCTTTTTCAGGATCTCCCCAGCGTTTCATCGGCACTTTGGAAACAATTGCTTCGAATGTTTCAGGGTGCTCTTTCGACCACGCTTCAACCCCCGGTGTCATTGCGATTGGGCTGATGATATTCACATTAATACCATATTCTCCCCATTCGTTTGCTGCAACTTTTGAAATCGCACGGATCGCTTCTTTTGCTGCTGCATATGCCGTTTGTGTTTTTTGCCCTTCAAGACCTGCACCGGAGGCAAAATTAATTACGCTGCCTTTAGACTCTTTAAGATGCGGGAATGCACTTTGCATCAGATAAAATGTCGGATAAAATCCTGTGTCGAATGAGAAGTCCATATCTGCCTGTGTTGTATCTTCAAAGTTCACCTGTCTGGATGCATGTGCATTGTTTACAAGCACATCGAGTTTGCCGTATTTCTCCACAACAGTATCGACGATTTCATGCAGTTTTTCGCGCTCTGTTAAGTCCGCTTTAATGAACATTGAATCCGGTGATATTTCCTGAAGTTCACTCAGTACCGCGTTGCCCTGTTCTTCGTTCAGATCAACAATCGCTACTTTAGCACCTTCTTTTGCCATCGCTCTTGCCATACCGCTGCCTATCCCGCCGGCACCGCCTGTAATAATAACTGCTTTATCTTTTAATTTCATACTGATCACTCCATTTTGTACAATTTAACTTACATTGCTGTTAAGCCGCCATCAATAATGAATTCAGATCCTGTAGAATAGCTTGATTCTTCTGATGCCAGGAACAGCACCATATTTGTCACTTCTTCCGACTGAGCCATGCGGCGCATTGGGATGTGCTTCGCGAACTCTTTAATCTGTTCCACTGCATCGCCTTCAGTAACCATCGGTGTTTCGATTACACCCGGATGCACAGAGTTTACTCTGATACCAAGGTGTCCAACCTGCAGCGCAGCTGCTTTTGTCAGCCCTCTGACAGCAAATTTAGAGTCTGTATAGCCAACTGCACCGCCGACAATTCCGTTCATCGATGAAATGTTCACGATTGAACCGCCTTCAGCTTTTTGCATTGATGGTAATACTGCTTTAATACCAAGGAAGACAGAAACCTGATTAATATCGATAATTTTTTTATAATCTTCAACTGACATATCAAAAATGCTCTTGCTCATGCTGATTCCTGCATTGTTTACAAGAACGTTAACCGGACCGAAAGCCGCTTCTGTTTTCTCAATAACTTCCTGCCATCCTGCTTCGTCAGTCACATCGTGTTTTACAAACAGTGCATTATCTCCAAGTTCAGCAGCCAGTTTCTCGCCGACTTCTTCATTTATATCAGTAAATACAACTTTAGCGCCTTCTTCAACGAAACGGCGTACGTGTGATTCTCCCATACCTCTTGCTCCGCCTGTAACAATTGCAACTTTGTCTAATAATTTCGTCATATTATAATCCTCCAACAATGATAGTCTGACTCTCAATATAATTATAACGCTAATTTAACTGTTATGCTAATATTTAGACATGCATTATAATTAATATTTGAAAGGGGAAGATTGTATGTCAAAACAGCTGGCAAACAAAGAACGCCGTCATAAGGCTATTATCGATGCTGCCGAAAAACTGCTGATAGAAAGCAGCTGGGACAGCGTGCAGATGCAGGATATCGCAAAAGAAGCTGAAGTCGGTGTCGCAACACTTTTCAGATACTTCCCGAAAAAGCAGATGCTTATTATCGCAGTTGCCAATCAGATATTAACTGAAGAACTCGATTTTTACTGTGATATCAGTAAACAGGAGATAACCGGCATTGAAAAAGTCGAATCAATCTTTACGAGAGTAAATAGACTTGATAATCCCGGTGCATTAAAGAAATCGAAGTTTATCGATGTCTTTGAATCGAATATCAGCGAGTTCGATAATTTTGCAGCAGAAGCAAAAGATTACTTCGCCATACGCAATGATATTTCCAATATCGTAAGCAAAATTGTCCAAGAAGGTCAGACCGATAATACACTGCCTTCCGGCGAGGGTGTTACCGATGAAATTATGACGATGATTAATAACTACAGTCTTTTCGCACGGAAGCTTGCGCTGATGAAAGGTATTATGACATTGGAAAAGCACCCGGGTATCAGCACCCAGTTAAAAATTATGCATGACATGTATATGGAAAGACTCAGAGAATCTTAAAAATATATTCATCTTAAGGGGAATAGAGCTGGTGGGATTGTGATGAGATTAAATAGAACAAGATTTACAATGACATTTAATATTTCAGTAATACTGGTTTTTATACTTCTTATCTTTATTGCTCCATCGACTTTTCTTCAGGATTTCACACCTGAACAGCGAAGAACTGTGGGGCTTCTTGTACTTGCCATTTATCTATGGACCATTTCTCCTCTGCCGTCAGGAGCAGCGAGTATACTTCTTCTCGCGATGATGATGATTCTCGGACTTGTAGACTCAGTCGAAAGTGCAATGAGCGGATTTCTATCTTCTGCGCTTTATTTCATTTTAATTTTAACTATATTAAGCAGAGTGCTTGTGAAGACCGGTGTCGATAAAGTCGTCGCCTCGCAGCTGCTGAGATTGAATGAAAAAGGTCCTAAAGCGATAGCTGTTGCACTGCCGGTACTGATTGCAATACTCCCTGCACTTATGCCCTCCGCATTCGCACGGCTTAAAATGCTGCTGCCATTCGTAGACAGATTGAATGATTCATTCGGATTTTCAAATCACAGTGTTTTCAAGAAGTATGCATTATATGTTATCGGACTAATGAATCAGAACGGAACTATTATAGTCTATACCGGCGGAGGCTTCCCGGTTTTAGCAGCTCAGCTTTTAAATGACTACAATGTTGCTGATCTTGGATGGCTGGAATGGTTTCTTATTATTGCACCGCCGCTTTGGCTGGCGCTGCTTATCGTAAATATATTTGCATGGAATTACTTTAAATATTCCTATCCATCCGAAACTCCGGACAGCCAGGTCCAAAAAGCAATTCAGCCTGAAAAGTATTTTGAAACACCACGGGAGAGAAAAAGGTTCCAATTTGTAATAATGACTTTTTTGATGATGATTATAGTATGGGCACTAACAGATAATAATGTCGTTCCGACCTTGCTGCCGCCAATGATCCTGCTCGTTATTTACTCAATTCCGAAAATCGGTTTGCTGAATAATACAGATATCAGAGCATTTGACTGGGAAAGCTTTCTGCTTCTCGGCGCCTCTTTTTCCATCGGTATTTTACTGGATCAGAATGGAACAGCTGTAGTAATAGCAGAACATATGATGCAGTTTGTTCCCGAGGATTCCGGATTGATTTTTAAAACTGTACTTATTGCTTTGATTACATTTGTATTCAGAATGATATTTATTGTTCCTTCATCTGCCATAATAGTAATTTTTCCTATCGTAGTTTCTTATGCAGACATCACTAACATACCTGCATTAAGTCTTGCATTTCTTGTAATTTTAATTGTCGGCGGTACAAATATTTTGCCCATACATTCACCCACATCATATTTTGCATTTCAATCAGGAGTTCTCAGTAAAAAAGATCATTATATAATCGCTGCATTTTCAACAGGTATATTCATTATCACTGCAATAATCGCTGCATCCACTTATTGGACGCTATGGTTGTAAAAATAATTATTTGAAAATTTAATCTCTTGATTCAAAAGCAGCATCAATGCGATTTCTATTCTGTTATAATAGGCAATAGTCTACTTGAGAAAGAATGATTATATATGAAGCGTTTTTTAGAAGTAAGCCTTGAAACTAAAATTAATGGGATATTGATTGGCGTTATAAGCCTAATCATCATTTCATTGTCAGCTTTTTACCTTTATCACTCAGGCAATGAATATTACGACAATGCAAAAAGACTGACTCTCCAATCTGCAAAAACTATTTCTTTTTTACCATCAATAACTGACAGTGATAATTTAAAAGATAATGAAAAAATTCAGACGCTGACCAATCAGTATATTTTTGAGAATGATATAGATTTCGTTATCGTGAAAAATAAAGGAGGAACTATTCTGTCCCATCCAAACCCTTCAATGATTGGGGAACATGAACCATACGAGGAAGACATGCGTGCGAATATTTTTGGTGCTTACTATACGGAGGTAACCGATAAGTATATAGAACCTGCTGTTATAGCCATAGCTCCTGTCTATACGGGAAATGAAGTTAGGCAATTGAGCGGCGTAGTTAAAGTCGGTTATTTTGAAAGTAAAATTACTGAGAAAGTGCTGAATAAACTGTATCAGCTTTCATTCATTATTATCTTTTTCATCATTCTAAGTTTCTTTATCAGCAGATGGTTTGGAAAATACATAAAATCAGAGACACTAGGTTATGAACCAAAAGAAATTACTATGATTCTTAAAAACCGGGAAAATATTTTTTCAGCTCTGGATGAAGGGATCATTGCGGCTGATTTATCCGGAAAAATTATTTATGTTAATAAGGCAGCTCGTAAATATCTTGGAAACTCTGCAGATACTCACATGAATAATAATATCCATGATTACTTTCAAAATGATTTAGAAAGATATTTAAATCAAAATGACAGCAATAATGGTATCAGATACTTTGAAACTTATTTAGACGACAAAGAAATTGTTGTTATTGTTAATAATCTCTACGAAAAAGAAGAACGTTCCGGTCACGTCATTATATTAAGAGATATGACAGAGATGTCAGAGCTCTCCAATAAACTAACCATTGTAGAATCACTTTTTGATGATTTACGAGCACAAAGTCATGAATATAAAAACAGACTTCACCTTATTTCAGGATTGCTGGAAATGCAAAAATATCATGGCATACGGGATGTACTTGATGATGAAATAGATAATCTGGA
Organism: Jeotgalicoccus saudimassiliensis; assembly: GCF_000756715.1. Taxonomy (NCBI): domain Bacteria; kingdom Bacillati; phylum Bacillota; class Bacilli; order Caryophanales; family Staphylococcaceae; genus Jeotgalicoccus; species Jeotgalicoccus saudimassiliensis. The sequence goes on from NZ_CCSE01000001.1 coordinate 1,507,085, forward strand.
TTTATATGAAAAAAACCTGATTGGTATCGAAGAAGACCGAATAAAAGCTCTGCTGATTGCCAAAATGAATAAAGCCGCTGAAAAACAGGTTAATTTCAAAATCAATAATCAGAGCCAGATGATTCCTATTTCCAATAAACATAAAATTAATTCTCTGATTACTATTATCAGTAATCTCATTGACAATTCCATTGAAGCAGTGCTCGATCAGAATGAACCTGAAATCAATTTTTATATCGGTTATTTTGACGGATGGCTGGAAATTGCAGTTCAGGATAACGGCTGCGGTATAAATGATGAGGAGAACATCTTTAAAAAGGGTTATTCGACTAAGAACGGCGGTATCAACAGAGGCTACGGACTTTATAACGTTACTGCAAATGTTGAGCTTCTCGAAGGATATATAGACGTCAAATCCAGGAACGGTCAAACTGTATTCACCGTTGAAGTTCCTATAGCCGAGGAAGGAGAATATAATATTGAAAATTCTTATAGTTGAAGACGATTTTAGAATAGCAGAAATGTATAAGGAATACTTGTTGAAAAATGCACCTGAAGACGAGATACACATTGCTCTGAATGCAGCTGAGAGTCTAAAAACCATACAGAACCACGATATTAATCTCATGCTTGTAGATATTTACCTCCCCGATATGCATGGTGATAAATTAATAGAAAATGTTTTAAAACAATATCCTTATATGAACTTTATAGTAGTAACAGCAAGTCAGGAAAGTGAAAAGGTTAAAAATGCGATGCAGCTCGGCGCACTATACTATTTAGTCAAGCCTGTGAAACTGGATAAATTAAGTGAGACTGTTAATGACTATAAAAAGAAAAATGTGACTCTTTCAAAATCAATTGAACTGGAACAAGATGATATAGATATGTATTTCGGGCGCATAGGGACACCTGCGGTAAACAGTCTTCCAAAAGGCATTGACCCATTGACACTTAAAAAGATTGAAGAAGTTTTTTCAAACCAGCATGAATGGACATCATCCCAGCTGGGTGAGCATTTGGGAACTTCCAGAACAACGGTCCGAAGATATTTGGAATACATGAGAGAGTTGGGAAAGCTGACTGTTTCTCAGGATTTTGGAGATAAGGGACGGCCTGAAAAAAAGTATAGAAAGAACCTATCGTGAACTTTATGTTTTTTAATAACATAAAGTTCTTTATATTTTTAACTTTGGTAGCGTTTACATTTTAAGGTTGTCTATTTAAGATGGGTAGCAGTAACGAAAAATGAATTTTCAAACTATTGGAAGGGGATGTATTTTATGAAAGGCCATATGAAAATATTTTCAGGAATCATGTTATCCGCTGCTCTAGTGCTCGGAGGGTGCAGCAGCGGTGACAGTTCAGCAGATTCGGAAGCAGCTTATCCTACAAAGAATCTTGAAATCGTTGCACCTGCAACACCAGGAGGCGGCTGGGATACTACAGCACGTGCTATGCAAAATGTTCTTGATTCAGAGGGACTTGTTGAATCAAATATGAATGTTGTTAACAAACCGGGAGGCGGCGGTGAAGTCGGCTGGCAATATCTTAAAGGTAAAGACGGTCATACGATTTCAATTAACTCGAGTCTTGTAATCGCTAATAACCTTTTAGGTCAAAGTGAGCTTACATACGAAGACTTCACACCATTAGCAATTCTTGCAACAGAGTGGATGACGGTTGCAGTTCCCGGTGATTCTGAAATTGAAGACGGGATTGCGATGCTCGATCAGCTGAAAGAAGATCCTAAATCATTGAAAATCGGTGTAGGACCGGCTCTTGGAAACAATGACCATCTTTCATTCGTACGTGTTGCTGAAGATTATGGAGTAGACGTATCACAACTTGATTATATGATTTATGAAAGTGGCGGAGACATTCTGACTGCTCTGATGGGCGGACATATTGACGTTGCGACACTTTCACTTTCAGAATCACTTGATCAGCACCTGGACGGCAGCATCAACATTATTGCTACAACTGCAGATGCACCAATTCCGGAAGACGAAAGCATTCAGTCATGGCAGGATCAGGGCATCGACTTTACTTTCCCTCACTGGAGAGGAATCATGGGACCGCCTGATATGACAGAAGAAGAAATAGCTTACTGGGATGAAACATTCGGCAAAATGGTCGAAACCGAAGGATGGCAGCAGGTTCTGGAAAATAACAGCTGGGAAGACTACTACATGGACAGCGCAGAAACGAGTGCTTTCCTTGAAGAACAGAGTGCAATGTATGAAGATCTTATGCAAAAAGCAGGCTTAACTGAGTAACATAATTAAAATACGGAAAAGTGGGTGGAGATCATTAGATTTATAGTACCTTCAATCATACTGGTAATTTCCGTAATCTATCTGATACTGACATTTAACTTACCTGAGTCCAAAGTTGGAAATCCTACAGCAGCAATGAACTACCCGCTGCTGATAGGGTTTTCACTTTTAGGATTGTCAATTCTTTATATTCTGTCGGAAATCAAAGACAAGAAGAAAGCCTTCACAGCATTTAAGATATTTGCTGATAAAGAACTGACAGTAAAAGTTGTTGTTGTGATGGTATTCTGTTTAGGTTACACATTATTATTTGAACGCATCGGATTTTTAATTTCGACAGTGTTATTTTTAGGAGCTTTATTATTTTTAATAAACGGAAGACGCAAATGGATAATGAATATTACTGTAGCAGTTTTGTTTTCATTTATTTCATGGTACACGTTCTCAGAACTGTTAAGCGTCAGCTTGCCATAAAGGAGGCTTATCGATGGGTGTAGATTGGAATAGTTTTCTGGAAGGTTTAACAACAGCCTTAAGCCTCCAAAATATAATATTTATTATTCTCGGCGGACTGCTGGGAACAATTGTCGGTATGCTTCCGGGCCTTGGCCCTGCCACAGCGATTGCAGTTCTTATTCCGATTACATTTGGAATGGACTCTACAAGCGCGCTTGTTCTTCTTGGAGCAATTTACTATGGAGCAATGTACGGCGGTTCCAGAAGCTCGATTTTACTCAATACACCGGGTGACGGATCTGCAATCGCAGCAACATTTGACGGATACCCAATGACAAGAAAAGGGCAGGCCGGGCAGGCTTTAACATTAGCAACTCTTGCTTCTTTAGTTGGTGGTACCGTAGCAATTATCGGATTTGTATTTCTCGCCAAACCATTAGCAAACTTTGCATTGCAGTTTGGACCTGCAGAGTACTTCTTCCTGCTGTTATTCACACTGTCAGCTGTAGTTTCTCTCGCAAAAGGAAATATGATAAAGGGGTTTGTTTCAATGGCCCTTGGTCTTCTTATAACTACAATTGGTGTGGATTCACAGTCAGGTGTATATCGTTATACATTTGATATCCCGCACCTGAGCGAAGGAATCGATTTTCTTGTAGTTATTATCGGTATTTATGCTGTCGGGGAAGTGCTCTACAACATTTTACTTCTTAATGACGACAGTCAGAGAATTAAACAGAGTGTAGGTAAAACCTGGATTACAAAAGAGCAGTGGAAGCGTTCATTCTGGCCGACTCTCCGCCAGTCTCCTGTCGGTTTCCTGATAGGAATACTTCCAGGGGCCGGCGGTTCCATTGCCTCAATGATCAGTTATTCAACTGAGCAGCAGCTATCCAAAAAGAGTGAAGAATTTGGTAAAGGAGCACCTGAAGGGCTCGCTGCACCGGAGTCTTCGAATAACGCAGCGGCAATCGGTGCATTTATACCTATGCTTACTATGGGTATCCCCGGTTCAGGTACAACCGCAGTAATTCTCGGTGCTCTCATTATGCTTGGACTGCAGCCCGGACCGATGCTGTTTCAGAACCAGCCGGATGTTGTGTGGACATTCATTAACAGTTTAGCTATCGGTAACATCGCACTTGTTATTATGAATATACTTTTAATCGGGTTCTTAATTAAAATCTTAAAAACACCGCCTAAAGTACTCTATCCGATTATCTTAGTACTGGCATTTATCGGAACATACACACTCGGATACAGTATTGTCGACTTTTCTATTCTGATGATCTTTGGAGTTATCGGTCTGTTTATGAAGATCCTTAACATTCCTACTGCACCGCTGATTCTTGCAGTTATAATCGGCCACCAGCTGGAACAGAACTTCAGAATGGCAAGTGTAAGTTACGATAATGTCTTTGCAATGATGACTGCTTCACCAATTGCAATTTTATTTGCAGTATTAACTGTGTCATCTGTATTCCTTCCTATGATACTTGGACGTCTTTCAAGAGTAAAAGTTGATAATAAAGGATGATGAAAATTGACTTGGATTATTGAAGAATCAAAAAGCCAGCAGCAGCTGGCTTCAGATTTTATGGAACATGTAAAAAATGATAATGCATTACCAATTGTGGGAGCTCATGACGGCATGAGCTCCCTTTTGGCAAAAAAATGCGGTTTTAATCATCTGTATCTTTCCGGTGGCGCACTGTCGGCAAGTATGGGTATTCCTGACATAGGGCTTTTGACTCTGGAAGATGTCGCCGGCCGTGCACGCGAAATTATAAGAGCATCAAATCTTCCCCTGCTGGTTGATATCGACAACGGGTTTGGAGAACCTTTAAATGTTGCACGGACATGTCTCGAAATGGTCGAAGCAAGGGTAGCTGCTGTTCAAATCGAAGATCAGCAGATTCCTAAAAAATGCGGACATTTAAACGGAAAGAAACTGATTTCTGAAGATGATATGGTTAAAAAGATTCAAATGATTAAAAAGACTGCCCCAACGCTTAAAATTGTTGCACGCTCTGATGCATATGCTGTGGAAGGGATGCCAGGCATGACTGAAAGGCTTCACGCATATATAGAAGCCGGTGCCGACATCGTATTTCCCGAGGCAATGCGTTCTGAAGATGACTTCCGCTTTATGCGAAAAGAATTTAATGTTCCTGTACTTGCTAATATGACTGAATTCGGAAAAACAGATTATATTGATCTTGAAACCTTTTCTGAAATAGGAATCAATCTGGTTATTTTTCCTGTAACGTCACTCAGAGCTGCTGCTTATAATATCGAAACAACCTATAAAGTAATAAAAGAAAAAGGTACTCAGAAATCTGTACTGGATAAACTCCAGACTCGTAAAGAGCTGTATGAAATTCTAAAACTGCACGAATATGAAGAAATGGATTCAAAAATTGCCCGTACAGTACTGCCCGGTGAACAAGTAGATGACTGAGCAAGTATATAGTGCGCCCAATAGTAGAATCGGCTATATTATCTGAAACAGTAATTCTCTTGCCGAAGAATATTATTTATTTTATGTCCCGGTCCCATTTTATATTCTACGCTTGAATTCCAAGCCGTAATCATTACATTTTTTAATTAATAAATGTATACTCAAATTAAAAATAAGGCGGGATAATCAATGAGCAGTATTTATGATATAGAAGTTGAAAATAAAGACCACAGCACTTACACACTCGATAAGTACGAAGACCATGTAATAGTTATCGTTAACACAGCAACAAAATGCGGTTTAAGCGGACAGTTTGACGGACTTGAAAAGCTGTATCAGCAATATAAAGATGAGAAGTTTATCATTCTAGGTTTCCCATGTAACCAGTTTGCCAATCAGGAGCCGGGCAGCGCGGAAGAGGCTGCTGAGTCTTGCAAAATTAATTACGGCGTTACTTTCCCAATTCATGAAAAAATTAATGTTAACGGTGAGAATGAACACCCGTTGTACACTTATTTAAAAGAACAGCAGGGCGGATTGCTCGGCAGTAAAATCAAATGGAACTTCACTAAATTTGTAATAGACAGAAACGGTGAAGTCGTAAAAAGATTCGGACCTAAGGACGAACCCAAGAAAATGGACAGCCTTATACAGGAACTGTTGTAACAATATAAAAATACCTTACCGGAATTGTTCCGGTAAGGTATTTTTCATTTTCTATTGCTATTATTTTTCATTTTATCGATTAGTCTTTGCATCTCATCGATATAATTTCTTTCCTCTTCTTCTTCATTCACTTCATTAACATTCATCTGTTCTGTCTGTGCTTCTTTACGTTTTTCAGCATCGATATCTTTTTGAGTAATGATTTCGCCTTCAGGCGTCATATACTTCTTATGCATGTTGCGTGTTTCTTTGTCGATATAGCTGTAAAAGATCGGAATTACAAACAGTGTAAAGAACGTACTGCTGACGAGTCCACCGATGACTACTGTCCCCATAGGTGCAATCATCTCTCCGCCTTCACCGATACCCATTGCCAGCGGTAGCATACCAAGCGCTGTTGTCAGTGCTGTAATAATAATCGGACGGAAACGGTGCTGAACACTGATTTCGAGCGCTTCAATTGTCGGAATACCTTTTTCTTTCTGCTGATTCGTATAGTCGACAAGCAGTATGGAGTTGTTGACCACTATCCCGAGCAGCATTATAATACCGACGAATGACACAACGCTTAACGGGCTGTCTGTAAGTACCAGTGCCGCCATGACACCGACAATACTTAACGGCATTGCCATAATAACGATAAACGGATGTCTAAACGATTCAAACTGTGCAACCATGACCAGGTAGATAAATACTACACCTAAGACGATTGCGAGCAGCATTTGAGGAATCGCATCCCCAAGCATTTCAAGATCTCCCCCTACAGAATAGTGAGTATCTTCACTGAAGTCTGCGCCTGCAACGATATCTTCGACGTATGTGCCTGCTTCATTAAGAGACATATCTGAAGAATAAGTTACTGTCAGTTCACTTGTTTCTTCCTGGTCGTTGCGCGTAATTAACGGCAGCATTTCCGCCTCTTCAAGTGTTGCAACTTCACTGACCGCCACGTATTCACCCTCAGCATTCGGAATCTCAAGTGTTTCAAAATTCGACACGCTGTCAAGGTACGTATCCGGATATTTCACGTTGATGGACATGAACTCATCATCCGCTTCAACAGTTGAGGCCATGATACCATTTGATGCTTCGTACAATGCCTGACCTATTTGTGCAGGCTGCAGACCGTTCTCCCGTGCAGCTGCACGGTCGACCCTGATCTGCATTTCTTCCACCATGTCTTCTCTGCTCGAAGCAACACCTTCAATATCGCTGTCTGCTTCAAGTTCCTCAATAATAATTGCCTCGGATTCAGCTAGTCGCTCTGCGTTGCCGTCAGACACTCTCATCATCAGAGTATTCGGTTCCGAGCTCATACCGGACTGCGACATCGGAATCACATTAATATCTGCTGATTCATCCAATACCCCCATCTCATCTTCTATATTGCCGATAAATTCATTTGTAGTTACATTTCGGTCAGACTGACTGACCAGCGTTGCTGTAATACTCGCTTTGTTAGTTTCTTCTGTCATCGACATCATCGGCTGGAGTGATCCGACGCTGCTCAGATACATTTCAATTTCAGGATAGTCTTCAAGCTGATCTTCGATAAGCTGAACTGTTTCAAAAGTATCATCATAAATCGTACCCTGTTCTTTTTCTATTTCAATAGTAATCGCGCCTTCATCACTTTCAGGCATTAATGTCATACCCTGATTGATGACACCTGAAATACCTGCCGCCATAAGCAGTACAGTAATAATCATTACAAGCAGGCGGTGCTGCAGAGTCCAGCGTGTAAATCCTGTCAGCAGTTTCATATATGGTCTTTCAGTACGGACCTTTTCTATATTCTCCTCAGGCGCATCCAGTATGCGGCTCGCAATCATCGGCACAACTGTCAATGCGACGAACAGTGATGCAAAGAGACTGAATACGACAGTAATCGCCAGTGGTGTAAACAGCTGGCCGACAAGGCCGCTGACGAAAACCACAGGAGCAAATACGGCTGCAGTTGTCAGTGTTGATGCAATAATTGCAGAGGCGACTTCTTTCGTTCCGTCACTTGCTGCTTTCCCCGGATTTTTACCCATTGACAGATGACGGTATATATTTTCTATTACAACAACAGAGTTATCGACAAGCATCCCGATACCGAGTGCCAGTCCGCCAAGTGTCATTAAGTTAATACTTATATTTGTAAAGAAGAGCAGTGCAAACGTTGTGATAACCGAGAATGGTATAGCCAGTCCGATTATTAACGGTGCTTTTAAGTTGCGCAGGAATGCAAACAGAATAACCATTGCAAGTATTGCTCCGGAAATCAGAGAAGTGTATACACTGTTAATCGCGAGATCGATATATTCACCTTCATCGTACAGCGTTTCAACGGTTAAGTTGCTGAATTCATCTTCTTCCAGTTTTTCATCAAGTACCTCATTGAATTCGCTGTTAACGTTCGATGCATTGGCATCTGATGCAAGCATTACATCAATAGAAAGTGCATTATCCTGGTTGAGTCTCGTAATCGAGTTGCTGTCCTGTTCTTCTATGGAGACGTCTGCAATATCATCAAGTGTCAGCGTTTTACCTCCGGGAAGGTCGGCAATGACCAGCTCACTTAGTGTTTCAACACCGTCGATATCGCTTATTGTACGTGTCGAGATGGCAGTACGGTCTTCGGTATCGACAATTGTGGCATTCGGTATCGAGATGTTGTTTGCCTCAATCAGCCCGGCAACATCGCTCTGGCTCATATTCCCTTCCGACAGGGCATCTACATCGAGATTAACCTGTATTTCCTCAACAACCGTACCGTTTTGTGAAATCGATGCAACACCTTCAATATTCTCAAGTGCAGTAATTAAATTATCTACCTGTCCCTGATATTCAGCGATATCATCACCACTCGATGTGACGGCCATTTGGATACTCGGCATCATGGAAATATCAAATTCAAGGAATGACGGGTCTCCAGCCTGATCCGGCAGCTGAACACTCTCAAGCGCTCTTGTAATGTCACTTTCCACTTCATCAATCGTCATATCATAGCCGAATTCCAAAATAACAATGGAGGAGTTCTCCTGTGATTGAGATGATATATTTGTCAGGCCGTTTATGGATGACAATTCCGACTCAATCGGTTTTGTGACATCCTCCATTACTTCTTCAGGCCCTGCCCCCTGATACGTAGTAGCCACTGCCGCAACAGGCGGCTGAATGTTCGGCATTAGCTGCAGCGGCAGTCTTGTTAATGACACCATTCCAAGCAGCATAAGTATTATCATAACGACGATTGTAAACTTGGGACGTCGTATGGAAAAATCCGATATTTTCATATGTACTCTCCTTATATATTCGTTCATTTATTTAAGCCGGCGGCTTGTTATATAATCCCTTATAATCATAATAAAGTAGTTGAACACATTCAATAAAAAATAATTTTATATGTGCCTGAAACTAATAAGAAGTGTCGGAATTGAGTCGAAGGAGTAAGTAAAGCCCCGGAATTAATCAGTTCCGGGGCTTTGGTTTCAATGGTTATTTCCTTTTCCATAATTCAAATGTATGCTCATATATATTTTTATCATCAACGATACCTTTTTCTGTTTCAACCAGTTCAAATTTACTGTAGTCAAAATTCTCATCGAAGTACGTATCGCCATCGAATGTTTTATGAATGACCGTCCGGTATAATTCATCGACTTCATCTTCAAACATTTTAAACAGTACCGCACCGCCGATAATATAAAGGTCTTCATCGCCGTTTCTCTCAAGCTCGAGAATTTCTTCTTTTGAATGCACAACAATCGCACCCGGTGCCTCGTAATCCTGCCGGGTTGTCAGCACGATATTCTTCCGGCCTGGAAGGGGCCTGTTCGGAATTGTTTCATAAGTCTTACGTCCCGTGACGATATCTCCGCGCATTGTAATTTTTTTAAAAAAGGCCACATCTGCAGGCAGGCGCCACGGCAGTGCATCACCTTTACCAATCAGTCTGTTCTCATCTTCAGCCCAAACATAAGCGAGCATATACATCTCTCCTTTAACACCCGGATGTTTCTTATAAAATATATACCCGGATACCATCCTGATTATTCATTGATTTGGAGAATCCATACACACCAACGCTTATAACATGGAGCGTTATAAAGTAACGCTCCATGTTATTTTATATAATCAGCCAGGATTTCCCGGTAGAACGAGTCTTGTCCAATCACAACAACACGGTCGCACACTTCTTTAATTTCACTCATATCATGTGAAGTATAAATAATAAGTGTATCGTTATTGACCGCCATTGTTTTTAAAAACTCTCCAATTTCTATTCGGGATTTCAAATCTATACCTGCCGTCGGTTCATCCAGCAGCAGAAATTCAGGGTCGTTAATTAAACTGATTGCCAGATTTAATTTCCGTTTCATTCCACCTGAGAGTTTGTTAACTTTCGTATCATGTCTGTCGAGCTGTATGTTATTCAGGAGTCCTTTTAATTCCGGTAGAGTTTTTTTGACCGGTGACAGCCTGGCAAAGAATTTCATATTTTCAAGTACAGTCAGATCTTCCCATACAGCGATATCCTGAGGGACATAACCGATTCTTTTTCTGTGTGCTTTAAAATGCTTCCTGTACGATTTGCCGTTTAAATACACTTCACCGGAGTCCGGTTTAGACAATGTGGCTAAAATCTTCAGGAGAGTTGATTTACCCGCGCCGTTTTCACCGACGAGACCAATAACTTCTCCGCGTTTTGCCGTCATGCTAAAGTCGTCCAGTACACGACGTCTGCCGTAGCTTTTATTAACCGACTTAACTTCGAGCATTACTATCCCTCCACATCCAAACAAACATCAGCAGTATAAGTATAATCAGCCATGGAATGTTTAAATTATTTTCTGTAAAAATCCGTACCGGATGAAGTGCCGAAATGACATGTATCCCTGTAACGGAAATAATGACCGGCATTGCAACATGGAGTACAAGAACAGTCATTGCCACCGCAATTGCCAGCTGATAGAGCTTTACCGGTGTGCTCACGGCTGATGCAAGCAGAAAAGCGATGCTGTTAACAACAATTCTGTACATAACGAGTGACAGCAGACTGATATCCGCCGACAGCTTGTCACTGATTATCATCCAGGTAATGCCGTCTATGACCAGCATCAGGCCGGTCATCAATACGAAGGTCAGTATCATAAATGACTTGTAGGAATACTTCATAAACGTAAATCTGACACCTGCTCCACCGACGGTTTCACGTGTAACAAAGTCGAATGTAAAAATGGTAATAATCAGCGTAATATAGGCCCATACCGCCCATGGGTTTAAACCTGTCTGTTCCTCTGTGTCCGTCCGTTCACCGTGGAAATAAAACACCTGTTGCACGAGATTTGTACCGGTCTCAATACGCTCGCGTTCAGCAGCAATTTCCTCACCCGACACTTCATTTTCAGCAAGCATCTCTTCCTGCATATTCATTACAAAATCAACTGTGCCGTATGCTCCCATCCGTTCCTGGATGACCGATGCCGCAAGTTCTTTTGCCGGTTCATAATAAATCGAACGATCTGTAAAATACGTCTCTATTAAGTTTCTCCGCTTTACGTCACGCACTTTTTCTTCATAGTCTTCCGGTAAGATGAATACACTGTCCAGCTGATATTGTTCAAGCTCTCTTAACACAGCCTGACTTTCTGTGTCATCAAATACTTCAACGTCCATAAACTCGCTGCCGGCAAGTCCTTCTGCAAAATAATCCGCTTCAGCACTCTGTTCATGGACAATAACCGCAACAGGCACCCTGAAATCATCGCTGGTATTATTAAATACTGCTGATGCTGCAAGCGTCAAAAAGAGTGGCAGTGTAAGCCATATCAGTATTTTCGGCAGCCGGCGTTTTATAAGCAGCCATCTTGCATAGATCATATCAGTCATAATAATCCACGCTCCTTTAAGACAGCCAGTACTAAAAATAAGCCCGAAACACCAGCAAGTGTCAGTATCATAACGTCAGTTTCCATCGTAAACCGGCCGTTTAAAATAATCTCTTCCATCCACGATAATCCCTGGTAGCTGTACATATATTCAAATATCCGGTCCATATACAACGGGAAATAGATTCTGGGAATAATGCTCCCTGCAAATAATATAATCAATATCTGGAATGCCAGCTGTGCAACGATACCCAGTTTAAACGACGGAATGAGCCAGTCGATAATAACCATAATGATTACCGTCGTATATATATGGAGCACAATTAAAACGAGCAGCCGTATCATATTTTCAAAATCCAGTTCAATACCGCCGAAAAACAGAACCCAAAATGTTATAAAGGCTGATGCAGCCGTGACAAGCGTGCCGACAGTCAGTACTTTTGCTGCACCGCGGGAGAGGTAAGTGACACCGAACACTTGCATGCGGTCTTCGAGATTGCTGCTCACGTCACGCATTAACGCTGTATAGAGCATATACACCCAGAGTGTCATAATGATAAACAGCGCATTTACGATAAAATACAGATTCCCCGCACTGACATTCTGGGTTCTCTCATGTTCATCCATTAAGGTTCCACTTGAAAGCACCTGAATAAACTGGCTGACAAACTCCTGAAAAATCAATTCATGACGCTCTTCATCATTCATACCAAATTCTTTTGCGTAGTGGTTAATTGTTAATATTCCCGCCTGTGAGTTTCTGATATGCCTCACGACCGTGTCAATCACGCTGCTGATGACATAACTTTCAAGCTTCATATCGGGATTACCAACGACAACCAATTCACTGGATTCCCCCTGCATCATTCTTTCCGTAAATTTCCCGGGGAATATTATATAAGAGACCAGCTCATTATTTTCGATCATCATTTCTGCATCCGCTTCTGACAGTACCGTCATCTCAAATCCGTCTGCAACATCGGCCGAATCGGCAAGTGCAGATACAATCATTTCCGTCTCTTCGCTGTCATCTAAATTGACGAGACCGACAGACATTTTATCCGGATCATCAAACGACAGAAATGAACTCAGCATCCAGATCACAAGACTCAGAAAAATGACCGGTGAAATGAAAATAAGAGGAAGTGTCAGCCACTTCCTCCTAAGTCTGCTGATGTCGTTAGCGATGAATACAAATATATGCTTCATTTTTCTCATCGCTGACGCATCCTTTCATGTTTAATTAGAATCCTGACGGTGCTCCGAAGTTTTCTGTCACCCATTCTTCGAATTGCGGACCGACTTCATCGTTAAAGTATGAGTTCAGTTCATCCTCACTCATCTGACCGATATTTTTCTCGTTATCCTCACCCGGCAGTTCAATTTCACTTACCGTCTCACTATCACTGGCAAGATTCAGTACGAACGTATCTTTCGTAACATTCATGCCGTCTTCAGCATAAAATGTCATATCCCCGGTCGCCTGATCATCGTTATAAACAGAATTGCTTTCAACATATAACGTTAATGGTGAACCGAACAACTCTTCGTTAAAACTGATATCTGCATTCCAGATTTCATTGTCTTCTTCTTCAGATTTAACCGAATTGATTATTACAAGGTCACCTGAAATATCGTCAGCATCGGCTCTTAAAGTGATTGTATCTTCATAGCCTGTTTCAGTTTCGTTTAAATCTGCAGTGTAGCCGAATACTGTTTCCATACTATCATCTGACACAGCAATATCGTAGTTAGTCACTCTGCTGTTTTCTTTAACTTCAGTCGTACCATCGACTGCAATCTGACCTGTAGAGTCGTCAATCGTCAGGGCAGTATCCATATCGCGCTGTATAATATTGTCGTCGCCGTCTGTCCAGATTATTGAAGTCAGACCATCAGGGAAACCAAGATCTTCAACATTTTCTGCAGCTTCTTTTAATGAATCGTTAAACTCCGTCGCTGCTTCTTCACCCGTCGGCGCTTCCGGATTACCCACATTTGCTGCCATCATCTGCGTTTCTATAATGTTGGCAAGTTCTTCGTCTTCAGCCATCTTATTGAATAAATCTCTCAGGAACGTATGAATCTGTTCCTCGGTTAAAGTCATAGTCAGCTTATCTGCATTGACCGTATTATCTCCAACAGTAATTTCTTCACTTTCTGATTCAAAAGCTTCATCAGGAAGATTTTCTCTGATGAATGAAGAATACTCATCTTTAAAGTATTCGCGCTGTGTTTCTGTCATTGCACTGGATTCAAAGAAGACCGAGTAGTCAATATCTTCTTCACCGGTAAATGTTTCCGGATCCAGCTTATGCAGGAATGAAGCTGCATCTTCTTCGTTAACCACCATATACTCTTCGACAAACGGCAGTGTTACACCTGCTTTTTCACCTGTAATGTATGCATGTACGTCTGAAATGGAGAACCCTGCAACATCGGCGTTAAGTCCTAATGTACTGACTTCATTCGCCACATCCTGTCCGACATCCAATTTAATATTAGAGTTGTTAATCATGTCTGTCATCCCCATTTCCTGGAATGACGGATCGTTTGTCTCAGCTGTAATATCCACTGTTGACTGAATCGCATTTTCCTGAGCATGTTCATACCAGTCCAGCTCGCTCTCAAAGCGCTCTTCAAACAAACCGAAAGAATCCTCCACACTGTCGAGCTCAGCCAACAGGTAGTTGTTTTTCGGGTTGTTCACCATCGTTTGAAACAGAATGTATGCCCCGATTGCCAGTACCGCAATGACCCCGACGGACACACCTAAAATTGTTAAACCTTTCTTCCCCATAAAAAATCCTCCTCTGCTTGCGCTAATTTACTCTAATATTATACTTAGTAATATTATAACATATAATGTGTCTGAAAAGTGTCGGTTCCCGAAATTTCATCCAATGTTATAATGTTGGGATGAAATGATAAAATAAGGGTCAGAGGAACAGGGAAAGGATGGTTATCAGATGAGACTTAAAAATAAAGTCGCTGTAATTACCGGAGGCAGTCAGGGAATCGGCCGCGGAGTGGCACAGGTTTTTGCTGAAGAAGGGGCAAAAATAGTGATTGCTGACATCGATGCAGAATCAGCGGAGAAGACTGTAAAAGAGCTTTCTGATAAAGATCTCGATGTCCGCTTCTGCAAGACGGATGTCAGCAGGGAAGCAGATGTTCAAAACTTAATCGCGTTCACGATTGAAGAATTCGGCAGATTAGATGTGCTGGTCAACAATGCAGCGGTGAATTTCCGTAAAGCTCTGCATGAAACGTCTCTGGAAGAATGGAACAATTTAATGGGTATTAATTTAACCGGGCCGTTTCTTTGCAGCAAGTATGCGATTCCTGAAATGCAGAAACAGGATACATCATCGATTATCAATATGGTGTCATGGCATGCTGAAACGACGATTACAAGACTCGCAGCATATGCGAGTGCAAAAGGCGGGCTGACTGCTTTAACACGTCAGATGGCACTGGATTACGGACAACATCAGATCCGTGTTAATGCTGTCGGGCCGAGTTCGGTGGATACACCGCTTCTCCATAAAACATTTGCAGGTCTTGAAAATCCGGATAAGTCATTTGAAGAGTCTCTTGCTTTCAATCCGATGGGGCGGGTGGGCACCGTAGATGATATCGCAAAAGCATGCCTTTTCCTGGCATCGGATGATTCAACCTATGTCAGCGGTCAGACGATACTTGTCGATGGCGGCCAGAGCAACAAAATTGCACGTCCGATTGAATTTGACTAAACAAAAAGCTCAGAATTCCTGAATCAGGATTCTGAGCTTTTCTGTTATTTATCTGCGGGCTTATACATAATTGCCTGCACGAAGAATGCCACATAGCTTAAAAGGAGACCCACACCGCCTCCAATATAAATCACAAGCGTTATTCCTTCTGGCAGACCAAGTGATGCAACATTCGTTAAGAACATACCGGTAACAAGTCCCGTTGTTCCGAGAATTGCAGACCAGACATGGAATTTCGATAATGCATTGTACTTCACTTCGAATGCTTTATAAAATACTGCCCAGGCGAATAAGCTCAGCCATCCTACAACTAAAATATGTGCATGAATCGGTCTCAGTGCATATGAACCCGAACCTGCCATATGTGAGCCTATTACAGCTCCGAGCAATCCAAAGAATGCTGAAAAGACTAATAAAAGTTTAACGGGATTTTTCATAATAACTTCCTTTCGATAACTGTTTATTTTATATATTACACTTTTAATATGAATGGAGTATGAACAGATTATAATTTAAGACATAATTAAAGCCGTGTACAGCCTGTACACGGCGCTTCACTAAATATTTTATCTTCCGGCCCGATTTCATAACATGGGAACAGGGTATTGTTAACAGTATAATTAATTACAGATCAATATAAATACAGAGGTGGATTTAATGTCACATATACGCGTTCATGGTGCAAATCAAAACAACTTAAAAAATGTGAGTGTTGATATTCCAAAACACCGCCTGACGGTCTTTACCGGGCGCTCGGGTTCAGGCAAGTCTTCACTCGTGTTCAGCGTGCTGGCTGCCGAATCGGAGCGGCTGTTAAATGAAACATACTCAAGCTACATTCAGCATCAGCTGACACAATACGAGAAGCCCGATGTGGACCGTATTGAAAATCTGCCGGTCGCAATGGTAATCAATCAGAAAAAGCTCGGCGGAAATTCACGGTCCACAGTTGGAACAATTTCCGATATCTACTCGTCAGTCCGTTTATTATGGTCACGCATCGGCACACCGTTTGTTGGCTATTCCAATGTCTTTTCATTTAATAACCCTAGCGGTATGTGCGAACGCTGCCACGGACTCGGCTATGTTGAAGATATCGATTTAAATGAACTGCTCGATTTTGACAGATCCTTAAACGAAGATGCCATTAATTTTCCGTCATTCAGACCCGACAGCTGGAGAGGCAAGCGCTATTTATACAGCGGTCTGTTTGATAATGATAAAAAGCTGAAGGATTATACGACAGAGGAAATGGATACGTTCCTGTATACAAAACCGAGAAAAATTAAAAATCCGCCGGATAACTGGCCGCGTACAGCTAAGTTTGAAGGATTGATTCACCGCTTCCGCCGTTCATTTCTGTTAAATGACAACTTCGAAAAGAAACGTTTCCGAAAAGATGTTGAACGCGTTGTGACGAACCGGAAATGTCCGGACTGCAAAGGTAAACGCCTCAATGATAAAGTGCTGAGCTGTAAAATCAACGGATTCAGTATCGCTGATTTTACGTCATTATCCGTCGATGATGCGATTGAGTTTCTAACACAGCTTGATGACGAGAAGGCGAAGTTTATCGTTAAGCCGCTGCTCGAACAAATGAAGGCTCTCGCGTATATCGGTTTAAATTATTTAACTCTGGACCGTGAGACACCGACACTGTCCGGCGGGGAATCCCAGCGCATTAAACTGATCCGTCATCTGAACAGTCCGCTGACAGATCTCGTTTATATTATCGATGAGCCGAGTGTCGGACTCCATCCTGAAGATATTGAAAAAATAAATGAAATTATGCGCTCCATTCGTGACAAAGGCAACACCGTGCTGATTGTCGAACATGATCCGGACGTCATTCATATCGCAGACCACGTTATCGATATCGGTCCCGGTGCCGGACAGCACGGCGGGGAAATTATTTTTAACGGCACATATGAAGAACTGATGCAGACAGATACCCCGACAAGTACAGCATTGAACAGACAACACAAGCTGAAACAGAGTCCCCGTAAACCGAAGGCATTTATCGGACTTAACAACATTACAAGAAACAACTTAAAAGATGTTTCTGTCGATATCCCGAAAGGGGTGTTGTCAGTCGTTACCGGAGTCGCAGGATCAGGTAAAAGCACACTGATTAAAACAGGTTTTTCCAAGTCGGAAGAGGCGGTCTTTATCGACCAGAAATCCGTACAGGCAACGAACCGTTCAAATCTGCTGACGTATATGGACTTGTTTGATGAGGTCCGGACTTTCTTCAGCAAACAGACCGGGTTAAAAAAGAGTATGTTCAGTTATAACTCCGAAGGGGCATGTTCTGAATGTAACGGTAAAGGCGTTATTAAGACGGAACTTGCCTTTATGGCGGACTTTTCACAGATCTGTGAAGTGTGTAACGGTACGCGTTATAAAAAAGAAGTACTTGATGCAACAGTGAACGGCTACTCAATCGCAAATGTACTGGCGCTTACTGTGGAGGAAGGTGCGGAACTGTTTAAAAATAACGGAATCGTTGCTTCACGGCTTAAAAACCTGGAGGCAACAGGACTGCATTATATGACGCTTGGCCAGTCCCTCGATACTTTGTCCGGCGGGGAAATACAGCGCTTAAAACTCAGCCGTTATTTAGACAGCGATGCACAGAATAAAGTATTCATTTTTGACGAGCCGACAACGGGACTGCACGAAGATGATATACCTGCACTGTTGTCGTGTTTCGAACAGCTGATTGAACAGAATAACACCGTTATTCTTATAGAACATAACCTGACGATGATGACCCATGCGGACTGGTTTATCGATGTCGGTCCGGGTCCCGGAATGAAAGGCGGTAAAATTTTATACAGCGGCAAACCAAACGGACTGATCGATGTGAAGGAGTCCGTAACGGCAAATCATCTGAAGCGTTACACCAAGAAATAACTGCTCTTTTAAAAAAAGAAGTCCCCCGGAAAAATTCCGGGGGACTTCTTCTGCTTAAAACTCATTCTTTTTATTGCGCTTACGCCACGTATATTCAATATAACCTGTCCCGAACAAGACGCCGATTACTACGAGAACAAATCCCGCTATTTGCGCATTCGTAATCGTTTCATTTAAAAAGATCATCGAAAAGATAACGCCGAAAAACGGAACGAAGTTATTAAAAATAACCGTCTGTCCTGCACCGATTTCTTTAATAGCGGAATTATAAACCATGTAGCCGAAGCCGGTGACGATAATACCGGACAATACAAACAGTACATACACATACGGTTCAGCCGAAAACATTTCCTTAATTCCGCCGGGCTCAACTATAAAACTTACAATGACCAGACCGAGAGATCCCGTTAAAAACATCATGGCCGTCGTTTGAGTCGGACTCAGCGTCATCGTAACTTTTCTTATAAAAATAAAACTTAATGCCTGCGTAAACATCGATATAAATATCAGGATCTCACCCAGCGAAAAAGTAAAACTTGTAAACGATTCATCCTGAATGAAAAACACACCTGTCAGTGCAATCAGGATACCGAGCGTCCTTGCCGGCGTCAGTTTTTCACCGAGAAATATAACTGCCATTACTGCCGTTGTTAACGGCACAAGTGCCAGAATCAATGCTGCACTCGAAGCATCGATCATCGTCAGAGATATCGCGAGCAAAGCGTGGTGGAGTATCACACCGAAAACCATTCCGAGAAGCATGTACTTCCATTCGTAACCCGTTATTTTCCGTATCGAACTCGACAGTATTAAAATGGTCATCGTCGTAATCCCGGCGAGCATCACCCGGAAAGCTGTCATCGTCGCCGGAGGCAGCTCTGTTACGAGTACTTTAAGAATCACAATATTAATTCCCCATAAAACCATTATTGTAAAGATTAATGAATAGATGATTATCTGTCTTTTCTGATTCACCTGCATCCCTCCGGGTCCGTTTAATTTATTTAATTTCAGTATGCCATAAAGCGATGCGATCTCTTGACTTTACGCTTTGCAACGCATAGCGTTATTTTGTAATCCATAGCGTTATACTTTGATGTTATATAGTTCCTGACACTTTACTCCTGGCATTTTTATAAACAGCTTCAGGAAATCCGTATAATCGTAACAGCTCAATAGCATTCGAACTCGTCGCAATACCAGGTTTAATTTTGTAATCAAATTCAATATCATCATCAATAAGTGTTTCACTGAAATGATAGAAATCGAGTTCACCGTTCAGAAGATTTGTCAGTTCCATATCGTGAGTGGCAGCAATTAAATCCACATTTTTCTGGTCGTGCAGATAACGTAAAAATGATTCTCCTGCAGCCAGTCTTTCAATCGTATTTGTACCTTTGAAAATTTCATCGATAATACAGTACACTCTGCCCTCAAAGTCTTCTATCTCTTCGACAATACGTTTTAAAGATTTCACCTCACTGATGAAGTAACTGTCCCCTTCAATCACGCTGTCCGTAATTTCCATCGATGATGTTACTTTCCCCGGAGTGTATTTAAATGTTGAAGCGGTTGACGTATTCAGCCCGTTACTCAATATCACATTCACACCAAGAGCTTTCATAAATGTTGATTTCCCGGCGGCATTGGAACCGGTAAGCAGTATATCGTTATTGAAACTGAAATCATTATCCACTGCACTTTCTACCAGCGGATGATACAGGCCTTCCGTTACTAAATATTTTTCTGAAGCCGGTGTCGTGTAATAGGGCAGTGTTTCCCGCCACATAGCGAGACTGTAATGCAGATCCAAATCAGCCGTATAACGCCAGCCCGCTTTATATAAATCATAATTTTTTCTGAGTGAACCGTGAGCAATGTGAAACAGATGATAATCAATCAGAAACATCAGCTTGAAAGCTGCAAACATCTGAACGCCGACATTCATTTCTTTTGCACTGTCATCATTTACAAACAGTGGACTTAAAATTGACAGCCGCTTCAGTCCTTTACTGTTATATTTTTTGTTCAGTCGGCCCGCAGTCACAATAATATTAATCGCATAGAATATATCTGTGTAATCCAGTCCTGTTGTACTTTTATGCTTAGTTGAAAAATATGCATTAAGGCTGAAACCCGTCAGAATTAACAACAGTGATATATACGGATTTACGAAAAAGAGCAGTGCACCGGCAATCGGCATAATCGAACAAAGGAGCAGCAGCGGATTATATTTTCTCACCGGTCTAAATTCGTACATAAATTTACTTGTGTTTGTATTGCCGGATCTGCCGAGCTCCGCCATCCGGTATGATATATCTCTTCTGAATTCTTCATCATTTTTTATTTTAATAATCAGCTCTTCATCAATGCTGTCTGTTTCATGTGCATTGCGCAGGGCGGCGTACAGATTTTCGGCTCCGATTGTCGTAAATGTATAATTCATTTTCTCGAGCAGTCTGGCCATATCCAGATCTTTCCACGTTTCATCATCAACCACATGACGATGGTCCGTATCTTCATTTTCCATCATATTTACGAAATAATTATGATGATGAATATAGTACTCCTGTCTGTTTTCATACTTTTGTTTTCTGTTCCATAAATCCTTTACATCCTTCTTCAGTTTAAATTGTTCAAGAATCTTTATGATCAGTGAAACAATCATGATTAAAAACATGACAATAATTAGGATATACAACGTCTGAATGACAATCACCTTTCTCTCAAATGCACAATTATTTATTAATAATTTTATCATTAATATGAAAATATACTACGATACAAATTAATTATGTAAAGTTATAACATAAACACTATATTTATAAACTATCCAACTATTCCGGATAGTTGTTTTTATATATAACCCCCGTGGCCGTTATGATATATTTAGTTAGAATTTATGGATACGGGGGAATTGGCCATGGCGCTGTTTGGAACTATCGTAGATGCTCTTGCTATTATTTTGGGCAGCATCATCGGTCTTTTTTGGAGAAATATTAAAGAGAATATGAAATCTACTATTCTTCAGGCACTATCTATTACAGTACTGGTTATCGGGATTGATATGGCACTCGAGTCAGGGGATATACTGATTATAGTTGTTGCCAGTCTCGCGCTCG
Source organism: Jeotgalicoccus saudimassiliensis (assembly GCF_000756715.1). Lineage (NCBI taxonomy): Bacteria > Bacillati > Bacillota > Bacilli > Caryophanales > Staphylococcaceae > Jeotgalicoccus > Jeotgalicoccus saudimassiliensis. The sequence continues at coordinate 1,528,616 of NZ_CCSE01000001.1, forward strand.
GCTCCATGCTCGGTGAAAAGTGGGATATTGAAGATAAGATGAACCATTTCGGTATATGGCTTGAAACGAAAACAGGGGCAACAGAAGGCGGTGCTGCTGCTGCATTCGTAACCGCGACACTCGTTTACGTCGTCGGTGCAGTCAGTATCATCGGTGCACTCGACAGCGGTCTCAGAAATGATCACACCGTGTTATTAACGAAAGCATTAATCGACGGCGTGCTTGCTATTTTCCTGACATCCACGATGGGAATCGGCATTATGTTTTCAGCAATTTCCGTATTACTGTTCCAGGGTACAATTGCGCTGTCAGCATCCCAGATTAACCGTTTCATTCAGCCTGATCTGATGGATCATATTATTATCGCAATTACCGGTACAGGTGGAGTAATGATTATTGCCATCGGTATCCGGCTCCTCGGTCTAATGAATATAAGAGTAGCGAATATGCTGCCGGCACTGTTATTTGCTGTACTGTTTATAGTCATTCAGTATTACTGGGAAACAATCAGCTTATTCTTTGTACAAATGTTCTAGCTTCAAAGGAGATGCATTGATTATGGAAGAAGAACTGCTTAATATATTTGACGCACAGGGCAATTTAACAGGTACAGCGTCCCGTACCTCCGCTCATCAGCTGGGGCTGTGGCACGAAACGTTTCACTGCTGGTTCGTCAGTAAAGAACGCGGACGGAAATATGTCCATTTCCAGCTTCGCAGTCCGGATAAAAAAGATTTTCCAAATCAGCTGGATATAACCGCGGCCGGCCATTTAAGCTCCGATGAAGACGTTAATGACGGCGTCCGGGAAATTAAAGAAGAACTCGGTATTGAACTGACTCCGGATGATTTAACTTACACCGGTACAGTACGTGACGAAATTATCATCGGTAATTTTATCGACAAAGAATTATGTCATGTGTTTTTATATAACATTCCGGAAAATACCGTACCTGATTACGTGTTTATGGATAATGAAGTATCCGGCGTATTTAAAATTGAGCTGTCTGCATTTGAAGAACTGTGGTCTGAAGAAGCAGACTCAATCACTGTTAACGATATACAGATCAGCAAAACTGATTTTGTACCACATGAAAACAGTTATATAAATGCTGTTATAGCAAGCATTAAGCAGCATACTTAAATAGTCACTTTGAAATTAATTTTAATTTTATGTTGACATTAAATCTGCGCTGCTCTATAGTTAGTTTAAATCAAATATTCAAATAACTTAATTTCTTATCAAGAGAGATGGAGGGACTGGCCCTGTGAAATCTCGGCAACAGACTTAATTGTACTGTGCCAAATCCTGTAGCATTACGCTAAAAGATGAGAAGAGCGACTATACATATCGGCCTCTTCTTATATTTTAAGAAGAGGTTATTTCTTTATTCAAAAGAATGTATAGCTGGTTTTTAAAAAACACCGGTCTTATACTGGTGTATTTTTATTACATTTTTTAATTCATACTATTTAACTATGTTTAAGGAGCGTTTTACATGATTGAGTTTATCGGTGTAGATAAAACGTATCAGGGCAGCGATGCAGAAATTCATGCCCTTGATAATATTAACTTCAAAGTCGATACCGGCGAAATATACGGTGTCGTCGGATACAGCGGAGCAGGTAAAAGCACATTAATACGCTGCGTCAATCAGCTGGAACGCGTCTCCGCAGGACAGGTCATCGTCGATGACAAAGATTTAACTGCGCTGACACCGGCTGAACTGCGTATCACAAAGAAGCGTATCGGAATGATATTCCAGCACTTTAATTTATTAAATTCAAAAACGATTTATACGAATGTCGCAATGCCGCTTATTTTAAATAAAACGCCGAAGAGCGAAATTAAGGAGCGCGTCACGGAGCTGCTTGAGTTCGTCGGTCTGTCGGATAAAGCATCCCAATATCCCGATCAGCTGTCAGGCGGTCAGAAACAACGTGTCGGCATTGCCCGGGCACTTGCGACGAATCCGTCGATTCTTTTGTGCGATGAAGCCACGTCAGCACTCGATCCTGATACAACAGAGTCGATTCTGAAACTTCTAAAGAAGATAAATAAAGAGTACAACATAACAATTCTGCTGATTACTCATGAAATGTCTGTCATCCGCGATATCTGTCATAAAGTAGCTGTAATGGAGAAAGGAAAAATAATTGAACGCGGTTCAGTCTTCGATGTGTTCTCCAGTCCGCAGACAGAAACGGGCAGACGATTCGTCAACACCGTTATGCAGACAGAACTGCCGAATTACGTCCGGGAACTGATTGATGACAGCAGCAGCAGCCAGTTTATTTACAGAATTAACTTTATCAGTCAGCTCGCTGTAAAACCGTATCTGTCTCAAATCAGCAAGCTTTATAATCTCGACGTCAATGTCCTTTTCGGCAATATAACAGAACTGCAGGGTGTGCCTTTCGGCAATTTAATCGTTCAGTTTGACGGTGAGGCTGAGGAACTCAAAAAAGCACTGCTTTATTTAACGGAAAACAATGTTCAGTACAGTGAGGTGAATACATATGCTGGTTAGCTGGAGTACGATATTCGAAGCATTTTTGGAAACTGTCCAGATGGTCAGTATTTCATTTATTTTTTCAGTCCTGCTCGGACTGCCGCTCGGGATTATGTTATATGTCACACGTCCCGGTCAGATTTTAGAAAACAAAGCAGTTTTCACAATATTAAACGGCATCATTAACATATTCCGATCGCTGCCTTTCATCATCCTGCTCGTAGCGATTATACCGGTCACTAAGTTCATCGTCGGTACTTCAATCGGTACAGAGGCGGCAATTGTCCCAATGGTATTCTTCGCCGGTCCGTATATTTCCAGACTGGTTGAGAGTTCACTCCTTGAAGTGGATGACGGCGTGCTGGAAGCTGCAGATGCAATGGGTGCAACACCGATGCAGACGATTATCAAATTCGTGCTGCCTGAAGCATTCGGGTCACTCATCGTAAACTTCACGATATCCATCATCGGACTCGTCGGTGCTTCTGCAATGGCCGGCACAGTCGGCGGCGGCGGAATTGGTGATTTAGCGATTACTTACGGTTATCAGAGATTCGATACGATTACAATGCTGATCACAGTCGTGATATTAATCATCATGGTTCAGGGTCTGCAGTCAGCAGGTAACAAGTTCGCAAGAGTTGTAAGAAGAAAATAAAAATTGGAGGAAATATATTATGAAAAAAGTTGTATTATTTACGAGTTTACTGTTAATCAGCATTATACTTTCAGCGTGCGGTGACGGCGGAAAAGAAGAAGTTAAGATCGGTATCAGCGGTACCGACACAGTCGTATGGGATTACGTGGCGGAAAAAGCTGCGAAAGAGAATATAGAGATTGAAATCGTTTCTTTTAATGATTACGTTCAGCCGAATACAGCACTTGCTGACGGTGAAATAGATTTAAACTCATTCCAGACTGTAGCGTATTTCGATGAATTTATCGAAGAGAGAAACCTGGATTTAGTTCCAATCGCTACGACTAACCTGGCACCGATGGGCATTTATTCCGATTCACTGACAGATGTAAATGACATTCCGGACGGCGGTACAATCGCTCTGCCTAACGATGTATCAAACCAAGGCCGAGCATTAATGCTGCTTGAAGATGCCGGACTGATTACACTCGTTGAAGACTATGACGGTCTCGGTTCAATCGAAAATGCAGTAGTTGAAAATCCAAATGATTATAAATTTGAAGAAGTTGCACCTGCACAGATTCCGCGTGCCCTTGGTGATGTGGATCTCGGTATTATTAATAACGGCATAGCAAAAGATGCCGGACTTCATCCGATCCACGATTCAATTTACCGCGAAGATGATACAGCAACGGATTACGTAAACATCATCGCTTCAAACGCTGAAGATGCAGATAATGAAACATACAACAGAATTGCCGAACTGTATCAGGAAGCTGATACTGCTGAATTTATCGAAGAAGAGTACGACGGTGCTTTAATTCCGACAGTACTTGAACTGAGCGAAATCGGCTGGTAAATAAAAGGAGCTCCCTTCGGGGAGCCTTTATTTTTACAATGATTCTATAAATTTTTCTTCTGCGTCACTTTCAGGATTAAAAGTAATATCCTCGCTGATATTATGCGTCATAAATAACTCATACATCTGTTTTGCCACAGGTTCATTGAAGTCGTTCACAAATCCGTAGTGCACATTAATTTCATTATCCACCTCACTGCTTATGCCGGCAAGATAGGCGATAATACCTTCCTCTGTACAAAGCGTTAAATACTTTACATTCTCAAGCTGCAGCTCATTCTCAAAGTCGGTGATCGCCGAAGGTTCAATATTTTTAATTTCCATCAAAAAGCTCCTTCCGGTGTTTCTAAACAGATACCCTTTTTCACGGGAAACAATCGTTTGTATTCATAGTCTATTTGTCTGAATTTATAGATAATTTGAATAGTGAGATGTATACTGAATCATATAAACTAGAAAAAGAGGGATAAATATGCGTTTTGAAACGAAAGCAATTCATGCCGGCAGACAGGTCGATCCCGTGACAGGTGCGGTAACAACACCGCTTCACCTGTCTACAACATACGAGAGAGCTGCTGACGGTTCTTATACTGACGGCTTTATGTACAGCAGGGGAGATAACCCCAATCGCCGTTCACTGGAAGAATGTCTCACAGCACTTGAGGAAGGTCATGACTGTGTCGCTTTTTCATCCGGCATGGCTGCAATTTCGTCAGTCATTGAAGCACTGCCGGCGGATATGCCGCAGCGTATTATTTTACCGGACGATATGTATTTCGGCGTTTTAACTCTACTGAATGAAACAGATATCGGCAGACGCTTTGAAATCGTCACTGCAAATATGAGCGACCCCGATGAGCTGAAAGCTGTTGTGAGTGAAAAGGCACCCGGTTTGTTTTGGATTGAAACACCATCCAACCCACAAATTAAAATCATCGATATTGCAGCAGTGGCTGAAATTGCAAAAAAAGCAGGCGCCGTTACTGTCGTGGACAACACTACAGCTACACCGGTTCTTCAGAATCCGCTTCAGCTGGGAGCAGATTTCTCGCTGCATTCGGTAACTAAATATATCGGCGGGCACAGTGATCTGCTGCTCGGGGCAGTCGTTGCGAAAAAGGACAGCCGGATGCTTCAGAACGTACGTACATGGCAGCACGCCAAAGGCGCTGTGCCATCATCATTCGATTGCTGGCTTGCACTTCGCGGCGTTCAGACTTTATCTGCCAGAATGTCAGTTCACTGCCAGAGTGCCCGTACGATTGCAGACTTTCTGAATGCACATGAGAAAGTTGAAACTGTATTCTACCCCGGCTTAACCGGTCACCCCGGTCATGACATCGCAGCATCACAAATGAGCGACTTCGGCGGACTGCTGTCGTTTAAAGTAAAAGGCAATGCAGAAGATGCGCTGAAAATTGCCAACACCGTAAAAATATTTACCCAGGCGACGAGTCTCGGTGGTACACACAGTTACATCGAACACCGTGCTTCTGTGGAAAAGGAACTGACGAAAGCACCGGATACACTGCTCCGATTATCCATCGGACTTGAAAATGCTGACGATCTTATAGAAGATCTGGAACAGGCATTAGCAGAAATTTAAGTAAAAAGAATAAATGATATTATGAGTAACCTCTGTGTAAACGGGAATATTTCCAGTAACACGGAGGTGTTCTTATGAAAAAGCACTATAAACTAGTTATTCTCGGCGGAGGTGCAGGCGGGATTTCGACAGCCAGCCGTGTACTGTCAAAAAAGAAGGATTTAAAAGATGACGTCTTAATTATAGAGCCTGGTGACTATCATTATTTCCAGCCCGCATGGCCGTTAGTTGGAAGCGGTGTGGAAAAACTGCGGTCCACAAAGAAACCTACTGAAAAAGTAATCCCGAAAGGCGCCCGCTGGCTGCAGGCCTCTGTTAAAAATGCAGACCCGGTTAAAAGGGAAATTACAGCTGACAGCACTGTTATCAGCTACGAGTATTTAATCGTCGCGCTCGGTATTGAATTAAACTACGATGCCATCAAAGGGGCGAAAGAGTTTATCGGCAAAAACAGTGTCTGTACAAACTATCTGTATGACTTTGTTGAATACACTTATGAATCACTGAAAAACACCAAGACCGGAAATATACTGGTGACAAAGCCAAAATCTAAAATTAAGGGCGGTGTATCTGCTGAGAACTCGCTGTTTACGATGGATGATTTCGTAAAACAGCATGACCGCCATGTTGATATTATATTCCGGAGCGGCCGGGATGAAATATTTGAAGTGAAGAAATATAACGACAGTCTGATCAGCCAGATGGAAGAAAAACATATCGATTATATGCTGAATGAGGAACTTGTTGAAGTCAACGGTGATGAAAAAATTGCCGTCTTTAAAAATACAGTGAACGGTGATATTCATACCGTACCTTTTGAAATGATTGTAATCACACCGCCGATGCACGGCCCAAGAGTACTGGAAAATTCAGGACTGCTCGACGACGAAGGCTGGGTCGACGTTGATAAGCATACGATGATGCACAAAAAGTATACGACGGTATTTTCACTTGGAGACGCATCAAGCCTGCCGACAGTAAAAATGGGAGCAGCCGTAAGACAGCAGCTGCCCGTACTCGTTGATAATCTGATTGAACGTATGAACGATAAAGAACCGTCCCATAAATACGACGGCAAGACTGCATGCCCGATTGCTACTGAATACGGTGAGCTGATACTCGCTGAGTTCGGCTATGACAGAATCCCGTCAGAAACGACATTCCTCAATCAGGCAGATGATAAGAAGATATTTTATCAGTTTAAAAAGAATATGCTGCCGATTATGTACTGGCATGCCATGCTGAAAGGGAAAGGTTAGATTTATGAAAAACGACGTTACCGGATAACCGGAAACGTCGTTTGGTTTATTTAAAAGTAAGATTCTCCAATCTGATATAGCCTGCTGCATCGAGTTCAACACCATCAATCTGTACAGTGTTATATGCAAGACTCATATTCGTATGAACCAGTGGTGCATACGGTACATCTTCACGAAGCATATTATGAATATTTGTATACTCAGCCAATCTTTCATCATCCTCTGTCGCACTTCTTGCTGTCTCAAGTACTGTATCCACTTCATCATTTGTATAGAATGCCCGATTACCTCCGAAACCTCTGTTAGTACTCAGTGTCAGCGCAGAAATCAGGTAGTCCGCATCACCCGTTGAAGCAGTAAAACTCAGCAGGAACATGTCATGCTGTCCCTGTCCTAAACGTTCCATAAATGTAGCCATTTCAAATTGTTCAATCGTTATATTAATATTCAGTGCTTTCAGCTGTTCCTGAATATATACCGCCGAATCAATCAGATCCTGACTGTCATTTACCCAAATCGTCGCATCAAAACCGTCTGAGTGATTCGATTCTGCAAGTGCCGCTTCAGCTTTTTCCATATCCTGTCCGACTTCAGGCAGTTCCGCATCATGACCAAATACCTGTGCAGATATCATACTGTTTGGAATTGACGCCTGTCCATTGTAAATACCTTCTTTTAACTCTTCTCTGTCGATAGCAAAATCAATCGCCTGACGGACTTTAACATCATTGAAAGGTTCTTGTTCTGTATTAAAACCGAGATAGTTTGTTCTGAGAGACTCTGATTCAACAAACTCTGTACTGTCGCTGCTGTTCACTCTGTCCATCATTGCCATATCGACAGGTGTTGTTATATTCACACCGCCGGATTCAAGTTCAGCCATCATCGACCCAGATTCCGGAATAATCACAAACGTGAGATTATCGATATTACTTTCACCTTTATAATCTTCAAAACGTTCGAACTCTATGTTCTGACCGGGTGCTCTCGCTTTAAATTTAACGTAGTTTGTACCATCCGGATGCTCTGATAAATAAGCACTTGTATGCTCAGCGATTTGTTCCGAAACCTCTGTAAATGGTTCACCGCCGGCATCTCTTAACTCATAATAATCTTCCACAGTCAAATCAAGACCCGCCTGCTCAATTGCATTCTGGTAATCTGCATCAATACTTTCCTTACTCATAATGCTTGCTGCTGTATGCGCCAGATTATCAGGCAGCGGGGCGAATGGATAAGCAGTTGTGATATTCAATTCATAATCACCGACTACCTCAATATCTTCAATCATTTCGAAAAGGAAGACGGTAGGGGCACTGATGCTCGGATCCTGCACGCGTTCAAGCGAAGCTTTCACATCATCCGCTGTAAACTCAGAACCATTATGGAAGGTTACACCTTCAGCCAGCTTAAAGTTCCATGTCGTTTCATCCACCTGATTCCATTCAGTCGCCAGTCCCGGTTTATGAGACATATCAATTTCACGTGCAACAAGCGTCTGATACAGATGTCTTCTGATTTGAATTGCATTCACATCATTCGTTCCGTGTGGATCAACAGTTGATAAATCCTGATCAAAACCGACCACAACATCACCGGTTTTGGTACTTTCAGCACTCTCATTTTCAGTGGTCTCAACAGCCTCATCATTCGAGCAGGCTGCAGCCACTAACAGGAGAATTATCATCAATAACAAACAATACTTTCTACGCATAGCAGTACCCCCAAAAATTGTTTTATTTATATCCTTTTTAAATAGTAAGAATATTTAAAATTATATAATGAAATAATAATAATAGCTATTTTTATTTTAGAAGCCGGGCGGCACTGCTGTGACAATAAGGTTGCTTCAATGTCTAACGTCTCCCAAATTCAAAAAAGCCGGGACTTGAATCAGTCCCGGCTTCTCTTTATTTCAATTCCAGTTCTTTTGCCGTCATTTCTCTGATCTCATACAGCAGTTTACTGTTCTCGATTAATGACTGCCCGTATGATGGAATCATTTCTTTCAATTTTGTTTCCCACGTTTCCCGGTATTCCGGGAAGCTCTGCTTAAATACCTCGAGTGCCACTGATACCGATACTGATGCGCCCGGTGATTCTCCAAGCAGTGCGATTACAGTGTTATCTTCTGAACTGACCACTTCCGTTCCGAACTGAATGAATCCTTTTCCGTGTTCTTCACTATCTTTAATGACCTGAACACGTTTACCTGCAATATGAATATCCCAGTCTTCATCTTTTGCATCCGGCACAAATTTTCTAAGCTCTGCCATTCTGTCTGATTTACGCATCATTACCTGCTGAATTGAATATTTCACCAGCGGCATGTTTTTAATACCCGCAGATACGAGTGTCAGCATATTGTCCGGTTTAATCGATTTGAACATATCCATATTCGAACCGTATTTTAAAAACTTCGGTCCGATGGCAGCAAACGGCCCAAACAGCAGACTTTCTTGTCCCTGAATATAACGTCTGTCCAGATGCGGCACTGTCATCGGCGGTGTACCATATGGTTCTTTGCCGTATACTTTTGCGTTATGTCTCCCGACAACTTCAGGATTGTTACATACCAGGAAGGCACCGCTGATTGGAAACCCTCCAAGGTGCTTACTTTCAGGTATCCCTGTTTTCTGCAGCAGCGGAATGGCATGTCCGCCGGCACCGATAAAAATATAGTCCGCTGCATGATATTCTATTTTGCTTTCCTTTATATTATGAACCTTAACTTCCCATTTGCCGTCTTCAAGCTGTCTGAAATCCTGTACTTCGTGACGGTAATGAATTGATGCATTTTTATGGCCATCAATACTGCGCGCCATCTTACGTGTTAATTCACCGAAGTTCACATCTGTACCGTCGTCAATTTTACTTGCTGCAACAGATTCCTCCGAATTGCGTCCATTCATCATTAATGGAATCCAGTTTTTGATTACACTGTTATCCTCTGTGTATTCCAAATCCTGAAACATCGGGTGGGGCGCCAGTGCTTCATAACGGCGTTTCAGAAAATCCACGTTACCTGCCCCCATCACAAAACTGATATGCGGCAGGGGACGGATAAATTCCTTCGGATTATTTATATGTTTGCTCTTAACAAGATAAGACCAGAACTGCTTCGAGATTTCAAACTGTTCATTGATTGTTTTGGCTTTCTCAATATCGATGGATCCGTCTTGTTGTTCAACAGTATAGTTCAGCTCACACAATGCAGCATGACCTGTACCTGCGTTATTGGTTTCATGTGAACTTTCATTTCCGGATACATCCAGTCTTTCAAACATTTTAATATTCCAGCCGGGCTCCAGATTTTTCAAAAATGTGCCCAGTGTTGTACTCATAATTCCCGCACCGATTAATATAATGCTTTTAGAAGAGTTATTATCCATGTTTAGCCAGCTTTCTGTTTTTTTGAACTGAATTATTTAATAATCATTACCGGTATGTTCGCGCGTTTTGCCACTTTATGCGTGACATGGCCCAGTACATGTTTAAGCGTTCTTTTCGAGCGCTTATTACTCATTACGACGAGCTCGTATTCATTGCTTTCGATTTCTTTTTTAAGTTCCGCGATTACACGTCCAGTTCCAAAATAAATTTTGTAGTTCAGACCATACTCATCGAGCTGTTCTGTGAAGAACTGCATATTTCCTACTCTTTCTTTTGCTATATCGTCAAAATGTTTCCCCTGATATTTCACGTTATCCGCCATTTCATTTTCTGTGATGACGTTAAAAATTGTTATCGTTGATTCTTTACTGCCGTTCGTCAGTTTTGCAAGTTGAGCAGGCACATTATCAAAAGAGTTCCCAAAATCAAACGGGACTAAAATACTTTTATACATACTAAAGCACTTCCTTTCATTTCCATTAATCTATTAATTTAATTTTAAATCTTATCACGATACTTTTGCAATTCAATACCCTTTTTCCGGTAAAATTGTTTACGGCGTATGGAATACTGCTGTAATTACCCCGCGCACTGTTATAATTGTAATGTAAATATTTTATACGGAACATATTTAAGGAGAAATTTTATGGCCCGGTTACATTTTAAAAATATTAAAAAACAATATAATCATTCAGATTCTAATGCTGTAAAAGATTTCAGTCTGGATATAAAAGAAGGCGAGTTCATCGTTTTTGTCGGACCGTCAGGGTGTGGTAAATCTACTATCCTCCGCATGATAGCCGGTCTTGAAGACATTACAGACGGTGAATTTTATATCGGTGATACACTGATGAACAGCATCCCTCCAAAAAAACGCGATATTGCGATGGTTTTTCAGAATTATGCCCTGTATCCGCATATGACTGTATTCGATAATATCGCTTTCGGACTGAAAATGCACAAAGTATCAAAGCATGACATAAAGATAAAAGTCGGGCGGGCTGCAGCAATTCTCGGATTGACTGACTATCTCCACAGGAAACCGAAAGCACTGTCCGGCGGACAGAGGCAGCGTGTCGCACTCGGCCGTGCAATCGTCAGAGAAGCCAATGTCTTTCTAATGGACGAACCGTTGTCGAATCTCGACGCTAAATTACGTGTACAGATGAGAGCTGAAATTATGCAGCTTCATCAGCGCCTGAAAACGACAACTATATACGTCACACACGATCAGACTGAAGCAATGACGATGGCATCGAGAATTGTCATTATGAATAACGGTGAAATAATGCAGGTCGGCACACCGGAAGCGGTCTATAAAACACCGGCCAATCTGTTTACCGCCCAATTTATCGGTTCACCAGCGATGAATATCATAGACTGCAACTTCGATGGAATACACCTGACTGCCGGAAGCATAACAATCACTCCGACTGATGCAGCCAGTCACATGCTGAATACGCTCGGGTATAAAGGGAAGCCTGTTAAACTCGGCATCCGTCCGGAAAATGTTATGTTATATGACGAAGACAAACATGCCGATGGTACTCCGTTTAAAGCAACAGTCAGAATTTCTGAAATGCCTGGTTCAGAAGTGATTATTTATGCGGAACTTGAAGGTCAGTCAGTGACAGTGAAAGACGGTCCTGAAAATCAAAGCGAACCGGGCGATACCATTACCGCTGCATTTGATATGAGCAAAGCACATTTATTTAATGCAGAAACCGGGGAAAGAATTACTGATAAATGAAAGATGCCTGCTGACAACATGAGTGAGCAGGCATTTATATTTTATTTAATAATCATTACAGGCGTGTTTACACGCTTCGCAATTTTATGGGTAACGTGGCCAAGTACATGTTTAATATCCATTTTAGACCGTTTATTGCTCATCACAATAATTTCATAATCGTTATTCTCAATTTCCTTCATAAGCTTGTTAATTACACGACCGGTTTCAAATCGTACTTCGTAATCCAGATTACGTTTCTCCAGTTCATCTGTAAAAGGCTTAAGTTCATTTACTTTATCCGCCTGTATCTCATTGAAACGTTTACCGTTGAACTTCACATCACCCGACATTTCCTGTTCAGTAATAACGTTAAATATAGTGATCATGGCGCCCTCTGTGTCTTCCGTCAGCTTGGTGAGCTGATCGGGTACATTATCGAAAGAGTTCCCGAAATCATACGGCAGTAATATTTTTTTATACATACTTACACATCCTTTTATATTTTCGTACTTCATATAAAGTTAATGCTCTATTTATTAGTCTTCCCTGTCGTAAAAAGTTTACACATTTTATCTGATGCAGCTGCACGTTGAAATAGAAATATAGTTATATACAGTTCCGTTATAATATTCGTTCCTATATTGTCACTTTTAAAATGTAACGCCGGGCGTTACTTCACAAACCTCGTTAAAACAACGTTATATCCTCCGCATTCACACATAGTAACGCTATGCGTTACATATAATCATTAATTCCACAAAAGCCAAATTGCACTTGAAGTGTAAGTTTGTTATTATCAATAGGTTATTTATTTAGAAGTTATCGAAATTTAGGGTATGCAGATAATACTCTATTAAACTATAAGGAGCATTATTAATGAAGGATCCTTCAAACCCAGGTAATAAAAAATTGTCGAAAGTATTTATTTATTCGGTTTTAATCGTCGGACTGCTTGTCGTTATCGGAGCTGTTAATCCCGAGCGTTTTGGAGCCGTTGCAGGTGCGATATCAAACTGGGTCAGTAACTATTTCGGCTGGTATTACATGATTATTACTTCAGCCACTTTATTCTTTTGTATATTTCTCATTTTCAGCCCCATCGGGAAATTAAAACTCGGTAAGCCTCATCACGAGCCTGAGTTCAGTACACGGTCATGGCTGACAATGCTGTTCAGCGCAGGGATGGGTATCGGGGTTGTGTTTTACAGCACTTCCGAACCAATTGCACACTTCTTTATGCCCGCCACTGCAGAACCCGAGTCACAGGAAGCAATGCTCGAAGCTATTCGTGCAACAATTTTCCACTGGGGTGCCCACGCATGGGGGATGTACGGTGCAGTTGCTTTAGCGCTTGCCTATTTCCAATTCAGAAAAGGTGAATCCGGATTACTGTCAAAAACATTACGTCCCATTTTAGGTGATAAAGTTGACGGTCCAATCGGTATCCTCATCGATGTGTTAACTGTATTTGCGACAGTCATCGGCGTCGCTGTATCTCTCGGTGTCGGTACAACACAAATTAACGGCGGTCTCAATTATCTTTTCGGAGTCCCTATCAACCTGACAGCCCAGGGACTGATTATTGGAGCAGTAACGATTCTGTTTCTTGCCAGTGCATGGAGCGGCTTAAGTAAGGGCATTAAATATTTAAGCAATCTTAATATGATTATCGCATCAATTTTACTGCTGGTTGTACTGTTTCTCGGTCCGACAATGCTCATATTAAATATGCTTCCTACTGCTGCCGGTGAGTACATCAATACATTTGTAGCAAGAACACTGGATGCGGCCCCGTTAAGCAGTAGTAAAAACAGCTGGCTGCAGTCGTGGACGATTTACTACTGGGCATGGTGGCTCAGCTGGAGTCCTTTTGTCGGCATTTTCATTGCGCGAGTTTCAAAAGGCCGTACAGTGCGTGAGTTCGTACTGGCACTGCTTACTGTGCCGACAACTATCGGTATAATATGGTTTACCGTCTTCGGTGTTACCGGTATAGAAATTGCAAGTTCTGTTTCAGAAGTCATTGGCCACGGTCCCGAAACACAGCTGTTCGCTATATTTAATGAATTGCCGCTCAGCGTACCGCTGTCAATTCTGGCAATTATACTCGTATCCTCATTCTTTATCACATCAGCCGACTCAGCTACTTTCGTACTCGGTATGCAGACATCATATGGATCACTCCGTCCCCGGTCGAGTATTAAAATCGTATGGGGCATCAGCTTATCGGCAATTGCTTATGTTCTGCTGCTGTCAGGCGGTGAAACCGGACTTGAGGCGCTTCAGTCGGCCGCAATTATCGCAGCACTGCCATTCAGCTTTGTCATTATTATGATGATGATTTCATTTTATAAAGATGCCAACGAAGAAAGAAAATATCTCGGTCTGACTATTACTCCGAATTCAAAACGTATGCAGGAGTATCTTAAAAAAGAAGAACGTGAATATCAGGAACAAAAAAATGCAGGTGTCGACGAAAGAGACCTGTAACGATAAATCTCCCGTAAAAATTCAGCTTTTACGGGGGATTTTTTTAAATTAAAGTGTAATTTTTTTTGATATACTATATAGACACTAAAACAGAAACGTGGAGATACAGATGTTCGAACTGTTACTGATTATGCTTGAACGGCTGGGCCTGATTGTAATGCTTGCCTTTATTGCAACACGTCTCAGGTTTTTCAGAGATATGCTTTCACCGGCAGCCCCAACGAAAAAGCAGGAATATACTGCAATTTTATTCTTTGGGACTTTCGGGATTATCGGTACATATTCCGGCGTTACTTTTCAGGCGGAACCATTTCAGCTTGAACGTTTTACAACAGGTATTTTAAATACAGAAGCAATTGCCAACTTCCGCGTCATCGGGGTAGTACTTGCGGGGTTATTCGGCGGCTATAAGGTCGGTGGCGCAGCAGGGCTTATGGCCGGCGGCCATCGGATGCTGCTCGGCGGGTTCACAGGATTTGCATGCGGTATTGCAACGATTGCAGCAGGTATTTTTGCAGCCTGGTTCCGTTCAAGAAATCCCGGAGTTACCTCCCGTCCTCTCCACGTGTTCGCGATAGGCGGCGCGGCGGAAATGATGCAGATGGGGCTGATTGTACTGCTTGCCCGTCCGCTGGCTGACGCTGTAACGCTCGTTCAGCACATTGCAATACCGATGATCCTTGCAAACGGAGTAGGCTGTGCGCTTTTCCTGTTAATTATTAAAAGTGTCGAAAGAGAAAAAGAGAAAGCAGCAGCTCTGCAGGCTCAAAAAGTACTCCGTATCGCCGAACAGACACTCGTTTATTTAAAATCCGGATTGACTGTACAGTCTGCCGGACACGTGTCTTTAATTTTGTATAAAGAATTAAAACTGAAAGGTGTGGTCATTAAAGAAAGCAGCCGCACACTTGCTGAAATCGGGGGAAAAAGCGATTCAATGGTCACTGAAACACTGAGCAGCAGACTGCACACAATCGGTACTGTCGGGTTTTACTTTCATTCCAATGTGACAGCTCTTCAGAAAGAAACGCTGTCTGGTCTGGTAAAACTGCTGAACAGCCAGCTTGAACTGGCCGAAGCTGATAAGCTCTATAATCTGGCACAGGATGCTGAAATCAATGCTTTACAGGCTCAGATAAACCCTCATTTCCTTTTCAACACTTTAAATACCGTGCTGTCGCTCATTCGCATCGATCCTGAAAAAGCGAGAGCCGCACTGAGATCATTGTCCAAATTTATAAGGCATAATCTGCAGTCCACTACCGAAGATGTTCATACGGTCAGTGACGAGCTCGAACATATAAAATCTTATTTATCAATTGAACAAATCCGGTTTGAAGACAGAATTAAAGTCTCATATCATATAGAAGAAAACTGTCTCGACACAGCACTGCCTGCACTGACTCTCCAGCCGATTATTGAAAATGCAGTAAAACACGGATTTAAAAGAAAAAGCGGACAGTGTGAGCTTCAAATCAACATCCGGCAAAGTAATGAAGATGTTCACATATATATAGAAGATAACGGCACAGGTGCAGACCCGGAGATGATGGAAACACTGACTTCATGTCCCGGGAATAGTACAGACGGCAATGGTATCGCGCTGTATAATATCAACAAAAGACTTATAATGACTTTCGGGCGGAGCTGCGGTCTTCAATTCAGTTCAAAACCGGGGTCCGGCATGACAGTATCTTTTAAAATACCCAGCACTTTCCACTATATTCGAAAGGATTCGTTTATATATGAAGCAGACGATTAAAACACTCGTTGCAGATGATGAAAAGTACAGCCTTGAGGAATTAAAATTTTTACTGAAAGAACATCCCTCCATTCAGATTACCGGTGAAGCATCCACCGGACAGGAAGCCCTGTCCAAAATAATTTCCGAGGAGCCTGAACTGCTGCTTCTCGATATCGACATGCCTGAAATGACCGGCACAGAGCTCGCAGTGATTTTAAAGAAGATGAAAAATCCGCCGCTCATTATTTTTACTACTGCCTATTCTGAATACGCAGTGGATGCTTTCAAAGTACAGGCTGCCGGATATTTGCTGAAGCCTGTTGATGAAACAGAACTGGCCGAAGCTGTTCGCCACGCCGCTGAACTGTTGGAATCCAGACGCGGTCCGTCGACCGGGAAGCTCGCAGTCGGCATCGATGAAGCAGTAACTTATTTAAACCCCTGCGATATATTGTTTGCTTCAAGAGAAAATAACACGACATCAGTCATTTCATTAAAGGGAACGTTCAAAAGCAGAATGACTTTAAAGGATCTCGAATCCAGACTCTCGAATCATCCATTTTTCCGTGTTCATAAAAGTTATATCGTGAATACCGATATGATAATTGAAATGACACCCTGGTTTAACGGTGCTTTTCAGCTAGCGCTGAGTCATACAGATGTTCAAATTCCCGTCAGCAGAAATTACGTAAAAGCGCTGCGGACACAAATAGAATTATAATAACGGCCTTTTAAGGCCGTTATTTTGCTTTTCGGAACCGTATTTCGACACGATAGCAGAATCCCTACTTTATAATCAGTATCTTTTGTAAACTGTTCTATGAAAACGCATTCATAATTAGGGGGAGCAAGATGATTACATTTATAGGGGCTGTCGCTCTTTTAATAATTGGGTTCTTTACATACGGGAAATTTGTCGAGAAAGTTTTCCAGCCAAAAGAACACAGAGCAACACCCGCGTACACAAAACATGATGGTGTCGATTATCTGCCAATGCATAAAAATAAAAACGCACTGATTCAATTAATCAGTATTGCCGGGGTTGGTCCAATCTTTGGACCAATTATGGGCGCACTTTACGGTCCGCCGGCATTTATCTGGATTGTCGTGGGCTGTATATTTGCCGGCGGTGTTCATGATTACTTAACAGGTATGATTTCTATTCGTAACAATGGGGCGCACTTACCGGAACTTGCGGGCAAATTTTTAGGAAAAGCAATGAAACATGTCGTAAATGCTTTTTCTATCCTGCTGCTGCTGCTTGTCGGTACAGTATTTGTAGCATCACCTGCAGATTTACTGTATGACCTGTCTAATGGGGCAGTACCGGTCATTATATTTATCGTCCTTATTTTTATCTATTATCTTTTAGCAACAATATTACCGATCAATAAAATTATCGGGACGATTTATCCGTATCTCGGGGCATTGCTCTTATTCAGCACAGTGGGCATCGGATTCGCACTCATTTGGAATCAGGCACCGATTCCTGAACTGTCGTTTACGAATACTCATCCTGCAGGCGCGGCAATATTCCCGCTGCTGTTTTTAACAATTTCATGCGGAGCTTTATCAGGCTTCCATGCCACGCAGTCACCGATTATTTCACGCACAACGAAAAATGAAACACAGGGGCGTTCAATTTTCTACGGAATGATGATTGCAGAAGGTATTATAGCGATGATCTGGGCCGCTGCTGCAATGAGTCTGTTTGACGGACCGGTTACTTTAAGCGAACTGATTAATACGATTGGTACCGGCGGTATCGTCAATGAAATCTCAACGATGATGCTCGGCCCAATTTTCGGTACCTTTGCAGTTTTAGGTGTCATTGTTCTGCCGATTACTTCGGGTGACACTGCATTCAGAAGTGCACGTATGATTATTGCGGACTATATCCGTGTACCTCAGAAAAAAATCATGAGCAGAATCTGGATTGCTGCACCGATATTTATCGTGTCAATTATACTGACAAATATGGATTTTACGCTGTTATGGCGATACTTTAACTGGGCCAACCAGTCAACTGCGATGATTGCACTGTGGATTGGAGCTATGTATCTGTTCATTGGCGGACGAAACTACTGGATAGCTGTTGTACCGGCAGTATTTATGACGATGACGGTAACAACTTATATTATTAATGCACCTATCGGTTTGAATATGCCGATGAACATTTCATTAATCATCAGTGCGGTCGTTACTTTGTTCATTACACTGTTATTCTTTAATGCTGCAAGAAAACGCCGCAGCGAAAAAACACCGCTGGAATCAGATATTTCTTCTTGGAGCAAAGAACAATACGCTTACTCAAAATAAATAATAACTTATGCCTTAAATGAAGAGTTTAACTGCTCTTTATTTAGGGCATATTTTATAGTAAGAACCATTTAACCGTGCAATAAGTTAGGAGAGGTTCATTATGAAGAAATGGATAATCTTGTTACTTACGGTTACGATGATAACTCTCGCAGCATGCAGCACGGACGTACCGGAAGCAGATACTGAAAACGAAACGGACAACACATCAGAAGAAACGGACTCTGAAGCTGATAAGCAGGATGACTCTGAAGAACAGACCGGTCAGAGTGACTCGGCTGAGCAGGACGGGGATGATTCAGAAGCAGCAGAAGATGAAGAGAAATCAGAAGAAAGTACTTCTGACAACGAAAGTAAAGAGGATGATCAGCAGACTGAAACAAATGAGAATACAGTAAATGAGCCGGACTATACAGCTGCAGAACATTGTATTATGACGCAGCTTACAGAGTGTGAGAACGTTCCGGAAGCAGATCAGTTCCAGGCATACAGGGACCTTGTTGAAGATGGAACATTGCCGCAGGTACCGGGAAGCGGCTGCCTGCCATGCGCTGTGAAATATTCATTTGAAGTCAAATATGGTGACTCCAACCAGGTGAATTCAACTGTTCTCCCGCGCTCTGACAAAATGCCGGCAGATATTGCGAATCCATCAGAATTTGTTCAGCAGTATTTATTCGCACTGCCTTCTTACTTCAATAATGAGGATGAGGTCGCACTCAGTTTCTATCTCCCGGAATCACCGGGCTATCATGCTCTGTTTGCAAACAGAGCATCAGGGAACTACAGCAACCACATGACGTACTCCGTCTTTATCGATTCTGTAGTGGAGAACCCTGACGGCAGCCAATACGTGTATGCAACACGGGAATATTCACATATAAATACAGACAGCGTTTATGAAGTATATGCCCGCTATCAGGTCGTGGAACAGGACGGCAGGTATTATCTGACAGACTATCAAGAGCTTGAAAACAGACGTGTAGAATAAAAAAACAAAAAGTTCCGTTCAGCTTCATGCTGAACGGAACTTTTTTTATGTCATATTTCTGTTATATATTACGAAAAAGCCCCTTTATATTACGTAAATATGTCTATTTCATGGTAATAATCAGAAATAATACAGCCAGATGTCAATATTACAATTCTGCTTTTAATTGTAACGTTCTTCTTATTAGACTGTAACACACGTAAAAAACTTCTGTGTTATATTTGGTCATGTCTTCGGAAAACAAGACTTTTATTAAGTTTATGTTTACCCTTAATCAAATTAAAAAAACAGTAAATGCATTAATTGCATAATCTTTTTTTGGAGGAATTACAAATTATGAAGAAAACAATATTAGCGACTACATTAGCATTAGGTTTAGGCGTAACTGGAATTACAGCAGGTCAGGCAGATGCTTCATCATACGATCTTAACAAAGAAGAACTTGCTTACACGGCACAAAACAATCCTGAAGCTTTAAACGCATCTGCACTTCACGAAGGTGCATATGACTATAACTTCAGCCACAACAACTTTAACTACGATTTCAACTCTGATGGTACTTACTATGCATGGGCTTACCAAAGCAATGGTAACGCACAAGCTGAATTACCAGCTCAGGAACAGACAGCTGCACCTGCAGTAAAAGAAGAAACTCAAACAGTTGAACAAAACAACTACACTTATGAAGAAAACAGCTACACTTACACTGAAGAAGTACAAGAACCGGCACAAAACACACAAACACAAGCTCCGGCAGTAGAAGAAGTTGAAGAGCCGGCAGCACCAGCTCCACAAAACAATACTGCAAGCACAACTAACACAAACAGCGGTTTAAACTGGGGTTCATTAGCTGCATGTGAATCAGGCGGCAACCCTAACATTGTAAGTGCAAACGGTATGTACCACGGTCTTTACCAGTTTGACGCTCAAACTTGGCAGTCAGTTGGCGGTTCTGGTGTAGCATCAGATGCATCAGCAGCTGAACAGACTAAAAGAGCACAAATGCTTTACGACCAAAGAGGTTCACAGCCTTGGCCTGTATGTGGTGCCAACCTGTAATAGAATAATAAGTATTTAAGGATCGGGATAATAATCCCGATCTTTTTTTTATGTTTATTTTTACGATATTTCCCGGGCAATTAGAAATTTCAATTTTTCACCAGGCATTTTGCTGTCTTATAAAAGTTTAAATATCTATAGTTAGGCTATAGGACACAAATACATACAACAAAGAAAGCAGGTTGAATTATGACTAAAATTTATAGTGCAGTAAAGCTTCCTGAAACTGCAGTAAAAATCATTAAAGACCAAAATATTGAACTGGACATGCACGATGAGTTAACGACACCAAAACCTGATGAAATTGCAGAAAAAGTAAAAGATGCTGACGGTTTAATTACAGGTGTTAACGTGCAGGCACCAGCTGAAGTCATACGGGCAAACCCTGATCTTAAAGTTATTGCAAATGTCGGTTCAGGATTCAACAACATTGACATTGAGGAAGCAGACAAACACAATATTCCTGTCACGAACACTCCGGTTCATGAATCTGTGGCATCCACTGCAGAGCTTGCATTCACGTTGATGCTGGCCTTATCACGACGCGTACTTCCAGGGCATGAGATGGCTGTGAAAAATGAATTCGACGGGTGGCAGGTTATGGGTTACCTCGGCGGAAATCAGGTTATCGATAAAACACTTGCTGTCGTCGGTTTCGGACAGATTGGCCAGTATATCGGCAAACTCGCACTGGCATTTAATATGAAATTGCTATATGTCGATCAGGAAGAAAAAGATACAGACCTCGATGCGAAAAAAGTCAGTCTTGAAGAAGCTTTAAAAGAAGCTGATTATGTGATTACTCAGGTTAACTACAATGAAACATCACATCATCTCTTCGGTAAAAAAGAATTCGAACAGATGAAAGAGTCTGCATACTTCATTAACACTGCACGCGGCGGTGTTGTAGATGAAGCAGCGCTTGCCGATGCTCTTAAAAACAATCAGATTCAGGCTGCAGCGCTCGATGTGCATGAAGAAGAACCGCATATCAATGAAACGCTCGCTAAACTTGATAACGTAATTCTGACACCTCATATCGGTAACGACACTTATGAAGCGAGAAATAAAATGGCGGAAGTTGCTGCGGATCAGGCAGTTAAAGCGCTGAATAAAGAACGATTAGATTATCAGGTAAATAAGTAATATACAGGCTGCCCATCAGTGATTATATGCTGACGGGCAGTTTTTTAACCTCAACTTAACATTGAGTTAACTGATTATTTTTACATTTGTATCCGCTGTCATAGTTTGTTAACCTCTACTAGTACGTTTACTAAATTTAAAAGGGGTTATATTTATGGAACTTACAAATCAGCCAATGTTAATTTGGTTTGTCGTCGGTTACGGCATTTTTATGCTGATACTCGGCGTCTATTATTCTAAGAAAGTCACGACGAGTGATGATTTCATTCTCGCAGGAAAGTCACTCGGTCCTATAGTACTGATGGGGACACTTCTCGCTACATGGGTAGGAAGCGGCTCGGTCACAGGCGGAGAAAACTCCATGGCTTATTCCTTTGGAATCTGGCCGGCATTAATGAGTACTCTTCCATCACTTATCGGTATTACAACAATCTTCATTATTTCATCCAAAATTAAACATTACGGCAAACATACAGTTGCTGAAATACTGGAAGTAAAATACGGCAGATGGGCAAGCCTGCTTGCTGCATTTATTATCATCCTGGCATTTGTCGGTATTGTATCGTATCAATTCCAGGGACTTGGTTTTATCTTAAGTATTTCGACGGGAATCTCACCTGAAACGGGTACCATTATCGGTGCTGCGATTATTATTTTCCTGGCATGTATAGGAGGACTGATGTCTGTCGCTCCAACAGATGCTGCGAGTGCTTTTCTTGTAATCATAGGACTCATTATTGCATTGCCACTGGCAATCTCTGCTGCCGGAGGCTGGGATCAGATTATCGCCAACGTACCGGACACTCACACTTCATTTACAGGCGGGCTAAGCTTCCTGCAGTTAATGGGTTATTATCTTCCGACATTATTCCTTCTTCTCGGGGACCAGAATATTTACCAGAGAATGGCTGCATCTAATAACGATAACAGTACAAAGCGCGGCACAATCGGATGGATTCTTGCACTTGTCATTGTGACACCGATTATTTCTGTTCTTGCTTTCACTTCGCGATCAATTTTCCCGAATATTGATCCGGGAATGGCAGTTATCGCTTTGACAAGCGTACTTCCAGTAGCAGTAGGCGGTATTCTGATTGCTGCATTAACAGCTTTCATCGTAACTACAGGGAACTCATATCTGCTGTCAGCAGCAACAAGTGTAATTTACGATTTCTTCGCTAAATACATAAAGAAAGATATTAATGATAAACAAAAGCTCATCTATACAAGATTACTCATTCCGCTGTTAGGTGTGATTGCATTCTTACTGACAATGTATTTCCCGACAGTACTTTCAGTTCAGATGTATTCATACACAGTATACGGTGCGGGCATTACACCAGCGTTACTGGCTGTCTTCCTGTTCCCTCAGGTGACTAAGGCTGCAGGCCTTTCTTCAATGATTACAGGGCTTATTGCAACGTTATTCTGGGAATTTTTCTATCTGGAATCTACAGGTATAAACTCAGTAATAGTATCTGTGCCGGCTGCAATTATCGTACTGCTTGTTGTCACTGTGTTTACTTATAAAAAAGACAACGGCACCTGCACAGCTGCTCAATAAGGAAGATTTCAGGCAAAAGGGAAGAAATTCACTTTTGAATGTAGTATAATATGAATTAAATAAAATAGTTCTCTTATTAAGAGCGAGTGGAGGGATTTGGCCCTGTGAAACTCCGGCAACAGCTGTAAAGCGATGTGCTAATTCCAACAGTTTATTTAAACTGGATGATAAGAAGTCGGGTAAAGCTCTTCTTAATTCAGGAAGAGCTATTTTATTTGAAAAAATAAAAAAGGTGGTAATAATATGAAGACCGTACGCGAACTATTTGCAGAACTGGATTACTGGAAAGAATACAAACCGAACAGCACGATGAGTAATATCGCAAAAGTAAATCACATAGGCAGAGTCAAAAACGAAATCAAACAGCGCATTGATGTTGAAGAGTACAGAGAATATATACTGTCAAAAGAAGCATAGGCAAAAAGTCCCGTATACTGACTGTCAGTATACGGGACTTTTTTACTAATCACGTCGCAAGGCCGATTGACGAGTTTTCATATTTAGAATCCGTTAATGCTTTAACGATAAAGTGTGCAACGTCTGCACGCGGAATCGAACTTGATTTAGGCGGCACACCTGAAACCTCTTCTCGGTATTTACCTGTGAACTCTTTATCCGTTAAGCCCATCGGACGGACGATTGTATAGTTCAATCCTGCGTCCTGAATATAACCGACTGCTGCACGATGATCGATTAATGCATTCTTAAGCAGCTGCATAATGACTTTTCCCATGATGCCTTTTAATTCGTTATGAACACCTGCTGATGCTGTGTAAACGATACGGTCGACGTTATTGTCTTTCATACCTTCGACGATATTTTTCGTCATACTCCGAATCTCTTCCGACTGTTTCATGCCTTTCTTCGAGCCGACACATGACACGACCGCATCATGTCCGGCAATGGCTGCACTGACTGCTTCCTTGTCAAATGCATCACCTTTCACTACATTTAACTTCTCGTGTGTCATACCAAGTTTTGATGGTGTACGTACAAATGCAGTCACTTCAAGTCCTGCATCGAGGCTTTGGCGTACTGTGGATTTCCCGACACCGCCTGTTGCTCCAAATACTATAATCTTCATAATAATTCCCCTGTTCTTTACGAATATTTAAATATCCATTCTCAATTATTATTCTACCCTTTTTGCTATACTATATGTAATATTTTCCATAAAGGCGGTAATTTTATGTTCAGCTTCAAAAGTATTGTTTTTACAATACTATTTCTGCTTCCTATAGTACTTAATGTTGTTTACTTAATACATCGCAGGATGACACAAAAAAGATATACAAATAAAGTGCAGAAACCGGGAATGTTTGTGACATTTTTTAAACGCGTCATGATTGCTGTCACTATTATTTGTGCATTATTTTCTGTACTCGGCAGTCTTATAAATGAATTGGAAATGGCAATTGTTTTTGCTGTTGTTATGCTGATCTGCTTATTGATTACTGTAGGGATTCAACGCAAGTATGATATCACTTATCAGGAAACCGATGAGTATTTTATACTGACAGTCAAAGGTAACGAGTATAAAGTTTTTTATGATGATATTGCACACTGGCAGTGGGGGACCGGTGAGATTTTCGTACAGGAAAAAGGCTGGGAAGAAGGTCAGTATACGGCAGTCAGCTGCATATTGTTCAGACCGGAAATTCTGATTACCAGAATTGCAGAAATGACTTTTGCAGGTAAATTCAAAAGAGTCGACGGCGTATATCCCGATGAGAGCGTCTATCCGAATGATTCAACGAGAGAGAAGGAGCTGATACGGATGATGAAAAAACAGCGGTATTACTATTTAATTGAAGACAAGGTGAATGACGGCAGGTAACAGCTTAAAGATTGCAATGATAGACCGGGATTCATAGTATCCCGGTCCATCATTTTTATAGTTCTCCATTCCATTCTTTGAAAAATGTATCGAGGAAATTTTTCATAAATGTCTCACGTTCCTCAGCCATTTTAACTGCTGCCGGTGTGTTCATTTTATCTTTTAATAACAACAGCTTTTCGTAGAAGTGATTAATCGATGTGGATTCACCGTTCCGGTATTCCTCAAAGTTCATTTTGTCTCTTACGGGAATATCCGGATCGTACATCGCCTGTCCTTTGGCACCGCCGTACTGAAACGTTCTTGCAATACCGATTGCACCCAGTGCATCCAGACGGTCTGCGTCCTGCACGATTTGAGCTTCGATATACGTCAGTTTTCTCCCTGTACCGCCTTTAAATGACATCGTCGTAATAATATCGATAATTGTGTCAACAGTGTCTTCAGACACTTCATTATTTCCAAGAAGAGTTTTAATGCGGTCCAGTGCAGCATCGACATTCGATGTGATTTTATCATCTGCAATATCGTGCAGCAGTGATGCTGCAGTCACGGTAAAAGCATCCGCCTCTTCGTGTTTTAACAATTCCTTTGCGATATCTGTCACTCTCTTTATGTGGTACCAGTCATGACCGCTCTTTTCATTTTGCAGTTCGGCTCTGACCCATTCTTCGATATTCTGTATTACTTTTTCTTTATTCATAAAAAGATGCCTCCATCAGTTATCTTAATCTTACTTTCATTATACGTTGATTCTCCCGTATTTAACAAAAATGAAATAAAAACATTGACATAAAGACATATTATATATTATTGTTAATTAGTATTATATTACGCGGGTATGGCGGAACTGGCAGACGCACTAGACTTAGGATCTAGCGCCTCACGGCGTGGGGGTTCGACTCCCTTTACCCGCACTAATGAATGAGAGACCACTAATTTACTTTAGTGGTCTTTTTTTATGCTCCAAAAAATTAGAAAACGAAGTAATATTTCATTTAAAATTATTGGGAATAGTATTTGAGTTTTATAATCATCTGGAGTAAGATATACACTATCTTGTATAAAATATCATTATTAAAGAAATTTACTATTTAAGATATCCGGTCTTATTTCATTTCCGGAATAAGATGAAAGCTTTAATTGTAAGCGTTTCCCAGGTTTATTTTGAAATTTAATATGTATCAGATACGGAGGATTGATCATGAATAACGACGACTTAATAGTATGCAGATGCGAGGAAGTCAGCTATAAGACTTTAAAAGACACTGCCGAAAAATTCCAGTGCAGTTCAAGAGAGCTGAAATTGCGTACGCGTGCAGCGATGGGATACTGCGGCGGACGTTCATGCAGACCGGTGATTGATCAGATTGCGAACGACGATGTTCAAAGCAAAGAGACTGTTGCATTAAAATATCAGCCGCCTGTCCGGCCGATCAGTTTTGGCAGTCTGGGAGGAGAGTAACATGGCAGAAAGAATTACAGAGCATCCGGTACTTGGCAAGATCGACAAAAGCAGGTATGTTGATTTTCAGTTTGACGGTGTTACATATCAGGCAATAGAAAATGAATCATTGGCCGCCGCTTTACTAGCCAATAACATCAGAACACTCCGCCGGCACGAAAAGAGCGGCACTCCAAGAGGAATATACTGCAACATCGGACACTGCTTTGAATGCAGAGTAACCGTGAACGGAAAATCAGGAGTCAGAGCCTGTTTAACATGTGTTGAAGAAGGCATGGTCGTTGAAAGCGGCAAAATCATTCCGGAAGGTGAGGATTAATTATGTATGATTCCATCATCATAGGGGCAGGTCCTGCGGGACTCACGGCTGCCTCGACCTGTGCCGGGCATGGCATGAAAGTTCTTGTAATTGATGAATACATGAAAGCCGGCGGCAGACTGCTCGGTCAGTTGTATGAAGAACCGGGCGGCGGCTGGTGGAACGGTATTGAAGAATCGCAGAAACTCTTTGCAGATGCCGTTAATCATGGTGCAGAAGTTATGTTGAGCACGCCGGTAAATGATATCGAAAACAATGATGATCTATGGACGGTCTATACCGAAAAAGGTACATTCCAGACTAAAAAGCTGCTGCTTGCCACAGGTGCCGCTGAATCACCGGTCGCTGTACCGGGCTGGACATTACCCGGCGTAATGTCGGTCGGTGCTGCACAGGTCATGACGAACGTCCATCGTGTAAAACCCGGTAACCGCGGGATTATTATCGGCGTAAATGTATTGTCCGCTGCGATTGCCATGGAATTAAAAATGGCGGATGTAGAAGTTGCCGGATTAACATTACCCGAAAAAAATATGATAACGAAAGATGCCGGCGATCCGAAAGCAGTGATTAAATCACTGCTCCACGTTTCTCATATGGCGCCGTCAATGTTTGTAAAATACGGCAGCAAGTTAATGAAAAATAACTTCATGCAGAATATGGGTGTGAAGTTTTATCCGAAAGACGGTGTGAAGATGTGGGGGATTCCAATCCAGCTGCGTAAAGCTGTCACTGAAATTTACGGTGACGGACAAGTCGAGGGTGTTAAGCTCGCTTCTATTAATGCAGACGGTAGAGTCATACCGGGGAGCGAGAAGAGGGTTGCACTGGATTTCGTCTGTATCGCGGGTGGTCTGTACCCGTTAACAGAACTGGCCGGTGTCGCAGGATGTCCGTTTTATCTCGTTGAGGAACTCGGCGGATATATTCCACTGCACAATGACAATATGGAAACTCCGCTTCCGGGACTTTATGTCGCAGGCAACATTACTGGTATCGAAGGCGCCAAAGTGGCTGCTGCACAGGGTAGAACAGCAGGATTATCGATGGCTGGTGACTTTACCGGTAAAGATATTGAAAAAGAGATTCAGGAATCAGTCAGTGAAACGGCAAATATCAGAGCGAATGCATACATACAGTTCCACCCCGATATTAATGCCGGCAGAGAGAAGTTAAAAGAACAGTGGAAGCAGTATCAGCTGACAAATGAATAATTCATCAATATATACAGGAGGGAATACTATGACAAAGACGCACTGTGACGTTGTGGTCATCGGCGGCGGTATTATCGGTGCCGCCATTGCCTACTACGGTTCAAAAAGCGGTCTGGATATTACGATGCTTGAAAGAGGAGATGTCGCAAGCGGAACTTCTTCAAAATGTGACGGCGATATTTTGGCAGTAGACAAAGATCCCGGATTCGACAGCAAGATGTCTTTTGAGAGTCAGAAACTGGTCAGCGAATTAAGCAGAGAACTCGATATTCCATTTGAATACCGCAGTCCCGGCAGTGTTATGGTCTGTGAAAATGAAGTGGAGCTGGAAGCCGCAGAGCGCTGGGTTAACCAGCAGCAAAAAGCGGGACTGGACTTTAAAATGCTAAACCGTGAAGATCTGCGCAATGAATCACCGTATCTCGCAGATAATCTGTACGGCGGGCTGGAGTGCAGCACCGACTCCATCGTCAATCCGTATCTGCTGACTTTTTCGATGGTGGATAAAGCAAAGCAGTACGGTACCAAAATACATACGCATACCGAAGTGACAAATCTTCATAAAAATCCGGACGGTACGTTTAATATCGAAACTTCGAACGGCATGTACACAGCAAACAAAGTTGTAAATGCATGCGGCGCCTGGGCACCGTTTATCTGTAATATGCTCGGACTCGACATTCCGATTAAACCGCGTAAAGGCCATGTTCTTGTCGCTTCCAGACAACAGCAGGTGGCTTCCAGAAACATTATGGAGTTCGGCTATTTGATTTCCAAATTCGGCGGGGAACGCCAGGTTGATCCCGTAACTGAGAAGTACGGTGTCGCACTCGTTATGGAACCGACTGAAAGTCAGAACTTCCTCGTCGGAAGCAGCCGTCAGTTTTTAGGATACGATACGAAAGTCAGCCACGATGTCGTCAAACACATTGCCAAAAGAGCTGTAAGATTCTTTCCAAAAATTGATGACATGTCCGTTATCAGAGCATACGCAGGACTTCGTCCGTGGACAGAGGACCACCTGCCGTTTATTTCACATGTAGAAAAAGTACCCGGTTTTTATGTTGCAGCTGGTCACGAAGGGGACGGGATCAGTTTAGCCGCAGTCACGGGCAAACTTATTGCAGAAATGATTAACGGTACAGAAACGACTGTACCGGTTGAGCCGCTCCGCTTTGAGCGTTTTAATGCTTAAAATTTCATAACTCAAACAATCTAAGGGGGATTTAATGAATGAACAATAAACTGCCATTCTCAAAAATATTAATCATTGGTCTTATGTTATTCGCTATGTTTTTAGGTGCAGGAAACGTCATTTTTGCACCAATCGTCGGTCAGCAGGCAGGAACAAATACATGGGTGGCAATGGGAGGCTTCCTGATTACAGGTGTTGGTCTTGTACTGCTTGCTATCATGGCACTGACAAGAGGGGGAGGTACAGTGGAAAAACTGGCAGGCAGAGTTCATCCGAAGTTTGCTCTGGTATTTTCAGTTTTACTGTTTCTGGCACTTGGACCGTTCTATGTCATTCCAAGAACGACTTCTGTCGTATACGAAATTGCGATTAAACCGGTTGTAGGCTCCGACAATACATCGCTTTACCTGTTTATTTTCTCGGTGATATTTATCGGACTGACAATACTGTTATCGTGGAACACGACAAAATTTGTAGACCGTCTGGGTAAAATGATTACACCGGTATTCAGCATTCTGTTGCTCGTACTGGTAGTTACATCAATCGTTAATCCGATGGGAGAAATCGGCGCGCCGCAGGACGAGTATACGCGCGGTGTATTCCTAAAAGGCTTTACACAGGGGTATCTGACAATGGATGTGCTTGCGGCCTTTGTCTTCGGGGGAATATTCATTAAATCGATTAAAGGTTACGGTATTAAATCCGAAAAAGAAGTATCTAAACTATTCATTAAAGCAGGACTGATTACTACAGCGGGACTTGTTGCACTGCAGGTATCGATGGCATGGATTGGTGCGACGAGTGTCGATGCAATCGGCTTTAAGGAAAACGGCGGGGAAATACTCGCACAGAGTTCCGAATTCCTGCTCGGTCCTGTTGGGATCTATATGATTGGACTGGTTATAATGCTGACGGGTATTACGACTAACGTTGCGTGTCTCGGGGCTGTGTCAGAGTACTTCGGACGTATTCAATCATCTGTGTCCTATAAAAAATGGATTATAGTATTTGCCATTCTCAGTCTGATTTTTACAAACTTCGGCCTGAATACTATTTTAACAATGGCTGCACCGGTACTGCTCTTACTGTATCCGCTGGCTATTGCACTGATTGTGTTAATATTTGCAAATAACCTGTTCAACGGCCGCCAGTCAGTCTATGTTGGCACCATTATCGGTGTCGGTATCGTTGCCGTACTGGATGCGCTGAAAGAAGCGGGTATCGCGCCTGACGCTATTAACAGCATCTTCGGTTTCATTCCGCTGTTTACCAGCGGGGCAGGCTGGATTATTACCGGAATCATAGGATTCATCCTTGGCTTCGTCGTTGCGAAAGTTAAAAAAGAAACCGGCACTCTGATTAACAATGCCGGTCAGGAAGTTGCTGAATAACTTCATATTTAAAAAGCCGCATCTGAAAAGATGGGGCTTTTTGTTATCTCTCCAAATGTCTGTAAAGGGTCGCTCTGCTGATATTAGTCTGTTCTCTAATTTCATCCAGCGTATATTCTTTAGTCATATACATTTCAACTGCCCGTTTTATATTATCATCACTTCGTTTAGGTCTCCCCATTTTCTTCCCGCTTTTTGCCGCTTTGTTCATACCAAGCTGTGTTCTGAATCTCACAACATCACTTTGAAAGTTGGAGATTTCATTCAACACATTCTGAAAGGTGTATTCAGAACTTGATGAGACTGTAATATCCGGATTAATAATATATATATTCACAGATTTCTTGCTGCATACATCAATAATGTCCACCAGGTGTTTTGTTGAATCTGCAAGAATGCATATATCGGTAATAATAATCTGATCATTTTCTTTTA
The DNA here is from genome assembly GCF_000756715.1 of Jeotgalicoccus saudimassiliensis. Classification (NCBI taxonomy): domain Bacteria; kingdom Bacillati; phylum Bacillota; class Bacilli; order Caryophanales; family Staphylococcaceae; genus Jeotgalicoccus; species Jeotgalicoccus saudimassiliensis. The sequence continues at coordinate 1,559,783 of NZ_CCSE01000001.1, forward strand.
GCGTCTGCTCCAGCAATATGTCCAGCTGGTGTCTTCTTTTATTTTCCGCATGTTCTTCTGTATAAATTTCATCCGTATATTTTTCTATTTTAAGTTTTTGATTTTTAAGATCATCATATAATTCTAAAGGCCTGACATAACCATATTTCATTTAACTCCACTCCAGTCTTTATAATATTATAACACGATAAACGACCCTCTGAATTCTCATAATGGGGTATACATATGAAACTTTTCTGTTATACTTGCTTTAGAAAAATAAAAGAACAGGATGTGACTTATGACAGAAAAATTTAAAAAGGAGTGGCTGACGGACCCCAGTACAAATATTATGGCTGGACTTGTTGTTGCTTTGGCTCTAATCCCTGAAGCAATTGCCTTTTCAATCATTGCCGGTGTAAACCCCATGGTTGGTTTATATGCATCATTTCTTATAGCAGTAATTATTTCATTCGTCGGCGGCCGTCCGGCTATGATTTCAGCTGCTACAGGTGCTATCGCTTTGCTCGTTGTACCGCTGGTTAAAGAACACGGTGTCGATTATTTACTTGCAGCGACTATACTCATGGGGATTATTCAAATTATCCTTGGAATACTCAAAGTAGGAAAACTGATGAAGTTTATTCCAAACTCAGTAATGATCGGCTTCGTCAATGCACTTGCGATAATGATATTCATGGCTCAGATTGAGCATATATTTGGTATATCAATTCATACTTATATTTATGTTATTGCAACATTAATCATATTATACGGGCTGCCGAAGTTCTTTAAGAAAATACCAGCGCCGTTAATCGCGCTCGTAATTCTGACTGGTGTGTATATGATGTTCGGATCTAATGTCGGTACAGTAGGGGATCTCGGTCATATCGAGCGTTCATTACCCAGTTTCTTCATTCCCGATGTTCCAATTACGATGGAGACACTGATGATTATTTTGCCTTATTCATTATCAATGGCCATTGTCGGGCTCGTAGAAAGTCTTTTAACTGCAAGAATTGTCGATAATGCAACTGATACGTTCAGCAGTAAAAACAAAGAATCCCGTGGTCAGGGTATTGCAAACTTTGTGACAGGATTTTTTGGCGGCATGGGCGGATGTGCGATGATTGGACAATCGGTTATTAACGTGAGATCCGGTGCTACAACGCGGTTATCTACTTTCACTGCCGGTGTCGTGCTGATGTTTCTGATTATCGTGCTCGGTGAATGGGTTGTCCAGATTCCAATGCCGATACTTGCCGGTATCATGGTGATGGTATCTATTGGAACATTCGATTGGAGTTCATTCCGGTACGTTAAAAAAGCACCGCGCACAGATGCATTTGTCATGCTGATTACCGTAACAATCGTATTGTTTACACATAATTTGGCAATCGGTGTTATCATTGGAGTAATTTTCAGTGCATTGTTCTTTGCAACGAAGATTTCAAAAGTCGACGTTCATTTGGAACAGAAAACAGACGCGACAGTACTGCATTTCGAAGGACAGATCTTCTTCGCATCAATCGATACGACAATTGAGCAAATTGAATTTAAGAAGTATGAAAAACCGGTTAAACTGGATTTTTCTAAAGCTCATTTATGGGATGATTCAGCAGTGGATGCAGTCGATACAATAGTGAGGAAGTTTGAAGAAACAGGGAATACTGTTTATATCGAAGCAATGAATACAGACAGCCGTAAAATTGTTAAAGAACTGAGTCAGCTGAACGAACAGCATCTGACTTAATTAAAGAGGGGGAAGGTTAATGTATAAATCAATACTGCTTGCTGCAGATGGTTCTGAAAACAGTATGAGAGCAGCAGAAGAAACATTAAATTTCATTAATGAAAATACAGAAGTCACGATACTCAATGTCATCGATCCTGCAGATGCCAAAAATGACGTGCTGCACAGCGGACCTGCGGAAAGCACTGTTCACAAACGGAAAGAAAAACTTTCGAAAATTATTGAAGTATATGAGAAAAACAATATCCCTTACAAAGTTCATTATGAGCAGGGCACGCCCAATGAAACAGTAGTCTCTTTTGCAAATAAAGGGACATTCCAACTGGTGGTCCTCGGCAGCAGGGGATTAAACAGCCTTCAGGAAATGGTGATGGGAAGTGTCAGTCATAAAGTTGCTAAACGCTCAGAGATTCCGGTAATGATTGTTAAATAGATTTAAGAAACCGTCCGTAGGAAATCTCTACGGACGGTTTCTTTGTACATACTGCCTATCATTTACCACTTGCGGTAAATTTCAGACCGCTCACGGAAGCAGTGAGATTTAATAAAACTTTTCAGTCTTCTATTATTAGAACCACAGTTCTGCCAGCAGTTCCATTGATTGTTTTCTCTTTTCAGGATCGTAAGCATAAGTCACAATAATCAGCTCATCCGCTCCTGTTTCCTCCGTAAATTCTTCAAGTCTTTTACGGACTGTTTCAGGTGAGCCGACAGCTTTAATACTGAACATCGATTCCATCATTTTTCTTTGTTCTGCTGAGCCTAATTCTTCAGGGTCTACAGGCGGCTGAAGTTTACGCTGCTGACCGGTCTGCATATCCATCATCATCTGTATTGTTGTCGTCCATATTTTCTCCGCCTCTTCATCAGTCGGTGCTACAACGACATTGATCCCCGCCATAACGTATGGTTTATCTATTTGGGCAGTCGGTGCCTCTGTTGAGAATGATGAACGGTACATATCAATTTTTTGTGTATAGTCATCAGGCGTAAAGTGTGTGGCAATAGAGTAGGGCAGTCCGAGCTGGCCGGCAATTGATGCGCCGTTCATGCTTGAACCCAACACCCAGATTGGGATATTCGTGCCTGTACCCACCGTAGAAGTCACAGGTACGCTGTGGCCCAGTCCTTCGTCGCTGAACCAGCCCATGAGGTCATAAATAGAATTTGCAAAGTTTTGAGCGTCGCTGCTTGTGCGTGTAATCAGCTGGGATGTTCTTTGATCGGTACCCGGGGCACGTCCAAGTCCTAAATCAATTCTGTCCGGATGCATTTGAGCAATCGTACCGAAGCTCTCTGCCACCTGCAGCGGCGAATGGTTCGGCAGCATGATACCGCCAGAGCCGACACGAATATTTTTTGTACGTGCTGCAGCCATCTGAATCAGCTGGGATGTTGCAGCAGATGCGAGGCTCTTTGTATTATGATGCTCGGCAAACCACAGTCTCTTAAATCCAAGCTTATCAATCAGCTCGGCATTTTCCATCGATGCTTCAATCGCTTCCCTGATTGTCTGGTTGTCAGAAATGCCCACCAGTTCAAGGACATTTAATGGTATATGTTTTGTCATTTAAATGAGTACTCCTTTATGTATCTTATTAAGTTCTGATGTAATGTTTTTCATTACAATGAGATACTCTCATCATAAAACACCCCGGAACATAAAGATAATGAACTGTTTCAAATCATTTCATCCCGTATTTTTCAAATTAAAAACATCCAACCCATTTTGGTCAGATGTTTTTTGTTCTTCGGTATTAATAAGAAATTCAGATGAAGCAGCGGGAATTTCATAAATACTGAGCTGCTCCTCAGTCACAGGATGGATTTCCGAAGTTGCTCCTTTTCTTTCTTCAAGATTATCTACTGCCATAAAAATAAATACAAGCAGCAATGTGATACTGATCAACATCAAAATGAAAAGGATTATTACAGTCATTTTAGATTTGTTCATGTTTTTCATAAAAATATCTCCCAATCTGTTTGTTACAATTCTCCGTATCAGTTTACTATAAAGTTTCAACGGCTTAAACAACTATTGATGTATTAGGGTTCTCTATCAGATTAAAAAGGGAAATCTGTTTCTTTTTAATAATGTCACGGTTAAAGTTAAATAGAGTGTATAGTTCTATATCATCTAATTTTAAATAAAGTTTCAGGAAAGGGGAAGTATAATGAGTTCAAATAAATTTACAGACGCGTTTTCTCTGCGTTCAATAATTTCCCTGCTGACTTTAATAGCGTTCATCGGCCTGTTAATCTGGTTGAGTTTTAATGTCAATGTCCCGGAACCCGAGGTCCTGAAAGAGATAATTCAAGGATACGGCTGGGCCGGGTGGCTGATTTTCATCGTTATTACAGCCCTGATTGCGATAACTCCAATTCCTGTCACCATACCAGCGTTCGTCGCAGGGTCACTATACGGCGTCATAGCCGGCAGTCTGTTTTCTTTTGTGGGCGTATTAGCCGGTTCCTGGATCGGATACTGGTTGGCCCGGTTTACCGGTCAGGATCTGACATTCAAAATCCTTGGCCGTCACGGTCCGACTGTTAAAGAGTTTCTCGGGAATGCAGGTTTTCTGACAATGTGTACAGCCAGACTGATGCCGGGTCTGCCATACTGGCCGGTCAATTACGGTGCAGGTGCCCTCGGTGTCAGTCAGCATACCTTTTTATCAGCAACATTTGTTGCTTCTATACCGGGACAGGTATCGCTCGTTGCCCTTGGCGCTTTCGCAGTCAATCAGTCGATCTTTAACGGAATTATACTTATCACTTCCTGGATTACGGTGCTCGTATCCACCATCGTCTCATACCGTTATTGGCGAAACACACATAAGAGAAATCAGTAATTATGTATGACAGCAATCTGGTTTATTTTCACTTATTTCGCATAGAAAGACATCGTAATAAAATAATCATTCATTCTTACTCCGATTATATTAAAAAAGCCGCGATTTCCATCATTGGACGGAAATCGTGGCTTTCGTACTTTTTCAGTGGCCACATAGCGGACCACTCCATCTTTAATTTATATTCCATTCAACCTTTATTATTGTGCAGCATTTACTTCTTCAGGTGTGTCGTCTGCAGGAGCTTCCTCTACTGGAGTGTCATCTGCAGGAGTATCGTCCTCTTCTGGAGCGTCGTCCTCTTCTGGAGCATCGTCCTCTTCTGGAGTGTCGTCCTCTTCTGGAGCATCGTCCTCTTCTGGAGTGTCGTCTTCTTCTGGAGCGTCGTCCTCTTCTGGAGCAACTTCATTTAACAGCTCTTGCGTATCAAGTACAAGTGTCGCTGTCGCATCGATACTGCTGTCAACTTCTACAACTTCGGGTGCATCATCGTCATATTTATTTGTAACTGCTGCCAACTGGTTGGTAGATGCGTTAATGCCCCCAAGTAACGATTCCAACTCTGATTGGTATGCTTCATATTGTTCAGATGTTAATGTTTCAACACTCTCAAGCTCAGAGGAAAGGATATTTACCTCATTTTCCACTGATTGAATCTTACGAATTACCGGGCTCAGGCGGTGTTCCAAACCGGGACCATTCTGTTGAGAAACTTGGGCATTTGAATTCACTTGTCCGTTAATATTTGCGTTCGGGCTCGCTGCCTCTGCTTCTCCTGTCGCGGATACTGCCAGTCCAAGTGCTAAAGATGAAACTGTAAGTCTCATAAGTGATCTTCTCATCTTCATAATATATTCCTCCTTGAGTATTGTGCTGGTGTTGCATGGATTGTCTACCCGGCAGCCAGGAATTTATTCTTCATTTTAGAATAATTAATACAATTGCAAAACAATCGTAAAGTTATCGGAATATTCTTAACTTTAAATTATTAATCATAATTTTCAAATGTATCAGTTCATGATGCGGTTGATTTACTATGTATGGTTTGAAGATACTCTATATAGATATTATGAAGATATTGGATTCAATGCTTTTGAAGCGTATGATAATTATCTTTAGAAAAGATGGTTGATATGAAGATTCCATAGGTCCCGGTGTCTGTGTTTAATCAGAATTTGAAACGAAGTGATTGTGACTGTAAAATAGGGCGGTCACATACTTCTGTTAATATCGAGAGGTCTCAATGAAGGTTCACCAGAACATCAAAAAAAGACCGGAAATATCCGGTCTTTTTGTTTAATAATCTATTGAAAAATTATGCTGAATACCTTGAGGTTACTGATCAGTTGCTTTCAGCACTTGAAAATTTCGCATCCAGTGAAAATTTAGATGTATCGGCAAGAATCAGATACACAGCCATAGCAAACAATGCTAGATCAAGTTCATAACCTGCTCCCGCGCCATCTCCAAGAAATCCTCCCTGCAGTTTTGCAGTGAATATTGCTCCGACTAAAAGTATTGCCATTAATACAGACACAATTTTAGTACCAAGACCGAGTATCAATGCAATGCCACCAATAACTTCCACAACAGCAACAATATATGCTAGAAATCCAGGCAGTCCGATCATATCAAACCATGCTGCTGTGTTTGACAGGCCACCCTGAAACTTCACAAGACCGTGTAAGAGAAATGTTAAACCTAATACCACTCTTAAAATAACCTTACCTACTTCTTGTTTCATTCTAATAAATCCTCCTATGACTACTTTATGTAACTGAGTTTATATTAGCAACCTGTTATTGTTAAGTAAGTATTTAAAGTTTTTTATACAATATACATACTTCGGATGATTTTCCTGAGTTTTGTGGAAGAAGAAAGTCATATACTCCTTAAAATAAAGCAGTAGAAAACACACTGAAGGCGTCATCAACTCAAGGTGATGGAAAAGATGGGGTAGATTGGGAGGGCTCGTTAAAAGTCAAAGTGGTTTCGTATAGAGAATTTGGCCGGCCCGGTGCCAAGGGTTAAAACGTTAGCTAAAGATATAACAGGGTATTTTGAAACAAGTCATAAAGCTGTAAATGTAAAGAGATGATTCACTTCCGTTTATCTGAATGTAGTATCATTAAAAAAACGCATCATTTATGATACGCTTCGGCATATCGCTTTACGATGCGGTTTTTACAAAAAGGAATGAAAATAAATTTACAGAATTTTTACGATTAAAATTCAGATTTTCAAGTTTTTTAAAAAAATTATAGGCTATACTTAAATATAAGTATAAATTTACAAGGAGGTAATGATGAGAACATTTATTCTTATGGCACTTTTTATCATACTTACCGCGTGCAGCACAACGGAAGAAAGCCCAGATGAATCAAATCAAAAAATAGAGGATACAGAGGAAGGTACTGAGGACAAATCAACAGAAGCAGAGGCTACTTCAGATGAAGATCCGGATGAATCAAATACTAACTCTGAAGAAAATGAAACGACAGAAGAAGAGACAGCATTAAATGAATCAGAAGATATTGAGATAGAGATTTCTTTAGAATCTGTTCTTGAGGAAGAACAAGGAACAATGATAAACGCCTCAAGGCAGGAAATTGAAGATGAGCTAACATCATTCATTGAAGATAATAATGGTGATGTCACAGATGAGATGGTCTATGAGAAATTACTGGAAATGTTAGGTGGTCACCCTGACATGCTGGAAGGAATTAAGTACTTTCAAGACTTCTCTGCTGAGTTAGTTGATTTAACTGACCAGCCCGGAGGCTTAAAGGTTGAGGATGGTGAGTTGTCGCTTAGAAACAATGTCTATATTTTAATGGATAACAGTGGCAGCATGGCTGATGAAATAGATGGACAGACTAAGATGGACGCGGCAAAAGAATCAGTGAATCAATTTGTTGAAGATATGCCAAATGGTACTCAAGTAAGTCTGATTAACTATGGCTTCAGTAAAGACAGCGATGAGGAAAGTGATTCATGTTCTGCAGTTGAAGAGACCTTCCCAATTGGTGAATATGAAGAGAATGAATTTAATGAAGCTCTAAATCAATATGGTAGTGAAGGTTTCACACCCTTAGCACTTGCGATTGAAGAAGTAGGTAAGGTAATTGAGAATAGTGAATCTACTGGTAGTCATACAATTTACGTTGTCAGCGATGGACAGGAGACTTGTAATGGAGATCCTGTGGCAGCTGTCCAAGACCTTCCAGAAGATGAGAATATCGAAACAGTTCTAAATATCATTGGTTTTGACATTCAAGACGATGAAGTGCAATCATTAGTGGATATTACAGAAGCTAATGGTGGAGAGTACTTGTCAGCAACAAATCCAGATGAATTATCCAGAATATTAAAACGTGAGAAACTAAACTTATTTAATAAGTACCGTGATTGGTCAAATGAGAATCTTAAAAATATAACTCAAGCAAGTAACGACCAGCATCTTGATCGAACTGGGGTGGTTAATGCAGCAAATACAGCGAACCGTCAGACAGATAATAGCATTGATGGTGTCTTAAATGATGTATCGATGAATAGTTCACAAGAGTTCCGCTACCCTAAAGCCAGAGAATGGGCAGAAGAGAGATACCTGATTGTTAGAGACTTCTTAAGTGAGAACTATGAAGACGCTGGAGATGATATTGATTCAGAGAAAGAAAAACTCCGTGATTCTGTGAACCAGGAGTTTGATGAAATTGAAAGTGATTATAAGGAAGATATTGAAGAATAATTGAAGTTTCCCTTGAGCTAGAACTATCCGGTTTTCCCGGATAGTTCTATTTTTTGTAAGGGCATATTCATCATGAATATATTTAATGTGTTCTATTTATGGTAATTCTCATCGTATCGTCTTTTTATTAGAATGGTCGAGTTAAGGGTATGCAGTCTATACATGTTAAAATAGTAATTTAAGGCTGCACAATTCGTTAAGCTTGTATTTAAGTAAATATATGTACGCAAAACTTTTCTTTTGTTATAGATTCAAAGTAATATAATAGTACTCTAATGAATGAGAATCATATAAGGATGATTTTATGAAACCCAGGATTATTATTCTACTTAATTCCATAGACGTAAATAAGGGCGGGCTTACGCACGCATCTCTGAGGCAGGCCAGTACTTTTGCTGATGCCGGCTATGATACCCAGATACTGACATTCCACTATGAACCACGTTTCCCGATAATCTGTAAAAAGCTCAAAGAAATGGGTAAGGTCAGCGAAAAAGTTGTTATACGTAATATGTTTGAGGAACTGGCATTATACACTGATAAAGATAAGGTTAATATCCGTAAATTGAAAGTAAACCTTTCCGATTATGAAAAAAGCTATGCCATAACCCAGAGGAAGAACTACAATGCTTATAGACTATACAACAATGGGATATATGAAAAATATATCGCTCTTCGGGATGATAACACTCTCGATTTCATAGACTACTTCAATGAAAACCGCTACAGGATGAGACGAGAGAATTATAACTATTACGGTCAGGTAAGCAGAGTACAGTATTTCAGCTATGAAGACAACAAGTTCAAGCAGCAAGTGTTCTTTGACAAAAGAGGAAAGGCCATCTTTAGTTTCTGGCGCGAGTCTTCCACTGGGAAAATTAGCCGGGTTATCCATTTCGGTTCAAATAATGAAGTCATCAGTGAAACAACTGGCAACACTGTGCCCCATAAACTCTACTGGTTAAAAAGTGTATTGAACGAATCGAAGTCAAGAGTAATGGCCATTTCTGATACACGCAGCACCGACGAACTGCTTGTTAAACTGAAACATTCATACACAACAAAAGCACTGCGTATGCACAGCAACCACCTTAAAAATCCAGATAATCCTGATTCCGAACTGAATAAACGAAACGGCTTTGCAATAGAAAATATACAAAGTGTCGATGCACTTATCGTTCTTACAGAAAAACAGAAACATGATATAGTCAGCCGTTATGGACATGAAGACAAAGTTTATGTGATTCCAAACTATTATGATCCGAATGTCTCTAAAATCAAAGGATTAAAATCTATTTTTACCACTGTAAAGCAAAACAGCAGTCAAAGTGAAAGAGACATGTCTAAAGTTGTCATCGTATCAAGATTTTCAGGAATCAAAAATATAGACCATATCATCCAGGCATTCAAAAAAGTCATCGCGGAAGTACCGGAAGCTAAATTAGAAATTTGGGGCTCGGGGGATAAAGAAAAAGAATATGCAGGCATGATAGAATCATTGGAGCTCGATGATAACGTGCTGATTAAGGGATATACTCAGAATCCAGGAAAAATATACCAAAGCGGTGCTTTATCCGTCCTGACTTCCAACGCTGAAGGTTTCTCCCTTGCGGTCATGGAAAGCATGGCAAATAAAACACCAGTCGTCAGTTATAATATAAGGTATGGCCCATCTGACATGATTGAAGATGGTGTAAATGGTTTTCTCATAGAAAAAAATGACATAGAAGCATTATCAGAAAGAATCATACAAATGCTGAAAAACCCTGAAAAAACAAGAGATATGGGCAATGAAGCAGATAAAACAATACAAACGAAATTTAGCAAAGAAATCTATCAGAAACTATGGTTTTCTCTCGCAGATAAACTGCTTTAAGGATTAGAAAGGAACAATAATCATGAATAACCTAATTTCCGTAATCACTCCAGCAGAAAAAAATGAAAAATATATAAATACTGCTTTAGAATCATTAAAAAACCAGAAATACACAAATTTTGAAGTACTGGTACTCCACTCGGATATAGATGCATTGAAAAGAGTCGTTAATGATGAATACCTGGATGATGACAGATACAGATTTATTAATACTCCCGCAGATATTTATGTAGGTGCTGCACGCAATATCGGTATTGAAGAAGCAAAAGGCGATTATGTATACTTCCTCGACAGCGACGATTATGTATCCGAAAACATACTGCAGCTGCTGCATGATAATATCGGAGAATTTCCGATAATACGGGGGAGAATGAAATCGACGGATTTCAGCACCAGCTTTGCCATCGTACTGCCTGGTACAAATGAAATAAAAATGTATTCAGACAAAAGACACGACTTACTCAGAACAGAGTCAGCAATTAACTACCTGATTTCAAAAAAATTCATAGACAGCATGAATCTAAGGTTTTCCGAACAATTCAAAACTTATTCTGATCTTACATTCATGATTCCATTAATGGAAGAAGTTGAGGTAATACCTTATTCTTACGAAGCAATCTATTTCAGAAGAAGAGGAAACGACCCAATTAATAACCCCTCTCTTAGACAGTCTTCCCTAAAACAGCTCGCACCTGATCTCTTTGGTGTCTATAACCAGCTGAGAACAGATGATTTGAGTGAGGAAGGACAAAAATATCTGGATGACAAACTCCTGAACTTCTATAGAAAACGTTTGGTGACCGAATTTAAAGCTGATGCCACCATCGATTATTATTTTTCCGGCCTTGTGGAAAGTATAAATAAAATTGACCCGGATCGACTGAGTAACAAAGATTTTATCCTGAAAAATGATGTCAAAGCAATAAAATCAAACAAGATAAACAACTTCCGGAAACTAAGCAATTTCAACCATTTTCTGAGAGACATTAAAAATGGTATTACTTCCAGGAAAGGCCGAAAAGAATTACTTTATAAACGTGTATTTAATAACTTAGATATCAAAGATAATCTTGTTCTTTTTGAAAGTTTCCAGGGTAAAGCTTATTCTGACAGTCCTAAATATATCTATGAATACATGCTTAAGAACAAAAGTAACTATAAATTCGTATGGGTTATGAACGAGTCGTACAAGATACCAGGAAACCCTGAAACTGTTAAACGATTCTCACTCAAATATTATTACTATCTTGCAAGAGCAAAATATATCGTCAGCAATGTAAGAATGCCAAACAAATACATCAAAAGGGAAGAACAATCATATCTCCAGACTTGGCATGGTACGCCGCTTAAAAGACTTGCCGGCGACATGGACGATGTCCATATGCCAGGTACCAATGCTGAACGGTATAAGAAAAACTTTAACCATGAAACTGATAAATGGGACTATTTGATTGCACCTAACCAGTATTCTGCTGAAATCTTCAGAAGAGCGTTTTGGTTCAATAACACAATGCTTCCAACCGGGTATCCAAGAAATGATATTTTAACAAACCATAATGATAAAGAAACCATCAACGGACTGAAAAGAATAAACCAGATACCAACTAATAAGAAAGTCATTCTATACGCACCTACATGGCGCGATGATGAATATTTCAAAGTTGGGAAGTACAAATTCAATCTGAAACTCGATCTTCACAGGATGAAAGAACAATTTGGAGATGAGTACATCGTCCTGCTCAGAATGCATTACCTTGTTGCCTCCAACATCGACTTAACAGGCTTAGAAGATTTTGCATACGATGTTTCAAAATACAGTGATGTCAGTGAACTGTACTTGATGTCTGATATTCTCATCACTGACTATTCATCAGTATTCTTTGATTATGCCAACCTGAAACGTCCGATATTGTTCTTTACTTATGACATTAAAAAATATCAGGGACAACTGCGCGGTTTTTACATCGACATGGAGACGGAACTGCCAGGCCCATTGCTCATGAACAATGATGACATAATGAATGCGATTGAAAATATCGATGAAGTTACTGAGAAATACAAAGAGCGGTATAACGAATTTTATGAAAGATTCTGCAGCTGGGATGATGGAAGATCATCAGAAAAAGTTGTTGATGCAGTATTCGAAAAATAAACACTTAGAAAAGACGGGGCTAATTTAGATTAGCCCCGTCTTTTTGCTACAGTATTCAACAAGAGTCATCTCATCTACAATCCTAACTCTTGCTGTGTTAATTAAAATCGCATTTTCTTATTAGTTTAAATTCTACAAATATTGTTCCTGCTTTATCGTTTAGCATAGGTGCATGCTCGGACTAATAATGTATATCAGCGTGATTAATGTTTCTCTACATTCATTTCCTGTATGATAAAAATAAATACAGTTTTAATTTAGAGAGGAAGGTAATTGATGAACTACAAAGAAAAATGGGATATGGAGAGTATATTTCCTGGTGGAAGTGGATCTGAAGCTTTCCAAAAACGATTATCAGAAGTAAGAGATAGTATTACAGCTTTTTCTCACGAACTCGATAATTGGGAGCTGGACGAACATTCAAATGATTTTACGTCACTGAAAGGAATCTTACAAAACTATGAAAAAATTTCAAACGCGCTTGGTGAGATGGGGAGTTTTGCGAATGGTTTAGTATCTGCAGATGTTACCGATCAAAAAGCAATGCAGAATTTAAATGCGGTTGCGAACTTACGTAAAGACCTCTCATCACAGAATATTATTTTAAATAAAAAGATCAGTGCACTGACTGAAGATCAATTTAGCAAGCTGTTAGAGGAAGATTTCTTTAAACCGATGCATTTCCCGTTAGAAGAAATACGACAAAAAGAAAAAGATTTACTATCAACTCAAGAAGAAACAATCATCAATCATTTGTCACTAGACGGCTTACAGGGCTGGAATAATATGTACAATCAACTCGTCGCTTCTATTCAAATTCCGGTAACTGAAGATAATGAAACCGTTTATTATTCAGCTGGTCAATTTGAAAACAAGATGAAGTCAGAAGAAAATCCAAAACATCGTGAAAAACTTTTAAAAACTTGGGAAGAAACATGGAAGAAAAAAGCTGATTTATTCTCTACAACGCTAAATCATTTATCAGGATTCCGTTTAAACGACTATGAACTTCACGACTATAAAGATTATATGAAAGTACCACTAGACTACAACCGTATGGAAGAAGAAACACTCGATACGATGTGGGATACTATTACAAAAAATAAAGCACCTTTCAAAAAGTACTTTGAACGAAAGGCGCAACTAATTGGTGTTGATCAATTAGGATGGCTTGATGTTACAGCAAGTGTTGACGTAGGTGATTATACGAACAAGCGGTATACTTACAATGAAGCAGCAACGTTTATTATCGATAACTTTAAATCATTCAGTCCAAAAATGGCAGAGATGGCACATCGAGCTTTTGAAGAGCAGTGGATTGAAGCGGAAGATCGTCCAGGAAAACGTCCTGGTGGATACTGTTCAAATCTTCCTGAATCTAAACAGTCACGTATTTTTATGACGTTTGCCGGTAGCACAAGCAACGTGTCAACACTCGCACATGAACTCGGACACGCATTCCATAGTTATGTCCTGCGTGATTTACCACTATTTAACCAACGTTACGCAATGAACGTTGCAGAAACAGCTTCTACATTTGCAGAACTTGTCGTTTCAAACGCAACGATTGAAAATGCAAGATCCAATGCAGAAAAAATCAACTTACTAGATGAAAAAATTGCTAGAAGTGCGACTTTTATGATGAATATCCATGCACGCTATATCTTTGAACGCAATTTATATAATGAACGCCAACAAGGAACTGTAGACAGCAACAGACTGCAAGAACTGATGGAAGAAGCACAGAAAGAAGCCTATCAAGATGCACTTCGTTCATACCATCCAATGTTCTGGGCAACAAAGTTACATTTTCATATTACAGGTGTACCATTCTATAACTTCCCCTATACATTTGGATACTTTTTCAGCTTAGGTATATACAACCGTTTCTTAGAAGACGAAACGTTACTTGAAGATGACTATATTGCACTTCTTCGCGATACTGCGAGCATGACTACTGAAGACCTTGCTGAAAAGCACTTAAATGTTGACCTGAGAAAACCAGACTTCTGGCAGGAAGCACTGGATTCAGTGCATAAAGATATTGAAGAATTTTTAGAGCTAACAGAATCATATGTTTAATTTATAAATGATAAGCCCATCTATAAGCTGACACCATGAATTTAAAAAATAGTTTTAGATAACTTCTAAGGTTTGAGTTCGGTAGAATACCGAGCTCAAATCTTATATATATCATGATAATATTATTAAATAGTTATATTTTATCTATTTATGATAATTTTCATTCCTCAATATCTTATTCACTCTGAACAGCTGCTCCAGCATCATCACTTTCATCATCTGATGCGGGTAGGTGAGGGTGCCAAAACTGATTTCCTGATTGCTTCGCTTTTTCACCGTATTTCCGATACCGTTACTCCCGCCGATCACAAACACGACATCACTTTTCCCCGTATTCATCCAGCGCTGATATTCCTGCGCCAGTTTTTCACTCGTATACTGCTTGCCGTGTATTTCCAAAGTCACGACATGCTGCGTATCTTTTATTTTCGATAAAATTCTCTCTGCTTCTTTATCTTTGATCTGCTCCAGATCTTTCGCTCCCGCATTATTCGGTTCTTTCTCATCCGCGACTTCTATCAGCTCTATTTTTGCATATTTACTTATTCTCTTTTTATATTCCTTAACTGCTTCCAGCCAGTATTTTTCTTTCAGTTTTCCTACTGTAATCATTGTCAGTTTCATCTGTTTCACCCTTACTTTTGAAGTATTATTTCCAATTATACAGAACTGTGGACAAATTCGTATAATTACTGCAATTTTATTAGTTATACACCAGTTATCCACAGGCTGTTGATAACTTTTTAATCATAAACCGCACCATTATCCCCTTTTTTCACTCTGATTTCTGCATAATTCATGTATTTTCCCACAATCCACACACTTATCAACGGTTTCATCCAACTTATACACATCTTATCACCAAACCTGTGGATAACTTGTTTAAAACCACAAAAATAGACCAAATTGCGATGATTTTCCCACAATTTGGTCTTCTTATTAAAGCTGATATATTTCCGTCGGAACTGCCTTATCTGTATCGCATATCATTATATCGTTGTGCGTATCGATGTCGTACTGATTCAGAATCTGTTCAACACTCATACGTGCCAGCTCTTTAATGTTATTATCCAGACTTAAATGTCCTAAATAAATACGTTTTGTATTGCCCGTTATAACGTCTTTCATCGCATGTGCTGCATCTTCGTTTGATACGTGACCGACGTCAGAAAGTATTCTCTGCTTCGTATTCCACGGATATCTTCCCATACGGAGCATATCCACGTCGTGGTTCGATTCAAACAGAAACACATCACTTTCCTTGATAATACCCTTCATCGTGTCTGAGACGTATCCTGTATCCGTTATAAGCGATATTTTCTTGCTGTCTTTCGTGAATGTATAGAACTGCGGATCTATCGCATCGTGCGATACGTTAAATGACTGGACGTTCAAACCGAGTATTTCTTTTTCTTCAAGCGGATTGAAGTGGAATTTCTGGTCCGTGTTGATAATGATATCTTTACGCTCAATAGCATTCCATGTCTTCTCATTGGCATAAATAGGTATATCGTATTTCTTGGCAATCACTTTTAAGCCTTTAATATGGTCTACATGCTCATGTGTAATGAAAATCGCATTTATATCCTGGAGTGATTTACCTATTTGATTGAGCGTTTCATCAGTTTTCTTACATGACAGCCCGACGTCTACAAGTACACTTCCTTTTTCTGTTTCAATGAATGTACTGTTGCCTGTTGAGCCGCTTGCTAATACGCTCATCTTCATTCCGTTCACTCTCTTTCAATAATATCTTCTGTCTGACTCAGTGCATCGACATACAGTATACGTTCAATGTCCTCATCAGTAATTTCAAACTGCCATTTCGGACGCATCATCACCCGGTCGTTTTCTTCCAAAATGATGTAGTAGCCGAGCTTCGCGCTTTCTATTACTGCGTTATCAGTAATATTGCCCTGCAGATAAAGTTCTTCCACTATGATTTTCGGATGGCGCACATGCTGTTCCACAGCATAGTCGCTTTTCTCGATATTCTCTACATAACCCTGAGTCACTGTTGCTGATTCTTCGCTGAAGTACAGCCGTGCTGCTTCGTGGCTGAATATCGGATATCCATCATAATACTGATTAAATGTTATCGTATCCGGCTGACTCATTACTTCATCATAATGGTATTCGCCGCCTCTGTAAATTGAATTGTCTTTGTAAGTCTTTAAGCCTTCCGGTGCAAAAGTCACCGGCTCTTCAATCGGCAGTGTCAGCACCATTTCTTCTTCGGACATATCGTCTTCGTGATCAAGTTCCTCGGGTTCACCGATAATAATCTTCATTTTCACATTTTCAAAACCGTCGAGAGCACCCGTATCAATATTCGTTTCCGACAGTGCATTCGTCGTATCCGACAACTCCCTGACTTCATCGTTTGATTCGTTATACAAAATATACACAAGCACCGCATTCATCAGCAGGAAGGCTGCTATAAAAAGGGATTTAGCTAATCTCCAATCCATCAGGACAGTCCTCCTTCGTTGAATTTCATCCAGACACCGTCATATTTCACGTACCATTGAGGCGTGTAATCGATAAATTCGACATCCGTTTGATCGTCAGCATAAGTCATATCATAACCGAGTACAATCTTCGATACTTTCTGCAGATCGAACTTATCGTGCAGCGCAATCTGGTAGCGGACTGTTTCAATATCCAGCAGTTCCACTTCTTCTTCATCCGATACTTTCGCATTCGTACGGATCAGCGGGCGCGTATATTCATAAACCGCATTTCTGCCGTACTTCACAGTAATTGCACTGCTCAGTCCTTCACTGAAAATAACGCGTCCATTTAAAGTAGAGCGGAATGTTGCTGCATTTTCTCCAGCATCGTAATCGAACAGTACGTTGCTGGTCGACAGTCCGTTATGCGAGTTCAGGAAGTAGTATATATCCTGAATCGTCTGGTGATTATTACCGCTTGATGCGCTCGATTCATTCAGATTCGTATAATTGTACTGATACGTCTCCGAATTGTATGTTGCGATATGGTTCTCATCTTCGTAAATAGCCACATCACCTGATGACGGGCTTTCTTCCGGCGAATTCAAAAACAGTATACGGTTCAAAACATCAGCATTTACCTGACTGATCATGAAGCGCTCCGTTCTGCTCGAGCCCGGTGATGACGGACCATAAATTGCCGTCTTATTGTTCGATGTCCGCTGATTGGTAATAATCGGCGTGTATGCTTCAAAGATGTCGCTGTACGATTCGACGTGTCCTTTCAGGAAGTCTGCAGTAATACTCGTTTCAACGACTGCAACTCTCGAACGGTTTTCATCGATTAAGTTAAAGACAACATTTCCTTCCTTCATATCCACCACAATGCGGTCGAAAGTAAAGTCCGGGAGTGTCGGTTCGTGAGACAGTCCGAGCATCATAAACAGTGACTTCGAAGGGACGTCCGAGTAATAATCGATTAAGAGGAATTCCTCATCATTACTCTCTTCACCCCTGACATCCAGCCTGTTCAGATTGTTGTAGACGTTCATACTGACAACACTTGAACCGTCGAGATGCTCACGGATCCCGATTAATGCCCGTGGATCCGTCGTGCCTCTCGTATTGTTCTCACCCTGTATCCAGACCATCTGGTACGTACTCATCACCTGTTCGAACGACACGCGTTCTCCCTGACTGATGTTCGTCGTGCCTTCGATTGTCGTATCGATCTGGGAGAACTCAGGCTCATAGCTCCAGACGAGGTAGGTGAGTATCGCACTCGAAGCGACAATAGCGATTAACAGGATGGATTTAAACCATTCTTTATACATCCCACTCATCCTCCTCTATCACTTCACACGGTAAGTTGATAAAGATAGTTGTCCCTTCATTTTCTACGCTGTTCGCCCAGATTTTACCATTATGCGCTTCGATAATTTCCTTGGAAATCGCAAGTCCGAGACCGGTACCGCCCATCTTACGTGCACGGCCTTTATCCACGCGGTAAAAGCGGTCAAAAATACGGTCAACTTTATTATTCGGTATGCCGAGCCCGTAGTCTTTAATACGGATAGTCATACGATTGTACAATGTGTTTTGTTTTAAATGAATATCAACGCGTTTCGGATCTCCGTGCTGATATTTAATTGCATTCGACAGGACGTTATCCAGCACCTGACCCATTTTATCCACAGAAATATCAGTGAACAGGGGAGCGTCCGGAATGTGACGTGTAAACACAACCTCGTCCTTATGCGTCATTTCAAAACGGTCGATAATACGGTTAATGAAGAGCTTGAAATCCACGACTTCTTTTTGAATTTCTTCCGCATCGTTATCCATACGTGACAGCTGCAGCAGATCCTCAACTAAACGGCCCATGCGGTCCGTCTCTGCACGGGTAACGCTTAAGAACTTCGGCGCAATCTCTTCATCCTGCCATGCACCTTCTTGCAGCGCTTCAATATAACTCCGCATCGACGTCAGCGGAGTACGCAGCTCGTGCGATACGTTCGCAACGAACTCACGGCGTTCCGCATCGATTCTTTCCTGTTCTGTAACGTCATGCAGTACAGCGATATAACCGTTGATAAATCCGGTGTCTGTAACGATAGTGGAGAAGTTCACACGTAACGTCGTTCTTTCATCTGCAGTATCGATAAAGATTAAATGGCTGTCGTTTGCTTCCTGAATAATGTCTTCAAGGTTCAGCTCTTCACCGAGACGCAGCAGTTCCAGCATGTTTTTACCGTGCAGTTCGTCCGACTGCAGATCGAGGTTCAGCATACCGACCGCCATTTCGTTGACGATGCGGATACGTCCTTTTCTGTCAGTCGCAATGATTCCGTCCGACATGTGGGTAATTACCGAATCGAGACGTTTTTTCTCACTTTCAGTATTGGCCTGGGCTTCCTGCACTCTTTTTGACAGAATGTTGAAGCTGCCTGCCAGCTGACCGATTTCATCATCGCTGTAGATCTGTACACGCGATGTATAGTCACCTTCAGACATCAGAAGCGCCTGGTTTCTCATATCCGTAATCGGCTTCGTAATCGTTCGCGCGACAAAGATACCGAGTATACTCGTAATCACTAATGAGAACAGCGTTGCGATAATAAATGTATTATTAATCGCTTCAAGCTGCATGTATATACTTTCGACATTTGACTCAACGTAAATAACACCAGCCACTTCATCATTTACTACGACCGGCTGGTTCATTATCCATACTCGCTGATTGTCTTTGTCGACGTTAACAAAAATTTCATCGTTTGCAATACCGGACTCCAGTGCGTCCTGTGACATTGGTTCATTAATGCGTGAACCGACGAGCGATTCATTCGAAATTCTGCTCGTGCCGACGAGAATATTATCCGCGTTAATATAACGGATCTCGTCTATTTCAGGACGGTTGCCGTAATCAGCCAGCAGATTTTGAATCTCTGCTCTCATCTGTTCACGGTCATCACCCGTTTCCTGAAAAATCTCCTGAATACGTGTATCGATCAGAGTGACCTGGGAATCGATATTATTTTTAAAGTTCCCCGTTAAATCCCGCTCCAGACTGTTCGTAAAGTAAAGTCCGATAATCTGCATACCGATAATAATCAGCAGCATGTATATCATGACCAGCTTAAACTGGAGCGACTGCAGGTTTTTTAAAAACTGCTTCATCTAGTCATCACCTTTAATAAAATACCCGACGCCGCGGCGTGTCATGATGTACTCCGGATGACTTGGATCATCTTCGATTTTTTCCCTCAGGCGTCGTACAGTAACATCGACTGTACGCACATCACCAAAGTAGTCATAGCCCCATACAGTTTCAAGCAGATGCTCGCGCGTCATTACCTGCGATTTGTGTTTAGCCAGGTACAGGAACAGCTCAAACTCGCGATGTGTCAAATCGATATCTTTACCGAACTTTTTAATCGCGTAAGAGTCGGGGATAACAGTAATATCCCTGATATATATATTTTTATCTTCCGGCTCGTCTTCTTTCGTACTTACCGTATTATTGCGTCTTAAATTCACTTTCACACGTGCGATTAATTCGCGCGTTGAGAAAGGTTTTGTTACATAATCATCTGCACCAAGTTCAAGACCCAGCACTTTATCTATTTCGGAATCTTTGGCAGTAAGCATAATAATCGGCATATCGTGTTTCTTACGAACTTCACGGCATACTTCCATACCGTCGATGCCCGGCAGCATAATGTCCAGCAGAACAAGATCCGGCACTATGTCCAGTATCAGGTCCAGTGCATCATTACCGTCGTAGGCACAGTGAACTTCGTAACCTTCTTTTTCTAAATTAAACTCGAGTATATCTGCAATTGGTTTTTCATCATCAACAACAACTATTTTCTTGGCCATTTAGATGTCCCTCATTTCGCGTGTACATATTTTGTACATAAACTTATCCATCTTTAAATGTATCACTTTTTGGACAAATAAAAAAGTCTGCCAGCATAAATGCTGGAGACTTTAT
The DNA here is from genome assembly GCF_000756715.1 of Jeotgalicoccus saudimassiliensis. NCBI lineage: Bacteria > Bacillati > Bacillota > Bacilli > Caryophanales > Staphylococcaceae > Jeotgalicoccus > Jeotgalicoccus saudimassiliensis. The sequence continues at coordinate 1,580,672 of NZ_CCSE01000001.1, forward strand.
CAGACGGTCCCGACGGGAATCGAACCCGCGATCTCCTGCGTGACAGGCAGGCATGTTAACCGCTACACCACGGGACCAGTTTATATACAATTGTAATGCTGAAAAGAAAAGTGACCCGTACGGGACTCGAACCCGTGTTACCGCCGTGAAAGGGCGGTGTCTTAACCGCTTGACCAACGGGCCATAATGACTAATATGCGTTTTGCACAAGATTTATTATAACATGATTGTGAATTTGAATACAAGACTTTTTTGCAATATTTGTCTGGTATGCAGAATTATGGGGAGTAGGGTGATCATTGCGGAGAAACACGCGCTTGCTCGGGAATGAGAGGCGCTCATTGCGGAGGAAACGCGCTTATCCGGGAATGAGGGGCGCTCATTGCGGACAAAACGCGCTTGCCCATGAATGAGGGGCGCTCATTGCGGAGAAACACGCGCTTATCCGGGAATGAGCAGCGTTCATTGCGGAGAAAAACGCGCTTGCCCGGGAATGAGAGGCGCTCATTGCGGACAAAACGCGCTTGCCCATGAATGAGGGGCGCTCATTGCGGAGAAAACGTGCTTGCTCGGGAATGACAACCGCTCATTGCGGACAAAACGCACTGACCCGACAAAAAAACACCGGACATCAAAAATGTCCGGTGTTCCAATTGCCTCATGCAATAATATTATTTTCCGTTCCAGAAATTCTTCAGCAGGTTTGTCTGGTTTCTGTCCGGTCCGACTGAGAAGATCGATGCTTTCACACCGCACAGCTTCTCAATTTCACGCAGGTAGTTATATGCGTTTTCCGGAAGTTCTTCGAGTGTTTTAACACCTGTGATGTCTTCTGACCAGCCGGGCATTTCTTTATAGATTGGCTTCGCGCGTTTTAAGTCTTCCAGCGTCGCCGGGTACTCTGTAATTTCCTTGCCGTCGATTTCATAAGCTGTACAGATTTTAACTGTTTTCAGTCCGCTCATTACATCGATTGAGTTCAGTGACAGGTCCGTAATTCCGCTTACGCGTCTTGAGTGGCGGACTACAACTGAGTCAAACCAGCCGACACGTCTCGGCCGGCCTGTTGTCGTACCGTATTCGCGGCCGACTTCACGGATATGGTGACCGTCTTCGTCAAACAGTTCAGTAGGGAACGGGCCGTCTCCAACGCGTGATGTATATGCTTTACATACACCTACAACGTTTTTAACGTGTGACGGGCCGACACCGCAGCCGACAGTAACGTTTCCGGCTACCGGGTTGCTCGATGTAACGAACGGGTATGTTCCGTGGTCAACGTCCAGCATAACGCCCTGAGCGCCTTCAAACAGTACATTTTCGCCTGCTGTAAATGCATCATCCAGAAGTTTCGCAGTATCACACACATATGGTGCAAGACGTTCTGCAGCTGCTTTATACGGCTCGTAGATTTCATCGAATGTAAATCTTTCGTGATCGTATAATGCTTTCAGCATGTGATTTTTCAGTTTAAGGTTTTCTTCCAGACGTTCTCTGAACACTTTATCGTCAATAAGATCAGCCATGCGGATACCGATGCGCTGAACTTTGTCCACGTACGATGGACCGATTCCGCGTTTCGTCGTGCCGATTTTGTTATCGCCGCGTGCTTCTTCTTCGAGCTCATCCTGCGTAATGTGGTACGGCAGAATAACCTGTGCACGATTTGAAATGCGTAGGTTGTCCACTCTGATACCGCGTTCAAGCAGTCCGTCCAGCTCTTTGATCAGTGATAATGGGTCAACAACGACTCCGTTACCGATTAAAGAAAGTTTATCATCGTAGAAAATACCTGATGGTACGAGGTGTAATTTATATGTTTCCCCGCCGAATTGAATCGTATGACCTGCGTTGTTTCCACCTGAAAATCGTGCAATAACGTGTGCATCTTCCGAGAGGAAGTCTGTAATTTTACCTTTACCTTCGTCTCCCCATTGTGTTCCAACAACTACTGTTCCAGACATATGATTGCCCCCAAATGATTGATTAATTTTACCGTTACCTATGTTACCAATAAACATTTCAAAAATCAATAAAAGTCCGAACGTTTTTCAAGGGGTGCTCGAAAAACATTCGGACTTTTAAGCCGGTGGTATATAATTATCGTCAAAATCACGTGTATCCTGGTCAAAAAAGCTGCTGTAGGATTTATTGAAGATTAATTTAACCGTCCCTGTCGGACCGTTACGGTGCTTCGCTAAAATAATCTCAATTTCATCCTGCACGCTCTGTGCGCCTTCTTCTTCCTCTTCGCCGTCGCCGCGGTTGTAATAGTCATCGCGGTACAGGAATGCCACGATATCGGCATCCTGCTCAATTGAGCCCGACTCACGCAGGTCACTCATCATCGGACGTTTGTCCTGACGGGATTCAACACTACGGGACAGCTGGCTCAGTGCGATTACCGGACACTGCATTTCACGTGCGAGCCCTTTCAGCATACGGGAAATTTCCGAAACTTCCTGCTGACGGTTTTCACCCTGACGGCTGCCCGAGCCCTGAATCAGCTGCAGGTAGTCAATGATAACCATATCTAGCCCGTGTTCCTGCTTTAAGCGCAGACATTTCGCACGGATTTCGTTCACGCGGATACCTGCCGAGTCATCGATAAAAATCTTCGAGTTGGCAAGAGTTCCGATTGCTGTTGTAAAGTTATCCCAGTCCTGGTGGTCGAGCGAGCCCTGACGGAGCTTCGTTGCATCGATCATACCCTGACTGGAAATCATTCTGCTGACGAGCTGGTCGGCACCCATCTCAAGTGAGAAAACCGCTACAGTGTAGCCGTCCGGTGACGTGCCGACATGCCCGGCAATATTTAATGCAAATGCCGTCTTACCCATGGAAGGGCGGGCGGCTAATATAATTAAGTCGTTTCGTCCGAAGCCCGATGTCATATAATCGAGATCGCGGAAGCCGGTCGGAATGCCGGTAATACCCGTATCATTTCCGGCCAGTGCCTCAATTTGTTCGTAAACTTCGTGCACGACTTCTTTCATCGATTTAAAACCGTCGCTGCGGCGTCCTTCGGACACGCCCATAATACGCGCTTCAGCTTCAGCAAGCAGCTCGTTAATGTCCACTTCGTTCTGGAAGCCGTCGCTCGCAATTTCATCAGCCACACCGATGAGTTTGCGGCGTAGCGACTGACGGGCGATAATGTCCGCGTAAAACTGCCAGTTGCGGCTCGTCGGTGTAACGTTCGACAGCTCCGCCAGATAGCGCGGGTTCACCGTATTGTTGAGTTCGTCCATACTGCGGAGCCTGTCGGTAATCGTTACGACATCCAGTTCCGCGTTTTCTTCCGACAGGAGCATCATCGCACGGAAAATCTGCTGATGTTCCGGACGATAAAAATCTTCAGGCGTAATAATTTCAGTGACACTTAAAAAAATGGAGGAATCGATAAAGATTGCCCCAAGTACCGATTGTTCTGCATCATTATCATGCGGCATTTGGCGATTCATTTCCATTATCGATTCCTCCTTCTATTAATATTACTGTTCAACAACGTGTACTTTTAACTCAGCTTCTACTTCGTTGTGCAGCTTGATGGATACTTTGTGGTAACCGAGACTCTTAAATGTGTCCGGCATATCCATTTTGCGCTTATCGAGTTTAAGACCGTGCTGTTTCTGATACGCTTCGATAACCTGTTTCGAACTTACAGAACCGAACAGACGGCCGTCTTCGCCGGCTTTCGTTTTAATTTCCACTTCTTTGCCTTCAAGTTCAGCTTTTAAATCTTTCGCTGCCTGAAGATCGTCTGCTTCCTGCTGGCGCACTTCTTCTTTCTGTGCGTCAAGTTTTTTAAGGTTTACTGCATTCGCTTCCTCAGCAAGACCTTTTTTGAACAGGAAGTTTTGTGCATAACCTGATGCCACTTCTTTAACTTCGCCTTTTTTACCTTTATTCTTAACGTCTTTTAAAAAGATTACTTTCATTCTTCCACACTCCTATTATTGATAAAAGTATCGATTGCTTCTTTCAATTCGGTATATGCCTCATCGATGGACTTGCCTTCCATGCGTGTCGCGGCATTTGTTAAATGCCCGCCGCCGTTCAGCTGTTCCATTATAATCTGCACGTTGACTTTTCCGAGTGAACGCGCCGAGATGCCGATTGTCTCATCTTCTCTTAACGCCATCACGAACGATGCCTGCACCCCTTCAATCTGCAGCAGCTGATCCGCTGCCTGTGCCACTGTAACAGGGTGGTATGTCATCGTTTCATCGGCTCTGACAATTGCGATGCCTTCATCGCTGATTTCCGCAGATTTAATTAAGTCACTGCGCGCGATAAATGTATCGATGTCGTCTTTTAAGAATGTCTGTGCTAGCACCGGATCGGCACCGTTTGAACGCAGATAACTTGCCGCATCAAACGTACGCGATCCCGTGCGAAGCGTATAGTTTCGGGTATCCACGATTATACCGGTCAGCATAATCGTCGATTCAATACGCGATAACTTGTTTTGTCTGTTCTGATACTCAAGCAGTTCGGCTACCAGCTCACTTGCACTTGAAGCATACGGCTCCATATAGACGAGGAGGGGATTTGAGATCATTTCATCGGCACGTCTGTGGTGATCGATGACCACTTTACGCGTTGCCTTATTCAGAATATCCTCATCCAGTACCATTGACGGACGGTGTGTATCCACGATAACTACCGTCGTCTTCGGCGTCATTTTATCCCATGCTTCTTCACTGCTGATAAACGTCTCGTAAAGCTCTTCGCGCGACTCGACTTCTTTCATCAGGCGCGACAGCGTATCGTCGATATCTTCATCATTCAGAATGATATGCGCTTCAATGCCGTTCGAGCTCGCAATCTTCGCAACACCGATTGAAGAACCAATCGAGTCAACATCCGGGTTTTTATGCCCCATAATAATTACGTTGTCACCCTCGAGGAGAATGTCGCGGAGGGCGTGCGCCATTACGCGTGCTTTAACACGTGTACGTTTTTCCATCGGGTCGGTTTTACCCCCGTAGAAACGCGCACTGCCGTTAATCGTCTTAATAGCCACCTGGTCACCGCCGCGTCCGAGCGCAAGGTCGAGACTTGACTGGGCAAGTTCACCGACTTCGATAAAGTCTGCCGATCCTTCACCGATACCCATACTTAACGTAATCTGGGCACCGTGCTCTGCAGAGTTTTCACGCACCTGATCGAGCAGGACAAACTTCGTCTTTTCAATTACAGCAAGACTTTTCGCCGACATGACCATCATAAAGCGGTCGTTTGAAAAGCGGCGCAGGTAAATATTGTGTTCCAGCGCCCAGTCGTTGATCGTGTTCGTCAGGCTGTTGTTTAAATCACTTTTCAGCGCTTCTGTCATATTCTGAGTCATGTCATCGTAGTTATCGAGGAACAGAATACCGATAACCGGGTCTTTGTCCTCAAGACGTTTTTCAAGCGTCTTCTCGGTTGTCGTATCGACGAGAAGAAGGGCGTTGTTTTCCTCGTAAAAATGAATCGTATAGTTTTTGTCGTTGTACGACGTATCGATCGACTGAATATTATTCGCCTTAAGTGTCGTCATAATATTCGGGAATACGCGGTTAATCGGTTCATGGTGGAATTCTTCCGGAATTTCTTCCGTCATAAATTTGTTCAGCCATGATATCTCTTCGTCGTCATTCAGAAGAATCACGCCGAGAGGCAGATCATCAATCACATACTGCCTCGCACCGGCCATGTCTTTCGACAGTTCAATAATCCTGTTTTCACTCAATACAAGCCAGCGGTACAGGTAAATGTATACCAGTGCCAGAATGACAATGCTCACAATAATGCTGACAATGCCAAAGACAGTGTGATTAAGTACGATAGCAATGCTAAGTATAGAAATATGGAATGCCAGTACAATAAACGGTATGAGCATCAATTTTTTATCTAAAACTTTAAACATCGCTATTTCCTCCTCAATGCCATAATTAGTCGAATTCTAAAGATCATTTCGAACAGTCCGATAAGGACGGTAATGGGCCTGAATAATACAAGCGGTATTAAAATGATGACTGCCAGCACTTTGTTCAGCTTCTTCGTCAGCATGAAGTAATATGCGAACGCAAGACCGTGAATAAACAGTGCCCACTCGAGTACGAGCGATACATTGCTGAACAGTGACACTGTGCTTTCTTCCCAGCTTCCGCTGAACAGCATGACTATAAATATTATTAAATATAAATATAACAGCATTCTCGGCATAATCCACTTATCAAAGCTGCGGTAATGCCACATTTTTCCGCCGTCCTGCGGCAGAATTCTGACCATCAGAATAATATAGAGTGCCAGGAAGAAACTCCCGATTATTAAAAAGGCGGGCAGGTTTCTGAAATACAGGTCGAGCGACTGAAGGATTATATCGGCATCCATGACGCCGGTCGTAAGGCCGCTGACCGTTTCAAGCTGCTCCTTATACCAGCTTCTGAAAGTCGAATATATGTCGGATAAAGGTCTTAAAAATCCAAGCATCTGCATTACTACAACTGTTGCCATCGTACTTAAGCCGATGCCGAACGTCGTGTAAAACAGTGTAATTTCCTGAGACATTTTCTTATCAAGCGTTGTCCCGAGGATGCTCGTAATGATGTATAAAATTATAAAACTGCCCGAAGCGAGCGGTGATAAAAACAGCATCGCCGGAATTAAAAAACTAAAGAATAATACTCTGTAGTTCAGTTTCGACTGCTGTCTGATTTTCAGCAGTAAATATACTGCGAAAGGCATCACGACAGTACCGAATATCAGGGTGATTTCCGTGAGCATAATATAGGCTACAACAGCGAGCAGTGTAAGCGTAAGTGTACCCGTTGATATTTTCTTGTTCAATGTTACACTCCTCATTTAGTACTTTTAAAAATGAATGCCCCTATTGATAGTGAATAGGAGCATCCGGTAATTATATTATAACCTTTCGAGCTTAGTCTGACCACCCATATATGGCTGAAGAACTTCAGGTACAGTCACTGTGCCGTCTTCGTTCTGGTAGTTTTCAAGCAGTGCCGCCATCGTTCTTCCGACAGCAAGTCCGCTGCCGTTTAACGTGTGAAGCAATTCAGGTTTTGAGTCTTTGTCGCGCTTAAATTTAATGTTTCCGCGGCGTGCCTGGAAATCTGTCATATTTGATACTGAACTGATTTCCTTATAGTCGTTGTAGCTTGGCAGCCATACTTCAACATCGTAGGTTTTAGATGAACCGAATCCGATATCGCCTGTGCAGAGAAGCACTGTACGGTGCGGAATCTCGAGCAGGTTTAAAATGTTTTCAGCGTGTGCCGTCATTTCTTCAAGCGCCGCCCAGGAATCTTCCGGGCGCTCGATGCGGACCATTTCAACTTTGTTGAACTGGTGCAGACGGATCAGACCGCGTGTATCTCTTCCTGCAGAACCTGCTTCACTTCTGAAACAGGCTGTCTGTGCGGTGAATTTCACCGGCACCTGGTCAGCTGCCAGCGTTTCGTCTTTATGGAAGTTCGTCAGCGTTACTTCCGATGTCGGAATTGTATACATTTCCTCGTCTTCAATCTTAAACAGGTCCTCACCGAATTTTGGCAGCTGGCCCGTTGCGTACATCGCTTCAGAACGGACAATCTGCGGTGTCATCATTTCGCGGTAGCCGTTCTTGTTGTGCACATCAAGCATGAAGTTCATCAGTGCGCGCTCCAGGCGGGCACCGTCTCCCGTATGATACACAAAGCGCGCACCCGATACTTTGGCAGCACGGTCGAAGTCTGCAAGCTGCAGGTCTTCTAAAATGTCCCAGTGTGCCTTCGGTTCATAGTTGAATTCACGCGGTTCACCTGTGCGGCGGATTTCCACGTTTTCAGTATCGTCTTTACCTTCAGGCACATCGTCGTGAATTAAGTTTGGAATGCGGCTCATTTTATCGTGATAGTCATTTTGAATCGTATTGAGTCTCTCATCGATTTCTTTAATGCGTTCACCGACGTCGCGCATTTCTTTAATTACGTCTTCAGCGTCTTCTTTATTTTTCTTTTTCACAGCGATTTCCTGCGATACTTTGTTGCGGCGGCTCTTAAGTTCTTCAGTCTCAACAATAAGTGCACGTCTTTCTTTATCGAGTTCTAAAATATCATCGATTAACACAGGTTCCAGTCCACGTTTTGATACTTTCTCTTTTACCATTTCAGTGTCTTTGCGCAGTACTTTAATATCTAACATGTGCATACCTCCAAAAATTTTATATTCAATGCTTAAATCAGGGAAAAATAAAAACCACGTCCCCGTGAAAGGGACGTGGTCTACGCGTTGCCACCCTAATTAGCATCATTTACTGATACTATCTCTAACATTTTAACGGTTTTCACCGGCTACTTTATTTAACGAAAGACAGAAATTCACATATCACGTGATCATTTTCACCAGCCATGACCTCTCTGACAGCGCGGATACGCTACTGCTTCTTTCAAAGTAGTAAATATTAACTTGGTGCTATTTTATAACGCAGCTGTTAAAAACGCAAGTTTATAAGTTTAATCCCGGACGTTCAAAAATCAGTTTGCCGTCGGCAATAACTTTGTATGCATGGTTTACGCCGTAGTGGTAAGGAATGTACTCGTGGTTCGGTGCATCCCAGACAACGATATTTGCCGCATCGCCCGCATCAAGCGTCCCGCGGTCAGCGTCGATAGCATGCGCTGCGTTTACTGTTACCGCGTTCCATATTTCATTCGGTGTCATTTTAAGTTTCAATGCTGCGATTGCCATAATCATCTGCAGATTGTCAGTTACACAGCTCCCCGGATTGTAGTCTGTCGCCAGCGATACTGCGCCGCCCTGATCAATCATACCGCGTGCATCCGCGAATTCATTTTTACCGAGGTAGAATGTCGTCCCCGGAAGCAGCACTGCCACTGTGTCTGAGTCCGCAAGCTGCTTTTTGCCTTCTTCACTCGCTGCAACCAGGTGGTCGGCACTGATCGCGTCCTGCTCAATCGCAAGCTCCAGTCCGCCGAGCGGATCGATTTCATCGGCATGAATTTTCACGCGGAAGCCTTTGTCACGTGCCGCTTCCATATACTTTCTTGACTGCTCAACAGAGAATACACCTGTTTCCGTAAAGATATCCGCAAAGTCCGCATACTCTTTCGCTTCGTCGAGCAGGTCAGTCATTTCCTGCAGGAACTCTTCAGAATCCCGGCCTTTTGGAATAGCGTGCGGCCCGAGGTACGTGTGGCGCATCAGCACCGGGAATTTCTCTTCGAGTGCTCTCGATACTTTAAGCTGCTTTAATTCATTCTCGCGGTCGAGTCCGTAGCCGCTTTTGCTTTCAACAGTTAACACACCGTGCTGAATCATACGCGTCATGTTAACTGATGCTTTATTTAACAGTTCATCGAATGATGCTTTTTTCGTCTGTTCAACCGTATTTAAAATACCGCCGCCCTGTTCCAGTATCTTCAGATAGTCGACACCCTGGCGTTTAAGCGACATCTCATGTTCGCGTGACCCGCCGTGAACGATGTGCGTGTGCGGTTCAACGAGGGCAGGTGAAACGATCCTGCCTTCAGCATCGATCGTTTCTTTTGCTTCGTACTCATCCGTTTTCGCACCGGCATAAACGACTTTACCGTCTTTAATAACGACAATTGCATCGTCGACGATGTTCAGTTCGTCCATCTCTTTGCCTTTTAACGGTCCTTCGGTTTTCTTCGGTAAAATTAATGACTTTATATTTGTGATCATTACATCATTCATTATTCATTCTCCTTTAACATTGGTATATTAACACCGCGTTCTTTTGCAGTATTGATTGCGATATCATATCCTGCATCTGCGTGTCTTGCTACTCCCATACCCGGATCTGAAGTCAGTACACGTTCAAGTCTTTTCGCAGCACGGTCGGAGCCGTCTGCTACGACTACCATACCGGCATGCAGTGAGTACCCCATGCCGACACCGCCGCCGTGGTGTACGCTGATCCATGACCCGCCTGCAGCTGTGTTAACCAGCGCATTCAGAATTGCCCAGTCGCCGACTGCATCACTGCCGTCCTTCATGCTTTCTGTTTCACGGTTCGGACTTGCTACTGAACCTGAATCCAGGTGGTCGCGTCCGATTACAACCGGTGCAGAGATTTCCCCAGACTTAACAAGTTCGTTCAGTGCAAGACCCATCTTCGCGCGTTCGCCGTATCCAAGCCATGCGATACGTGAAGGCAGACCCTGAAATGCAATTTTTTCTTCCGCCATGTCAAGCCAGCGCATCAGCTTCTCGTTATCAGGGAAGAGTTCGCGCATCTTCTTGTCCGCTACTGCAATATCGTTCGGGTCACCGCTTAATGCTGCAAAACGGAATGGTCCTTTACCTTCACAGAATAACGGTCTGATGTACGCCGGTACGAAGCCCGGGAAGTCAAATGCATTTTCAACACCTGTATCGAATGCCACCTGACGGATGTTGTTACCGTAGTCGAATACAACCGCACCGTTTTTCTGGAACTGAAGCATCGCTTCAACATGTTTCGCCATCGATGCACTCGACAGTTTCACATATTCTTCCGGATCCGCTTCACGTAGTTTCTTCGCTTCTGAAAGAGAGTAGCCCTCAGGTACATAACCGTTTAACGGGTCATGCGCAGAAGTCTGATCCGTCACGACATCAATCTCAAAGCCGCGGTTTAAAATTTCATGGTGAACTTCAGCTGCGTTGCCGATCAGCCCGATTGATAACGGTTTGCCGTTGTCACGTGCTTCTTCTGCAATTTTTAATGCTTCATCAAGTGAATCTGTTTTAACATCCAGATAACGTGTTTCGATACGTTTGTCTATTCTTGTTTCATCGACGTCAATACACAGCGCAACCCCTTCGTTCATCGTTACCGCTAACGGCTGTGCACCGCCCATGCCTCCGAGACCGGCAGTCAGTGTAATCGTTCCGCGGAGTGTACCGTCGTAGTTCTGGTTCGCAAGCTCTGCGAATGTTTCATATGTCCCCTGAACAATACCCTGTGACCCGATGTAAATCCATGAACCGGCCGTCATCTGTCCGTACATCATGAGACCTTTTTTATCGAGTTCGTTAAAGTGTTCCCAGTTTGCCCATTTTGGCACAAGCACCGAGTTCGACAGCAGCACTCTAGGCGCATCTTCATGCGTTCTGAACACCGCGACAGGTTTCCCTGACTGTACAAGCATCGTCTCATCGGCTTCAAGATTTCTTAATGTATTTTCAATCGCTTCAAACGACTCCCAGTTACGCGCGGCTTTACCGATTCCTCCGTAGACAACTAAATCTTCCGGACGTTCGGCAACTTCGGGATCCAGGTTGTTGTATAACATGCGGAGTGCCGCTTCCTGTTCCCATCCTTTACATTCGATCTCCAAACCTGTTTTAGCAGTAATTTTTCTAGACATATTGTCATCCCCTTAAAATATTATTAATGCAAGCGGTATTACGATTAACAGTGACAGCACCGTGCGGATAAACCACACTGCCAGCAGTTTCCATACCTGCAGATTTAAACTCGTGCTCAAAACCGCGGGCACCAGCCCGGATAAAAAAACAATCGCAGATATCGAACAGACGCCGACGATAAACCTGGTGACAATGTCTGCTTCCGCAACGAGCAGGGAAGGCAGGAACATTTCAACGATGGATATCGTCACCGCTTCGGCAATCAGCGGTACGTTCTCAAGCGGGAACAGATAAAGCAGCGGGTAGTAAATATAGGACACCCACGTAATTACATCTGTGTACTCCGCAATAATCAGACCGAAGAGTCCGATGGACAGTACGGACGGTACGACTGAAGCGGTCATCTTCAACGCCTCCGTCAAGTTCATCCATATGTCCCGTGATAACGGCCGCGAACTGTGAGACTGCTGTTTCGCTTTATACCATGCGTATTCCAGTATGTTTCCTTCGTAATCTTCTTCGGTAATTTGGTTTTTATCGTTAAAATAACTTTCTTTTTCGTTTCGTACCGGCGGCAGATAAGCTGTAATCGCCGTGACGGCAAATGTGACGAGCATAACGGTGATAAAAAACAGCACCCAGTAATCCATTAAGTCCAGTGTGCGTGCGACAACGACCATAATCGTCACCGACACGGTGGAAAATCCGGTCGCAATAATCAGACCTTCTTTTTTGCTGTATAAACCCTGCTGATATGTTCTGTTTGTAATCAGGAGCCCCACCGAATAGCTGCCGACGAGCGATGCCATCGCGTCCATTGCGGAACGGCCCGGAGTCTTAAACAGCTTTCTCATCAAAGGCTCCAGCAGCACCCCGATAAACACGAGAAATCCATAGCCGAGAATGAGACCGAGCGCTGCGCCGCCGAGCGGAATTAACAGGCTCAGGTTAACAGCGAGCGAGTAGTATAAAAACGGCCCCATATTGTCATCGAGTACGAATGCCGGTCCTATGCCGGACACGACCATCAGTCCGATAAACACACCGAGCACTTTAAAACCAGTGAACAGCATATTGAATGCACTTTTGTTCCAGCTTTTGCTGATAAACGGAATCAGTGCACCGGCAATCACTACTGCCAATGTATAGTACTGAATGTTTTCTCCAAAAATCCTGTGAATCACAGTGACGATATGATCGAGCATTATCGATGTTGTGCCGGCTGCAGGAACCGGTACGAAAAAGAGAAACAGCCCGATTGCACTGTATACAAAGAAACGCCAGATCTTAAAGCCTTTTTCACGACGCATCTCATCTTGCGAGACCATGACATGACCCCTTTACTGAATTCCTTTTAAAACAGCAGCAGCGCAACAGGTGTAACGATAAGCAGTGTCAGTGCCACGCGGATAAACCATACAACGAGCAGTTTCCACAGCTTAATATTTAAATCTGTACTTAATATCGCAGGTACAAGTCCCGACAGGAAAATAATTGCCGATACACTTGTCACTCCGACGATAAATTTCGTCACGATGTCCGCCTCAACGACCAAGAGCGCCGGCAGGAACATCTCAACAACTGAAATCATTGCCGCTTCCGCAATCAGACCCGGATCTTCCAGCGGCCAGAAGAACAGGAACGGGTAGAACATGTACGACAGATAACCGATAATATCCGTATATTCTGCAATAACCAGACCGACAAAGCCGATTGACAGTATCGATGGAATAATCGATGTGGTCATCTTCATCGCATCTAAGAAGTTCACCGCAATATTCTTCAGAAGCGGTTCAAACTCAAACGATTCCTGTTTGGTTTTGCACCATGCATAGCTGAATCTGTTTCCTTCAAATCCTTCGTGCACAGTATTGTCCTTACCGCCGTAATACTTTTTCTTCTGAGTGCTGATCGGCGGTAAATGAACGGATATTGCTGTGACTAAAAATGTCACAATCAATGTAATCCAGAAATATAATAACCAGTGATCCATAAGCTCAAGCGTCCTTGCAACAACGACCATAAACGTGACTGAAACAGTCGAGAATCCGGTCGCCACAATCAGCGCTTCTTTTCTGCTGTACAGACCTTCTTTGTAAATCCGGTTTGTAATCAGCAGACCGACAGAATAGCTGCCGACAAATGAAGCCACTGCATCGATCGCAGTACGTCCCGGTGTTTTGAAGACCGGTCTCATTACCGGTTCCATTAAAATACCAAGTAATGTTAACAGCCCGTATCCTACGAGCAGCCCGAGTGCCGCTCCCCCAAGCGGAATCAGCAGGCTCAGGTTAATCGCCAGCGAGTTAAACAGAAACGGTCCGATATTTTCAGCCAGAACGAATCCGGGCCCGAAATTAAAGACGACCATTGCACCGATGGCAACCCCTAAAATTTTAAACAGTGTGAAGAATAAATCGAAAGTCGTTTTCCGCCACGTTCCGTTAATAAACGGCAGCACCGCACCGATAATAATAATCAGCAGCGTGTAGTATTTGATATTGTCTCCAAATACTTTCTGTATTGCCGTTACCAGATGGTCGAGCAGAATAGAACTCCCGCCGAACATCGTTACAGGTATGAAGAAGATTAAAATCCCGAGACCGCTGTAGAGGAAAAACTTCCACATTGCAGTGCCTTTTTGATTTTTAATCTGTTCCTTCGTTAAGTAATTTCCCTGCCTGTCCTTTTCCATACGTTCACCCCTTTGTTTTGTAAGCGCTTCCTACACGTATGGTTTAAGCTTATATAAAGTCTGAATATTTAACAAATACTTAAAAGTAATCATTCGATAGCTTTTAGCTATACGACTGTAAATGGTAAAATATAAGTATCATTCATATATAAAAGGAGTGCGGCACATGCAGATTAATCAGCTGATCCATTTTGCAACTATCGTGGACAAACAGTCGTTTACCATCGCAGCAAATGAATTACATATCGCCCAGCCGTCGTTAAGTGCATCGATTAAACGACTTGAAAACGAAATCGGCTTTACTTTAATCGACCGCTCATCGAGAACGTTTAAACTGACTGCCGAAGGCAGAAGCTTTTACGACGAAGCGAATAAGTTTGTTATGCATCACCGTCAGGTAACCGAAGCGGCAGAGCACTTAAAGACGAAAGGAATCAATCATATTTCCATCAGCTTAATCGAAAGCGTGAAATCATGGTTCCCGGACATCGTCAAAGCCTACCGCGAGACGAATAACGAAACGCGGATTAAAATCAATCACGCACTCAGCATTGCCGAAATCGAAAAGTCGTTTAACGACTACGATGTGAACCTGGCAATTACGAATCAATTCATCGAGAACGATAAAATTATTTCCATACCGCTCTATGATGAATCGCTCATCGTCGCATTCAAAAAAGACAATCCCTTCAGCGGACAAAAAGACGTTACACTGCACGACATCTCCGATATGCCGCTCATTATTTCGCATGACGGCTATCAGACACGCACTGAAATTGTCCGCGCCTTTAACCGCATCGGCCTGCAGGCCAATATCAGCTTTGAAATCGAACGTTTCGAACTGACATCGGAATTCATCAGACAGGGGCTCGGCATTGCGATTCTTCCCGAAAAATATGCACTGACGCTCAATCCGGATGATGTAGATATTAAAGGCATCTCTGATTTGCCGTTTTACCGCATCGTTTATATTTCAATCGATAAAACCCGCTTCCTCTCGCCGTTAACCGAGTCTTTTATCAATCTTGTGCTCGATTACTTCGGCAAAGGAAAAGTCGGGGACTACTTTAATTAGTTAACTTCTGTTAATGCCTGTGCAAGTTCGTTAATTTCAATGCTGAAATTACGGTCATGGTCGATGAAGTCTGCAATCAGGCGGAACTCATCAAACTTTTTGCGTGTAGCAGGCGAAAGCTTGTCACTGCCTTTAATTTCCGCGGCGGTCATCGCGATAAACAGCTCTGTCGAAACGACGTAGCGCGCGTTGTTAATAATGTCGCGGGCATGACGTGCACCTATCGTACCCATCGAGACGTGGTCCTCCTGGTTCGCAGATGAAGGAATTGAATCGACACTCGCCGGATGTGCGAGTGTTTTATTTTCCGAGACGAGACTTGCTGCCGCATACTGTAAAATCATCGCACCGGACTGGAGACCTTCTTCCGGGCTCAGGAATGCCGGCAGATCGCCGTTTAACGCAGGATTCACGAGACGCTCGATACGGCGTTCGGTAATGTTAGCCACTTCAGCCACACCAATTTTTAACAGGTCCATCGCGATCGCAATCGGCTGACCGTGGAAGTTTCCGCCCGAATACACTTCATCTTCGCTGAAAATCAGCGGATTATCGTTTGCTGCGTTCATTTCAATTTCCAGCTTTTCCTTCACGTACTTCAGCGTCTGCAGTGAAGCACCATGCACCTGCGGAATACATCTGATGGAATAGCCGTCCTGCACGCGGATTTCACCCTGACGTGTTGTCAGTTTGGAGCCTTCCAGATGCTCAAGCATTTTTTCTGCCACATAAATCTGCTCGGGATAACCGCGGGATTCGTGAATCTGACGATTGTATGCATCTGTAATACCGTTCAATGCCTGATGTGTCAGTGCTGCAATCCACAGACTGTCCTGCATGAGTTTATCTGCTTCAATATAGTTAACAACACCCTGTGCTGTCATCGGCTGTGTCCCGTTGATCAGCGCAAGTCCTTCTTTTGCCTGCAGTGTAATCGGCTCAATGCCCAGTGATTCCAGCACGTCGCGTGTATTTTTCCGTTCACCCCTAAAGAACACTTCGCCTTCACCGATCAGCGTCAGTGCCATATGAGACAGCGGTGCAAGGTCCCCCGAAGCACCGAGTGAACCCTGTTCCGGAACTACCGGAATAATGCGTTTGTTAATGTACAGCTTCAGCTGTTCCACAAGTTCTCTCGTCACACCCGAATGGCCTTTCAGCATCGTGTTTAAACGGAAGACCATCATGAGGAGTGCCACCGGCTCGTCGAACGGCTTGCCGACACCGCAAGTATGCGAACGGATAAGATTCGTCTGCAGGTCTTCAACTTTCTCTTTTGAAATCAGTACATCACAGAACAATCCGAATCCTGTCGTAATACCGTAAATCGTTCTGCCTTCGTTAATAATATTTTCCACAATTCTGCGGGAAGCATCGACGCGCTTATACGCATCTGTCGTTATTTCCACCGTACTTTCGGAATTTCCCAGGAAATCTCTCACCTGTTCAATCGTTAAATTATTACCGTCTAATTGTAAAACTGACATGGTATCCCTCCTAAATTTACGTACAAAAAAAGACACAAAAATCCCTTAGATTTTTATGTCCCTATCAGCTAATGTCTATGACAATTTTTATAAAGTTTTAAATATGATTAATACCGAGTCCCAAAGCCTCGTGCTCTTTCCCTCTGATCGGCGCACCGATTGTTCCGTAGAAGCAAACAGCCAGCCATTCGCCTTCATCACCGCTGTCGTATGGATTCCCTCTGACAATCGCAAATCTTAATCCGACAGTACGCATAATTTCGCCGACACTTAAGTCGCCGCGGGTTACACCCTGAAGTGCTTCCAGTATTGCGTGGTATAAAGAATGAGTTTCACGATAAATGTTTCCATCGATGAGTCCACCGCGTTTTGCAGCAGTTTCAACCGAAGAGATGACTTTGCTCAGATCCATCGATCCGACCTTTCCCGTCATCACTTTAAAAGACTTAAAGTGGGGAAGTAAATCGAGTGCTGTTTTTTCATCAGTCAGTGCAACGAGTGTGGTGAATTTACCAAATTCACGATGTGTACTTTGAGTCATAATATACCTGCCTAATCACTAATAACTGACTTCATTATAGCGCTTTCATAAAATTAACACAAGACGCGATGATTTTATTTTTTATCGATAAACGATATATATTTATTGTTTATGGGTGTATCGGGTGGTAAATTAAATTTATAAAAGTTGAAAGCGGGAAAAATTATGTTTAAAAAAACACTGGTGCTGAGAATCACTCTGCTGATTACAGCAGCCGTAATGATACTCTTTGGATTTTTAATGGGCTTGCAGCTGTTCACATCTGAAGGTGAAATCCTTACAGTTATATATATTGCGGTCGGGGTCATATGGATCGATATGATTTTAGGGCTGTTTATCGTGTATGCTTTAAATAAGCTTCTGACACTCATAGACCGGAATGAGATTTTTTCTGATAAAACACTCAGAATCATGAGCCGTATTCAGAAACTGACACTCAGTATCGCTGTTGTGACAATCGGTCTGATGCCGTTCTTCTTTGCGGCGGGGCAGCTGGACGATGCACGCGGACTCGTATTATTCGGTGCAGGCGTTGTCTTCATACCATTTGCGATACACGTTTTCGTTGTCGTGATGAAAGAAACACTGTCGAAAGCCGTATCAATCAAACAGGAAAATGAGCTGACAATATGACGAAAATAATAGTGAACCTTGATGTAATGCTCGCAAAACGAAAAATGAGCATGACAGAACTCGCCAATGAAGTCGGCGTGACGATGGCGAATCTGTCCGTCTTAAAAAACAATAAAGCAAAGGCAGTCCGCTTCTCGACACTTGAGAAAATATGCGAAGCGCTGGACTGCCAGCCCGGTGACATACTGGAATACAGGAAGTAGGGGCGGGGTGGAAAGCGCTCATTGCGGTGGAAAGGCACGTTACTCGGGAATGACAACCGTTCATTGCGGAGAAAATGACTTTGCCCGGGAATGAGCACCGCTCATTGCGGAGAAAATGACTTTACTCGGGAATGAGCAGCGTTCATTGCGGAGAAAATGACTTTGCCCGGGAATGACGACCGCTCATTGCGGAGAAAATGACTTTGCCCGGGAATGACAACCGTTCATTGCGGAGAAAACGGCTTTGCTCGGGAATGACGACCGCTCATTGCGGTGGAAAGGCGCGTTGCCCGGGAATGACGACCGCTCATTGCGGAGAAAACGACTTTGCTCGGGGATGAGCACCGCTCATTGCGGAGAAAACGACTTTGCTCGGGAATGACAACCGTTCATTGCGGAGGAAATGACTTTGCCCGGGAATGACGACCGCTCATTGCGGAGAAAACGACTTTGCTCGGGGATGAGCACCGCTCATTGCGGTGGAAAGGCGCGTTACTCGGGAATGACAACCGTTCATTGCGGAGGAAATGACTTTGCCCGGGAATGACAACCGTTCATTGCGGAGAAAACGACTTTGCTCGGGAATGACAACCGTTCATTGCGGAGGAAATGACTTTGCTCGAGAATGACGACCGCTCATTGCGGAGAAAACACACAACGCCCAGAAAATGACAACCAGGCACACAACAAAAAGCACCGGACAGTCTCACTAGCGAGTCTGTCCGGTGCTTTTTATATAAATAATTATTCCTGTTCCGGATCGAGGTCTTCTTCGACTTCATCGGCTTCAACTGTCAGGTTGTCTTCCGATTCCAGTGTTTCTTCTGCCTGTTCGGAACCGTCGTCTATCAGTTCTTCTTCGGCAATTTCATTTTTCACGACTGCAACTGTCGCAACGTCCTGCTCTTCGTCCAGGCGAATGAGTCTGACACCCTGCGTGTTACGGCTCGTAATTGAAATTGTATCGATTGTCAGGCGGATAATTACACCTTTATCC
This sequence comes from Jeotgalicoccus saudimassiliensis, assembly GCF_000756715.1. Taxonomy (NCBI): domain Bacteria; kingdom Bacillati; phylum Bacillota; class Bacilli; order Caryophanales; family Staphylococcaceae; genus Jeotgalicoccus; species Jeotgalicoccus saudimassiliensis. The sequence continues at coordinate 1,599,688 of NZ_CCSE01000001.1, forward strand.
GTTACGATCATCATGTCTTCATCACGGTCTACTGAAGCGATGTACACAAGTTTACCGTTCTTATCAGTCAGGTTCGCTGTCTTCACACCGAAGCCGCCCCGGTTAATCGAACGGTATTCTTTTTCGTGTGTCAGCTTGCCGTATCCTTTATCGGTAACGACAAGGACGTGCTGACCGGGATCGAGAACGTCTACGCCGACAACCTGGTCGTCGCCGCGGAGGTTAATCCCTTTAACACCGGCTGCTGTACGGCCCATGCTTCTGACCTGTTCTTCTTCAAAGCGCACGAGTGAGCCTTCGCGTGTTCCAAGGATGACTTCTTTCGAGCCGTCCGTCAGGCGCACACCGAGGAGTTCATCTTCGCCTCTGAAGCTAATGGCAATTTTACCGTTTTTGTTGATCTGCTTAAAGTCGTCGAGCGGCGTGCGTTTCGCCAGTCCGTTCTTCGTTGCAAATAACAGGTGATAGCCTTCGGTTTCGTCTTTGTCCTTCACGCTGATCATCGTACTGATTTTCTCATCTTTTCCGATTTCAATCAGGTTAACGATCGGCAGTCCTTTCGACTGTCGGGACAGTTCAGGAATTTCATACCCTTTCAGACGATAAACACGTCCCGTGTTCGTAAAGAACAGAATGTAATCATGCGTGCTCATCGTTACAATCTGGCTGACAAAGTCATCGTCGATTGTATTCATACCCTGAATACCGCGTCCGCCGCGGTGCTGTGCACGGTATGTCGATGCCGGCAGGCGTTTGATGTAGTTGTTATGGCTCAGTGTCACAACAATCTGTTCTCTTGGAATTAAGTCTTCATCTTCAATATCGTGAATGCTGCCGAGCGTGATTTCCGTGCGGCGCTCATCGCCGTAACGTTCACGGATGTCGATCAGCTCTTCTTTAATAACTTCGAGAAGTTTCTCTTCGTCGTTAAGAATGCTCTTCAGATATTCGATGTTTTTAAGAATTTCATCGTATTCGTTTTGAATCTTACCGCGTTCCAGACCTGTTAAACGGCGTAATCTCATATCGAGGATAGCCTGAGACTGGCGTTCCGATAAGTTAAATTGACTCATCAGGCTGTTTTTCGCTTCTTCATCCGTATCTGATGCACGGATCGTTTTGATGATTTCATCGATGTGATCGAGTGCAATCAGCAATCCTTCAAGAATGTGCGCGCGGTCCTGTGCACGTTTTAATTCGTACTTCGTACGGCGCGTAACGACAACTTTCTGATGCTCAAGGTAATGATAAAGTACTTCTTTCAGGCTGAGCACTTTCGGTTCACCGTTAACAAGCGCCAGCATGTTCACACCAAATGATGTCTGCAGCGGCGTCTGTTTGTATAAGTTGTTTAAAATAACATTCGCATTTTTATCTTTGCGGATTTCGATAATGATGCGTACGCCTTCTTTAAGCGACGTTTCATCACGAAGGTCCGTAATACCTTCGATTTTCTTATCGCGCACGAGTTCTGCGATTTTCTCAACGAGACGGGCTTTGTTCACCTGATACGGGATTTCCGAAATAACGATACGTTCTTTACCGTTTTTCATCATTTCCACTTCACAGCGTGCACGCATAATAACAGAGCCGTGTCCTGTTTCATACGCGCGTTTAATGCCGCTCTTGCCGATAATTAAACCGGCAGTCGGGAAGTCCGGTCCCGTAACGTGTTCCATCAGGTCCATCGTCGTGACGTTCGGATTTTCCGCCAGTTCCAGTACTGCATTAATTACTTCAGTCAGGTTATGCGGCGGAATGTTTGTTGCCATACCGACTGCGATACCGCTTGTTCCGTTGACGAGCAGGTTCGGGAAGCGCGCCGGCAGTACAGACGGTTCGCGTTCGTTTTCATCGTAGTTCGGCTGGAAGTCCACAGTGTCCTTGTTTATGTCACGCATTAATTCCATCGAAATTTTACTCATTTTCGCTTCAGTGTAACGCATCGCTGCTGCACCGTCGCCGTCCATGGAACCGAAGTTCCCCTGACCGTGTACGAGAGGGTAGCGGTAACTGAAGTCCTGAGCCATACGCACCATTGCATCGTAAATTGAGGAGTCACCGTGCGGGTGGTATTTACCCATAACATCCCCGACGATACGTGCTGATTTTTTAAACGGTTTGTCAGACGTCATACCGTTGTCGTGCATACCGTATAAAATTCTGCGGTGCACCGGTTTCATGCCGTCTCTGACATCGGGCAGTGCACGAGATACGATAACACTCATGGCATAGCTTAAAAACGAGCTGCGCATCGTTTTCGTAATATTTATTTGCTGAAACTGTTCATCATGGTCCGCCATAAATTATATCTCCTTTATTAGACGTCGAGATTCTCAACGTATCTCGCATTTTCTTCGATAAAGTTACGTCTGTGCTCAACAACATCGCCCATCAGCATTTCAAAGATCTGATCCGCTTCAATTGCGTCATCCAGCTGAACCTGCAGCAGGTTTCTCTGCTCCGGGTCCATCGTTGTTTCCCACAGCTGATCGGCGTTCATCTCACCGAGACCTTTATATCTCGACATTGAAACTTTAGGTGTTTCCGGCAATGTGCTGCGCAGAACATCCAGCGCCTCATCATCGTATACGTAATGTTTTTTCTTGCCCTGTTCCAGTTTATAAAGCGGCGGCTGTGCGATATACACATAGCCCTGCTCGATTAACGGTCTCATGAAACGGTAGAAGAATGTCAGCAGGAGCGTTCTGATGTGCGCACCGTCGACATCCGCATCGGTCATAATTACAATTTTGTGATAGCGGGCTTTCGCAATATCAAACTCATCGCCGATACCGCTGCCGAGCGCCGTGACCATCGAGCGGATTTCATTGTTGCCTAAAATTCTGTCGAGACGGGCTTTCTCAACGTTTAAAATTTTACCTCTGAGCGGTAAAATCGCCTGAATTTTAGAGTTGCGTCCTGATTTTGCCGAACCGCCGGCAGAGTCACCCTCTACGATAAAGAGCTCACTTTTCGCAGGATCCTTGCTCGAGCAGTCTGCAAGTTTACCTGGCAGGCTCGATACTTCAAGTGCAGACTTGCGTCTTGTCATTTCGCGCGCTTTTTTCGCCGCGACACGGGCGTGCTGGGCAGTAATCCCTTTATCCACAATAACCTGTGCTGTCTGCGGGTTTTCCATCAGGAATCTTTCAAAGCCTGCAGAAAACAGCTGGTCGGTAATCGTACGGGCTTCGGAGTTACCGAGTTTCGTCTTCGTCTGTCCTTCGAACTGCGGATCCGTATGTTTAATTGACACTATCGCAGTCAAACCTTCTCTGACATCTTCGCCGGACAGTCGTTCTTCCGTCGATTTAATCAGGTTCTGTTTTGTTGCGTAGCTGTTAATGACTCTTGTCAGTGCACGTTTAAATCCGTCTTCGTGCGTTCCGCCTTCATGCGTGTAAATATTGTTCGCATAAGTTAACAGAGTAGATGTATAGCCGAGGTTATACTGCATCGCAATTTCAACTTCGATTTCATCTTTCCCGTCTTCCATATATATAATTTCATCATGCAGCGATTCTTTCGTCTTGTTCAGTTCCTCGACGTAAGATTTAATACCGCCTTCGTAATGGTACGTAAATTCAACTTTTTCTTCCCCGCGCTCGTCCGTCAGGTTAATTTCAAGACCTTTGTTCAGGAAGGCAAGTTCTTTAATACGTTTCTGCAGAATTTCAAGCTCGTATACCGTCGTTTCGGTAAAGATTTCTTCATCTGCCTTAAAACGGATTACCGTTCCTGTTTTATCGGTTGAATCGATGACTTTTAAGTCGGCATCAGGTACACCGCGCGTATAGCTCTGGTAGTGAACATCGCCGTTTTTATGCACGTAGACTTCCAATTTTGAGCTCAGTGCGTTAACTACAGATGAACCTACACCGTGCAGACCGCCTGAAACTTTATAGCTGCCGCCGTCAAATTTACCTCCGGCGTGCAGTACCGTTAAAATAACTTCTACCGCCGGGCGTCCCATTTTCTCCTGAATATCTACAGGGATACCGCGTCCATTATCCGTAACTTTAATCCAGTTGTCTTCTTCGACAGTAACACTGATTTCAGAAGCATAACCTGCCAGGGCCTCATCGATACTGTTATCGATAATTTCCCATACGAGGTGGTGCAATCCGCGTGATGATGTTGAACCGATGTACATACCCGGTCTTTTTCTTACCGCTTCAAGACCTTCCAGTACCTGTATCTGACTTGCACCATATTGATCCATATTTTGTTCAGCCATGTTTTCACCTTCCGTTATTCATCGATTTTGATTTTGCCGTTTTCTATTTCAAAGAGCTGCATATCATCCATGATCTGATGGTTGATATCGCTTATTGAAGTGGTCGTAACGAACGTCTGCACGCGGTTTCTGATTGAAGTCAGCAGATGTGCCTGCCGCACTTCATCGAGTTCGCTGAGCACGTCGTCGAGGAGCAGCACCGGATATTCTCCGACTTCCTCTTTGATTAATTCGAGTTCCGCAAGCTTCACAGACAGTGCAGTGGAGCGCTGCTGCCCCTGGGACCCGTATGTCTGAACGTCAAAATCATTAATCGTAAAGCCGATATCATCCCGATGCGGACCGACCAGTGAAGTGCCGCGGTCGATTTCCTTATCCAGACTTTCAGCCAGCAGAGCGGATATTTCGGATTTTAAGTCTTCCGGATTATCGCTCTCATATTTAATATTCGGGTTATAGACTACGTTTAAAGTTTCTCTGCCATTGGAAATATCAGCATGTATTCTCGATGCGTGGCGCTCAATCGTCGAGATAAACTGCTCGCGTTTTAAAATAATCAGGCTCGCATGATGTGCGAGCTGGTCATTCAGTACTTCGATCATAATCTGGTCGACGTTCCGCGATTTTAAATACTGATTTTTCTGTGCGAGAACTTTGTTATAGTCGGACAAATGGTTCAGATACACTTTCGATATCTGACCGCATTCCATATTTATAAATTTCCTTCTGACCTGCGGTGATCCCTTGACGATATTGAGATCTTCCGGAGCGAAGAGCACCGTATTCAAATGACCGATGTACTGCGACAGTTTAGCGACTTCCAGATGATTCACCTTGGCCCGCTTCCCGCCTTTTGCAATACCGATTGACAGCGGCAGCGTGCTGTTCGCCGTCGTAATGGTCCCGTTAATATATGCATCTTCAGCGCCAAACCGGATCAATTCCCTGTCTTTTGATGTTCTGTGGCTTTTGGCCAGCGACAGAAAATAAATTGCCTCAAGCAGGTTTGTTTTTCCCTGGGCATTGTGGCCGATAAAAATATTCAGCTTAGGATGAAATGCCAGGGACAGGGAATCATAATTCCTGAAATCCGTGAGTTTTATTTCGTTGAGTATCATTGCACCGGATACTTAAATTTATATTCGCCGACACCTGTAATGACTAATTCGTCACCATTGTGCAGTTTTTTACCGCGTCGGTTTTCCGGTTCTCCGTTTAAAAACACTTCGTTTTCACTAAGGAACCATTTAGCTTCTCCGCCAGTGCCGATAATATTTTTATATTTTAAAAATTTACCGAGTGTTATCATGCCATCCAAATGAATCGTTTCCATAGACATAACCTCCTATACATACTCATTCATTATACTACAATTTTCATATATTTTCATTATTTAAGGCCAAATAAAGCGTTTGACGGCTTTTACGGGTTAAAAGGCTTTTACCTACCGGTAAATAAAAAAAGAGACCAGAGGCCTGTTTTTTCTCAAAAAAGGCATGGTCCCAAAATATGTGCTTCGTGATTAATACGTTCTGATCGGTAGAATCAGCTGTACAACTTCATTTGATTCACTCGGTGTAATAGTGAACGGTCTCATCGTTCCGAAAAATTCAATGGTAACTTCTTCATCCTGGATCGCACGCAGTGCTTCCATCATGTATTTCGAGTTAAACGAAATCTTGATGCCTTCACCTTCGATAGCTGAAGCATTGATATCTTCATTTACCGTACCGACTTCCGGAGAGTTCGAAGTTAATTCGACGTTATTGTTTTCCACAGTCATACGGATTACGTTGTTGCCGCCTTCACGTGCAAGCAGTGATACACGGTCAATCGCATGGTAGAACTCCGAATTATTTACGCTGACTTTTGTCTCGTAGTTTTCAGGGAACAGGCGGGAAGTATCCGGATAGTTTCCTTCAAGTAAACGTGAGATAAAGCGCATGTTGCCGTAAGTGAACAGCACCTGGTTTTGCGACAGGTTAATTTCAACATCTTCATCAGAGTCAGAAAGAATTTTGCTCAGTTCCGATAATGATTTACCCGGAATAATCGCGTTGGAAATTTCCGTGTTAAATGTTTTATCAAGCAGTCTTCTTAATGCAAGACGATGAGAGTCTGTTGCTGTGAATGAAATATGGTCTTCGTTAAAGTTCCAGTTAACACCAGTTAACACAGGTCGTGTTTCAGATAATGATACTGCGAAGTTCGTCTGGTTAATAATTGTTTTTAATACTGCTGAAGAAAGTACAAGACTGTCTGCGTTATTTACTTCAGGTAATAAAGGATACTGGTTTGAATCATTACCGCTTAAGTTGAACTCTGATTTTCCTGCGGTAATTTTAGTCTGGAAGTTTTCTGTTGTTTCCAGATCTACAAAATCACCGGAAAGTTTTTTAATAATGTCTACAAAGAAACGGCCTGTCAGGACAACTGAACCTGGCTCTTTAATTTCAAGAATTTCCTCATTATCAATTTCAGTAGGAATTGTAATCTCAATAGATATTTCCGAGTCACTGCCCGTAAGTATCATCTGATCATCAGAGACATCGATTTTTATCCCGTTTAAAATAGGCAGGGTAGTTCTTGGTGAAATAGCTTTTAAACAATGATTTAATTGTTCGATAAAGTATTGTCTTTTAATACTGATTTTCATAAGCAAAGTACTCCTTATTTATTAGATATATAGTATATAAAATAATAGTAATAATAGTAGGCCCTGTGGATATGTGGAAAACCTTACTGAGGCTATATGCACGAAGTTATCCACATGTGTACAAAGTGTTGACTACAGTGTAACATTTATCCACACTATTCACATTAAAATTAATTGAGCTTGTTCTCGATTTCCTTCAGTTCATCCCTGAACAGCTCATCTTCCGATACAAGCTTCGAAATTTTTTCATGTGCGTGTATTACTGTCGTATGATCACGGCCACCGAAAACTTCACCGATTTTAGGCAGCGAGTTGTCTGTCAGTTCACGCGATAAATACATGGCGACGTGTCTCGGGAAAGCGATGGACTTCGTCCGTTTTTTAGATGCGAGCTCATCGATATGAATACCGTAGTATTCGCTGACTGCGACCTGGATATCGTGGATAGTCATGCGTTTTGACTTCGTCGTAACTACGAGATCTTTTAATGCTTCGGATACGATTTCCGGCGTCATCGGCTGATTGGAAATTTTGGAATATGCTGCAACGCGCGTCAGGGCGCCTTCCAGTTCACGGATGTTCGTGTGAATATGGTTTGCAATATAGATCATTGCCTCGTTTGGAATTTCTACATTTTCCTCTTCACATTTTTTGCGCAGAATCGCAATTCTAGTTTCCAGGTCGGGCGGTGTCACGTCTGTCATCAGACCCCATTCAAAACGCGAACGGAGACGGTCTTCAAGCGTCGGTATTTCCTTCGGTGTCCGGTCGCTCGAGATGACAATCTGCTTATCATTTTCATGCAGCGAGTTAAACGTGTGGAAAAACTCTTCCTGCGTTGACTCTTTGCCTGCAAGGAACTGGATATCATCAATTAAAAGTACATCGACATTGCGGTACTTGTTACGGAATTCTTCAGTTTTGTTGTCGCGGATCGAGTTGATAAACTCATTCGTAAATTTCTCACTCGATAAATATACGACTTTCGCATTCGGACGGTGCTCGAGCACATAATTGCCGATTGCGTGCATCAGGTGGGTCTTTCCGAGCCCGACACCGCCGTATATAAACAGCGGATTATATGCTTTCGCCGGTGCTTCGGCAACAGCCAGTGAAGCGGCGTGTGAGAAGCGGTTGCCGTTTCCGATAACGAACGTATCGAAAGTATGCTGTTCATTTAATGCATGTTTAACAGGCACATCTGCGGATGTGTTTATTTTTTCCGCTGAATTATTCTTCTCTTCAGGTGCTGTGTCGGTCAGCTTTTCATCCTGGAAGACGATTTTAACTGAAACTTTTTCACCGATTGCTTTGTAAATACTGTCTTCAATCAATGTTAAATATTTCTCCGACAGCCATCCCTGCTGAAATTCGTTATCTGCTTTAACAATTGCATTCGTACTGTTTAAATCGATCAGTTTTGTATCTTTGAACCAGGTCTGAAAACTGACGGTCGCGAGATTTTCACTGATATTTTCAAGGACATTATCCCAAATACTGTTCAAGCTGCTCATAAAATATTCCTTTCTTATTCACAAATAACAGGCTGTGGATAACTGATATACACAAGTGTAGAAAAGTTATGCACAACTTATGCACATTCTGTGGATAACTATAGTGCGGATGTAACTTATCCACAACGATATGGGTAGAATTATAACTAATTCTGCTATATATATCAATAGCTTTAAGAGTTATGCACAGAATTAACACTTTTCCACAAAATATTACGGACAGGCTGTGGATTTGTGGGGATTTACGTTTTAAACCTGTTGATAACTTTATCTTGCAAATAAGTTATCCACATTTTATTATGGAATTACAGATATCTTATAGAAGGAAAATCAAATAAAAAGTTGAAAAGAGAGCCTGTTTTTGGTATTCTTTAATAGTTGCAATTCTAAGAGAAGATATAAACAGAGATATATATTTAAACGGAGGTGTCATTAATGGTAAAACGTACCTATCAACCAAATAAACGTAAACGTGCAAAAGTACACGGTTTCCGTGAGAGAATGAGTACTAAAAACGGTCGCAAAGTTCTTGCACGCCGTAGAAGAAAAGGAAGAAAAGTTCTTTCTGCATAACCATTAGATCATCTGACGAGGATGATCTTTTTTTTTGCCTAATACCGGATGTTTTATAAAACAGGTGCTTTTTAGTATAATAATTAATCATAGATATGAAAGAGCGTAATAATGATGAAAAAGCGATATAGAATAAAAAAAGAAAAAGATTTTAAACTTATGTTTAAACGCGGGAAATCGTATGCCAACAGGCAGTTTGTTGTCTATTTAAGACAGAACGATGAAATTCCGCATCTCCGCCTCGGCATCAGTGTGTCCAAACGCCTCGGCAATGCCGTGAAGAGAAACCAGATTAAGAGGCGTATCCGCGCATTTTACCAGCTCCATAAAACAGAACTGAAACCGCGCGAATATGTAGTTATCGCACGAAATCCCGTCAAAGATATGAACTATCACGAGATGGAAAAATCATTATTGCATGTCTTAAAGATCGCGAAATGTATTAAATAATACGGGGGTAGTATTATGTACAGAATTTATACTGAAAAGACAGTAGACGATGCAGTTGCAAAAGGATTAAACGAGCTTGGCGTAACTGAAGACGATATTAAGATTGAAGTAATCGACGGCGGGAGCGGCGGATTTTTAGGATTTGGGAAGCGCGATGCAGAAGTGCAGCTGACTGTAATCAACCCTGAACTGAAAACGTATGGTTCTATAGAAGAAATGATTGCACAGCGGAGCACACAGGCTGAAGTGAAGCACGAAGAGACACCGGTTGAACCTGAAAAAACTGAAACTGATTTTGAACAGGTTAAAGTACAGCCGGAACCTGAAGCTGTGCAACAGCCTGCAGATAAAGTGGAGGCAGCAGAAGCTCCCGGACAGACAGCAGCGGAACCGCCGGCTGAAAAACCTGTTCAGGCAGAAGTCCCGGATGATACGGATGACGCTCATACAGTATATGAATCGCCGATCAACAGCGCGGCAGCTGACACAGCGGATTACATTTCCCGTGTTGTGCAGGAAATGAACATTCCAAACGACACAGAAGTGAGCATTAAAGATACGACGGTGACGATTGAATTTCATGCACAGCTCGCAGCTAAAATTATCGGCAAGCGCGGCCAGACTTTAAACGCGCTGCAGGAACTCGCACAAAATTACTTTAATACTATATATAAGAGCTACGGTACAGTATTTCTCGATGTTGAGAATTACCGTGAAAAACGCCGGGAAACGCTGGAAAGCCTCGCGATTAATATGTCAAAAAAAGCGATGCGTACGAACGAGCCGGTTAAGATGGAGCCGATGCCTTCATTTGAACGTAAAATCATGCACCACGTTTTGAGCAGAATTAAAAATGTAGAAACGTATTCAGAAGGACGGGAACCTAACCGCTACCTCGTAATTATTAAGAAATAAAAGGAGTTTTGAACATGCAATTTGAAACGATCTCAAGCATCTCCACACCGGTTGGTGAAGGGGCGATTGCTATCGTTCGTTTATCAGGTGAAGATGCGATTGAAATTGCAGACCGTCTGTATAAAGGTGCGAAAAAATTAACTGACACAGATTCACATACGATTAATTACGGACATATTGTCGATCCGAAAACCGGTGAAACGGTTGAGGAAGTTATGGTGGCCTTAATGCGTGCACCGAAGACATACACGAGAGAAGACATCGTGGAAATTAATTGCCACGGCGGTATTCATACTGTAAACCGCGTGCTGCAGCTGACATTAAATAACGGTGCCAGAATGGCGGAGCCGGGTGAATTTACAAAACGTGCATTTCTGAACGGACGAGTGGACCTGTCACAGGCGGAAGCGGTTATGGATTTTATCCGTGCGAAGACGAACGAAGCATCGAAAGTGGCGAACCAGCAAGTTCAGGGACGTTTAAAAACGTATATCGAAGATTTGCGCCAGAGCATTTTAAACATTCTTGCGCAGGTTGAAGTGAACATCGACTATCCGGAATACGATGACGTTGAAGAAGCGACGACGTCGTTCCTGCTGGACGAGGCGAGAATAGTCAGCACCAACATCGACAAGCTCCTGAAATCGAGCTCGGAAGGCCGTATTTTACGCGAAGGTTTAAGTACGGTAATCGTCGGTAAACCGAACGTCGGCAAGAGTTCGCTGTTAAACTATTTAATCCAGGATAACAAAGCGATTGTAACGGATGTTGCCGGAACAACGCGCGATATTCTCGAGGAATACGTTAACGTCAACGGCATTCCGCTGAAGCTTGTCGATACGGCAGGTATCCGCGAAACGGATGACATCGTAGAGAAAATCGGTGTGGAACGTTCCCGTGAAGCACTGAAAGGCGCAGAACTGATTTTATACGTCATGAACAACAACGATGAGCTGACACCGGAAGATCTCGAGCTTCTGGAAACGGTGGATGATAAAAAAGTTATCGGTATCGTGAATAAACTCGATCTTGAAAACAAACTGGATATTAATTATCTGGAAGAACACTTTAAAATTCCATTAATTAAAACATCCATTATTAAAGGTGAGGGTGTCGACGATCTGGAAAATGAAATCCAGAAAATGTTCTTTGACGGCAGCCTGTCATCGACGGACTCGACATACGTATCGAACAACCGTCACATTAATCTTCTAGAACAGGCAAAAGTATCGATTGAAGATGCAATATCTTCGGCGGAAATAGACGTGCCGGTTGATATTATTCAAATCGATCTCATTAAGACGTGGGAACTGCTCGGTGAAGTTATCGGAGAAGACGTATCGGAACAATTAATAGATAAACTCTTTAGTCAATTCTGTCTAGGGAAGTAATAAATACAGGAGGTTAAATAATGACCGGCAATATTAAATATGATGTGATAGTTATCGGAGCAGGTCACGCAGGTGTTGAAGCGGGACTTGCAGCAAGCCGCAAAGGACTAAAAACACTGATGCTGACGATTAATCTGGATAACATTGCATTTATGCCATGTAACCCTTCTGTCGGCGGACCGGCAAAAGGAATCGTTGTGCGTGAAGTGGATGCGCTCGGCGGACAGATGGCGAAAGTTATAGACAAAACACACATCCAGATGCGGATGCTTAATACAGGTAAAGGACCTGCAGTGCGTGCACTCCGTGCACAGGCCGATAAAGTCCTTTATCAGCAGGAAATGAAATCACTGCTTGAACAGGAACCGAACCTCGACATTTTACAGGGGCTCGTTGACGAACTCATTATAGAAGATGATGTCGTGCGCGGTGTTAAAACGAATGTCGGCACAGTTTATGATGCTGATGCAGTTATTATTACGACAGGCACATTCCTGCGCGGTGAAATTATTTTAGGCGATTTAAAATATTCGAGCGGACCGAATCACCAGATTCCGTCACTTGCACTTGCAGATCAGCTGAAAGAGCTCGGCTTTGAAATTATCCGTTTTAAAACGGGTACACCGCCGCGTGTAAATGCAGATTCCATCGACTACAGCAAAACTGAAATTCAGCCGGGAGACGATGTGCCGCGTGCATTCAGTTTTGATACGACAGAATTCATCATGGATCAGCTGCCCTGCTGGTTAACATACACATCATCAGAAACACACGAAATTATTACAGCGAATCTGCACCTGTCAGCAATGTACTCAGGTGTTGTTCAGGGAACGGGTCCGAGATACTGTCCTTCAATCGAAGACAAGATCGTCCGTTTCAACGATAAACCGCGTCATCAGATCTTCCTTGAGCCGGAAGGCCGCAATACGAAGGAAGTTTACGTGCAGGGCTTATCGACGAGTATGCCGGAAAGCGTTCAGCGCGATATGGTAACGAGCATACCGGGACTTGAAAATGCACGTATGATGCGCGCAGGCTACGCAATAGAGTACGATGCACTGGTACCGACACAGCTGTGGCCGACACTTGAAACGAAGAAAATTAAAAACCTTTATACTGCCGGCCAGATTAACGGGACGAGCGGTTACGAAGAAGCTGCCGGTCAGGGGCTGATTGCAGGTATTAACGCTGCGAACAACCTGCTTGGCAAAGAAGAATTAATTCTAAGCCGTACAGATGCATATATCGGCGTACTGATTGATGATCTTGTTACGAAAGGTACAAATGAACCGTACCGTCTGTTAACGTCACGTGCCGAACACAGACTGCTGCTCCGCCACGATAACGCGGATATCCGTCTGACTGAAATCGGTCACGAACACGGTCTGATCAGCGACGAACGTCTGGCACGCTACCATAAGAAAAAAGAAAATATCGATGCTGAACTTGAGCGTCTGCAGAAAGTGCGCATTAAACCGAATGAGCACACGCAGAACATCGTTGCCGAGCGCGGCGGTACAGCTCTGAAAGACGGTATTCTTGCAGCGGACTTATTACGCCGCCCGGAAATGGACTACCAGTCGATTATGGAAATTCTGGAAGAAGAAATCACTCTGAACCAGGAAGAGTACGAGCAGGTTGAAGTACAGATTAAATACGATGGTTATATTAAAAAATCATTACAGCAGGTCGACAAGATGAAGCGTATGGAAGATAAAAAAATTCCTGAAAACATCGATTACGATGCAATACACTCGCTCGCGACAGAAGCGCGCATGAAACTGAAAGAAGTTAAGCCGCTTAACATCGCACAGGCGTCACGTATTTCAGGAGTAAATCCTGCAGACACTTCCATTCTGCTTGTCTATATCGAACAGGGTAATGTGAAAAGGGTAGAATCATGAACGAACAGGAATTCATAAATGCTTTAAAAGAACAGGGAATTGAACTGACTGACACACAGCTCGGCCAGTTCAAAACCTATTACGAGATGCTTGTTGAGTGGAACGAAAAGATTAATCTGACTGCTGTAACTGAAATAGAAGAAGTGTATTTAAAGCATTTCTACGATTCGATTACACCGTTATTTTATGCAGATATCGATGAAGGTGCGAGCCTTTGCGACGTCGGTGCAGGTGCCGGATTCCCGAGCATCCCGATGAAGATTATCCGTCCGGATTTAAAAATTACAATCGTTGATTCTTTAAACAAACGCATTAACTTTCTGAATGAGCTCACTGCTGAGCTTGAACTGGATAAAATGCATCTGGTGCATGACAGAGCGGAAACTTTCGGCAATCATAAAGCGGATGCGAGACATATGTTTGATGTAGTGACAGCACGTGCTGTTGCACAGCTGAATGTCTTATCCGAACTGTGCCTGCCGCTCGTACGTACAGGCGGACAGTTTATCGTTATGAAAGGCAAAAAGGCGCAGGAGGAACTCGAAGAGAGTGAATTCGCGCTCGAGGTGCTCGGCGGGGAACTGAAAGAAGTTCACCAGCTGTCACTGCCGCAGGAAGAAAGCGACCGTTATATTATGATTATCGACAAAAAACGTAAAACACCTAAGAAGTATCCCCGCAAACCGGGTACGCCGAATAAATCCCCATTAAAATAAAAGGGTGGTGGAATGTGTGAAAAAGCCATTTTCAAAATTATTTAATCTCATAGATAAAAGCGAAACGCGTTCTGATGATGATTCCCTCGTTACTGTGCAGATAGAGCACATCGTACCGAACCAGTACCAGCCGCGTACTGTATTTAATCATCAGCGCATTGAGGAACTCGCACATTCCATCAAAGCGCACGGGCTGCTGCAGCCGATTACACTGCGTCCGATTGAAGAGGGCATGTATGAAATCATTGCAGGCGAGCGCAGATTCAGAGCACTGAAACACCTCGGCTACGAAGATACTCAGGCTATCGTTAAATATTTAACAGATCAGGAATCGGCAGCGATTGCGCTGATTGAAAATATTCAGCGTGAGAATTTATCGAGTATCGAAGAAGCACGTGCATATAAACAGCTGCTCGCAATGGATGATATTACGCAGAAGGATCTTGCTGAAAGCATCGGCAAAAGCCAGTCGTTTATCGCCAATAAATTACGCCTGTTAAAGCTGTCTAACGACGTTATAACGGCGCTCGAAAAAGATGATATTACAGAAAGACACGCGCGGGCACTGCTTATTCTGGATAACGATACCCAATGCGACGTGTTAAAAAATATCGTTAAGGATAACCTGACGGTTAAGGAAACGGAACTCGCTGTGAAGAACCGTCAGAAGGTCCGCATCGAGCAGATTAACTTTAATGATGATGTTGCGTTCATGCTGAATGACTTTGAACGCGATATTAAAAAACTGCAGGACAGAGGTATTGATGTGAACATTGAGACATCGGAAACCGACGAGCTGCATGAAGTCACGATACGTATATACAAATAGTGCTCACACCTGACAGTGTGAGTTCTTTTTTGACTTACAAACGGTATTGATACTGTTATAATTAAACTGTATTTTAACTATGCAAAGTCGGTGAGATAACGGTGGAAATTATAGAGCTGCCTATTAAGGAAATCCGCAAAAATCCATATCAGCCGAGACAGACTTTTGATGAGGAAAAGCTGGAAGACTTAAAGAACAGCATTCTGATTCACGGTGTGATGCAGCCGGTCACAGTCAGGAAGTCTGTGAAAGGCTATACACTGGTTGCCGGTGAACGGCGGCTAAGGGCAAGTAAAAGAGCGGGCCTTGAAAAAATACCTGCGATTATTACCGGCATGTCCGATAAGGAAATGATGGAACTTGCAATTATTGAAAACCTGCAGCGTGAAGATTTAAGTGCACTTGAAGAAGCGGAAAGCTATAAAGAACTGATGACAAAAGCGGACCTGACACAGGACGAGCTGTCACAGCGTCTCGGGAAATCGAGATCATACATCGCCAATATGCTCAGACTGTTAAATTTGCCGTCAGCGGTAAAACGGGCAATGAACGACCAGAAACTGAGCAGTGCACATGGCAGAACACTGCTGTCGTTAAAAGACCCGCTGTTAATGGAACAGGTGGCTGAAGAAACAATCGCGCAGAATATGAGCGTGCGTGCGCTTGAAGCTTACGTAAAAACTTTCGACAAGAAGAAAAAGATAAAGAAAACAGCAAAGAAGCTGAAGTTTTTACAGAGTTATGAAAATAAGCTGAAAGAGCATTACGGCACAAATGTGGAAATAAAAAAAGTAAAGAATAAAGGAATGATACAGCTGGAGTTTACATCGGAAGAAGAATTTAAGAGAATTCTCGCGATGCTTCAGAAAAAATAAAGAAAGAGGATTTATTATATGCAGTTTTTAACTTTGCTTAATACAGCAGACAGTGAAGATCCAATCGGATTTATACAGGAACTTGTGGACAGGGTAAAGGATCCGGATTTATGGATTATCATCGGGAGAAATGTCCTGATCGCAGTAATTCTTTTACTTGCAGGGTACGTTTTAACTAAAATTGCGAACCGCCTGATTGAGAATTTCTTCAAATATAAATCGAAATCCCGACTGAAAGGTTCTGACAAACGCAATAATACACTGATTAATGTGCTGCAGAACAGTGCGACAATATTCATCTGGTTCTTCGTTGTCGTCGCAGTACTTGAATTGTTCAGTATTCCCGTAGCCACGCTGCTCGCCGGTGCCGGAGTTGTCGGTCTGGCAATCGGTTTTGGTGCACAGAGCTTAGTGAAAGACATGATTACCGGATTCTTTATCATTCTGGAAAACCAGTTTGATAAAGGTGATTTTGTCAGGGTAAATACGTCAGGTACTACTGTTGCCGAAGGTGAAGTGTTATCATTAGGATTGCGTTCTTCACGTATTCAGGGTTATGAAGGCGAATTATATATGATTCCAAACGGCACAATTAACGAAGTGATCAACTTCTCCCGTTATAATTCCGTATCTTTTCTCGATATGAAATTCTCTATTCAGGAAGATCTGGATAAGGTGGAGGAGACAATCGACCATTATTTCGAAAATCACTGGCGTGACGAAGCGGTGCTTGTCGAGCAGCCTGCAATATTGGGTGTACAGGATATCCAGCAGGGTGAGGCGACCATCCGCATTATGCTGACTACCCAGCCGATGGAACATTTCGGTGCGACACGCCGCACGCGGAAGCGTTTGAAGCAGTATCTTGAATCACATGGAGTATTTGTATCTGTACCTACTATGGACATTAACGATTTCGATCAAAATGATGCCGAGGAGTAAGTAATTATGGAGAAAAAATACGATTTAAATAACCTTGTAGAAATGAAAAAAGCGCATCCCTGCGGAACGAATCAGTTTCAGATTGTCCGGATGGGTGCGGATATAAAAATCAGATGTACGAATTGCGACCGGACGATTATGATGCCGCGACGCGACTTTGATAAACGACTTAAAAAAGTAATTATATAACTAAAGGAGCAACTATTATGTCTTTAACTGCAGGAATTGTCGGATTGCCAAACGTTGGTAAATCAACACTTTTTAACGCAATAACAAAAGCAGGTGCACTCGCTGCCAACTACCCGTTCGCAACAATCGACCCGAACGTAGGAATCGTCGAGGTGCCGGACGAGCGTCTGAACGTTTTAACTCAAATTGTCGAGCCTAAGAAAACTGTGCCGACAGCATTCGAATTTACGGATATTGCCGGAATCGTCAAAGGTGCTTCAAAAGGTGAAGGTCTCGGGAACAAGTTCCTTGCCAACATCCGCGAAGTAGATGCAATCTGTCAGGTTGTCCGCGCGTTTGATGATGAGAACGTGACTCACGTATCAGGGAAAGTAAATCCGCTTGATGATATTGAAGTTATCAACATGGAACTTATTCTTGCCGACCTTGAAAGTGTCGACAAGCGTTTGCCGAAAGTGGAAAAAATGGCGAAACAGAAAGATAAGGATGCAATGGCTGAAGCGAAAATTCTGACGAAAATCAAAGAAGGACTGGAAGAAGGAAAACCGGTTCGTGCACTTGATTTCTCAACAGAAGAACTTAAATCAGTGAAACACTTCCACCTGCTGACTCAAAAACCGACACTGTATGTAGCGAACGTTTCGGAAGATGATCTGGCTTCTTTAGAAGACAACGAGCATCTTGCAGCAATTAAAAAATATGCTGAAGAAGAAGGTTCTGAAGTCATCGTTATTTCTGCGAAAGTTGAAGAGGAAATCGCAGTGCTTGATGATGATGAAAAAGAAATGTTCTTAGAAGAGCTTGGATTGAAAGAATCAGGTCTCGATAAGCTTGTCAGAGCTTCATACGACCTGCTTGGTCTTGCGACATACTTCACTGCAGGGGTGCAGGAAGTCAGAGCATGGACGTTCAAAAAAGGCATGACAGCGCCTGAGTGTGCGGGAATTATCCACACTGATTTCCAAAAAGGATTTATCCGTGCTGAAACAGTGGCATACGATGATCTTGTGGAAGCAGGCAGCGAAGCGAAAGCTAAAGAAGCGGGCAAAGTCCGTCTTGAAGGTAAAGAGTACATTATGAAAGACGGAGACGTCGTTCACTTCCGATTTAACGTTTAAAATTTAAGCTGCGGGTTCTTTTTAAAGAATCCGCAGCTTTTTAAATTGCAGTACCGGGTCGGCTCCATGAGTGAACAGTGAAATTTCCGAAAAAATAAATCATATTAATTACAGCGTAACTATTGTAATTATGCGATTTTATTGCTATAATTCCTGATTGTGAGTAATGAAAATTATTCCTTGCTGAGAACGTGTGTTTTCGGCCGCAAAGACCATAAGGAGGTGTAGAAGATGAGAGCATATGAAATTTTATATGTAATCCGCCCGGATATTGAAGAAGAAGCTAAATCAGCGTTAGTTAAACGTTTTGATGAGGTTCTTACTGGCAATGGTGCGGAAATCGTCGAATCTAAAGAGTGGGGTAAACGTCGTCTTGCTTATGAAATCGAAGATTTCAAAGATGGATATTACCAAATCATCAAGTACAACGGTGACAGTGCCGCTGCTGATGAGTTTGACCGCTTAGCGAAGATCAACAATGACATTATTCGTCATATCGTTGTTCGCGACGAACAAGCAGAAGCTAAAAAATAAGTTAAATATTGAGTGGAGTTGATTACATGCTAAACCGTGTAGTTTTAGTGGGTCGCTTAACAAGAGACCCTGAACTTAGAGTCAGTCAAAGCAATGTTGCTGTCGCTACTTTCAACTTAGCTGTGAATCGTCCATTTGCCGGCCAGAACGGTGAAAGAGGCGCTGACTTTATCAACTGTGTTGTTTTCCGCAAACAGGCAGAGAACGTTAACCAGTATGTTAAAAAAGGCAGCTTAGTCGGAATCGACGGCAGAATTCAAACTCGTAACTACGAGAATAAAGACGGGCAAAGAGTATATGTAACTGAAGTCGTGTGTGAAAGTGTTCAGTTCCTGGAGCCTAAAGGCAGCGGTAATCAATCTCAAGGCAATAATGATTATAACTCTGCTGACTCTTACCAGAATGCTTACGGCGGCAACCAGTCGACTGGAAATCAGTCAACGGGACGCAGTCAGCAGCGTCAGGATAACGCAGAAGAAAATCCATTTGCAAACTCTAAGGGTCCAGTAGACATCAGCGATGATGATCTACCGTTCTAAATAAAATATAACAATCCAGACTTTGTTATCGTGTGTTTTAAAAAATGTGTGTGAAATGTGTGAAAAACCTGAGATACCGTATCTCAGGTTTTTATTTTAGTTTTTTAAAAACTCGTAATACATAAGCAATGTTTATCGTCTTTATAAATTTATATTGGTGTAGTTTTTGATTTATAGTGTTTATAATGAAGTGTATATAATCTTTTAAGTAGGAGCGAAATCGCAATGATTAGAAAAAATGTCCTTGGATGGGCACTTTTACTATCGCTGTGCGTGATTCTGGCAGCTTGTAGTAATAATGACGAGTCTTCTGAAAACGAAAAAGAGCCTGACGAAACTCAGGAATCTGAAGAGACAACAGAAGAAGAAACTGAAGATGTATCTGATGAGGCAGAGGAATCTACCGAAGACGAACCGGCCGCAGAAGAGAGCGATGTCGTACATGTTACTGCCGAGCAGAGTCTCGAAGAGGTCATGGATAAGCTGGTTACTCTCTTTGAAGAGAATAATCCCGATATTCAGATCGAGGTTCAATACGGCCATACAGAAACGCTGACTGAAGATTTAATCGAAGGTAACGATGAAGATATGGATATTTACTTCTCAAGCTCTGACGAAGGATATGACTCGCTGGTAGATGCGGGAATACTCGACATGCTTGCGACGAAATATCTGCTGATAAATGAACTTGTTCTCGTGACAGGTTCAGACAATGAGGATATTACTACATACAATGATATTTTCAATAATGAAGAAGCGATATTGACAATCGTTGATCCGGAGCACTCTTTATCAGGCACTCATGCTGAAGAACTGCTTGCTCAGGAAGCGGAGCGGAATATGAATCCCGATAATGTAAAAACTGCGAAAGATACCGATGCCGCGGTTGAGAGTATTTCAGCAGGCGATACTGATGCAGGATTCCTTCTCAGAACAGATATTTCGGAAGCGGACGATATACGTATTGTTTCACGTGCACCGCGTTCGATGGTAGATCCGTTTGTATACGGGCTCGGTTTGTCGAATGGTGTGGATGACGGCAGTGCCGCAGATACTTTCTACAAATTCTTACAGTCGGAAGAAGCATTGGAAATCTTTACGAATTACGGCTATATCGTTTAACATATAACATTCAGACAGACCCTTTAGAATAGAGGTTCTGTCTTTTTTAATGCGTTTACTTTTATAAAGTAAAAGACTAAGATTAATTTAAATAAAGGTTTTGAGAGGATAATCGATATGACTCATCTGAATAAATCGAAAAGGGTGCTGCTCGTGTGTCTGTCCGCTGTTGTGACTGTGCTGACGGCATGCGGCGGTGACAAAGCGGACAGTGGGGATGAATCTGTTACGCTGACAGTATCCGCTGCTGCGAGTTTGACAGATGCGCTGCAGGAGACAGCGGAAATGTTCCATGAGGAACATCCGGAGATTAAAGTCGATTTTAACTTCGGGGGTTCCGGTGCACTGCAGCAGCAGATCTCTAATGGCGCACCTGCAGATATGTTCTTTTCCGCTTCGTCAGACGACTTTAAAGTGCTGCTTGAGAACGGCAGTATTGCAAAAGAAAATTCGGTGAGTCTGCTGCACAATGAACTGGTGCTGATCACACCAAAAGATAATGAGACTGTGACTTCATTCGATGACATTGAAGACGCATCGCGTATTGCGGTCGGGACGCCGGATTCGGTGCCGGCAGGACAATACAGTATGCAGACAATCGATACTCTCGGCCTGACGGCGGACCTTGAACAGAAACTCGTTTATGCAGAAGATGTTCGTGCTGTATTAACTTACGTGGAACGCGGTGAAGTTGATGCAGGACTGGTGTACAGAACGGATGCGTTAACGAGTGACTCGGTCGGGATAGCGGACACGGCACCAGCCGGTGCGCATGAACCGATCGTCTATCCTGTCGGACTAATTCAGGAATCGGATAATGCTGAAGCGGCGGAAACATTTTATGAATATCTGCAGTCTGCCGACGCCTTAGCAGTGTTTGAGAAATATGGCTTCACTGCTGAATAACTACGGCATTACGGCAGAAGAATTTCTGACACCGGTTCTTCTGTCTCTGAGAGTCGCATTTATTGCGCTGATATTATCGTTTATTTTCGGCACGTTAATCGCACGCTTTATGACACAGAAACAATTTAAAGGAAAAATCATACTCGAAACGATTATTATGCTGCCGATAGTGCTGCCGCCGACGGTAGTCGGTTTTATTCTTATTGTAATATTCGGCAATAACGGCTTTGCCGGTAATATCGTTGAATGGATATTCAGTCAGTCGATTATATTTACCTGGTATGCAGCAGTGCTTGCGAGTACGGTCGTATCATTTCCGCTCATGTACCAGGCGGCGAAAACCGGATTTTTAAGTATCGATAAAGACATTGAAGATGCAGCGAGAGTAGACGGGGCAAGTAATTTTCAGGTATTCATGAAAATTACGCTGCCTCTTGCCGCGGTGCCGCTGATGACCGGTGCGATACTGAGCTTTGCACGTGCACTGGGAGAATTCGGGGCAACGCTGATGATCGCAGGGAATATCCCGGGACGGACACAGACACTGCCGACCGCGATATATGTTGCCCTGCAATCCGGTAATATAGAACTCGCATGGCTCTGGGTGATTACGATTATCGTGATTTCGTTTATTATGCTGCTGTTTGTGAGAACAAAATCAGCGGACTAGATATAGCGGAGTAGATATTGTGTAGAGAACCCATCATCAACAATCGCAAGAAAGATGAAGGAACTAATATTAATAATTGACTTTTTACCATAAAAGTTGTAATATATATCGTGCACATACACACATTATAAAACACACGTTTAGTAAATAACTAAGTTATGGATTACAAGATTCGATCCACACAGTCGAATTAACTAATCTGTAGAGGAGGGCTTACTATGGCAGGTCCAAGAAGAGGCGGTCGTCGTCGTAAAAAAGTTTGTTATTTCACAGCAAACGGTATTACGCACATCGACTACAAAGAAGTAGAACTTCTTAAAAAGTTCATTTCTGAACGTGGGAAAATTCTTCCTAGACGTGTTACAGGTACTTCAGCGAAGTATCAGCGTCAGTTAACTGGTGCTATCAAACGTGCACGTCACATGGCATTATTACCATATGTTAAAGAAGAACAGTAAGAAATTACTGAACTCCTGATATCTTAGATATCAGGAGTTTTTCGTTTTTCTAATTATCTTCCCTGTAAAATTTTAATTGGATTATCAATCCGGACATCATAGTAGTTATTAATATTGATTGCATATTTCTTCAGTTATACTTAAAGGGAAAGGCTCATTCAATTTAAAGGAGATGACAGTGTGAACTATCAAAAAATTGTCCCGCATTTATGGTTTGATAAAAAAGCTGTTGAAGCCGCGCAGTGGTACACTTCGATTTTCCCGAATTCTGAAATTATCAGGAAAGATACTTTTAAAGATACGCCGTCAGGTCAAGCGACACAGGTTGTGTTTAAACTGATGGGCTACGAATTTATGGCACTGAGTGCCGGGCCGTACGCAACGAAAAATCCATCGATTTCTTTTATCGTTCAAGTTAATAGAAATAATGCAGAGCTGGTCGATAAGTTATATAAAAAACTGAAACAGGACGGTAAAGTATTAATGCCGCTGGATAAGTATCCGTTTAACGATAAATATGCCTGGGTCGAAGATAAATACGGCACATCCTGGCAGCTGTGGCTGCGTGATCACCGAAGTAATAAAAATAATATCGTACCGTCACTGATGTTCGCGAACGATAATAAGGGCAAGGCAAAAGAAGCAACGGAGCTTTATGTTGACACGTTTAAAAAAAGTGAACATCTCGCATCGTTAAATTACCCGCCGGGTATGGAGCCTGATACAGAAGATATGATTATGCACGGTGAAGCCCGGCTGTTTAATAAGCGTTTTTCGTTTAACGACAGCGGACATAAGCATGATTTTGATTTCTCAGAAGGTGTTTCACTGCTTGTAAAATGCGATAATCAAAAAGAAATTGATAAATACTGGGAAAAATTATCGGCAGTGCCGGAAGCAGAAGAGTGCGGCTGGCTGAAAGATAAGTTTGGAGTGTCGTGGCAAATCGTCCCGAAAGTGATGGATGAGATGCTGGAAGAAGGTACTCCCGAACAGATAGCACGTGTCACACAGGCATTTCTTAAAATGAAAAAATTTGATATTGAGACGCTTGAAGAAGCATATAACTTAGATAAAAAGAACTTATAAGTTGTATTAGACTCAGAAAAGATAAAAGGCACCCGGAGTATAATGATATGCTCCCCCTAAAGTAGACACTTAAAAAAGTGAACTACTTTAGGGGGAGCTTTGTCTTGAAATCGAATATAAAATATTCAACGAATGAACTATTGAAATATATCGAATTATATTTAGAGGGTGTCTCTTTACGAGAGCTACGTGATAATTATCAGTTTGATTTAGATCCATCGACTTTTCGGCAGTATGTCAGGAAATATTTAGAACATGGAGTGAACGGTTTACTTAGACAACACAATAATCGACATTATTCAGATCAATTTAAATATAAAGTGATTCAAGAATATCTTCGCAGTGATACGAGTTATAAAACGTTGGCTGTTAAATATAATATTCCTAGTCATCATACGGTGCGACAATGGGTGATACGATATACTGAAGGCAAAGAGAATCGAACGTATTCTCCAAAACCGGAGGTCTATCAAATGAAAAGCAGAAAAACAACATATGAGGAACGTATCGAGATTGTGGAAACCGTCATAAATAACCAATTATCTTATAAGGATGCGGCAGAAAAATTTAAGGTCAGCTACAATAACGTCTATTCATGGACGCAAAAATATAAGAAATTTGGACCGAAAGCACTCGAAGATAATCGGGGTAAGAAGAAACCATCCGAAGCTCAAACCAGCGAAGAACAACTGAGAACTGAGATTGAAGCGCTCAGAGTCCGGAATCAGTGGTTAGAAATGGAAAATGAAACGTTAAAAAAGCAGGAACAAATGGAAAGAGAGTTGATCAGACAAGAATTCGCCAAAAAGCGTCGTACCAAACGATCGAAGCGTTAAAACATAAATACCCGATTGTCCATCTTTGCCAGTTTCTGGAAATTTATCGAGCCAGCTATTATAAATGGCTCAATCGAAAACCCGCACAGTATGAAAAACGGGATCAAACATTGATGGCAATGATGTCAGACACCTATGAAGCATTAGAAGGCATATACGGTTATCGTCGAATGACGATATACCTGAATCATTACAGACAGGCCAAGGTGAATCACAAACATGTATATCGACTGATGAAAGTGATGAACTTGAAATCGGTGATTCGTCGAAAGAAACGTCGATACAAAACAGTCCAACCAGACTATGTTGCTGCGAATATACTGAATCGCAAATTTCATGCAGCTAAACCCATGCAGAAACTGGTGACTGATATTACTGAATTCAGTACGACCGATGGTCGCAAAGTCTATTTAAGTGCCGTGCTGGATCTCTGCACGAATAAAATCATTGCGCATCACATAGATACACATAGCGATCAATCTCTGGTGACTCAGACCTTTAAACAAATAGAGCCACAGTTAATTGAAGGTCAAACCATCATCCACACGGACCGTGGTTCCCAATACACGTCTCATGCGTTTCATCATTTTATTAAACAGACCCAATCGATTCATAGTATGTCGCGTCCTGGAAAATGTATTGATAACGGACCGATTGAGAATGTATGGGGCATTATTAAATCTGAGAAGTATTACTTAAATAGATACGATACTATCACTGACCTAAAACAAGACATCACTGACTATATTAAGTTCTACAATACACAGCGTGTCACATTGAAGATGGGCTTAAAGATACCTGCATAAAAAATGCACACGACAATCGTCGTGTGCGTACAAAACACTATTTGTTTTTTTACCTGTCTACTTGACGGGGGGCACATCAATAAATTCCGGGTGCCTTTTATTCGACTGTAAGCAGGTGTTAATCTCGCATTTCTTCATCCAAAATAGT
Source organism: Jeotgalicoccus saudimassiliensis (assembly GCF_000756715.1). NCBI lineage: Bacteria > Bacillati > Bacillota > Bacilli > Caryophanales > Staphylococcaceae > Jeotgalicoccus > Jeotgalicoccus saudimassiliensis. The sequence continues at coordinate 1,625,108 of NZ_CCSE01000001.1, forward strand.
CCACGACACTTCGTTTATTGATAATGCAGCAGGCATGCTGGTACCGAAATAATATTCATCTGCAGTTTTTATATCAGAAATGAATTGAGCATCTCTGGACTCTCCCGGTTCAAGCGAGCCTTCAAAGTTTTCTATACTGTCAAAGGAAGCGGCTGCATTGGTGTTGTCGCCTCCCTCGGGATCAGTTTTGATTCCGAGATAAAGCATGATGTCTTCTGCAGGAATCGGTTCATCGTCTACGTTTTTAAATGTCATATTTAATATAACTATTTCATCGATCAATGGTTCCAGTCCGTCTATTGTTTCTGTCGTCAATTCTCCGGAGTGAACAGTCAGCTCGTAATTCCCGAGTGTTGTCTGCACAAGTCCCGTCTCACCCAGTTTTAAACCAGTCTGATCATCAATATCTTCGTCTCCGCTGTCGTTATCTTCCTCGACAGACTCCTCTTCCTCAACATCAGCTTCTTCGGTCTCAGCCTCTGCTTCAGCAGTGTCATTTTCCTCAGCCATCGGCTCTTCCTCTTCATTGCCGCAGGCTGCCAGCAATGTGAGTGACAGAGCGCCTGTTGCAAACAAAGCAATTAATTTTTTCATAGGTGCATCCCCTGTTTATTAAATTTGCTGCCAGTCAGTTGCCGGCTGCCTTTACTATAATATTCCATTTCAAGGAGCATTATGCAAGTGCAATTTTAATATAATGTCATAATTGCCATACTAGAGGTTATTTTTCTTTACGGCACTTTACCAGTAGAAACGGCGGAAATGTCTGCAGCTTATGTATTCGTTCATCGGGATAGTGCTCAAATACTTCAGCTGAGTCGCCGAGTTCTTTTACTGCTTCTATTGTCAGCCCGTTTTGTATCAGCGAGTTAAGGATGGTATCCATTTTATGATGATATTTTTTAATGACAATGTTATCGCGCCACGGGGAGTCCCGAACGCTTTCATCAAAATAATGATCGACACGGGCATACATACCCTGCTCATCTTCCAACACGAGATTCTTTTCCACCGTCGCCGTCTGAATAGGGTGTTCTGCCGTAAACAGCAGCCGGCCTTCTCTGTTCAGCAATCCGGATAATTTCTTAGCCAGCGCATCAAAATCCTCAATATAGTGAAACACGAGTGACGAGACGATGAAATCATATTTACTTAAATCTGAGGCTGATAAAATACCATCATGAATCAAAGTAACATCTTTTAGTTCATCATCTTCACGGCAGTGAGTAATCATATTGGCTGACGAATCCAGTCCTGTCATCGATGCCGGCTTAAACTGCAGCATATATTTTAAAAGATGACCGAATCCGCAGCCGATATCCAGCACGTCCATATTTTTTAAATTCGGCATGTGCTTTTTAATTTCAGGAAACTCAACAATCTCGTTGTAGCTCATCGGCATATGGCGGATTTCCTTATACATATTAAAGAAATTATCTTCATCGTACTGCTTTTCCATTATGACTCCCCCTGATAAAAGAATCTCCTATAAATACATTATAGGAGATTCATACCATATCTTATTTGCTGTTATCCGTATCTTTCAGCTCTTTTTTCATATTAACAATCGTAAATGAATTGCCGTCATGTTTAACGGTACGTCTGCTGCCGTCTTCGTGAATAATTTCCGCGGCATCCATATAGCTGTCATGTTTCTTTTTCGCTTTGGCTCTGTCTGAACCTGCATCATGAGAAATCTGAAGAGGCTGGGACGGTGTTGCCGCTGCTGCTTTCATTGCCTCATCCTGTGTTTCAGGGCTGCCTGATGCGGCTTCATCCTGTTTAACTTTATCTTCTTCGGAACGGACAAGCAGTAAAATATTGCCGCTGTCAATCGCTTCTCTGAACCTGGAATAATCTTCACCGGTTAAATTTAACTGCTCTGCAACGCGTTCTTTGGAATCTTCATCTAAAAATTTCGCTGCGACCTTGTCCCACATCGTACCGTCTGCTTTTCTGAACGGCACACGCGTATATCTTAAAAACGTTGCTTTAAAACGATCTTTGGAAACGACCGTCATATTGGAATCCTTCACGCCTTCTGCACGCAGGCTGTAAATTTTATCACTGAGTTCATCGGCATTTGAATATATTTCAATTGTTGTCATACTCAATCCTCCATCACGTTCTTTTATCTTAATTATACCCTAAATCATTCTGATAAAACGCGTACGTATATTTGTGATTGACAAATATTTCTAATTTACTTTATATTCTAAATAAGGGGGAAAGCCATGAAAATAAATAACTCAGCAATTATATCCCGCCGTAAGGAATACGGTGTGTCCCAATCATCGCTGTCACTGAAAACGGGAGTATCAGTGTCGACAATCAGCCGGCTGGAAAAAGGGGAGAATGTCGGCTTTGTTTATGTGGTAAAAATAATGACAGCACTGGATTTGACACTGGAAGATGTGATTATCAGACTGACTCCGGCAGTGGATATGAAAATAACAGAAGAACTCGATTTAATCAGGGAGCAGTCCAGACTGGACCTTCTGGAAAAGACGCTGAATAAGATAACGTTGAACGAGTGGCGGAGCAACAATAAATTGTCAGTGTATTATGACTGGCACAGAGCGATTGTTTTAAAGATGCAGAATGATTCTGCCGGTGCACTGAAGTGTCTGGACAATGCATTTAAACGAATAGAAGATAAAAGCTCGCTCGAATATTTAAAAGCCGGTTTGTATATGGCAAAGGGAAATGTACTGTACGGTGACGGCAGCGAGGGTCTGTACTATTATACTCAGGCGGCTCATGTCTACAGCAGTAATTCCGACAAAGTATACTACCGGACAGCTGTTAAACTGTATATTAACCTGATGAGAGGATATGGAAGTACGAAAGAGTACAGTAAAATTCTGCAGTGTGCAAAAAGAGCAAAGAACCTCCTGCAGAAGAATGAATCGACTTTTCTGCTCAAAAAGATTGAATGGCTGGAGAAGAAAGCACTCGAAGCGTTAAATGAACCGCAAATTGTTTGAGAAACACAAACAATTTATCATATATGAGAAATTGCTGAAATAGAGTTGGTTATTTGACAATCGGATTGATTATAATAAAAATACTCTGATACATATAAAAGAATCCAGAGAAAAAAATATTAAAGAGGTTATGTACATGAAGAGTATTTTAAAAAAGACACTTTTGTCGCTCGGCTTAATCGCACTTTTATTTTTTTCAAATACGGCAGCAGATGCAGAGGAAATACCCGTGCATAATTTAAGTGACTGTCACATTCAGGTATTTTAAATGAGCAGCGTTATGCCGCCCGACAGCGTGGACTTTATCAATCTGTCTGGAAAAATACAGCTGATCAGTTTATTGGAAAACATGCAGCAAAAAAGCACGGTTCAGGAATACATCGATTACTGCGAATACTGTCTCCATATTGTGAGACACGGCATTGAGATAAGTTACTGCGAAGTGATGGATTTTATCGGTGTTGGAAATGACACCGTACCGGCTGAAATCTCAATTGAAGTCAGATTTTTATTGGAAATGTTCGACCATATCTCGATGTCGCTTGCGAAACTGCCGAAAGCGGACGCACAAAATACAGTACTCGAATGTTATACGAATTTCTGCGGATTTGAAACGGCGTTAAATTTTCACCTGTCTGCCTACATATTTCTCGTAAGAACGTACCAGACCCGTGTACCGATTTTTAAAGAATCCCTTCCGATAACATTGAGACATTACAGGGAGATGATGTTGAAATATGAACGCTATAAGCGAAATGAATATTTAACGGATGAGATGATCAAAGATATTTGTGTCCGCCGTGATCAGCAGATTCAATTTGCACTGTAAAAAAACCGGGGATAATTATAAATTATCTCCCGGTCCTTTTTCTATTTCTGCTTCAACACTGTCGCGATCGATATCACGTTTCAATGCATCATCATTAAATACCAGCAGAAACTTTCCTTCTTCCAGCGTGTTTAAATGTGTCTGTACAAGATTAGCATTGAGTCCCAGGTCGTACAGATAATCCTCTGCTTTAATATTCTTAGTAAAAAAGTCTTTAAAGGAAATATTATTGGAATGAGGATTATACGTGCAGCCCATATAATCTGTCCAGTCAGGTTCAAGATCCTCAAGCCCGAGAATATGAAAGTCTTCCTCATAATAATTTTCTTCCTGTTTCAGCAGGTCAATTCTTTCTAAAATGTCGTCCAATGAAGTATACTTTTCAATGTATTGCATTATGTTCACCTCAAAATAAAGATTGTATTACTCATCTATTCCCCGCGAAGGATTTCTCAAACTTACACCACGACATTAAATTCTTAAAATTCCGAACATTAAGAGAGTCTTTCATATCTTTCGATTGTGTTTTATAATAAGAATAATTTATTAAGTTCACTTTATTGTCTGACAGTTCGGATTTTGCTATAATAGGGAAATTAATATTTTATACCAGATGCAGCATACGACTAAATTATATAACCAGGAGGCAGTTTTTTATGTGGGAAGATAAGTTTAAAAAAGAAGGACTTACATTTGATGATGTATTACTTCTGCCGGCTCATTCAGCAGTATTACCTAAAGAGGTGGACTTGGGTGTCCAATTGTCACCGAGTCTTAAGTTAAACATTCCTTTAATCAGTGCGGGAATGGATACAGTAACTGAATCTCAAATGGCGATTGCAATTGCACGCCAGGGCGGTCTTGGTGTTATTCATAAGAACATGTCTATCGAACGTCAGCGTGATGAAGTCGAGAAAGTTAAACGCTCGGAAAACGGTGTAATTAAAGACCCGTTCTTCCTGACGAAAGAAGAGCAGGTATTTGCAGCAGAACACCTGATGAGCAAATACAGAATCTCGGGTGTGCCGATCGTTAACAATCCGGATGAGAAAAAACTGATTGGTATCATTACAAACAGAGATATGCGCTTTGTCGAAAACTTTTCTATGACAATCGAAGAGGTTATGACCAAAGATAATCTGATTACTGCACCGGTCGGGACGAAACTCGAAGATGCAGGACGTATTTTACAGAAACACCGCATTGAAAAATTACCGCTGGTAGATGACAACAATGTGCTTAAAGGGTTAATTACGATTAAGGATATCGAAAAAGTAATCGAATTCCCGAATGCTGCGAAAGATGATCAGGGCAGACTTCTTGTTGCAGCAGCAATCGGTATTGCGAAAGAAACTGAGAAGCGTGCTGAAGAATTAATCGCAGGCGGCGTTGATGCGCTTGTCATCGATACTGCTCACGGTCATTCACAGGGTGTTATCGATGCAATTAAAGATATCCGCAGCAAGTTCCCGGATACGACTTTAATCGCCGGTAACGTTGCAACTGCAGAAGGAACACGTGCTTTAATCGAAGCGGGTGTAGATGTAGTTAAAGTAGGTATCGGTCCGGGCTCAATCTGTACAACTCGTGTTGTTACAGGTGTTGGTGTACCGCAGGTTACAGCTGTATACGATGCAGCAACAGAAGCGCGTAAACACGGCAGGTCAATTATCGCTGACGGCGGTATTAAACTGTCAGGAGATATCGTTAAAGCATTAGCTGCAGGCGGACACGCTGTAATGCTTGGAAGCCTGCTTGCAGGTACTGAAGAATCTCCGGGTGAAACTGAAATGTTCCAGGGTCGCCGCTACAAAACATACCGCGGTATGGGTTCACTTGGTGCGATGGAGCAGGGTTCCAAAGACCGTTACTTCCAGGAAGATACTGAAGCGAAGAAATTTGTTCCGGAAGGTATCGAAGGACGTACGGAGTATAAAGGGCCGTTATCTGAAACAGTTTACCAGCTGTTAGGCGGACTGCGTTCAGGTATGGGTTATACAGGAAGTGCAGATCTTAAGGCGTTAAGAGAAAAAGCGCAATTCGTTAAAATTACAGGTGCAGGTCTGATTGAAAGTCACCCGCATAACGTACAGGTTACAAAAGAAGCACCAAACTACAGTATATAAGGAGTAATTCTTTCATGGAAATGGCTAAAGAGCAGGAACTTATTTTAGTAATAGATTACGGCAGTCAGTATAACCAGTTAATTACACGCCGTATTCGTGAACTTGGCGTGTACAGTGAGCTGCACAACCCGAGCATCACACTTGAAGAAATTAAAGAACTTGAACCAAAAGGAATTATTCTTTCAGGCGGACCGCGTTCTGTTTATGCAGAAGATGCATTTACAGTAGACCCGGGAGTATTCGACCTGGGTGTTCCTGTACTGGGTATCTGCTACGGTATGCAGCTGATGATGCAGCTGAACGGCGGTGAAGTTGTGAACTCGGATCAGAAGGAATCGGGCGCAACTGAAATGAACCTGAACAACGAAGTGGATATCTTTAAGGGCTGGGACAAAATTGAAACAGTATTAATGAGCCACGGAGATAAAGTCACTCAGCTTGGTGAAGGATTCTCTGTGATTGCACAGACACACCTGTGTCCGAATGCTGCAGTTAAACACGAAGAAAAACCATTTTACGGTGTGCAGTTCCACCCGGAATCAAAACACACGCAAAACGGCGAGCAGTTCCTGAAGAACTTTATCCGTGATATTTGTGACTGCACAGGCGAGTGGACGATGGATAATTTTATCGATATCGAAATCGATAAAATCCGTGAAACAGTCGGTGACAAAAAAGTATTATGTGCGATGAGCGGCGGTGTTGACTCATCAGTAACAGCAGTACTTCTTCATAAAGCAATCGGTGACCAGCTGACTTGTATTTTTGTAGACCACGGACTTCTTCGTAAAGGCGAAGGGGACATGGTGATGGAGCAGTTTGGTGAAGGCTTCAACATGAACATTATCAGAGTAGATGCAAAAGACCGTTTTATGTCTAAGCTGAAAGGTGTATCAGATCCGGAGCAGAAACGTAAAATTATCGGTAACGAATTTATTTACGTATTCGATGACGAAGCATCCAAACTTACAGATGTGGACTATCTTGCGCAGGGTACACTGTACACTGATATTATTGAGTCGGGTACGGAAACAGCAACGACAATCAAGTCGCACCACAACGTGGGCGGACTGCCTGAAGACATGCAGTTTGAATTGATTGAACCGTTAAACACGCTGTTCAAAGATGAAGTACGTGAACTTGGTATTGAACTGGGAATTCCTGAACACTTAGTATGGAGACAGCCGTTCCCTGGTCCGGGACTCGGTATCCGTGTGCTTGGTGAAATCACGGAAGAAAAACTTGAAATCGTCAGAGAAAGTGACTGGATTTTAAGAGATGAAATTGCAAAAGCAGGACTCGACAGAGATATCTGGCAGTACTTCACGGTACTTCCGAATATCCGTTCAGTTGGTGTGACAGGGGATTACAGAACGTATGACTATACGATTGGAATCAGAGCTGTAACGAGCATCGACGGCATGACGAGTGACTTCGCGAGAATCGACTGGGATGTGCTGGAGAAAATCTCTAAACGTCTGGTAAATGAATCTAAACATATCAACCGCGTGGTTTATGATATTACGAGCAAGCCGCCGGCAACAATTGAGTGGGAATAACGTCCACAGTTTAAAACACCCTTTAGCCTTTTGAGGTTAAAGGGTGTTTTATTTGTTATAGTGATGGAAAGATCATATTAAAAGTGAAAAGGAAAATGATTATGATAGTGACTATGGAATTGGAACAGGATGCTCATCAGGCAAAAGAAACAGCACCGTTGAAACTGACAGAGGTTGTTTTCAAAGTGAAGCCTGAAGTTTATGAACGAAAAAGATTGTTCAGAAAACCGTTGTATGAATTAACTGTTGCTGCCGAAGCGAATAACCAGATTTATGAGTTTAAGGGCAATGATCTTGACAATAAACTTGTTTCTCAGCTGGAACGTAATCCTTCAAGCTTTCTTGTCGAAGGTGAACAGCTGTTTTTATGCGGTACAAATTGGCCGGACAGCTCGATAGCTGAAGTCATCAAAGAAAATGATGTGCCGCTGGACGCCTTGTTTATTACGGATGGCCGGAAGGTTTTGGCGATAATATATAATGATGAGATACCGGATTTGATTCACTGGATGAAAAGTTTACTTAAATAACCAAATGAAAAAGCTCTCAGAAATTTTTCTGAGAGCTTTTTTTCTATGCCGTTGCAGGTTTTTCCTGCTGTTCATCGGGATAATATTCCGCCAGGTAAGCGTCGCGTTCTTCTGCCGTTATTTTAGCGATACCAAATCCAGTGGCCGCTAAAATTAATGCGATTACAGGGACTGTGAAGTTCAGAATCGCAAATGGTGCGTATTCAAGTGCAGAGACACCGAGTGTTCCGTAAATGAATACCCCGCATGTATTCCATGGAATAAATACGGATGTCAGTGTCCCGCCGTCTTCCAGCGATCTCGACAGGTTTTTCGAGTGCAGTCTGTTTTCAATATATGTTCTTAAAAACATTCTTGAAGGGACAACAACCGAAATGTACTGTTCCGAACATGTTGCATTCGTTGCGAAACATGAAACGATTGTCGCTGAGATAATCCCGAATGTGCCTTTGGCAATTTTAAGTATCTGGTTCATAATCGCACTCAGCATCCCTGTATACTCGAGAATTCCTGCGAATGTCATTGCAACAATTGTCATGGAAATTGTGTACATCATATCCATGAGTCCGCCGCGGTTAAACAGCGTATCGACCATTTCGTTGTTTGATTCAAGAACGAAGCCGTTCATTAAAAATGATGCAGAGTCCGCAAGTGTCTCTCCCTGTACTAAAATAGAGCAGATGAAGCCGAGAAATACACCAACAGCAAGTGCAGGTACTGCTTTTACTTTCATTATAATGCATAGAATGACCAGTACAGGCACTGCGAGAAGCCACGGACTGATAACAAAGTTTTCATCCATCGATGCCAGCATGACCTGGATATCTTCAGGCGAAGCTGTATTTGTACCGATAACGTTGATTCCAATAAAGAAAAACACCGTCAGAGCGACGATTAAGCCCGGTACAGTTGTATAGAGCATGTGCTTAATATGGACAAATAAGTCTGTGTTCGTCAGACCGGATGCAAGGTTTGTCGTATCCGACAACGGCGACATTTTATCTCCGAAGTAAGCACCTGAAATTACAGCACCTGCAATCATTGCAGGGTTGATTCCCATACTTACGCCAATCCCCATTCCTGCAACACCGATAGTAGCCATCGTAGACCATGAGCTGCCGATTGCGAGTGAGACTATACCGCAGATCAGACATATTGTTACGAGGAAGTACTGCGGGTTAATAATCATCAGCCCGTAATATATCATCGTGGCAACAACACCGCCGCCAATCCATGATCCGATAATCAGACCGACGAGCATGATGATAACGACTGCAGGAAGTGCCAGCCTGATCCCCTTGTACATCATCTCTTCCAGATCATCGAACTTAAATCCATTGATAAATGCGACGACCGCTGCTGTAACCGTTCCGATAATTAACGGCAGATGCGGGTCTGTCTCAAGGACAACAATCGCATAAAGCATAGTGATGACCATAACAGCCAGAGGTATTATTGCCATAAAAAAATTAAATTCTTTTTTTGTTTCATGTTCAAACAAATCATTCTTCGCCATATTGCTCCCCCTTTTTTGCTTAATTATACATAAAGTAACCGCTTTCTCAAGTGTTATTTGCATAAAAAACCATTTACCGGATAAAAGTGGTATTTATATAATCCGAACTTTAAACCGTTATTCATAATAAATTTTCGGCAAAAAACGATTTTAAATATAAATATAGACATAATACCTTAGGATATTGTAGAATTTAGTAGTAATCAGTCAAAAGTAGTAATAGTCAAAACATTTATAAAAATGTTTGAGTATTCATAGAATTAGATTCATAAATAATCTGACGGGGTGTCTACAAATGGAACTTGTTTACAAAGGCAAAACTAAAGATGTATATCTGGATGAAAACGGACAGACGGTACTTTATTTTAAAGATGACATGACAGGTAAGGACGGAGTGTTTGATCCGGGAGAAAACCAGGTTGGCTTAAAAGTTGAGGGTTCTGGTAAAGCAGGTCTTAAAATGACAAGCTTTTTCTTTGAAAAGTTAAACTCAGCTGACATTCCAACACATTATGTTGATTCAGATGTAGAAAAACGTGAGATGCGTGTTAAGAAAATTAATATCTTCGGAGAAGGGCTGGAAGTCATCTGCAGATACAAAGCAGTAGGAAGCTTTATCCGTCGTTATAGCAGCTACATTGAAGAAGGTGCAGAACTGCCGGCATATGTTGAAGTGACGTTAAAAGATGATGAGAAACAGGATCCGTTCATTACTAAAGATGCACTGGAAGCACTGAACATATTAACAGCGGATGAATACAGCGAAATTGCAGATCTGACTGTTAAAATCAGTGAAGTGGTTAAAGAAGAACTGGCACAAAAAGGACTGGACCTGTATGACATCAAGCTGGAATTCGGACGGGACCAGGATACAGGAGAAGTTCTGCTGATCGATGAAATTTCAGGCGGCAATATGCGTGTATATAAAGACGGGGAGAATATTGAACCGTTGAAGATAGTTGATTATTTGTTTGATAATAAGTAATAAATTTCAGGATAGTATATCATAAAAACCCTCCGGTAATTACTAAAATCAGTGATTGCCGGAGGGTTGTTTTAATGTTAGGTATTATTTATCCAGATTTAATTTCTTCAGCTGTTCTGCCAAAGCATTGTTAATCGGTTCTTCTTTTTGATTGATATATTTATTAACAGTTTTCTTATCCACGCGTCCGCGATTCTCTTTCTTCTTACGTGCTTCAAAGCTCGACATCTTCTCGCGGTGGCCGCATTTACATCTGAATACCTGTCCGTCGCCTGATCCGCTGAGCGTCATTTTCTTCTTACATTTCGGACATCTCGCATTCGTTATCTTTTCAACGTTGCGTTTATATCCGCATTCTCTGTCCTGACATACATGCATCGTGCCTTTTTTACCTTTAACTTCAAGTAACGGCTTACCGCATTCCGGGCAGTCTCTGCCTGTCAGGTTATCGTGCTTGAATGTTTTCTCACTCTGTTTAATTTCAGAGACAATATCTTTCGTATGTTTCTTCATATCTTCGATAAATTTCTGTCTGTTCATTTTGCCTTTTTCGATCTGTTCAAGCTGTGTTTCCCATTCTGCAGTCGTTACAGGTGATTTCAGAATTTCAGGTGCAAGGTCCAACAGCTGCCGGCCTTTTGAAGTCAGGCTGATTGCCTGCCCGTTTTTCTCAAGATAAAACGTATTAAACAGCTTATCTATAATATCAGCCCTCGTTGCGACTGTACCCAACCCGCCGGATTCTGCGAGTGTCTTTTTATGTTCTTTATCCATCTGGAAATATTTCGCAGGGTTTTCCATTGCCTGAAGGAGTGATGCTTCTGTGAATCGTGCAGGGGGTGATGTTTCACCTGTCGTCTGTTTCACGTTATTCACTTTTAAAGTATCGCCTTTATGGACTTCAGCTGTAATATCCGATGACTCTTCTTTATAGACAATTTTGAAGCCCTGATTTAATACCCGGTTGTATTTCGCTTCCAGCTGTTCACCGTTAATTTCAACAGTTACCGTAGTGACTTCATATTCATAGGGCGGTAAAAGCACACTCATAAATCTTTGCACTACAAGTTCATAAATACGCTTCTCACGTTCAGTGAAATCAGTAAAGAAGACCGGACTTTCTGTTGGGATAATCGCGTGGTGATCACTGACTTTGCTGTTGTTCACGAAAGAACTGTTCGTTTTAAGCGGTGCTCTTAAAATACGTGCTGCCACTTTGCTGAACTGTCCGATACCACTCACTTCAACACGTTCTTTCAGCGTTTCAACGATATCCTCGGAGATGAACTTAGAGTCTGTTCTCGGATACGTCAGTACTTTATGGCGTTCATATAAGTTCTGCATTGTCTGCAGAGTTTCTTTCGCTGACATGCCGAAAATCTTATTGGCATCTCTCTGCAGCTCTGTCAGATCGTACAGACCCGGAGCAAATTGTTTCTTTTCTTTTTTCTGAACATCTTTAACGGTTAATGAATCAGCATTCAGTTTTTTACTGACGTTATCGATTTTCGCTTCATCGAAAGTAGAGTAGTTATTGCCGTCTGTCCATTTGAATGTCAGTTTGTCAGTAATAACATCCATGCCGTAAAATGTTTTCGGTTTAAAGTTTTTAATTAACTCTTCACGCGCCTGAATTATTGCGAGTGTCGGTGTCTGGACACGGCCGCAGTTCAGCTGGGCGTTGTATTTCGTCGTTAATGCACGTGTGGCGTTTAACCCGACGTACCAGTCGGCTTCGCTTCTTGCAGCTGCAGCCTGATACAGATTGATGTATTTATTTCCCGGCTGAAGGTTTTTAAAGCCGTTCGCAATCGCTTTGTCTGTTACGGAAGAGATCCACAGACGTTTTACAGGCTTGTTTACTTTCGCATAATCGAGAATCCAGCGGGCGACCAGTTCACCTTCACGTCCGGCATCTGTAGCGATGATGACTTCTTCCACATCTTTACGTTTCAGCTGTGACTGAACCGCTTTAAATTGTTTCGTTGTTTTCGGGATATGCGTCAGCTTCAACGGAGCCGGCATCATCGGTAGGTCATTCATATTCCATTTTTGATATTTCGTATCATATTTTTCAGGGTCCTGAAGTGTCACCAGGTGTCCAAGCGCCCATGTCACAATATATTTACTGCCTTCTAAATAACCATTACCTTTTTTACTGCAGTTCAGTACGCGTGCAATATCACGTGCCACTGAAGGTTTTTCAGCAAGTACAAGACTTTTTGCCAAAAATATTCATCCTCTCGTTCATTCAGTATATTTGTTAATTATACTGGTTTTATGCAAAAAAAACATACCTCAGGCAGCTGCCTGAGGTATGTCTCTTGTCCAGTGTTATTTCGGTTCATAGACCCATGTCCATTCATAACCATCTGATTGGAAATGGTAGACATAATTATCATCGTACAGTTTAAAGTCATATTTTCCTGCTTTTGCCGGGTACTTGTTCAGCATTGCCGGATTATTATGAGCGAGATAGATTAAATCGGCTTCACTAAAGTCAGGTTTTAACTCATCATATGACCATTTCCAGTACGTACCGTCATATGAAAAGTGGAAGCCGTAATCGCCGTACACAAAATTATAGTTGTACGGCTCTTCCTGCAATGGTGCTGCATTCAGTACATCCGGAGAATTGAGTGCCAGATCAGCCAGGTGTGCTCTGTCCACATCAGTACTCATTTGTCCGGCATCCTGATGACCCTCAGCTGGATGTCCGGTGCTCTCCGAAACATCACCATCTGCGAGCTCCTGCTCAATTTTAAAAACTTCTGCGACTGCTTCATTATATTCAACCTGTGATAATTCTCCGTTGTCTTTAGACTCTGACAAGTCCGCTACACGGTTCTGACCTTCCTGTGACATCCAGTCGACATCGAAGCCTGTATTCGCCCAGCCGTCACCATCAGGGTCAGCGTCTGATGGGAGTACCTCACCCCAGACTGTTTTCGCGCCTTCTTCTTCAACATCATCCGCCGCGGCGTGTCCGTTCACTCCTGTAAACGTTAATGCACCTGCGACCAATACGGAACCTAATAAAGTTACTTTCTTCATTGGAATTCACCTTCCTGAAAATTTAACCTGCTAATGTCCGGTAATGTCGGAATCACTGTTGTTAATTCGCTTATTCGCCGCCTGTGTAATAGTATGACCAATTCCAGTACGTGCCGTCATAAGAAAAGTTAAACTGATATCCGTCGCGTACAAAGCTGTAATTGTATGGTTCGTCTTTGAGCGGTGTCTTATCTAACGTCTTCGGCGCATACTGTGCCATCGCAATTAAACTGTCTTCATCCGTTTTAATTCCACCGTAACCATTATGACCTGGACGTTCGATCAGAGCGTACTCCCCGTCAAAAATCGGTGCGATTCGTTCGTTATATTCCGCCTGGGTCATTTCCCCGGCTAATTGCTCATCTTTTAATTCAAAAATTCTGTCCTGCTGGACCTGCGGCATCCAATCGTAAGAGTATCCTGCATCTGACCATCCGTCGCCGTCAAAGTCTGATTCTTCGTCTACTACTGCTGCCCAGGGTGTTTTCGCGCCATTTACTTCAACTTCATCCGCCTGTGCTGTGCCATTTACTCCTGTAAACGCTGCTGCTCCTGCGACTAATAATGAACTTAATAAAGTTACTTTCTTCATAAAATAAATCCTCCTGAATATCTAACTTTATTTTTAATTGGCTTGTTGTGGACAACGTAACATGGCTGATTAATTATTGCAATTATGTTACGTATATTTCGAAAACATTACATAACGAGATATCAAATATAAATTAATATACTATGTATTGTATTATTACCCTTAGGGAAAACATTTACTCATTGAGACTTGCGAAAGCGTCACTTTCTTTCAGTGATACGGCGAGCTGTATACTGTTTTTAAACATGGTTGAACCCGCAGCACCGTGTGTAATGACAACCGGTTTTTGAACACCGAGAACAAATCCGCCTCCTGCGTCGACATTTGTGTAGCGGTTAATACCTGCATGGACCGACTTTTCAATAATATGAAGGGATTCCTTACTTAAAGCTCCGTCAGTATTAATATTTTCCAGGAGTTCATTTAAAATCCCTGCAGCCATACCTTCCATCGATTTCAGCATAATATTTCCCGTAAAGCCGTCGGTAAGAAGAATGTGATGCGATCCCTGCATTATTGTGTGAGGTTCCACATTTCCTCTAAAGTTTATTGTTTCGTCTTCTGAGAGTAACTGGAATGTTTCTTTCGTAAATTCATTGCCCTTGGAATCTTCTTCACCGATGTTCAGTAAACCGATTGTCGGATTTTCAACGTTCATCATCTGTCTTGCAAGTACAGTACCGAGCCTTCCGTATTGTGCCAGGTGCTCCGGTTTCGCAGCGATATTTGCACCGGTATCGATCATAAGACAGTGGGGTGATGTTTTTGACATCGTCGGCATAAATCCGACCGATGCAGGGCGTTTAATCCCGGGAAGTTTACCGACAATAGAAAGGCTGCCCGCGAAAATTGCACCGCTGCTCCCTGCAGAAACGAACGCATCGGCTTCATCATTAGCGACTGCTTTTAATGCCTGCACCAGAGCAGACTCCGGTTTTCTTTTAATAGATTTTAACGGATGGTCAGTATTTGTAATCTCATCTTCGGATGCAAAAATTTCTACTCTGTTTCTGTCGGTTCCGGCAGTGATCTCCGGTTCAATCATTGACGGATTTCCATACAGCATAACGTGCAGGTTGTCATTTTCAGCTAATGCATTACATACTCCGGCCACAGTGATTTCAGGACCAAAATCTCCGCGCATACAGTCGATTGCAATTTTAATCATCGTAATAGTTACTCCTTCAATATTTTATAATTACTTTACCATATGCAGGATAATGTTCTTCTGCTAATTTTTATAAATTAAATATTATATAAGAAGAAAAAAGTCTGATTAATAGGGTATGTACTCTGTATGACAGTACTGTAGTCATAAAATATTCTCATTTAAAGTATTTTTTATAATTATTGGGCAATTTTGACAACTTTGTGAAAGCGTATTAAACTCGGTGTAAGCACGATTTTTTAATTTAATCAAAGTAAAGAGGGGGATGGCTTTCATGGTTAAAGAAGAAACAGGTAACAACAGTGATGAAAAAGTGTTTTCGCGGCGCGATTTTCTTAAAACGACTGGTGTTGCAGCCGGAGGTATTGCCGGAGGTGCACTTTTAGGCGGATTTACAGGATTCCAGTTCGGCTCCGAACAGGATTCTGAGTCTGCTGAAACAGATACCGGAGGTGAGACAGCAGACGGCGGCGAAGGTGGTGCGGACGCACAGGAGTTTGCAGCACGGACGTATATCAGCAGACAGGAAGACTTCGCAGCACTCGCGGCAGCGACGGAAAGAATTTACCCGGAAGATGATAACGGACCGGGAGCAATTGAACTGGGTGTGCCGTACTTTATCGATAATCAGCTTTACGGAACATGGGGTTCAAACGGTACGGATTACCGGATGGGCCCATATGAACCGATGGCTTCCGATACACACGGCCGTCAGGAAAAATTAAACCGGGGTGAAATTTTTGTACTCGGTATCAGGCGTTTGCGTGAATATGCGGTAGAAGAGCATGATACTGAATTTGTAGATCTTGAACCGGATGTACAGGATGAAGTATTAAGAGCGTTTGAATCGGGAGAAGTGGATGTTCCGGGAATGCGTTCTGAAGCATTCTTCTCGCTGCTTCGCAATACGACAATTGAAGGTGTATATGCCGACCCGGTTTACGGCGGCAATAAGAACATGGAAGGCTGGAAGATGATTAAATATCCTGGACCGCGCATGGGCTGGATGGATCAGATTCTGTCGGAAGAATTCGTTGAGCTTGAACCTGAAAGTCTGAGATCTTACCAAGGGGGCGGTATTTAATGGCTGAAGTACTTGATAAAGTAGATGCGGTTGTTGTCGGTATGGGCTGGGCTGGCGGTATTGTCAGTGCAGAACTTGCCAAAGCAGGTAAGAATGTAGTCGGTCTTGAAAAAGGTAACCACGCGACGAGAAGTGACTACATCGGCGTAAAAGATGAGCTTCGTTTTGATAACCGTTATGAGATTATGCAGAGTTTAAAAGGGGACACAGTCACATCGAGAAACGAAATTGACGAAACAGCCCTGCCTGTCCGAACGATGAAAGACAATCAGCTCGGAACAGACCTCGGCGGTGCGAGTGTTCACTGGGCAGGTGCGACATACAGATACTGGCCGTATGAATTTGAAATACGCAGTCAGACAATCGAACGTTACGGTGAAGATAAGATTCCTGACGATATGAGCCTTCAGGACTGGGGGATTACATATGAGGAAATGGAACCTTATTATGAGAAGTGGGAAGACACGGCAGGTATTTCGGGGGAGCAGGACCCGCTTGCCCCTGAACGCAACAAACCGTGGCCGAACCCGCCCCTGAATGAAACGCCGTCATTAAAAATGTTTAAGGATGCTGCGTCAAACCTAGGACTGCACCCGTTCCAGGTGGCTGCAGGCAATATGTCGCAGAACTACGAAAATCCGGACGGGGAAAAACTGAATGCATGTATGTACTGTTCATTCTGTACGAGAGCAGGGTGTGACTTTGATGCGAAATCGGATCCTTTGGCAACGGTAATTCCGACGGCGATGAGGCACGATAACTTTGAACTCCGTACACGTGCGAACGTGCGCCGTGTGCTTTACGATGAGGACAGCAGTGAAGCAACAGGTGTTATGTACGTGGATGAAACGACAGGTCAGGAATACGAGCAGCCGGCGGACGTTGTCGTACTTGCGGCATTCGCATTTACGAACAACAGACTGTTGATGCTTTCTGAAATCGGTGAGCAGTATGATCCGGAAACACGTGAAGGGCTGATCGGCCGTAACTTTAACGGGCAGTACAACTCGGCGTTCCACGGCGTTCGCGGATTCTTTGAAAATGAGAAGTTTAACCTGTATATGGGGGCTGGCGCGTTAGGTGCAGCGGTAAACGACTATGCAGCGGATAACTTCGACCATTCAGACCTCGACTTTATCGGCGGCGGTGCGATTGAATTAAGACAGTATGGTTTCGGGGCAATCTCGAGCAGTAACAACTATACGAGAGAAGTACCGAGCTGGGGTGCGGATTATAAAGCTGAATCGCTGAAATACGCGTACAGCGCACTTCGCATCTGGTATACAAATATCGCGATGTCATACTGGCATAACTATGTGGATCTCGATCCGACATATAAAGATGAGTACGGTGATCCGTTACTCCGCATCACGTATAAATTTGGTTCAAATGAAAAACCGATTGCCCAATTCGGTATCGACCGATGCCGTGAAATCATGGAAGAAATGGGCGCTGACATTATTGAAGAAGATGAAGTGGCCGAAGAGTTTAACCATGTATTTTCAGGTGGACACTACACAGGCGGTGTAGTGATGGGGGATGACCCGGAAACATCGGTAGTAAACAACTATCTTCAGATGTGGGATGTCGACAACCTGTTTGTCGTCGGCGGCTCTGCATTCCCGCAGTTCGGCGGACACCACCCGACACCGACAATCGGTGCACTGGCATACAGAGCAGCCGAAGGTGTTGAACGATTCTTAGATGAAGGTGGTCAGCTTGCAACAGCGAAAAGTAAGACGATGAGAGCATAAAATTAAATTTTGAGCCTCTTCCGATATTATTCGGGGGAGGCTTTATTTTATGTGATTTAATAAAATCAATACATTTTAATCAAATTTTAATTTTCTGATAACTGTTACTTAACTATCCGGGGGCATTATAGAGTTAACACAAGCGAAGGGAGGAGAAATCCATGAACTATTTCGAGGAAATTGAACCGGCAGTATCAAATGATTTCTCAACAGATTCTTATTCAAGTGAATCAAGTGCTTCAGAGAGCAGCGTTTCATCTGACTAAGATTCACAGTATACGCGGGTAAACATTTCAATATATCTTTGAAACAGGCGGCCCGTGTGAGATGCGGTCCGCCTGCCTGCGTTTTGAAAGGATGAGGAACAAATGCAAAGGTCAAATAAATACGACACGAATGAATCACTGTTTCAAAAGATCAACCGATTTTTTACTATGGAAGAAACTAAAGGGAACATTATCGGCAAAGCACCACCGGTTCCTGTAAAAGAAGTATTCCGCCGTTTTTGGCCGTACACAAAACATTACCGTAAATGGATTTTTGTCGGACTGATATTTATTGCACTGCAGCCGATGGCATTATCGGGTACAGTATGGCTGCTTCAAATATTTATAGATAACGTGCTGGACGCGAGGAACTTAAGTCCGCTCTACTGGATTGTACTGCTCTATTTCGGGCTCAGCCTTGCTGCCGGAATATTTTCATTCTGCGGGACATTTACAGTAAACTGGGCAGGCCAGAAATTTGTCCTTGCACTGAGAAAGCATTTATATGAACATCTTCAAAGCTTGTCACTGCACTTTTTTGAAGGGCGGAAACTCGGCGATATTATCGCGAGACTGACGAGTGACATATCTTCAATTGAAAGACTGATTGTTACGGGCGCAACTTCTGCCTTGTCATATGTATTCCAGCTTATTGTTTTTATCGGTATGTTATTTTTTATGGAATGGAAACTTGCATTGGCATCGATGATTGTTGTTCCGTTATTTTACATTATTACACGGTACTTCTCGGTCCGTATGAAAATGGCCTCGCGTGAACGTTCGAGACGAATGGGCGCGATAAATTCCCTGACGGAGGAAAGTTTTTCAAACATATCGCTGATGCAGGCATTCAACCAGGAAGAAAACGAATCGAAAAAATTCCATAATCAGAACCTGGCTGCATTTACAGCGAAAATGTATAAAGTCCGGTTAAAATCAACTTTTACACCGGCAGTATCATTAATTGAAACGATCGGCACGCTGATTGTTATGGTATTCGGTGCATTCCTGCTGATGCAGGGCGAGGTAACAATCGGTGTACTTGTTGCATTCTTAACGCTCCTTCGGAGACTGTACAGTCCGGTCCGCGGGCTCAGCCGTCTTTTAAACACTATTTACTCGGCGTCGGCAAGTGCCGAACGTGTCATCGAGTTTATGGAGCAGACACCTGCAGTCAGCTCAAACGGTACGGAGAAAATTGGAAATGGGGAACCGGGCATTGCATTCAATAATGTATCTTTTGCGTATCCGCATAAGAAGCACAATGTGCTGTCGAATATTTCCTTTACGGTAAATGCCGGAGAGACGGTCGCACTGGTCGGGGCAAGCGGTGTCGGTAAATCGACAATCCTTAAAATGCTGCTCCGTTTTTATGAACCGACAGAAGGCAGTATTTACCTGAACGGTCAGCCGGTGGATACGGCGGATCTGCAGTCGCTCCGCAATCAGATTGCGGTCGTGTTTCAGGAAGCATTAATATTCGACGGTTCTGTCCGTGAAAATATTGCTTACGGTAAACCGGAAGCAGACGATGAAGAAGTTGTTGCGGCTGCAAAAAAAGCGGAAGCGCACAACTTTATCGAAAAAATGGTGGAGGGCTACGATACGAATGTCGGTCAGAAGGGACGTAACCTGTCGGGAGGACAGCAGCAGCGCCTGGCGATTGCGAGGGCGATTATAAAAAACGCTCCGGTGCTGATTCTCGATGAGCCGGCAGACGGTCTCGACGGTTCCACGGAAAAACGTGTCATGAAAGATCTGATGAAAGATACAGCGGCACTGATTATTACACATAATTTAAAAACTGCACGTGAAGCAGATAAAATTCTCTATATTCACGAAGGAGAAATTAATGAAACAGGTACGCATGATGAACTCATGAAGCTGAACGGGAACTATAAAAAACTTTATAACGATCAGCAGGATGAAGCGGAGTACGAAGAAGGAGTCGTACCGGAGCCGGCTGTTAAATAATACTGGGGGTAAAGTAATGAAAACTGAGGATGAAGCATTAATTGAACCGCTCGAGCAGGGGGATACTCTGATTCCGGGATATAAAGTTGTCGCGCATATGAGACGGGGGAAAGACTGTGATCTGTATCATCTCTGGAGCGAAGAGAGAATGTGCAGCACAATCGGCAAAACGATTCAGCCGAACGTCGCGTCAAAAGATAAGGCCGTGGACAGGTTGATTCGTGAAGGAGAACTGATTACACGTCTGTCCCATCCGAATTTAATCCGGGGGTATGAACTGCAAATGGCACCCGAACCGGTAGTGATTCAGGAAACGCTGACCGGTGAAACGATATCTCATCTGGTGCGCCGGATTTATAAAAAGGATGAAGAGCTGCCGCTAATGCAGATTGCGCATTTTGGTAAGCAGATTGCTTCAGTCGTTAATTATCTGCATCAAAATAATATACTGCACCTGGATATTAAGCCGTCCAATATTATTTCGCAGCCGCCGCTCGCCAAACTGTTCGATCTGAATCTGGTCACTGAACCCGGGACGATCAGAAAGGGGACAGGCACGCGGCCTTATATGTCGCCTGAACAGGCTTCCGGTGAACCGTTAACTCCGGCAGCAGATGTATGGGGCATCGGAGTGGTACTGTTCTTTATGATGACGGGTGAACGGCCGTTTAAAACATATGAGGACAACAAATACGAACAGCTGGAACGGAGAGCTGTTCCGGTATCCGATTTAAGAAAGGCCGCACCGGATGATGCGCTTATTGCGATGGTGGACCGCTGCCTGGATCCGAACCCCAAAAACCGTCCGGCAGCCGCCGAAGTATTTAAAATATGTGGGGACTATATCCGCAGTTAATGTCATTAATTACTCGAAACTCCCGACTGCCGGTCAGGGAGTTTTTTCATGCCATAATGTATAATAACAGTTAAAAGGAGCGGATATAAAATGGCAAAATTGATTCATACTGACAATGAACTTTCGGCTAAAGATAAATCCATTAAAAAGGTATTCGGCAATGAACAGTCGAATATCGTTAATATCCAGCTGAAAGCGGGAGAGGGCATTCCGGAACATGATTCCAAAAACCCGATTTTTATCATCGTGAGAAGCGGTACGGTGAAATTTGTCTGTCCGGATGAGGAATACCATTTAAAAGACAGCGATATTTTATATATGGAGGCAGAAGAACTGCACAGTGTAGAGGCGGTTACCGACACTGATTTTCTTGTCGTATTTTTAAAGTAAATACTATATAGGAGCGTTTCATATGTACAGAGAGACAATCGAAACAATGAGCGGCAATGCACGGAATAAGCAGAAGTTTTATGAAGACTCGCGCATGAAGTTTTTCGTTTCATCGATGCTCGCAGGCGCATATATCGGTGTGGGCTGTATCGTGCTGTTCTTTATGGGCGGCCCGTTATTTGCGGTGGAATCACCGTTTGTTAACCTGATTACCGGTATTACATTCGGCGTGGCACTGGCTATCGTTATCTGGGCTGGATCGGATCTGTTTACGGGCAACGTCATGACGTTTACATTCGGCGCACTGATGAAGAAGATTACGTGGAAACAGACAACAGTGCTTTTAATCTGGTGTTACATCGGTAACTTAATCGGTGCACTGCTGTTTTCGTATTTCATATACCTGAGCGGGATTTTTCCGGAAATTAATATGGACAGCTACACAGTATACACAGCAGCCGGCAAGATGAACGACGGTTTCACAGCACTGCTGTTTCAGGGAATAATGTGTAACTGGCTGGTCTGTCTGGCTATTTGGACAGCGGCACGTGCGAACAATGAAATGACGAAACTGTCATTAATCTTCGTCCTGATTTTTGCTTTCGTGGCGGTGGGGTTTGAACACAGCATTGCAAACATGACGATTATGGCAGTCGCTCTCCTGCACAGCAGTGTGGATACAGTCACTGTCGGCGGATTTGTCTACAATTTAATCCCGGTCACAATCGGCAATATTATCGGCGGCGGATTTTTCGTGGCCTGTATTTATTATTATTTAAATGGCGGGTATAAAGAAAAGATTTAGTGTATAGTTTACAGAAAGACTTAGGTTAAAACAAAAGGGGAGCTTTAGTTATGTTTAAAAAAGACGGTACGATTTCATTTTTAACGAAGCTGTTATCAATTAACAGCCCGACAGGCTACACAAATAATGCGGTGAGTTTCCTGAGAGAAACAATTGAGGACATCGGCTATGAAACGATGACGACACCGAAGGGGAACCTGATTGTTCAGGTAGACGGTGAAAATACTGAAGTCACAAGAGGACTAAGTGCCCACGTGGATACACTTGGTTTGATGGTCCGTTCAATTAACTCGGACGGTACTTTATCGCTGACTAAGCTCGGCGGTCCTTTAACACCGACGCTTGACGGAGAATACTGTGACATTATTACGCGCGATGACAAAGTATATACGGGGACTATTTTGTCTAAATCACCATCGATTCACGTATTCAAAGACGCATCGACAAAAGAACGCGACATTGATAACCTGATTGTAAAACTCGATGAACGTGTGGAAAGTAAGGAAGATGTGGAGAATATCGGCATTCAAAATGGTGATATTGTTGCGTACGATCCGAAAGTAGTCGTTACAGACTCAGGTTTTATAAAATCAAGATTCCTGGATGATAAAGCATCGGTTGCTGTATTGGTCAGCATCTTAAAAATGATGAAACAGGAAGAAGTAACACCTTCGACGAACCTGAAATTTATCTTCTCAACATATGAAGAAGTCGGTCACGGTGCTGCATGGATTCCGGAAGATATTACAGAGCTTTTAGCTGTCGATATGGGATGTATCGGACTTGATCTTGACTGTACCGAATACGATGTGTCGATCTGTGCCAAAGACTCATCAGGACCGTATGATTACGATATGACGACGAAACTGATGAACTTTGCGAAAGATAAAGCACTGAATTACGCGGTAGACATCTATCCGATGTACGGCAGTGATGCATCAGCAGCAATGAGCGGCGGTGCGAACATCAGAGCAGCACTCATCGGACCAGGAGTAGCAAGCAGCCACGGGATGGAACGCACGCATATCGATGCACTTGAAAATACGTTTGAACTGATTTCGGAATACATTCGGAATTAATAATATTATTTCACTAAGGTGTTGTTATCTTGTCTAAGAGTACATTTATAACAGTAATAATTTCTGCTTCAGTGTTTACATTGATAGTTACAGATTTCTATCCTGCAATTCCATGGTATGTCCAATTTGGACCAATCATACTGACAATCATGATTATTTTTATTGGTGCTTATTTTGAGAAGAAAAAAGGTGAACCAGAGGAAAGTGAATCTGTTGATGAGAGGAAAGAAAGCAGAAAACAGTGGCTGTTTTTAATGGGTGCTGTCTGGGCGGCAATTATAGCTATGAATGTTTTAGTTGGAGAGCCTAAGACGAATGCATTCAATATCCAAGAACTGCAGTTTTGGATTTTAATTGTCGCATTACCGCTGCTTTCCCAGTTTAATTTTAAGAAAAGAACAGACGGAGTTTAATCTGACCAGACCAGTTTCTTCAGTATGAGGAAGCTGGTTTTTTTATTGACCTGAAGTGTGCTTCAGCATTTATATTTAAGAACAGGGTATATAAATATTATTAATATTAAAGCTGGAGATGATGATTTTGGAAATCAATACACTATTATTAAATATGAAAAAGGATGGAGTGCTTAAGGCTGGTTCAGAAGAGAATGCAGCAATGAGAGAAGTTTCTGCTGAGACCAGAAAACTGTGCGCGGAAATGAATAACGGTGCGTATACTGATGAAGAAATCAGGAACTATATGTCAGGTATTACCGGACATGAAATTGATGAAAGCTTTTCTCTATTTGTGCCGTTTACTGCTGATTTTGGTAAGAATATAAAGATTGGTAAGAATGTGTTCATTAACTCCGGATGCCGCTTTCAGGATCAGGGCGGGATTACAATTGGAGATGGCAGTTTAATCGGCCACAATGTTGTACTTGCAACGATTAATCACGACTATGATCCAAAAAACAGAGGGACGATGTTCTTAAAACCTATTGTACTTGAGACAAATTCATGGATTGGTTCGAACGCAACAATTCTCCCGGGAATTACAATAGGAGAAAACTCAGTTGTCGCAGCTGGTTCGGTCGTTACAAAAGATGTTCCGGCCAACACAATTGTTGCGGGGAATCCTGCGGAATTTATGAGTAATTTGGAAGATAAAATTTAAGAATAAATGAATAGTGAGGAATTCAAAATGAAGTTAAAACCACTGAAAATAGCATCTGAACTGGAAGTTGTTTCTTATGAGTCCATTATAGAAGATGAGGATCAGATATTTGATGGTATTGAGATTAACGATGCTGAGTTTCTTGATACTGATTTCGGAAGATTAATCTCCTATAACTCTGTAATTAAGAACAGTAATTTATCGAATAACGAATTTGATAATGCAGATTTAACAGATACACGATTTGTTAACTGTGACTTTTCAAACACAGTATTTTTAGGTGCTTCTATACATAATGTTGAGTTTGTTAACTGCAAAATGATTGGTGTCAGTTTTGATGAGTCCAGAATTAAAAACGTTAAATTTTTTGAGTCACTGTTAAATCTATCGGGGATAAGTGAATCTAAACTTGAGAATGTATTGTTTGAAAATACGAGAATGGTTACAGCAGATTTCTTTAATAATAAATTTAAAAATATTGGCTTTGAAAATTGTGATCTGACTGAAGCAAGATTTGTCGATACACCGCTTAAAGGTATTGATATCAGCTCATCCCATTTTGAGTCATTAAGCATTAAGCGTGAAGATCTGGAAGGCTGTATCGTTTCCAGTGTACAGGCGATTCAGATGGCGGCATTGATGGGACTTGTAGTGAAGGATAGTTAGATAGAACTGGCATCAGGTGCAGGAGGGAAGTCATGTCTTATATATTTATGGGTATATTGACTGTAACGCTTTTAATTACAGCATTAGTATTAAAAGATAAATATGAATTCACAAAAACTATCGGTGCACTGTCTTGGATTGCATTAAGCCTGTATTTTATCGTTGAATTTATTGTGATCAGAGCAAGTACTGCATCGTATAATTTCTTAAAACAGCCGATGAGTGATTTAGGTGTAACTATATGTGGAATAGATACGTATGAGCTCGCTGCTTATGAAATTTGTTCACCGGCTCATCTGGCGATGAACTGGACGTTTACTCTAACTGGCATAGCAGTTTTTACCGGTGCCATTTTTCTTCATCGGTTTTGGCCGGATAACATGAAAACAAAAACAGCGACTGTACTGCTCGTTATTTTCGGGATCAGCTACAGTATTTCAGGGATCTTCCCGGCTGATATAAATTTTTTAGTACACACATTTGCCTCATTGCCGGGAATGTTTGTGCAAATACCTGCTTTAATTATTATTGGACGGGCAATTAAAAGTACAATGCCGAAACTGTCAAAATGGACTTATTTCTGTCTGGTTCTTAATTTATTGAGTCTGCTGTTTATATTTTTACAGCCAGTGTTTCCTGAGCTGCCGGGAGGCTTAATTCAGAGGGTGCTTTATGGTTCAGTCTGGCTGTGGATGATTGTTACAGGAATCGTGCTGCTGAATAAATCAGTTCAACGTAAATAGGTTTATGTGAGATTTAAAAAGGAGGAATATTAATGACTTCAATTTATTTTACTTCAGGATCTAAAATTATCAGTGTTTCAGGACGGGAACGGGACTGGTCGATTAACGAGATAGAGACCGGTTATGATGACGTGCGTGCAGTGGCTGCTGATGAATTGGCCGAAACGATTTACGTGGGAACTTTTGATGACGGGCTGTTCAGAAGCCGTAATAATGGTGAGACCTTTGAAGCTGTTGGGCAGGATGTCTTACCGAAAAGAGTAATGTCACTTCATATCAGTCCTGTTTCAAAACGTTTATATGTCGGAACGGAACCGAGTGAATTGCATTATTCGGATGATGATGGTGAAACATGGGCAGAAATGACTGCACTGCAGGACCTGCCGTCGAAATCAGAGTGGAGTTTCCCGCCTCGTCCTGATACACATCATGTTAAAGATATAGCGAGCGGTACTCAGGATGAGTCATTTGTACTTGCCGGCATTGAGCTCGGCGGTATTATGCGTTCGGTAGATAATGGAGAGTCATTTGAGGACCGTAAAGCAGGTTCTCAATTTGATGTGCATAACATGATTATTCACCCTGACGATGACAATCTGCTTTACGAAGCAGGCGGGGGCGGTTATGCATGGAGTGACGATAAGGGCGAGTCGTGGCAGATTGATAATGAAGGTCTCGGAGACTTCACGTATTTAGTACATGTCGCAGTGGATCCCGGTGATAAAAATACGGTACTTGTTTCCGGTGCAAGAGGACCGGTTTCAGCGTATATGCCTGAGCGAGAAAAGACAGAGATGAAAGTATTCCGTAAACAAGGAGACACGCCGTGGGAGGAAATTACAGAAGGACTGCCTGACAGCAAAGGAACGATTGTCACTCATCTATTGACGTCACCGGATGAACCAAGCGTGTTTTACGGTGTGAATAACAAGGGTGTCTATCACTCAGTCGACCGCGGTAAAAGCTGGATGAAAGTTCCAGTCGAATTTCCGGAAGAAGTGACGAAAAATAAGATTAACTCGGCATGTCTCACTAATTAAACAGACAAAATCCATCTCATATTAATAATGAGATGGATTTTTATTTGAATGGAGCCAAGGGGGCTCGAACCCCTGACCTTTGCACTGCCAGCGCAACGCTCTCCCAGCTGAGCTATGGCCCCGGATGTATTATCCTCATTGTAGGACATTACACATCTTTACTCAATAGCGGTAAGATTTTAAATACTGTATTCTTAACATAAGAATAGTTATTCAAGTTCAGGAGGTACATCGATGATTACAGGGGAACGTACGACGATTGGAATTTTAGCCCACGTAGATGCAGGGAAAACAACGTTGACTGAAGCGCTGCTGTATCATGCAGGAGCGATTTCAAAACGGGGACGGGTCGATCACGGCGATACATATTTTGATTTCGAGTCTATTGAAAGAAGCCGTGGAATTACAGTGTCATCCAAACAGGTTGACTTTGAAGTCGGTAATCGTAAATTCACTTTAATCGATACACCGGGGCACGCTGACTTGTCCGCAGAAATGGAACGGTCACTGCAAATACTGGACCTGGCAATTATAGTGGTCAGTGCGGTCGACGGGGTGCAGTCACATACCGTAACAATTTTTCAGCTGCTTGAAAAATACGAAGTACCGGCGATTATTTATATTAATAAAAATGACCGGCCGAGTGTCGATAAAGATAAAACTATGGGCAGCCTGCAGGAACTCGATGAACGCTGTGCATTATTTTCAGAAGCAGATTCAGAGCTGAGCGAATCATTTATCGAACAGCTGGCAATGCAGGACGAGGAACTGCTGGAGATGTTTATGGAAGGAACTGAAGATCAGGCATTCTGGTCTGATGCTGCTAAAAAAGCGTTGATGAACAGAACGGTATTTCCAAGTGTCCGGGGTTCAGCGCTGAACGGTAACGGTATCGGTGAAGTCATTAATATAATGGAAAAATTAACCGAATCAAAAGAATATATAGAAGAAGCCGGTGCACGGGTTTATAAGATTATGCACGACGAAAAAGGGCAGAGACTGACATTGTTTAAAGTATTAGGCGGTACTTTTCGAATTAAGGATATGGTCTATTACAAAGATTCGGACGGCGAAAAAATCAATCAGCTGAGGAGGCTGAATGGCGGGAAATTTGAAGGGGTCAGTGAAGCAGCAGCGGGTGATGTCTGCACGGCAATCGGCATTCAAAATGCAGAACTCGGTGATATTATTGCATTGTCGGAAGCGGATATTGAACTGTTTTCTGAGTCAAAGGTACCGGAGCTGCAGCCGGTAATGGAAGCATCTCTCGTGCTGCCGGAAGGTATTGACGTATTTACAGCGATGAAGACACTCAGACAGCTTGAAGCAGAAGAACCGGAAATTGGTCTCAGAACTTCTGAAACAACAGGTGATATACATATGCGTGTCATGGGCACGATTCATATGGAAGTACTGACAGAATCTATTCGTGACAAATACGGAATGAATATCACATTCGGTCCGCCGGTGATTTTATACAGAGAAACGATTGAAGAAAGCATTGTCGGCTACGGTCATTTTGAACCGCTCGGCCATTATGCGGAAGTGCAGCTGCGTATCGAACCCGGGCAGAATGGACAGGGTATTATCGCAAAAAATGAAGCGAATACAGATGACTTGAAAATTCAGTTTCAGAAACTGATTATGACTCATATTAAAGAAAAAGAGCATTTGGGTGTACTTACCGGGGCACCGCTGACGGATGTCACAATTACTTTAATGGCAGCGAAAACAGCGTTAAGAGAAACACAGGGCGGCGATTTGCGTCAGGCAACTTACCGCGGGGTCAGACAGGGTTTAATGAAAGCTAAATCAGTTATCCTCGAACCGTGGTATTCATTTGAAATCACGCTGCCGGCAGACGCAGCGGGACGTGCAATGTCAGATGTTCAGAGACTTCACGGTGAGTCCGGTGATATGGCGCAGCTCGGAGAAAACAAAGTATCGCTAAAAGGGGAAGTACCGGTCGCGACATTTGTAGATTATCCGATTGAACTCGCATCATATACTAAAGGCGAAGGAACTGTGTCGCTGCAATCGGCAGGATACCGACCGTGTCACAATCCGGAAGAAGTGATTGACCAGGCGGATTATAATCCCGAAAACGACCTCGATAACACACCGAACTCCATTTATTTTAAAAAAGGTGCAGGCTATGAAGTGAAGTGGTACGACATTGATGAAGTCCGTCATATTAAAGGAAACTTTAATTAAATAAATATAACAAGAAAAGCAGGAACAGAATCTTAATTTGATTCTGTCCCTGCTTTTTTAGCTGCCCATTCTTCTTTTAAAATACCCATACGAATTGAATCGTAGTATTCACCGTTGTAGAAACGGACTTTCCGGACTCGGCCTTCAAGCTGCATGCCGAGTTTTTCTCCAACACGAATCATTCGTTCATTACCTGACCATGTTGTAAGACCAACTCTTACGGTAGGTACTGTATTGAAGACATGATTAATCCACAGTTTTAAAGCACGTGTGCCAAGTCCTTTGCCCCAGTTCTTTCCTTCATGAATAACAATGCCGACTTCCAGCCATTTCTTCATATCATCTTCAAAATAATACGTCACAATGCCGTATATTTCATTATTTACAGTAATCAGCCACAGGCTGTCGGAATCGACGAATACTTCGCTTTTCTCCATAAAGGTTT
This sequence comes from Jeotgalicoccus saudimassiliensis, assembly GCF_000756715.1. Lineage (NCBI taxonomy): Bacteria > Bacillati > Bacillota > Bacilli > Caryophanales > Staphylococcaceae > Jeotgalicoccus > Jeotgalicoccus saudimassiliensis. Next base: position 1,654,886 of record NZ_CCSE01000001.1, read on the forward strand.
CATAAGGAACTGAACGGTGTGAAAAATAAGGCGCATCCCACTTTTTCCATTCCGGATTTTCATCTTGATATATTAATTCCCATAGCTTTAATAAATCATTATCTTTAATTGGACGAATGCCGAGTTCTTTATCAGTGTACATAAATGCCTCCTTGTTTGTTTCTATAGTATCATTATAAATACTAATATATTTTTACTATTAAGACTTTTAATATAAAGTATAATTAAAGGATAAAGAGCTATGTTTCCCGGGAAATATGCCGGATATTATTTTATCGTAAACAAGGGGAGTTTTGCATATGGAACAACAGGGGTACTTATGGGAATCCGCAGCACAGCTTGAAGTGCTGCTTTATGAATTAGTCGGATGGAAAAGTTTATCGGGAACACAAGGGGAAATTGATTTTCCGCATAAGCTGACAGCAAAATTTAAAGAACTGGATTATTTTAAAACTAATCCGGATAACATTCAATTATTTGATGCAGGGAAAGACAGAAATGCATTTACTGCATTATATAAAACAGATAAAAGCTCGGATACAGTCGTCTTGATCAGTCATTTTGATACAGTCGGTACTGAAGAATACGGCCAGCTGCAGGAGCTTGCATTTAATCCTGAACAATTGACGCAGGTGTTTCGGGACAACCCGGATTTCCTGACACCGGATGCAAAAGAGGATTTATATACAGATCAGTATGTATTCGGCCGGGGTGCGATGGATATGAAGATGGGACTCACACTGCATATGCATTTAATTGAACAGGCTGTAAAAGAAGAATGGCCGGTGAATTTACTGCTGGTGACAGTACCCGATGAAGAAGTCAGTTCCGGAGGCATGCTCGCTGCCGTACCGGGTATTCTTGAAATATCACAGGCTCACAATTTAAATATCAAATTATTTCTAAACGGGGAGCCGTCATTTACACAGCAGCCTCTGGATGAGAATCACTATATATATTCAGGATCGATCGGTAAAATACTGCCGGCAGCACTGTTTTATGGTGTACCGACTCATGCAGGCGAACCGCTTAACGGCATTACATCTCATTTCATCGGGTCTTATCTGACGAAGAAAATGGAGTATACGGATAAGTTTTTAGAAACCTTTGACGGAGAAACAACTCCGCTGCCGGTGTGTCTGCAGGCGAACGATTTAAAGGACAACTACGATGTACAGACATCGCACCACAGTTACGCTCTGTATAACGTATTTACGCTGACTCAGACGGCTAAAGACGTAATGGTTACATTTAAGGAAATTGCGGATGAAGCCATGCATGAATGCCGGACGGATTATGAAGAGATATGTAAAGCGCATCATATACCGGCGCCGAACTGTATCAGAGTGCTGGAATACCACGAAGTGCTGGAGTATTTTATCGATAAATACAGTAGAGAAGAAGCAGATGAACTGATCAGGGCAGTCCTTGAAGAAAACGGGACTGACGAGCGGAAGAAGACCCTGCTGATTGCCGATAAGCTGATGGAATATTGTCAGGAACTGGCACCGGCAACTGTGCTGATGTTTGCACCGCCATACATGCCCGCAGTGAATTCGTCGGATGATGAACTGGTGAGAAAATTGATTGAAGCGACTAAAAGTGAGATGCATGAACAATATAATTACGACGTGACGAATAAGCATTATTTCAACGGTATATCAGATTTAAGTTATGTGAATTATAATCCTGCAGATGACGGCTGGCAGTCGTTTAAAAATAATGCGCCGTTATGGGGAGAAACATATACAATACCGTTTGAAGAAATGCAGCAGCTGAGCGCACCGGTAATGAACATCGGGCCGTACGGTAAAGATGCACATAAAATGACCGAACGGCTGCATAAGAAAAATGCATTTGAAATGATGCCGGCCGTGCTCAGGGAAGTTGTAAGCGAGTTCTTCTATAGATAATACCTGGTGGGGTATTTGACGGATTGCCGATTACCTAATATAATATACATAGTGACTACGAGTGAAAAGAGGTATGTATATGATAGTCGAAGATCAGAAGCATGTATATGATAAAGCGGTAATAAACCGTATTAACCGACTGCAGGGGCAGATTAACGGTGCGAAAAAAATGATTGAAGACGGTGAAAACTGCAAAGATGTAGTAACTCAGCTGAGTGCAGCAAAGAGTGCACTCAACCGTACAATGAATATAATCATCAGTGAAAATCTGGTGGAATGTGTGAAAGAAGCGATGATTAATCCGGATCAGGACGCCGATGAATTAATTAAAGAAGCAGTAGAATTATTAAACAAGAGCAGATAATATATCTGTTCTTTTTTTATTTTAAAATATACCCCCATAGGTATTTGACAAAGATAAATATACTTGGTAAGATACCCCTATAGGTATTTAAAGACGAGAGGAAGTTATTAAATTGAATAAAAATAATTATCATATGAACGATGTAGATGAACTGCTTAACAAAGGAGAGTATCTGCTTGATGTCAGAGAAACATTTGAATATGAAATGGGCCATGTTGCATCGGCAAAACACATTTCTTTAACAGTGTTAGAGCAGCGTATGGATGAATTACCAAAGGATAAAACAATCTATACATACTGTAAAAGCGGCAGACGCAGTCAGACAGCAGCGGATTTATTAAATGCCAACGGTTTTGAAGCAATCAGCCTGGAAGGCGGTTTTTCATCGTATACAGGAAAGTTCAGCAATACCGATATTGAAGAAGTTATTTCTCCGGCGGAGACGAATTCAAATATTGCCGAAGATCGTATTAAAATAGCAGCGCACGGGCTGCAGTGTCCGGGGCCGCTGTTAAAAGTTAATGAAGTGATGAGTGGTCTTGAAACAGGGAAGCAAATGGAAATCACTGTAACGGATCACGGCTTTTGTACAGATGTTGAAGCCTGGGCTAAAAAACATGGACATGCTGTACTGAAAAACGAAGTGTCAGGTGAAAATGTAACTGTTGTTCTTGAAAAGAAAGCGCCGGTACAGACCGAAGGGCATAAAATGGTTGAAACAAAAGACGGTGCAACAATTGTCGTTTTCAGCGGCGATATGGATAAGGCACTGGCTTCATTCATTATTGCATCCGGTGCACGGAGCATGGGGAAAGAAGTAACGATGTTCTTTACGTTCTGGGGACTGAATATTATTAAAGACCCGAAAGCACCGAAAAGAAATAAAAAGGGTCTCGATAAAATGTTCAGTATGATGATGCCGAAATCAGCTTCGAAACTCCCGATTTCTAAAATGAATATGCTCGGTGCGGGTTCTAAAATGATTCAGCATGTTATGAAGAAAAAGAAAGTTGATGCACTGTCTGAAATGATTGAAAAAGCGGACAAACTTGGCGTTAAAATGATTGCCTGCACAATGAGCATGGATATTATGGCAGTCGAAAAAGAAGAACTTCTATCAAATGTTCAATTCGGTGGTGTCGGCACATATCTCGGAGATGCAGAAAACGGAAATCTTAACTTATTTATATAAAAACTAAATTTAAAACAGGAGAGTGTATTTAATGTATTTCAAACAATTTTATGATCAGAAACTTTCACAAACTTCGTATATGGTAGCATGTCAAAAGACAAAAGAAGCTATTATTATCGACCCGAAACGCGTAGTAGATGAATACCGGGAAACGGCGGATGTTGAAGGATTTAAAATAACAAAGGCGACAGAAACACATATCCATGCTGACTTCGCTTCCGGTCTTCGTGATGCATCTCGTAAATTTGGTGCGACACTTTATGTCTCTGACGAAGGCGATGAGAATTGGAAATATCAAAATGTTCCTGATGACACTGTATTTCTTAAAGAAGGCAGTATTATAAATGTCGGAAATGTCGAATTGAAAGTTATTCACACACCGGGACATACCCCTGAGAGTATTTCATTTGTACTGACAGACCACGGCGGCGGAAGTACGGAACCGATGGGTATGTTTACAGGAGACTTTATATTTGTCGGTGATATTGGCCGTCCTGATTTACTTGAAGAAGCTGCAAATATGGAGGGTGCGACAGAAGAAGGAGCAAATGCTATGTTTGATTCATTGAAAAAAATGAAAGATTATCCTGACTTTATGCAGATATGGCCGGGGCACGGTGCAGGAAGTGCATGCGGCAAATCACTCGGGGCCGTTCCGTTATCTACACTTGGATACGAAAGAAAAAATAACTGGGCACTTAAAGTGACAGACAGAGCTGCATTTATTAATGAACTGACAAGTGATCAGCCGGAACCGCCGAGCTATTTTGCACAAATGAAAAAAGTGAACAAAGAAGGTCTGCCGGAATTTAAAGTGAGAGAACTCACAGCAGGTACGCCTGAAATATTACCGGGTCAGCTGTTTGATTTAAGAAGTAAAAAAGAGTTTAAAAAGGGATTCAAAAAAGGTGCGATTAACGTACCTTACAATAGTAAATTCCTGCAGTTTGCCGGCTGGTATATTAATTACAATGAACCGATGACGATAATTGCAAACCCTGAAACCAGCAAAACGCTGCAGGAAGATTTTGCATCTATCGGTTTTGATAACATTCAGTTAATCGTACCAATGGATCAGGCAGAACAGTATTCTGACGATAATTACGAGAATATTTCCCCGGAAATATTTACTAAAGACATGAGCAGTAAAAACATTCTTGATGTTCGTACAAACTCTGAATATCACGCTGGAAATCTGGAAAGTGCAGCTCATATTCATTTTGGCAAGCTTCAAAATGCGGATATACCGTTTAACAATGAAGATAAAATTTATGTTCATTGTCAATCCGGTGTGCGTTCAGCGATTGCAATGAGTGTCCTTAAAGCCCGGGGGTTCGATAATATTGTAAATATCGAAAAAGGGTATATAGGTATTAAAGAAGCGATGAAATAATGGAATTCTCATTTATCATCATTATATTTTTAATTGGTTTTATCGGTTCTTTTATATCAGGTATGGTAGGCATTGGCGGCTCGATTATTAAATATCCGATGCTGCTCTATATTCCTTCCCTGCTCGGTTTTACTTCTTTTACAGCGCATGAAGTTGCCGGTATAAGTGCAGTACAGGTGTTTTTCGCTACTATCGGCGGGGTTTGGGCTTATAAAAGCAGCGGCTATCTTAATTTAAAACTGATTGTTTATATGGGCGGTGCCATTCTGATCGGCAGTCTGATTGGCGGATACAGCTCAGGATTCTTCACTGAAAATCAGATTAATATCGTCTACGCTGCTCTTGCAACGATTGCTGTAATAATGATGTTCATGCCGAAAAAAGAAGTACCATTCCTTCCTGGCGGAGAGCTTCATTTCAATAAATATCTTGCTGCAGGTTTAGCGTTCATTACCGGAGCGGCTTCAGGAATTGTAGGCGCAGCCGGAGCATTTATTCTAGTGCCGATTATGCTTGTTGTGCTTAGAATCCCGACCAGGGTGACGATTGCGACCAGTCTCGCGGTAACTTTTATTTCTTCTATCGGGACAACAGCCGGAAAAATAGTGACGGACCAAGTATTATATGGACCTGCTCTTATTATGATTATCGCCAGTCTGATTGCAGCACCGCTCGGTGCGAAAGCCGGTCAAAAGATTAATACAAAGATACTCCAGTGGATGCTTGGAATACTTATTCTCGGAACTGCTGTTAAAATATGGATTGAGATATTCACGCAGTAAATAATAAATTAAGGTGAGAGATGTATATGGCTCATTTAAAAACTGTTTGGAACGGAAGTACAAAAGGAAACGGAACAATTACAGGAGATAAAATGGACACGCCAATCGCAATCCCGACGGTGTCAGGCGGCAGCGGTGACGGCGCAAATCCGACAGACCTGCTCGCAGCTTCCGCAGCATCCTGCTATGCGATGACATTAATTGCTTTAACTGCAGCGAGAAACTTACCGGTAATAGGTCTAGTGATGACTACAGAAGCTGTGAATTCAAAAGATAAAGGATTAAAAATTATTCATTATCCTGAAGTCAGTCTGCCTGAAAGTGCCACTGAAGAAGAGATTAAGTTCGTGGAACGTGCATTTAATACTGCCGACATGGGCTGTCACATCGGCAATCTGCTTAAAAGAGCGGATGCAGAAATTAAGATTGAAGGTAAAATTTCATTGGAATAAACCAGGCATTTGACCTTGTATGAGCTATTTCATACAGGGTCATTTTTTTATCTCAGATTAAAGAAAATACTAATAGAATTAAAAAATCTGAATTATTAGTATATAATAGGGCCCAATACAGTATCATCACAGTTTTATAATGAGGAGTGTGTGAATGTCTAATCAATTAAGACCCTTATTTCATGAACCGGAAACTGAAGACTACTTGACCGCTGCTGTATCAGCAGCACAAATGTTTAAAAATACTGCGATTGAAACATCGGAAGGTATCTACTGGGAAGAAGAACCGTTTTCTCCGGCTGAACCTTATGAAGATACATTTATGGGACAGTTTTCTTTATACAGCGGTTCACCGGGTGTGATTTATTTTCTGACTCAGCTGGCACGGGCAGCGAAGGATCACAGTTATTTAGACGATGCTGTTAAAGCGGGCAGGTATATTATCAGCAACTGGGACTGTGAAGTGAGAATGCAGCAGTACGGAGGTAATATCGAACATTCAGAGTGGGGTATGCTGAACGGTGTAACCGGGATTGCTTATGTATTTGGTGAGCTGGCTGAAGTTTCAGGAATGGTGGAATTTGATGAATTTGCGATTCAGCTGATTGAAGAAACAGCAGATGCAGCACGTCAGACAGATAAAGGAATTGCCTGGACAGATGAACCTGCGATTTTCTTTGACTCCGGAATTATACTGTTTTTAATTAAAGCAGCAGAAAAATATAAGAGAACAGACTGGCGAGATCTTGCTTTAAAAGCAGGAGAAAAGATACTGAATGAGGGACATGAAAAAGACGGCCGGACGACATGGACGACAATCAGTCCGGCTTACTTTGGTATCCCTGAAGACAGTGTTATGCCGAACTACTTTTACGGTACAGCAGGTGTAGCATACACAATGGCTTGTTTATATGAAGAAAATAAAGATGAGAGGTATCTTGCAGCAGCCGAAAAAGGTGCAAGATATATTCAATCGATTGCGACAGTGGATAAGAATAATATTTTATTTCCGCACAGTTTTCCTTATTTAAAAGATGTACATTATCTGGGGCTATGTCACGGTGCAGCAGGTACCATCCGCTTGTTTTACAAGCTGTATAAAGTGACTGGTGAAGCGGAGTATAAAGAGTGGACAGAAAAAATCATCAACGGGATTTTGAATACAGGCGCACCGGAACTTCATTCAGACGGCTACTGGAACGTCGCATCACAATGCTGCGGCTCTGCTGGAATGAGCAGTGTATTTATCGGAATGTGGGCAGAAACTGGTGAAGAGAAATATTTACATTATGCAAAACGTGTCGGCAAGCAGCTATTGAGCGAAAGTGTCTATGAAGAAAACACAGGTGCATGCTGGTATCACGCATTCGACAGAACAGACCCTGGTCACGTGACTGCTAAAATTGGTTATCTGGACGGTGCTTCTGGTATAGCAGCTGAATTAGTTCAGCTGTATCAGGCGGTAACGAATGATTTCGATGTACTGAGACTGCCGGATGATCCTTATCCTAAAACTTTATAATATAAAAAGAAGCCTCCGGTTAATAACCGGGGGCTTCTTCAGTTTCATCTAATTCATTTAAATTGAGTACATAATAATGTTTGTCGTTTAAGCCGAAATAGAAATACACTGCAATCCAGCTCAGGCCTAAAGTGACAATACCAAGAACAATCAGTACAAAAATCATTAATGGCGAGGTTTTTTCTCCGGTTTCCTTATTTATAAAACTTCTTAAAATAAAGAAACCGATAGCAGCATTGAAAATTATGCCAGTTATATTAGTAATCATATCTATAGAACTATCTTCAATGACAACACCGCTGAGCTCCAGCAGCATTATAGCGATAAATGCTCCTACAAACAGCAGAATAACATATGCAGCTGTCGCCGATGAAACAAAATTCCTTCTGACATCCTGATATTTTACTGCAGGCATCGTACCTTCCAGCACTTGATACCCCTTAAAGTAATCGTATACGAAACAAAGCTGCTTATACGTTGAAAGTATCGGCATAAATGCCATCCACTTATTTCTGTACCCGGCTTTCCTGATAATAAAATAGAAAGACAGGCAGGTAATAATATAAAGCCCAACTGTCAGTATTAACCCCGTGAAAATCGCGAAGCTCCCCAATCCCATTTGCTTTCACTCCTGTTGTGTTATTCTAGCTGTTTTTTAAATTAACAATTGTACGGCCTCTGACCTTGCCGTCGATTATATCATGAATTACCTGAGGAAGCTCCTCAAGGCTGACTTCATTAACAACATCTTTGTTGAGTATTTCCGGTTTTAAATCTTTCGCCAGTCTGTCCCAGACTTTTATGCGCTGCTCCATTGGATAGAAAACAGAATCTACACCGAGCCACTGAATACCGCGTCCGATGAACGGCAGTACAGTCGTATGGACTTGAATACCTCCCACCAGTCCGAATGTAGCAAGTGCACCTTCGGGTTTAAGCGTTTTAATAATATACTCTGTCGTTTTCCCGCCGACCGGGTCAATTGCGGCTTGATACTGAGGTTTATGAACGGGTTTTTTATCATCATTAACGACGTCATCACGGTGAATGACTTTCTTCGCACCGAGTGATGTTAAATAATCTTTTTCATCCATGCTGCCTGTACTTGCGACGACATCGTATCCTAAAGCAGCGAGCATACTGATCGATAAACTTCCGGCACCACCGGAAGCACCGGCAACGAGTACTTCACCGTTATCCGGTGTAACGCCTGCCTGTTCAAGTTTTGAAATAGAGATGCCTGCAGTAAATCCGGCAGTACCTAGTTCCATAGACTCTTTTAATGTCAGTCCGTCAGGTAATGGCACGACATATTCTGCGGGAATACGTGCAATTTCAGAAAATCCGCCTGAAATCCCTGTCCCGATTTTGTAACTTGTCGCGATGACTGAATCACCCTTTTTAAACTTGTCATCAGTCGATTCAATCACTTCGCCAGCAAGGTCAATCCCTGGAATAATCGGGAAGTTTTCAGCAATCTGACCTTCCGCTGCAACCATGCCATCTTTATAATTCACGCTGGAGTAGTGAACGTCAATCAGTACGTCACCTCCGGATAAGTCCTCTATATTTAAATTTTTAACACTCATTTCTGTGCCTTCATCAGTTTTATCAGCAACTAAAGCTTTGAAAGAATTCATTGTGAGCCTCCTAAATTTACTTTAACTAACAGTACCCTCAGGTGTGATTGGTAAATCATAAGTTGTAATATAGAGTCAAGATTATATTTACGGGGGAGTAGACATGAAAGTTATCGTGGGAATGGATTCATTTAAAGGCAGTTTACCGTCTGTTGATGCGAATCATGCGGTTGAGAATGGTATTAAACAGGTTTTTCCGGGTGCTGTTGTCAAATCATTCGCCATGGCTGACGGCGGCGAGGGCACGGCCGAAACGCTTGTTGATGGTATGAATGGAAGTCTCGTTAAGATGACTGTAACAGGTCCATTGGGTACGCCGATTGAGTCTTCATACGGGTTAATTAAAGATGAAAGACTTGCAATTATAGAAGTCGCATCAGCATGCGGGTTAACATTGTTGTCTAAAGCTCAATTGAATCCGCTGATGACCACAACTTACGGCGTCGGCGAATTAATTAATCATGCTTATAATAATGGTGCGAGAAAATTCATTATCGGTCTCGGCGGCAGTTCAACGAACGACGGCGGTGTCGGTATGCTGCAGGCAATGGGCTACGAGTTTCAGGATAGTGACGGTAATCAGGTTGCGTTTGGCGGCGGGTCTTTATCGTCTATATATTCTATTAACCAGACAGTTGAAAGCCGGAAGTTTAAAGACTGCGAATTCAGAGTGGCCTGTGATGTGTCCAATATTTTATACGGACAACAGGGAGCGTCTTATATATTCGGGCCGCAAAAGGGTGCAGACAGCGATATGCTGAAAGTTCTGGATGCCGGTTTGAAACACTATGCAGATTTTACATCTAAAGAAATGGGCATCGAGATTTCAAGTATTGAAGGCGGCGGTGCTGCGGGCGGTTTAGGTGCGGCTTTCCATGGTTATTTAAACGGTCAGCTGGAGTCCGGTGTTGAGCTTATTATGGACGTTCTCGGAGTGGAGTCGGAAATGGAAAATGCAGATTTTGTCATTACCGGAGAGGGCCGGATTGATGCACAGACATCAATGGGAAAAGTGCCTGCAGGTATGGCAGGCTTAGCTGGAAAATACAATGTTCCGATTATCGCTGTTGGCGGAAGTCTGACTGACGATGCTTACAATCTTAATCATCATGGAATAAACGCAGTATTTTCAATTCAGAATGAACCTTTATCTATTGAAGAAGCAATGGATAGTAAAAGGACACGGACTAATATTGAAAGAACGGTAGAACAGGTCATGAGAACTTTGAAGATTAACCTGTAGATTTATAAGTCTGGTTTATGTCCTTCCAGTCAGGGAACATGTCTATAAGAAGCTGGAGGGATTATTATGAAGCGTTTGATGTATTTACCAATGTTACTCGTAATTTTAGTACTCGCAGCATGCGGAGAAGCGCCGATACAAGAGCCATCACAGGAAATTGAAGTCACCATGATGAATACTGAAGAAGAAGAGATTGGCAGCGCAACGTTAGCAGAAACGGATAATGGCTTAACAATCGCACTGGAAGCAGAAGGACTCGAACCGGGAATGCATGGTATCCATATTCATAATGCAGGTATGTGTGAAGGGCCGGACTTTGAATCAGCAGGTGACCATTACAACCCGACAGATGCTGCTCACGGATTTGATCATGAAGACGGGCCTCATGCAGGTGACTTGGAGAATATCGAAGTTGCTGACGACGGAACTGTTTCAACGGAACTTAATACAGAGAGTGTATCTATTTTAGAAGAAAACTTAGATAATACTTTACTGACTGATGAAGGAACTGCGTTAATCATTCACTCAGGTGAAGATGATTATCAAACACAGCCTTCAGGTGATGCGGGGACACCAGTTGCGTGCGGTGTTATTTCAGAACCTAAATAACAGTAAATAAAAACAGCCGGAAAATCCATTATTAAGGATTTGCCGGCTGTTTTTTTGAATTTTAATGGAGTTGGTATGAGACGCTCTCATGTGTATCCGAATCTCTTGGGGTTGGGATGAAAGTCAGTCATGTGTATCCAAATCTCCTAGAACTCAGAATAAACCACTCCAGTTTTCAGCTTCATTTTATATTTTATTCTGTTTCCTGTTCTTCAGCATAAATTTTACCTAATGCTTCCTGGAATAATTCAACAGGCTGTGCACCTGAAATTGAATACTTATCGTTAACTAGGAAGAAAGGAACGCCTTGTATTCCAAGACTTGATGCTTGTGAGATATCAACATTCACATCCTGTTTATACTGTTCGCTCTTCACGATATCACGTACAGCAGCACCGTCTAAGCCGACTGATTCTGACAGACGTGCCAGTGTATCTTCATCGTTCAGCACTTCACCGTTAGTGAAGTGTGCCTGGTATAACGCTTTAAAGAATTCGGTTCCTTTACCTTGTTCTTTCGCATATTGGAAAACGCGGTGAGCATCCAGTGTATTCGTGAGTTTAGCAGTATCGTAATTAATCACAACACCAGCTTTTTCAGCTGTTTCTGTTACTTGTGAAAACATGCCTTCTGCTTGTGCTGCAGGCATGCCTTTCATTTTAGAGAAAGTTTCAGCATACGTTTCTCCCGGAGTATATTCAGCATCCGGCATTAACTGGAAACTCTTATACTCAATTTCAACTTCATCTTTATGTTCAAATGTTTTAAGTGCATTATCTAAATTTGCCTGTCCGATATAGCAGAATGGGCATACGAAATCTGACCAGATTGTAATTTTCATTATTTATTATCCTCTTTCTCTACTTTGATTGGACCGCACATACCGGTCTCGAAGTCGCACACCATACCGGAATTGCCGAAATCCAAAGTCTCGATTTCTTTAACTTCTTTTGGTGTTTCTTTTGAAATGTTTGTCTCATTCTCTTTTACACTCATGATTCAAACTCCTTTCACTCACTGTCATTTTAACAGGACAGCCGGAGAATAACGAAAAAACTGCCTGCTGCAGGACAGCGGGCAGTGTTGTTCCTTATCTTTCAAAATCAATAATTTCTTCAGTACCGAGGTTAATCGTCGTTTCTGCAGGTTTTGTTCCTGCGATGAGCCTGCCGTTTCTGTAAGAATGCGTCACGGCAGCCTGTTTACGGATAACATCGTATTCATTATCCGCATTCAGTACGATAAAATTCGCCGGTTTGCCTGCTTCAATACCGTACTGATCTTCGATGTGCAGCGTTCTGGCACTGTTTGTTGTCACGAGATCAATCGAATTGATAATCTCTTCGTATCCCATCAGCTGTGCAGCGTGGATTCCCATATGAAGTACCTGAAGCATGTTCCCTGTGCCAAGTGGGTACCACGGGTCGAATATATCATCGTGTCCGAAACAGATATTCATGCCGGCAGCCTGAATTTCTTTCACTCTTGTTAAACCGCGGCGTTTCGGATAAGTGTCAAAACGTCCCTGCAGATGAATATTAATCAGCGGATTTGAAACAAAGTTGATGCCGGACATTTTTAACAGTCTGAATAATTTAGCTGTATATGCATCATTATATGAACCCATTGCTGTCGTATGGCTCGCTGTCGTTTTCTCGCCGTAACCGCGCTGATACGCTTCATTCGCAACGACTTCAACGAATCTCGACTGCTCATCATCAATTTCATCACAGTGAATATCGACAAGTTTATCGTATTTTTCAGCCAGATCGAAAGCAATTTTCATTGATTCCACACCGTATTCTCTCGTGAATTCAAAGTGGGGAATGCCGCCGACTACATCTGCGCCAAGCTTTACAGCTTCTTCAAGCAGTGCCTCACCGTTCGGATAAGATAAAATCCCTTCCTGCGGGAAAGCTACCAGCTGAATATTAACGAACTCTGCCAGCTCTTCTTTTACTTCGATCATTGCTTTTAACGCAGTCAGTTCCGGATCAGTTACATCAACATGTGTACGGATATGCTGAATGCCCTGTGCAATCTGCCATTTAATCGCTTTTTTCGAACGTGTTTTAACGTCTTCGATTGTCAGTGCCTCTTTACGTTCCGACCATCTCTGAATTCCCTCAAACAATGTCCCGCTTAAATTCCATTCCGGCTCTCCTGCTGTAAGTGTCGTATCCAGATGGATATGCGGTTCGATAAACGGGGGCAGTACAAGCGAACCGTTAACATCAACCGTATTATCAGTATCCGCTACTTTCCCCTGTGTAATTTCTTTAAATCTGCCATCTTCAACGATGATATTCCATAATCCTGTTTGTTCTCTGAGTGAAGCATTTTTAATAATCACGTACGACCTCATCCTTTGTAGTTAGTTGAACTGCTGATGTTTCTTTAGATGCTGCAAGCTTCATGCCTGCTGTGTAAATAATGATTGTTCCGATTAAAGCATTAAGCGGCGGAATTCCCGGTACAAAGTTCGCAAGTGCAACGCCGGCAATCCATGCGACTATTGCGACATGGTTCAGTGACTTAAATTCCATTGTACCGTATGCAGCGTATTTCCCGCGTCTTACAAGGAAGTAATCGGCAAGAATAATTGCACCGATTGAAGGCAGTGCAGATCCGAGCAGTGTCAGGAATCCGACGAAGTTGTTGTACAGCCACATTGCTGCAATCGTACCTAAAATGCCGTTGAATACGACGATATATTTTTTTGGAAGTTTAAAGATATTGGCAAATCCTAATCCCGATGCATACAGTGCGCTGTCATTAGTCGTCCATATGTTCAGACCGAGAACAATAATTGCCGGAATCATTAATCCCTGCAGCAGCATTACTTCTGAAATGTCAGCAATTCCGAATGCCATCGCGCCGACTGCACCGAACAGAAACATCAGTGAGTTGCCGAGGAAGAATGCAATAATGCTTGAACTCACTGCAGATTTTGTGGATTTTGCAAAACGTGTGAAGTCGGGAGTCAGCGTGCCTGCACTGATGAATGAGCCTACACAGATTGTCAGTGCAAGTGCAATACTCATTGACTGTGCCGGTTCATATAAAAGCAGTGACTCCATGCCGCCCATTGAGTTGACTGCGTCTGTCATTGAATACGTTCCGAGTAAGGCGATTGTCGGAACACTGATGAAACCGAGTATGGCAAGAGCTTTTAGACCGAAAATTGAAGAGATTGTCATCAGTGCACCAAAGACACCAATCAGGACAAATACGTTAATACCTGTAGCGACTGATACCGGTACTGCAAACATTGCGAGACCGACACCAAACCAGCAGACCTGTGTGGAAGCGAGAAGAAAAGATGTAATGTATGAACCTTTTTTACCGAAAGCGTAACGTGCGAGCAGGTGAGTCGACAACCCTGTTTTAGCAGCGATATAAGCAAGTGCACCAGTGTATAACCCGAGAATCAGGTTGCCTGCGAGAACAATAAGTATGAAGCTGGTGAATGACAGCCCTTCGCCAAGTGTTCCGCCTGACCACATACTTGCCGAGAAAAAGCTGAGTGAAAGCATAACAGCTAAAATATTCCAGAAACCTTTGCGACTTGACTGAGGCACAGCCTCAAGTGAGAACTCTTTGTCCTGAATTGACATAAATAATTCCTCCAGTATCTTTTGAATTTCAGAAACTGGCGCCGAAAGGGCACTTCTGTTATGATTTTCGGCAAAAAGAAAAGCTTCCTGCCGGAAACATGACAGGAAGCTTTCTCTATAACAAGGTACGGCAAACTATCCCCTCACTGTGGGCGTGTTTAACCGCACGATATTACATCGCGCTGTCCTTGTCAGTCTCTCTGGACTGATTTAAAGGCACCAGTATTTAGTTATTGATTAGTATTACACAGATTAAATTTAAAGTCACGCTTTAAGTTTAAAATGATTTAACGGCTCCATACTCTGTGACCTTTAACATCGGCCAGGAACCCGTCAAAGTTCTGTTCAATATCAGTGACACCGTCATCATTTTCAGAGAATGATAACGAATCGAATATATTCGCTGAATCAGTGCCGAACCCGATTGCTTTTTTATGTTTGAAAGCAATCTCAAGATTTTCAACAGCCGGTGCAGGCAGCGGCTGTTGCCCGCTGATAACGATTAATGAATCAAACAGCACAGCGTGTACGGTATCGAATGTTGCATCGAGAGTAATATCCCCGATGCGATAAATTTTATCTGATATGAACATTGGCTGAAGACCCTGCTGTTCAAGTTTTTCCTGGGCATCTTTCAGTGTCTCTTCTGGAACGTCAGGCATAACGATTACACCCACTGTACGTGTGTTCAGCGAGAAGTTTGTATTCGTCATGCTGAGTGCAGGCGAGCTTTTATCGTAAGTGGATTCGTTGTTTTCAGAAGGAGCTGCGACCCCGACATGATCTGCAACATATTCTGTTAGATCCCGGTCGATAAAGTTCAGCAGATTGTTGATTGCCAGTTCCCTGATTTCCATATCACACTTGCCGAGCTCGAAACTGAAAGCATCGTATAAATGCTGTTTCTCATGTTTGGATAATGAGTTCAGGAACATTTTAGCCTGACTGAAGTGATCTTTAAAGCTGTCGCTTCGTGCCTGGATTTTACGCCCTTCCACTTTTTCATGATAATGCTCATAACCGCCTTCTTTTGGACTTAACGGTTCCGGCTGATTATCGTTCATATGGTTAATGTGATGTGCTGTCTGACCTTTATGAATCGACATTTGTCCGTAGCCGTCCCGCTGGTTGTTTGAGAACGGGCATACCGGACGGTTAATCGGAATCTGATGGAAATTCGGACCACCGAGACGGATTAACTGCGTATCCGTGTATGAGAACAGTCGTCCCTGCAGGAGCGGGTCATTTGAGAAATCAATACCCGGCACGACACTGCCCGGATGGAATGCGACCTGTTCCGTTTCTGCGAAATAGTTATCCACATTCTGATTTAATGTCATCTTACCGACAATTTGTACCGGCACGTCTTCTTCAGGCCACAGTTTCGTCGGATCGAGAATGTCGAAATCCATTTTGAACTCATCATTTTCGTCGATTATCTGCAGACCCAGTTCGAACTCGGCCGGAATGCCTTTTTCAATGTTTTCCCATAATGTCTGACGGTTAAAGTCGATATTTTTACCGTTAATCATCTGCGCTTCATCCCATAATACCGAATGCATACCATCTTTCGGTTTCCAGTGGAATTTCACAAAGTGACTTTTACCTTCGGCATTCACGAGTCTGAATGTATGGACACCGAAACCTTCCATCATGCTGAGGCTTTTGGGAATTGCACGGTCACTCATCAGCCACATGACCATATGAGCACTTTCGGTATTCATCGATACATAATCCCAGAACGTATTATGTGCAGAAGCAGCCTGAGGCATTTCATTATGAGGTTCAGGTTTTACTGCGTGGACAAAATCCGGGAACTTAATTGCATCCTGCATAAAGAAAACAGGCATATTATTACCGACAAGGTCAAAGTTACCTTCATCTGTATAAAACTTAGTGGCAAAACCGCGTACATCACGTGGAATATCCATTGATCCCCGGCTTCCTGCCACTGTAGAGAACCTTGTGAAAACCGGAGTTTTTCTACCGGGCTCTGTGAGGAATTTTGCTTTTGTATATTGCTCCAATGATTCGTAAACTTCAAATTCACCGTGAACACCAAAACCGCGTGCATGCACGACGCGTTCCGGAATTCTTTCATGGTCAAAGTGTGTCATTTTTTCACGGAAATGGAAATCCTCCATTAAAGTAGGACCACGTTCACCAGCTTTTAATGAAAACTCGTCTTCGCTTACAGGCAGCCCCTGATTCGTCGTAAGCGGCGCCTTCTTCGTGTTATCGATTGTATCCCGCTGATTCAGTTCGTCTTTCTTTCCGGACATTAAAAATCCCCTCCTGAAATTAAGTACATTCCTTCTGTACCCGTCTTATATTCAGTTAATCAAATTACAAAATTTATAATTTAAAATTTGAAATATAATTGTAAAAAGAAAAATCCAAAGATTTTTATCTGTGTTAGTATAGAAATATCTTTTTAATTTTAGAATATTCGGACAAACAAGGGGAGTGGATTCATGAATAAAGAGATAAAGAAAAAGAAATGGGAATTTCCGGATACTTATGTCATCGTTTTTCTTGTGCTGCTGATTGCAGTCATCGCGACATACATAGTTCCTGCAGGTGCTTTTGACAGGGAAGAATCAGACGGTGTGACGACTGTAGTTTCCGGATCATATGAGAGTAGTGAATCATCACCGGCCGGATTTATGGACATATTTATGTCTGTTCAGACCGGAATGGTTGAAAGTGCAGGGTTGATTTTCCTCGTGCTGTTTGCCGGGGGGATGTTTGAGATTATTAATAAGTCAGGTGCGATCCACACGGGCATTTATTCGGCAATCGATAAAATGCGGGGCAAAGAATTTCTGCTGATTGCAACAATCATCGTCTTATTCGCTTTAGGGGGAGCGGTGGGCGCGCTTGCGAACTCCGTCATACCGTTCGTTGCTATCGGGGTTCTTCTCGTAAAAGCGCTGAAGCTCGATGCACTCGTGGCAGTGGCAATTACATTTAATGCAGCATTTATCGGGTTCGCGGCAGGATTTCTTAATCCCTATACAGTAGGTATTGCACATAATATTGCAGAACTGCCGCTGTTTTCGGGAATGCTTTTCAGACTGATTGCATTTACACTTTTAGTTGGAGCAACGATCTGGTATACGTGGCGCTACTGTAAGAAGATTATGGATGATCCATCCAGAAGCCTGATTGGTATAGAAGCTGCCGCTGAAGATGAATTGAATTTTGATGAGACATTTACAGGTCGTCATAAACTGATTTTAATATGGACGGCAGCAGCTTTAATATTCTTCGTCTTTGCAGTGGTTAAATTCCAGTGGACGACAGATCACATGGCTGCATTCTTTGTTATTATCGGTCTTGTGGCAGGAATTATCGCAGGTATGAATTACAATGAAATCACACTCACATTTTTAGAAGGATGTAAAAACCTCGTTTACGGCGCACTGATCATTGGTCTTGCAAGGGCAGTGCTGGTCATTATGGAGAACGGACAGATACTGGATACACTGGTCAACGCACTGTCGCAGCCGTTATCAGCACTGCCGCCAATCGCGACAGCAATCGGAATGTTTATAATGAACTCGGTATTTAACTTCTTCGTACCGTCGGGGAGCGGACAGGCAGCAATCATGATGCCGATCCAGACACCGCTCGCTGATATGATTGGTATTACGAGACAGGTTACAGTACTTGCCTTCCAGTTTGGAGACGGGTTCTCCAATGTGCTGTATCCAACATCAGGGCCGCTGATGGCAAGTCTGGCAGTCGCAGGTGTATCGTGGATTAAATGGGCAAAATGGTTTTTCCCGCTGTTTCTTATCTGGTCAGTCATTGCTTTTATTCTGCTGGCAACAGCAGTAATGATTAACCTTGGACCTCTATAAGAATTAGTCTCCGGTGCGTGAAATAGTTATAATAACAATATCAACATGAAAGCAGGTGCCTGCATATGGAAATATACAGCTATCAGAATGACAAACTTGAAGCATCGCCGGAAGATGTATTTGCTGTAATCAATGATGATGAACAACTTAAAAATATCTTCAGTATACTTAAAGATATCGAGTACAATACTAAAGGCAAACGTTCAAAAGGGACGAAATTCAGAATAACGCTGGGCGTTAGAAATAAGACGTACCGATTTAGAAATGAGATTACGGAATACGATGAGAACAGGCGTATAGTGATGAAAACCAAGCTTAAACAGGGCGTTATAACAACGTTATTTAATGTGGAGCCGTCAGGAACCTGTACAAAACTCACCGTACAGTCTTTAATCGAGAGCGGAATGGGTGTCCGTGTGTTTGCCATGACAGCAAAGCCTGTTGTGAGATCGGTAATGAACAAAGAAATGAAGAAACTTGAAGACGCAGTGGCTGCTGAAAGTTCACTGTGAAATAATACAATGCATAAAGCTTTCTGCCTGATAATGGCGGAAAGCTTTTTTAATATGAATATTTTGCTGTAATTAAGGAATAGACAAAGTACAATAGAGTAATCGCTTAGTACTGTGAACGAGCAGGAATTTAAAAAAGTAGAGGGATTTAAAAATGAAAAAGAAACCGACAAAGAAACCGAACAGACCCCGTCATGAAGAGTGGACGGTTAAAGAGCATACAGAAGTGCTGGAGTTTTTATTTAAAGTGATGCCGTCAAAAAGCCGTAATGCCGTTAAAGGTATTTTAAAGCGCGGCCAGGTTGTAGTGAACGATAAACCGACGACTCAGTTTGATGACAAACTGAAACCCGGTGATTTCGTTCAGATTCGTGAGCGTGTGGCATCGGCTTCAGTTAAGCTGAAAGGTGTGACTATTCTTCATGAAGATGATGATGTAATTGTGGTCGATAAAGAGAGCGGGCTTCTGTCTATGGGCTCAAAACAGGAACGCCAGATGACTGCTTATAAACAGCTGATGGATTACGTACAGAGTATTCACCCGAAAAACCGTATATTTATCGTCCACCGCCTGGATCGCGATACATCAGGTGTCATGATTTTTGCACGCAGTAAAATTGTTCAGCAGAAATTGCAGAAAGCATGGACTGAAGCTGTGCAGGAGCGTTCTTACGTGGCGCTGGTTGAAGGTGTCGTCAGTAAAGGCGGCACGATAACTTCATGGCTGACGGAAGACAGGACATTTATGATGCATTCCAGTCCGAAACCAAATCACGGGCAGAAGGCAATTACACACTATAAAGTAATGAAATCAAATCGCAGATTCTCATTGTTGAAAGTGAATCTCGATACAGGACGTAAAAATCAGATTCGTGTCCATATGCAGGATCTCGGACACCCAATTGTTGGAGATAAAAAGTACGGATCGGAAGTTAATACGATTAACAGACTCGGACTGCATGCCAATGCAATAAAATTTAAGCATCCGTCAAGCGGTAAAATGATGCGCTTTGAATCGGAAACACCTGCGTCATTCACAAGAGGATTTAAATAACCATATTGCTGTCAGGCACAGATTATAAAAAATCTGTGCCTGATTTTTTGTTTATTTTTAAGTACGTGATTGCGTTTATACTGAAAAATTAAGGGAATATAATTGTAAATATACACAATCGTAAAATGTAAAACGTATTCATCCTTTTGTACCGTTTAATTTTAAAGTTATCCATGTTAGCATTATTAGTTGTTTAGTGCATACTTAACCATGCATCCCTTTGTCATGCGATCTGTTCGCAATGCATTATTGTTCTGAAGTATTTTTCAGGCATTGTTTAAACGTCACCGTTTTTTATTTCAATTTTTTTCTGGAGTGCACAGACACTTTCCATCTTTTTTTCTCACAAAAAAGTAAAGCGTTACAAAACTATTGATTTTCTCATATGGAGACCTCTCTTTTTTAGTATGTCTTTATATGGGGCGTCACAACTAAATAAGGAGGATATTTCATGAGAAACAGAAGATCATCGATCACCCCGGTATTTTATATTTCACTTGCTATCGCATTTGTATTTATTTTATGGGGCGCATTTTTCCCGGCGAATCTCGAGACAATACTGGGTTACATTAACAATTTTATTTCCAATGAACTCGGATGGGTATACATGCTCGCAATGACGGGCTTCGTAGTATTCGCACTTTATCTTGTTATCAGCCCTTACGGTAAGATCCGTTTAGGTAAACAGGATGAAAAACCGCAGTACAGTTATTTCACGTGGTTCTCATTCCTGTTCACAGCAGGTATGGGTGTAGGACTAGTATTCTACGGTGTAAACGAACCGCTGACGCATTTCCACAACCCGCCGATTACAGAAGGCGGTACGGCGCTCGCTCAGCAGGAAGCACTTCAATATACGTTATTCCACTGGGGACTTCACCCATGGGCAGTATATGCAGTAGTAGGTCTGGCACTCGCGTACTTTAACTTCAGACATAACGCTCCGCTTTTAATGAGTTCGGCACTGTCACCGTTAATCGGCGACAGATCAAAAGGCTGGCTGGGTACAACTGTCGATGTTATCGCAGTATTCGGTACAATTTTTGGTATTGCAACATCGCTCGGGCTTGGTGCAACACAGATTACAGCGGGTCTGAGCTACAGCTTCGATGCAATAGAAAATAACCTGATGACACAGATGATAGTTGTTATTTTAATTACTTTAGCATTCGTTGCTTCTGCGGCAACAGGACTTAACAAGGGTATCCGTTACTTAAGTATGGGTAACGTTGTTATTGCAATTTTATTAATGATTTTCGTATTTGTATTTGGTTCCTCTGTATTAATGATCGATTCATTTATGACCAATACAGGAAACTATCTGCAAAACTTAGTGAGCATGACATTCAATATGAACTCGTTCGTCGGCGACAGAGGATTCCTTGACAGCTGGACTATATTCTACTGGGCTTGGTGGATCGGCTGGGCTGCTTTCGTCGGAAGCTTTATCGCACGTGTATCACGAGGCAGAACAATCCGTGAATTCATCATCGGTGTAATGGGTGTTCCGGTATTATTCAGCGCACTGTGGTTCGCAATTTTTGGCGTAGCAGGTATCGAGACTGATAACCTTCTTGGCGGCGGACTGTACAGCCTGATGGAATCGCAGGGTAACGAAGTAGCATTGTTCGCATTCCTTGAGAACTATCCGGCAGCACCGCTGATTATGGGTATTGCAATCTTACTGATTGCTTCATTCTTCGTAACATCAGCAGACAGCGGTACTTTCGTACTGAGTATGCTGACAACTGGCGGTTCACTGAATCCGCCGCTTAAAATTAAGTTAACATGGGGCGGTATCCTGGCTGGTACAGCTATGGTATTACTGGCTTCAGGCGGTCTTAACGCACTACAGATGGCTATGCTCATTGCAGCATTCCCATTCACATTTATTGTAATAATGCTGGCAATATCACTGTACAAAGCATTGCGCAGTGAACATGGCATTATTCAGCTTGAAAAGCAGCAGCTGCTGTTTGAATCAGGCTACAGAGAAGACACACAAAAAGAACTGGAAGAGAAACGCGAAGCGTTTGAAGAAACACTTCCGGATGAACAGCCGCCTGAAATTGAAGCGGAAAGCAGCGAAGAGAAATAGAATGATATATAAAGATGCCGGATTTTCCGGCATCTTTTTTTAATGATTACTTCGCGGTGAAAAAGGGCAAACATACGTATATGAACTTTTGGGAGGTATTTGTTTTTGAAAGAAGCAGCGAATACAGAAATGACACCTCTGAAACATGCAGAAGAACCTTTATTTGATTATTGGAAAGAATGTATAAACAAAATCGATAAATATAGAGGAGTATATGTATATGGGACTATTTGATTTTCTGAAACCAGAAGAAGATAACAATGAAGCGGATGATAAAACACAGGAGTCCTATTCAGAATTGTCCACGGGACTCGATGATTTTCCAAACCCCAGCTGGGGACAGGTTGAAAGTGCAGTCAGAGATGTTATAGAAGCAGAAGACAGTTTTGCGACACTGGGCTTTTATAACCGGAATCTGGAAGTGGATTCACTGCAGTGTATAAAGTTTGAAAATGGCTATACTATCGAAGCATTACCGGCGCGGAAGTCAGAAGAGTTCGGTAAGATCTATCACCTGGACGGTCTGAGCTATGAAGAGACAATCAAATATTTTGAAGAGTTTTATGAAACACAGGAAATATCAGGATATAAAAACTTTTCAGAGGACAGCTTGTAAAAGAACAAAACGGAAGCGGCAGCTTCCGTTTTTTTTATGTGTCATTTCATCTTATATTATACCCTGGAATCTTAAAATAATCTCAGCAATAACCGCAGATCCGAGATATGTACCAATCAGTACGAGCATCCCGATAATAATTGTTTTCCATCCCATCTTGGCGAAGTCTGCCCATGAATTTCCGATGGAAATCCCGGCATAGGCAAGAATCGGTGTAGTCAGGGAAAGCAGATTCACTTCAGAAGTCCATGCTGATATTTGTGCAGCACCCGGGACCCCCGGAATCGTCACGAGAAAAGCAAGAACACCGATATAGGCAATTGCGGGTAATTTGAACGGCAGAATTTCATGAATGACCATGCCAATGAGGACGATGACCATTAAGCTGATAATCCCCGGCAATGCAGCAGGCGGCATCACTTCATACCCGATGAAGTTGCCAAGCAGTGTCATCGCTGCAACCAGTGAAAGTGTCAATGTCCAGTCTGTTAATTTATCCAGCATATTCTTAACCTCTCTTCTTTGATTTTAACTTGGTAATCAGGCTGTAATACTTTTCCGCCAGCGGTAAACCGATAAATATACTCATATACAGTCCGGTCACCGAAGTGAGAAGATTACTTGCCCCTGAATAAGCTGTAATCAGCTCGCTCTGTTCAGGATACATCGCTACCAGCGGTCCGAGAGAGGCAGCAGTCATACTTCCGCTCCCAATACCTGTGGCCATGGCAAAAGACAGGGGACTGATGGGTAAAAGTGAAGCGAACAGTCCTGAAGTTAAACCGAGGAATATCGCCCCGAAAATCGTACCGAAAATATACATCGATACTACACCGCGTCCTTCAGGAGAAGAAATACCGTATTTCTCCGAGATTAATGCGAGGTTGGCTTCACGACCGATAGAATGTGTCATTCCGATTGTTTCGCGTTTTAAACCGAGTAAAATCGCGACCGGCAGTGCAACTAATATTGTGGCAAGATTACCAAACTCCTGAAGAATCAAAGCAGGACCGGCTTTAATCAGTTACGGGAGAGCGGGGCCGGCCTGCACACCGAATTTCGCGATTAGCAGTGTGACAGACATAAAGACGAGCGTCTCAGCTTTTTTTGACTGCTTTTTATTAATCAGCGGTGTAAAAAATGTTCCAAGTCCGATAATTACCGCATACAGCATCGGCAGGAGCAGTATAGCGCCGGCCCCTACGGGAATCTCGTGTGTACCGATTAATTCTGTAATAATGACAATTCCGATGACGACAAGATGCAGCCGCCAGTCTTTCCATAAGTGTGTTGAAGTGTTATCCATAAACATTCTCCCTTGTGACTACTTATTTTGTGACATGTATTTCATTGTGGATTCAGCAAGAATTTTTGCAGCAATGAGTAGTGATTTTTCATCGATATCAAATTTAGGATGGTGGTGCGGGTAAGGGTCTGCGACACCTTCAGGCTGTGCACCTGTAAAGAAGTATGTTCCTTTTACCTGCTGAAGATAGTAAGAGTAATCTTCCCCGCCCATAATCGGTTCAGTTTCTTTAATTTCCTTCACTCCGGGTACGGTTTCTGCAACATCCATAACGAATTCAGTTTCTTCTTTATGATTAATCAGTACCGGATATCCGCGGTCATATTTAAAATCAAATTCTGCACCGGCTAAATGGCAGGTTCCTTCAATTACACGCAGCATTTCCTGTTCCATCAGTTTACGTGTATCCTCATTCAGAGTACGGACGGTGCCTTTCAGCTTCGCGGTATTTGCGATGACGTTATACGGACCCGCTGCTTCGAATGAACAGACTGATAAAACAGCCGACTGAAGCGGATCTACCCGTCTGCTGACAATCTGCTGGAAGTTATCCACGAGCTGTGACGCGATTAAAATACTGTCTTTCGTATTTTGTGGCATCGCACCGTGTCCGCCTTTACCGTAAATTATTACTTCGAATGAGTCGGATGATGCCTGCAGTTCATCTGTACGGTAATTAATTTCGTGTAAAGGAAGCTGAGCCTGCAGATGTGTGCCGAAAATAACATCGACACCTTCCAGTGCACCATCTTCAATCATTGGACGGGCGCCGCCCGGCGGCAGTTCTTCCGCATGCTGATGAATGAATACGACAGTACCGTGCAGTTCTTCTTTATGTTTATTTAAAGCTTTGGCGACGCCGAGCAGAGTAGCGGTGTGCCCGTCATGTCCGCAGGCATGCATTACGCCGTCATTGACCGAACTGAATTCGAGTTCAGTTTCCTCGTGTATCGGCAATGCATCAAAGTCGGCCCGGAGTGCTACAGTGGGTCCCTCGTGCGCACCTTTTAAATAAGCGAGTACGCCATTACCGCCGACGCCGGTTCTGACTTCATGACCCAGCTGCTCATGAAATTCAGCTATGTATTTCGGTGTTTCCACTTCTTCAAACGACAGTTCCGGATACTTATGTAGATGTCTTCGTATCGAAATAATTTCTTCGTTCAGGCTGTCCAATGTAGAAAATAAATTATCCATGTTCCCATCTCCCTTTTATTTATTAAAGTTTGGATAATGCCAAATTATATGCCTAATTAATTGGCAAGTCAAAATAATCTGAAAATATTTAGAATACGAAAGACCTGCAGACAAAAAAAGACGAAAGCAGCAATGTGCTTCCGTCTTAATTTAAATCTATAACATTTTAGTATTTATAAGATTGTCCGCCGTCAATGTTAATGACCGCACCGTTGATGAACCCGGCTTCAGACAGCAGGAATGCCACAAGTGCCGATACTTCTTCAGGCTTGCCGAAACGTTTCATCGGGTTAACTGAAACGAACTCTTTACCTGCTTCTTCCCAGTTGTCAGGATCCATTTGCTTTAATGAACCTTTTACCATTGCCGTCATAATTGCACCCGGTGCAATTGCGTTAATGTTTACACCGAACTGTCCGTATTCAACGGCGGAGTTGCGTGTCAGACCGACAACACCGTGTTTTGTAGCTGAGTAACCGGACTGGTTGCCAACGCCGCGGATTCCGCCGACTGAAGCAGTGTTAACGATTGAACCGTACCCCTGTTCCTTCATTACTTTTAGTACGTGTTTCATACCGAAGAATACGCCGTTCAGGTTAATATTTACTACCTTCTGGAATTCATCCGAACCGTAGTCTTCTGTCAGATTTTGTTTGCCTTCAATACCGGCGTTATTAAAGAAACCGTCAATTTTACCGAATGTCTCAACAGTTTTATTGACGTAATTTTTAACAGCTTCTTCATCGGAAACATCAGCTGTCACTGTTAACACTTCAGCATTGCTGTTTTCTTTTTTTATCAGCTCTTCTGTTTCTTTCAGTGCCTCTCCGTTCAAGTCGACAAGTACTAATTTAGCACCTTCGGATGCGACTCTTACTGCTGCGTCCTGCCCAAGACCGGAAGCGGCACCTGTCATAAGGATTACTTTGTCTTCAAAACGTTTTGCCATGAATAAAACACTCCTTAAATAGTTTTCTCTTCACTATTAAAAATAACATAAGACAACCATCATAATACAACAATAAGGTTCGAATTCTAACTAAGTGTTATTCAGTGCGTCCGCCAGTTTTACCGAGGCATATTCACTGCCGATAATATACCTGATAATAAACTGGGAAGCGAGCGTAATATGGCTGTGACTGTATGGCAGATCCGCTGTTTCTTCAAGCAGCAGCTCATAAAGCTCATTAATCGTAAATTGTTTCATGAGTAACAAATTACGGTACTTTTCAACGGTGAAGTTGTCGATGTTAAAAAATAAATCATGTGGGGGAGAAACTGTTTCTTTCTGATATCTTTCGATGGATTGCAGAATAATCAGCATGGTGAATTGATTTAAGTGGTACAGGCTTTTATGAATATCATTCAGCTCGCTGTCATAGTATACAGACAGCAGATGATGACACTTCACCGCATCGTATTTATTGGATTTGCTGAGAGACGCAGAGATTTTGTTTTCATGCAGTGCAATAATAATGTCTGAATTGCTCATATCGGGATGCTTAATATAAAAATCGTAAGCTTCGTAAATCGTCACCGGCCCGTGCAGACTGATATAATTAATAAAAACAGTGTCATGAAGAAACGTGTCCAGTGACTCATCGGCAACGTAAACGCCGTTAAGTTCCAATGCGCTTAAATCGATAAATTCCTGATGTGCTTTGATGCGTTCAATGATGGCCGGTTTGGTTCCGGAAACTTTAATGCCGGATTTTTTAAGTAAATCTTTTAAAACGGGTATAGTATGTTTAGTCAGAGTGACAGACAAATCACAGGATTTATAAACAGCACCTGATTCAATTAGAAAATTTAACAGCTGTTTCGGGCTGCGGTTATATTCAGCCGACCAGAAATCATGCTGCAGCACTTCCTGTTCGGTTTTACCATTTACATAGTGCAAAAAGAGTACTTCAACAGCATCCATAGTCATGATTATCACATCCTGTACAAACATACGTTCGTATATTATTATAAATGAATAAGCAGGAGATGTCAGTTAATTACTATTTTAAAGAGGTGGAGAACGATGGCAGGTCATAAAATTTATAAAATGAGTTTCAGCAGTGTGTATCCGCACTATATTAAAAAAGCGGAGCGTAAAGGCAGAACGAAAGAAGAAGTGGATGAAATTATTCTCTGGTTAACCGGTTATTCCCAAAAAGAGCTGGAAGAGCAGATAGACAAAGAAGTAAACTTTGAAGAATTCTTTGAACAGGCACCGACATTAAACCCGGCAAGAAGAGAAGTTAAAGGCGTGATCTGCGGTGTGAGAGTGGAAGAAATAGAAGAGCCGCTGATGCAGGAAATCCGTTATATGGATAAGATGGTAGACGAACTCGCCAAAGGTAAAAAGATGGAGAAAATCTTAAGAACAGTGTAATAATTAGGCAGGTACTATGGAATTTTCAACTCTATCGAAGTGGAAAGTATTTTTATAAATCATAAAACATATTAATGTCATCATAAAAGAACAGGGGATTATGAAATGAAAATTTATTTAGCGAGTCCATTTTTTGACGAAGAACAGCTTGAACGTGTGAAGCGTGTGGAGAAAGCTCTTGCTGACAACCCGACAGTTACCGAGGTGTTTTCACCGCGCCTGCAGCAGGTAGAGCATCTTGAACATGGTTCAGATGAGTGGCGTGACTTCGTTTACAATAACGACATTAAACACATTGAGTGGTGTGATGCTGTCGTTGCGGTTCACGATTATGTAGGTGAACACGTTGATCCGGGTACAGGTTTTGAAATCGGGTACGGTAAAGCATTGAAAAAATTTATCGTTTTATACCAGGAGAAAGATCCTGTCACAGAAGCGCCTGTCAACCTGATGCTTACGGATTCGCTTGATGTTTATATTCAGAATATCGGCAAACTTGCTGAATATGATTTTAATGAAAAGCAGAGAAACAGATTTGAAAATTACAGCTTTGCTCCCATTGCTAAAGAAAAATAATGATTTAACAGCATATTTTCAGAATATGCTGTCTTTTTATGTTATAAAAGAATGTAAAGTAAATTGCCGATGGTGAGTTACCACAGCATATAAAAATACATAAAGCAGGTGGCATAAATGTCTTTTGATAACCATATCGCAACTTTGAAATACGCCTTTCCGAAAACGATACCGATTCTCGCAGGATTCACCTTCCTCGGCATTGCTTACGGTATTTACATGAATTCCCTCGGCTTCGGGCCCTGGTATGCTATTTTAATGAGCATTTTTATCTTTGCAGGTTCGATGGAGTTTGTTGCGGGCAGTATGCTGCTCGGTGCATTTAATCCTTTCAGTGCATTTCTGCTGACTTTGATGATTAACGCACGTCATCTGTTTTACGGCATTTCCATGCTCGATAAATTCAGAGATGCCGGTAAGAAAAAATATTATTTAATCTACGGTATGTGCGATGAAACTTTCGTTATTAACAGTACTGAAAAGACACCGGCCCATATTAATTCCGGATGGTTTATGTTTTACGTGACGGTGCTGAATCAGCTGTACTGGGTCGGCGGCACGACAGTCGGCAGTCTGTTCGGATCGGCTGTGACATTCAATACTGAAGGACTGGAATTTGTAATGACCGCACTGTTTGTCGTGATTTTCCTCGATCAGTGGATGAAGGAACGGTACCACGTGAGTTCAATTACCGGTATCGCAGCCTCTGTGTTAAGTCTCATTGTCTTTGGTCCGGAGAATTTTATAATCCCGGCGATGGTTCTGATTTTAGTCACGTTGACACTGATTAGAAAAACGGTTGAGAAAAGAGAGGTGATCTCGTAATGACATTAACCCAGCAGATTATTATTATCGCATGTGTCGTTCTTGGAACACTTACGACGAGATTCCTGCCGTTTATAGTATTCAGCAGTGATAAAGAAACGCCCCGATACATAAAATATTTAGGGTATATGCTGCCTCCGGCGGTATTCGGCCTTTTGGTAGTTTACGCATTACGGGAAGTGGAAGTGACGGCAATCAGCGGTTTCATGCCGGAACTGCTCGCGGTCGGATTTATAGTCCTGCTGCATTACTGGAAAAAAAGCATGCTGCTGTCAATCGCGGGCGGCACGATATTTTACATGATTCTTGTACAGATGGTGTTTGCATAAAAACTGTTCCCATTCTTTTTGAGTGGGAACAGTTTTGAATTTATAAGTACTTATACAGCTCTTTCCTTCTGCTGTCGAAAATAGGAATGTCTTTACGGACTTTGGCAATATAATTCAGATCAAGTTCGGCTGTAACTGTTTCTTCTGTGTCTTTTGCTGCTTCTGCGAGAATTTCCCCGAATGGATTAATAATCATCGAACGCCCGGCAAATTGGGTGCCGTTTTGCTGAGTGCCTGTGGTATTACTTGCCACGATATAGCACTGATTTTCTATTGCTCTTGCTTTCAGCAGTGTAATCCAGTGTTCCGTGCGTTCAATCGGCCACTCTGCAACGACGAATATTATTTTTGCACCTGACAGGGACAGGTCCCTGAACAGTTCAGGGAAACGTAAATCGTAACAGATGACCTGTCCTGCTGGTTCCCCGTTAATTTCAAATACTTCGGCCGGCTTGTCACCGCTCTCCAGAAATTCCGGTTCATTCAGCATCGGTACGAGATGCATCTTGGAGTATTCATAAATCAGTTCGCCGTTATTATTTACAGTGAATGCAGTATTGTACACACCGCTGCCTCCGTATGTGTTTGGAATAGAACCTGCAACAACTGTGACATCGTTATCTGCAGCCAGTCTGCCAATAAATGATTTTACCGGTTCCAGATTGTCAGCAGCATAGTCTCTAATATTTTCGAGATCATATCCGGACGTCCACATTTCCGGAAGAACAACAACGTCTGTACTGCCTAAGTCAGTTTCGCGGAACATTTCTTCGACTTTATTTAAGTTCGCTTCTGTATCGCTGTCGATGACTTGAAATTGAAAGATTTTAATTTTCATCTCTGCACCCCTTAATCGTTTCGGAATTTAACTCCACAGTATACGTTCAAAAACTGAGTGTAAAGAAAAGACTTCCTTCCTTGCAAAACACCTACTGAGATAGTATGATTTTAAATATATTTATAAATCAGAAAATTCAACCAATATGATGGAGGAATACTAATGACTAACGAAAACTGGAACCTGGAAACTTTAACGATACATGCAGGACAGACGATCGATGATACAAAATCACGTGCGGTGCCGATTGCGCAGACAACGAGCTATGTGTTTGACGATACTCAGCATGCGCAGGACTTATTCTCACTGGCAAAGCCGGGTAACATTTATACACGCATTATGAACCCGACACAGAACGTATTTGAGGAGCGTATTACAGCGCTTGAAGGCGGTGTCGGTGCACTTGCAACGTCTTCCGGACAGGCAGCGATACATTTATCACTTTTAAACATTGTTGAAACAGGCTATGAAATTGTTGCATCTGCGAACCTTTACGGCGGTACATACAACCTTTTAAATGTAACGTTTAAGAAGATGGGTATTAAAGTTCATTTCGTTGATCCATCAGACCCTGAAAACTTTAAAGCAGCTATTAATGATAAAACACGCGCAATCTTCGCTGAGACAATCGGTAACCCGCGCATCGACGTACTGGATATTGAAAAAGTGGCGGAAATTGCACACAGCAACGACGTACCTCTTATTGTCGACAGCACTTTTGCAACACCGTATCTGCTGCGTCCGTTTGAACATGGCGCGGACATCATCGTGCACTCTGCGACTAAATTTATCGGCGGACACGGAACTTCAATCGGCGGGGTAATCGTCGACAGCGGTAAATTTAACTGGGATAACGGCAAGTTCCCGGGACTGACAGAACCGGATGAAAGCTATCACGGTGTGTCTTATGCGAAGGATATCGGCCCTGCAGCGTATATTACGAAAGCGCGTGTTCAGTTATTACGGGATCTTGGCTCTGCAGTCGCACCGTTCAACGTACAGCAGTTCCTGTTAGGACTTGAAACACTGCATCTTCGCATGGAACGTCATTCAGAGAACGCACAAAAAGTAGCAGAGTATCTGGAACAGCACCCTAAAGTAAAATGGGTAAATTATCCGGGGCTTGAAAGTAACAAATATCATGAACTCGGCAAGAAATATCTGCCGAAAGGACAAGGTGCCATTCTGACATTCGGTATCGACGGTTCGGTTGAAGAGATTGCGAAATTTGTCGACGGACTTGGGCTGTTTTCACACGTTGCAAACGTCGGAGACTCCAAATCATTAGTGATTCACCCGGCATCGACGACACACCAGCAGTTATCAGAAGCAGAACAGGTCGCTTCAGGCGTGCTGCCGGAATTGGTAAGGCTGTCGATCGGAACAGAAAACATTGACGACATTATCGGTGATCTGGAACAGGGATTAAAAGACGTATAAAGAAGCAAACCAGCTGAAGCCGTGAGATGTTTTCTCACGGCTATTTTTATTAAATGCATAAACTGCCGAAACAGGGTATAGGGTTTAGGAATACAATATTACTGATATTCTGCAGTGGAATTTAAATAAAAAATTGGGTGAGAAAGCTATGATTGCCAATAAAAAAGATGTTACTGAAATCGAGCGTAGAATCGATACGATAGAATCGAAACTTAAAACTTATGACGAAGAGAAATTTGACAGGGAAATCACGAGATTATGGCAGTTTATTAAAGAACGGGAATCAAATGAGCAGTTCAAAAAGATGCACATTGATACCGTTTCGACTATTGAAAAGGGAATGCCGGTTAATAATCTGGTTAATGCCGGTTTAAAAACGATTTATGATGTGTCGAACTACACTGTCAGCCAGTTTCTGCAGGTTAGAGGTGTCGGGGAAAAATCTGCTCAGCCTTTAAAAGAAGCAGTTGAGAAAATTAAACAGTCTGTGCACTTAAGAGCTAAAGGGCGCATTAACCCCGATAATATGACGCGTCTGGACTATGATACGCTTCGTGCAATTAACTCCAAATGGCATATTTTAATCAAGAAAGAGTACCTGTTGAATGAGCTCAAAAGTTTCATCACAGATTACCGGAACAGATTTGAAATCGTTAAAGAGCAGAAGAACTTTATCATGCGGTTATTCCAGTCTCAGGAAAAGAAAGATGACATTGCCGGGGCAATTGAAAGTTTAAATAACGGTGAAATGCAGCACAGGCTGGAAAGAATAGAGCAAATTTATGCTGAGATTACCGGATTTAACATTGAAGAAAGCAGCTTAAAAGAAGATTTTGTCCAGAATAATATCAAATATTATTCTGAAATCGAGAAAGTCACCGGATACAGCAACAGAAAAGTTACGGAAGACATGCCGTCGGAACTTGTAGAGGCAGTTAATAAAGTTGAGATTGATACGTCAGGACTCAATCTCACATTGAGACATTATCAGGAATTTGGTACGAAATATATTTTGTACAATAAACGCGTGCTGCTCGGTGATGAAATGGGTCTCGGTAAAACTGTCCAGGCGCTCGCTGCTGTTAATCATTTGAATAATACGGGGAAATCTTTTGCAATTGCAGTTTGTCCGTTAAGTGTTATGGCGAACTGGAAAAGGGAAACAGAAAAATTCACTGAGCTTAAGGCATTTATTTATCATGGCAGAAACAGAGACGAAGTATTTGAACAGTGGAGCCGCGAAGGCGGAATACTCATTACTACTTTCAGCCATACGAGAAATATTGATAAAGATAAATTGAAAAATCTGGACATTCTTATCGTAGACGAGGCTCATTATGTAAAGAATCCCGATGCAAAGCGGTCAGAGAGTGTATATGAGATGTCCCGTAGAGCTGAATTTGCCGTGTACATGAGTGGAACACCGCTGGAAAACCGTCTCGAAGAGATGAAACAGCTGATCAGTGTGCTGCAGCAGGATATTGCAGATAAGCTGTCGAATGAACTGCATCTTCTCAAACCGCAAAAATTTATGAGAGAAATTGCACCTGTGTATTTGAGACGCAACCGGGCCGACGTGCTTGGTGAACTGCCTGAACTGGAAATTATTGAACAATGGTCTGATTTTGGAGAAGAAGAAGAGAAAATCTATAACGCTGCTGTCGCCGGCGGTAAGATTATGACAATGAGGAGAGCAGCATGGCAGGGCGGCAGTCCGGAGAAATCTCCGAAACTCGATGCGCTGAAGGAAATATGCGAATCAGCTAAAGAAAATGGACATAAAGTGCTTGTGTTTTCATTTTTCAGAGATGTTATCGATACCGTCCAGCAGCATATTACAGGTCCGTCGTTCCCGGCCATTACAGGTGATGTGCCAAATGACGAAAGACAGAAAATCATCGATGATTTCACCAGAGCAGAAAACGGTGCGGTGATGACCGCTCAAATTATTGCCGGCGGGGTGGGACTGAACATTCAGGCGGCTAACATTGTAGTACTGTGCGAACCGCAATGGAAACCCTCAACAGAAGAGCAGGCCATCAGCCGGGCATACAGAATGGGACAGTCCCGCAATGTCGTCGTTTACCGTCTGCTGACAGAAGACAGTATCGATGTGAGCATACTTGAACTGCTGGAGGAGAAATCACAACTGTTTAATATGTATGCCAAAGACTCGGAAGTTGCCAATATTGTTCAGGACCAAAATGAAGAATCAGAGCAGTCGCTGGCGAAAAAAGTGCTTAAGATGGAACAGGAGAGACTTGCTGATAAGACCGCAGGGTAGTTGAGTAACAGGCGAAATCGTTTATAAAAATAAATTATAAAGGGGAATTATATTTATGAAAGATAATATTTACGGCAACATTCCATGCTTTTTAGGTGCAGAGAACCTCGTTAAAAAAGGTGAGTATGATACTGATGTGATTTTTTACGGTGCACCTTTTGAAGGCGAAAGTACATGGGGAGATTATACAGGTGTAGAACTTGGACCGAAGCAGATCCGCTCATCATCTGCACGCTACAGCGGCTATCTGCCGGAACTTGATCATGTTGATGTGACGGAACATCTGACTTTCGGTGACGCAGGTGATGTGCCGTTTGTTGCACATGACAATGAACAGTCATATCAGAACATCGAAGATTTTTCAGCTGAGTTATGGAAAACAGGCAAGTTTCTGGTCGGCTTCGGTGGCGAGCACGGTGTGACGTACCCAATTTTGAAGTCTCTTGCTGACAGCGGTAAAACAGTCGGCATTATACATCTCGATGCACATTACGACAATATGCCGGATTACGAGGGCGAACAGTACGCACGCAACACACCGTTTATGCGCTTGTACGAAACAGAAG
Source organism: Jeotgalicoccus saudimassiliensis (assembly GCF_000756715.1). Taxonomy (NCBI): domain Bacteria; kingdom Bacillati; phylum Bacillota; class Bacilli; order Caryophanales; family Staphylococcaceae; genus Jeotgalicoccus; species Jeotgalicoccus saudimassiliensis. The sequence goes on from NZ_CCSE01000001.1 coordinate 1,689,500, forward strand.
GGGTCCGCAACGAATCGATTATTCATACAGGTATTCACGGACCGCGTAACAAACCGGACACAGGACGCTATGCCAAAGAAAATGGTGCAGTCACGATTACGATTAATGACATACGCGAAGCGAAAGATTTACGTGCCTATGCGAAAGAAATATACGATATGGCGGCAAAAGATGTCGATGTAGTTTACTTATCCATCTGCAGTGACGTGCTGGATTTTGCATATAATCCCGGCGGCCCTGTAGACGGCAACGGCTTAACTTCATATGAACTGCTCACAATGATTCACGAATTCGGCAAACACGGCCTTATCGGTATGGACTACGTAGAAGTGTATCCGATGATGGATGCCAATCAGCATTCAGCTCACTTTGTCAGTTACGCTGTGCTTTATGTACTCGCGGGGCACTTAAAACATTTAGGTAAAATCTGATTAAACAGGGGATGGGATCTCGATGAACAGATTTAAAGATATACTGAAAGCACTTGGACCCGGTATGGTCATTACAGCTTCATTCATCGGTCCGGGAACAGTAACGACGATGACACGTGCCGGAGCAGGTTTCGGCTACAGTATTTTATGGGCGGTCATATTTTCTGTCATTGCAACAATCGTGCTGCAGGAAATGATTATAAGACTGGCCCTGGTCACACGACGCGGCCTCGGTGAAGCAATTTACGATTTATTCAGCAATACGCTCGGGAAGTTTTTCGTGGTCTGGATTTCAATGCTTGCAGTAGCAATCGGGTGTGCAGCCTACATGAGCGGTGACCTTCTCGGAACATCGCTCGGTCTTGGTTATCTGCTCGATATACCGACAAATATACTGGCGCCTGTTGTCGGTGTCATTATTTTAACAATCGGCTTACTCGGAAGTTATAAAGTTGTGGAAAAAATTATGCTCGGTTTAATGGTGATTATGGGTGCAACATTTATTACGACGATGTTCCTTGTCAAACCTGACTGGGGAGAAGTATTCAGCGGGGCATTGATACCGTCGATTCCGGATGGTTCGATTATTATGGTTATCGCGCTGATTGGTACAACGGTAGTACCGTATAACTTCTTCCTTCATGCAACAGCTGTGCACGAACGTTTTGGAAGTTTGAAATATTTAACGCTGGCACGCTGGGACACAATCATTTCAATTACTATCGGGGGAATTATTTCAGCAGCAATTCTGATTTCTGCCGGAACGCTTATATACGGTCAGGAAGTTGATAATGTGGTTGCACTTTCCGGGCCGCTCGTACCGGTACTTGGTGAAGTATGGGCACCGGTCTTTATCAGTGTCGGGTTATTCGCAGCAGGATTTTCATCTGCACTGGCATCGCCGATGGGTGCAGCTGCAACGGTCAGCTCTTTCTTTAAATGGGAAGGCGGCATGAAAAATAAGAAATTTAAAATGGTTTTCGGACTCGTGATATTAATCGGTGTTGTAACATCGGCAATCGGTTTTGAACCGCTTGAAGTCATCCTTCTTGCACAGGCATTGAACGGACTTATTCTTCCGCTGATTGCGATACTGATTTACATTATTGTTAACAAAAAAGGACTTATGGGCAAACATAAAAACGGTCCGATTTTAAACATCGCGGGATTTCTTGTTGTGGCGGTCGTGTCATTCTTAGGTATTTACAGTATGATTGATGCAGTCACAGCATTCTTTGGATAAAAACATGAGGGCCCCGGAAACGGGGTCATTATTATTGAAATACTTCATCCGCCGGCAGAGCCGGGATGAATAATAATACATAAAAACAGAGGAGAGATTGATTTATGAATATTGGATTAGTTGGTTCAGGTGCAATCGGTCAGTATTTATTAAAGAACATTAACAAGGGCAGCAATGAAGACTTGAATGTAACGAGTGTATACGTGCGTAATTACGACAAGTATAAACATCTTGAAGAACAGTATAATGTAGAACTCTTCACTGACCTGGAAAAATTCCTCGCAGCCGACACGGATGTTATTGTCGAAGCGGCGAACGTTGAAACATGCAAGGAGATAATTCCTGAAATTATTAAAGTAAAAGATACGGTAATGATCAGTATCGGTGCACTTGCAGACGAAGAGCTGCTTAAAACAGTGACAGCTGAAGGTGCGAAAACACTTCACCTGCCATCTGGCGGTATCGGCGGACTTGACCTTGTGCAGAATGCGAGAGCGCTCGGCAACCTGGACACAGTGACTTTAACGACGCGTAAGCCTGCGGGTTCACTGATCGATGAGCCTGTGGAAGAAGAGACAGTTGTGTTTGAAGGGAAAGCGAAAGATGCCATCGATAAATTCCCGAAAAATATGAACATCTCGATTATATTGTCACTGGCAGGCGTTGGAATTGATAAGACGAATGTTGTGCTGATTGCAGATCCAAACGCAACATTAAATAAACATACAATTAATATTGCGGGTAATTTCGGTGATGCAGAGTTTACAATGACGAGCAATCCGCTGCCGGAAAACCCGAAAACAAGTTCGCTCGCAGCATTGAGCCTGTACGCAACGCTTGAAAGACTCGCAGATAACGTTAAAATCGGCTGATAATATGACAAATGTCATGTGAATGTACTGACAGTTTAGTCTATATCCCACCCCTCCTGTCATTCATAATTAAAGATGAAAAGATACGGGGAAAGAGGTAAGCATATGACTAAAGAAAAACAGGCGGCACTGAGAAAAAGTGTAATGCCGTATGCGAAATCACAAACTAAGACGAGTGTTATACAGCTGCTGAATACGATATTGCCATTCTTTATACTGTGGTTTTTAGCGTATCAGTCACTGAGTGTTTCATTCTGGCTGAGCCTGCCGTTTTCGATACTGGCAGCAGGTTTCATGATTCGTTCATTCATCATTTTCCATGATTGTACACATGGATCATTCTTTAAGAGTAAAAAATTAAATAATTTCTTCGGTAATGTAACCGGCGTAATTACACATTTCGCATATGAGAAATGGAAAAAAGAACACGCAATTCATCATGCAACGAGTGGTAACCTTGATAAACGTGGAGTCGGCGACATCTGGGTAATGACTGTGCAGGAATATGAAGACGCAGATAAATGGGAAAGACTTAAATACCGTCTATACCGTAACCCGATTGTTATGTTCGGTTTTGGTCCACTGTACTTATTCCTTATTGCAAACCGTGTGAACCGTAAAGCAGCGAAACGTGCAGAGCGTATTAACACACACGTTCTGACATTAATTATCGTCGGTATTTACCTGCTGATCGGCTTTACTTTAGGCTGGCATGTACTGCTTATGGTTCAGCTGCCGATTATATACATTGCAGGTATGGCGGGCATATGGTTATTCTACGTGCAGCACCAGTTCGAAGATTCATACTTTGAAAATGAATCGGAATGGGATTTTGTAAAAGCTGCGGTAGACGGCAGTTCCTACTACAAACTTCCGGCATGGCTTGAGTGGATGACGGGCAGTATCGGATATCACCATGTGCATCATCTGGCGCCGCGTGTACCGAACTACCATCTTGAAGAAGCGCACGAAAACACACCGCCGCTGCACAAAGCGACGACAATTACACTGAAAACAAGTCTGGAATCATTAAAATTCCGCCTCTATGATGAGGAAAACAATACATTCATCACATTTAAAAACATGAAGGAACGTCTTCAGACAAAAGTATCGGGCAACCAGACTGTACAATAAGAACGAACAGCATCCTCCTATGTAAAATTAGGAGGATGTTTTATCTTCATGAAAGAGTATTTGATATAATAGGCTGAACACAACAGGGAAGGGGCGAATGAAAGTGAAAGACTGGTATCATATTTTCCCGTCAAACACGGGGTTGAGTCTTTATATATGGATTATTTTTTGTGTGCTGCCATTTTACTTCATTTTCCGTGCGACATCGCCCGTTGAAATTGCTACAGGCATTGTTACGACGTTGATTTTTTTCGCGGTGTACTGGCTGACATTTAAATCCAAAGGGGCACCTGTCTACATCGGCATGAGTATAGAAATTGTGATTAATATTATTATGACGATATTGTTCAGCTATGTGTATTTTGCATTATTTATTGCGATGTTTATCGGGAATATTAAAAGCAGGGCAGGCTTCATTACGATGTATGTGCTGCTGCTCGTTACAACGGTATTGTCGATAGTTTCTGCCTCGTTTTTTAATTACATGATTTTCCTAAACCATCTGCCGTTTTTAATTATGACGATTCTCGGGGTTATTTTGATTCCGCTGAACAAGCGCAGCAGGCTGAAACAGGAAGCATTGGAATCACAGCTCGAAGATGCGAATCAGCGCATTGCGGAGCTGGCGATTAAAGAAGAGCGTCACCGTATTGCGAGAGATCTGCATGATACGCTTGGGCAGCGTTTATCAATGATCGGGCTAAAGAGTGATTTATCGAAGAAACTGATTGACGCCCGGCCGGAAGATGCGAAAAGAGAACTTCAGGATATACAGGATACTGCACGGCATGCCCTGAAGGAAGTCCGTGAAATGATCAGTGATATGAGACGCGTGAATTTCTGCGACGAGCTGGAACACTCGAGACGGATTCTCGACACGGCTGCAGTGAAGCATACAGAAACGATAGAAGCGGACTTTAAGAACATTCCGATACTGATAGAAAATGTGCTCAGCATGTGTTTGAAAGAATCGGTCACAAATATTGTTAAACACAGCAGTGCAACGGAGTGTATGATTATATTGAATGAGTCGGACAAAGATATATTCCTGAAAATTTCCGATAACGGCACGGGGACACCGGGCTTTAATTACGGTAACGGCCTGCAGGGAATGAAGGAACGTCTTCAGTTTGTTAACGGTGAATCAGAGGTCCACAGTTCGGATAGCGGCTTTGAAGTAAACATTACGGTACCGAAAGTACTGAGGCAGATAGAGGAGGAATAAAATGATCAGAGTTGTATTGGCAGAAGACCAGAATCTGCTGTTGAGTGCTCTCAGCTCGCTGTTGAATCTGGAAGAAGATATTACGGTAGTGGGGACGGCGGATAATGGTAAAGATGCGTTGAAACTGGTTGAAGAACAGCAGCCTGATATTTGTCTGATGGATATTGAAATGCCGCTGATGACAGGTTTGGATGCCGCAGAGAAACTGAACGGCACCGGCTGCAAAGTGATTATACTGACGACTTATGCCCGTCCGGGTTATTTTGAACGTGCTAAAAAAGCCGAGGTGAAAGGTTATCTGCTGAAAGATACGCCGAGTGAAACACTGGCGGAATCCATCAGACAGATTATGAACGGCAAGCGGATTTACTCGCCGGAATTGATTGATATCGCCTTTGAAACCGGTAATCCTCTGACATCGAGAGAAATTGAAATCGTCCAGCTGCTTGCGGATGGGAAGACAACAAAATCCATCGCTGAAGAGCTGCATTTATCGAATGGGACGATAAGGAACTATGTGTCAATCGTGCTGGAAAAACTCAGTGTAAATAACAGAATAGAAGCCATTAAAAAAGCACTGGATAAAGGATGGCTGAAATAAAAAAGCAGTCCTTCTGATTAACTTTCAGAAGGCTGCAATTCATCCGGAATATATGCTTCGGCTTCACTGTACTCCGGGTAGTAATATCCTTCCGGTAATGTCTGAAGTTCAATCAAGCTGCCCCAGGGTGTCTTAAAGTACACTGTACCGTTGCCTTCGGTATCTTCAAAACGGGTGTTTGCATGAATGTTGGACAGCGGTTTCCCGCCTGCCTCTTTCATTTGTTCATATGATTTTTTAATATCATCTGTATAAAAAAGACAGATGTGTGTACCCGTAATCTTCAAGGCTTAACGGTTTTCTTGAATGGACATTGTAAAACTGGAACATTTCAATGTTCGGCCCGTTGCCGATAGTGAGCATTCTTTTTTTGACGATATATGAATCCTCCGGAATGCCCAGTAACTTTTCAACCATCGGTCCGCCTCTCGGGCGATCTTCAAGTGTTTGTGAATCATAAGCTATTTTGGCACCCAGCCCTTTTTTGAAAAAATCTGTCGCCGATTCTATATCGGGCACAGTCATACCGATATGATTAATTCCCCGTATCAAATCCATGCTTATCACTCCTTCAGAGAAAAGCTTTGTCCTTTTGTATTCCCTCAACCATAGGTATTCTAAACGTCACAGGCATATATATTGCCAATTACAAATAATGGTAATATAATGCATTTACATTTTAATCAGTAAAGAAAGAAGGGTCGGATATGATCGCAGGATTAGACAGAATCAATGAATTGGCAAAAATACAAAAGACTACAGGTCTGACAGAAGCTCAAAAATTGGAGCAGAAAGAATTAAGAGAAGACTATCTCCGTCAAATCAGAGGGCAGGTGCTGGATTCTTTTCAGGGATTGACGGTTGTTGATCCGCTTGGTAACGATGTAACGCCTGAAAAGCTTAAAGAAGAACAGGCAAGAAATAGAGAAAATCAGTAAAAAAGCAGCGGTTATCCGCTGCCTTTTTTATGTCATGAATGATTGGAAACCTGTTTGTTTTTACCTGACGCCATACCGGAAACGAGCATTACTGCCGAGAATACTGCGAGCATCGTGAGCGGCAGCGCCCAGCTGCCTGTTAAATCCTGCAGGCCGCCGACCATCACGGGTCCGACTGCTGCAAGCAGGTAGCCGAATGACTGTGCCATACCCGACAGTTCAGCTGCTTCATAGCCGTCATTTGTTCTCAGTGTAAAGAACATCATGGACAGTGAGAAGGCACTGCCGTTACCGGCACCAAGCATAATTATCCAGAGAATCGACAGGTCTGAAAATCCTGCGAAGAGACCGAGGACACCGCCGAGTATCATACCGCTGCTCGCGATTGCAATCGGCACCTGGTTTTTCATCTTGTCCGCAATTACCGGAATAATGAATGTAAATGGAATGCTTGCAAACTGGAATATAAAGACACCCCAGCCGGCAAGCTTAATGTCGTAGCCGTTTGCCGTTAAGATTGTCGGCAGCCATGTAATCAGCGTATAGAAAATTAGCGACTGGGCACCCATAAAGAGTGTGATTTTCCATGCGAGCGGTGAACGCAGCATGCCGCCGATGTTTTGATTGTTAAGCTTCTTTTTGCCGGCATGCTTTTTCGTCAGCTGCGGCAGCCAGATCAGGAGCGTAATAAACGCGAGACCTGACCATATAATCAGTGAGCCGCGCCATCCAACATTTCCTGATGTTGCGATGGGAATGCTGAGACCTGACCCGAGCGCACCGAAAACATTCATAATAATCGCATACATTCCTGTCATCAGCCCAATTTTATACGGGAAGTTCATCTTAATAATTCCCGGTATTAACACATTGCCGACTGCGATTGCGAGACCGATCATCAATGTACCGGTAAACAGCAGGGTGATGCCGCCTGCCGAACGAATGAGAATGCCGGTAATCAGTAACAGCAGTGAAATTGCGATCGTGAGCTCCATGCCGATTTTGTTTGCGATTTTCGGTGCAAATGGTGACAACAGTGCAAACGCGATTAACGGCAGTGTAGTAATCGTGCCTGCAAGTGCGTTGCTGATGCCGAAATCATCTCTTATAAACGACACGAGTGCCCCTGCGGAAGTTAACGGGATTCTCAGGTTTGCACCAACTAAAATTACACCTGTAATCAGCAGCCATCTTAAGTGCTTACTGTTCAGCAGAGATTGATCTATCCGATTATCCAATAATTGTCTCCTCCATTAATTTGACGGTAAAATTTTTTCGGCTATAAGATCTGTCTGTTCGTCATCTCCCATAAAGAAAGAATGAGACCCTGTTTTCTTAAAGCCCTGTTTTTTATAAAAGCCGATGGCATTATCGTTCTCCTCCCACACACCGAGCCAGACCTTTGTCTTTTTCAGTGAGTGTGCAATGCTGTATGCGTGATTCAGCAATGCTTTGCCAAAGCCCTGTTTATGATATTCAGAGAGCACATAAATTCTTTGAACTTCAAGCGCATCGGAACCCATCGGTTCAGACTGAGCATCATTGATATTTACTTTTAAATATCCGGCAGGCACATCGCCGCTGTATATAAAATAAAACTTTGATTCCGGGTGCCTCAGCTCTTCTGTAATCCTGTCGATTGTAAAAGCGGAATCGGTATAAGCCTTCATGTTTTCAGCTGTGTTCTGGGCCCGGAATGCTTCATAAAACGTATCATAACTTAATTTTAACAGCGTCTCTCTGTCATTTACAGTGCACTGTACTATATGTGGGGTCATGTACTCACCTCTGTATTATTTATTTCCCTACTATACATGAAAACAGGTATTTAATCACAGCCGGCATATTGAAAAGAAAAAGTGCGACGGCTACAGCCAGTCGCACTTCCACATACCATCATTAAATTTATAAAGGAGCCGGGCATAGCCGCCCTCATTTAACGCCTGGTAAAACTCGATTTCAGACGGTACGGTCTTATACGCATTTAAGTCGCGGACCGATGCATCCAGATTATCGGCAACATGTGAAAAATCAGCTGTCTGAATGGCGGTACCTTTAATGCGTATTTGACGGCCTTGTTCACGCCAGTAAATATTTAATGCAGTACTGCTGTTGTGAGCGAGCTGTCTTACTTTGCTTCGGGCTTTGCCGGTTTCAAAGTAAAAACCAGTCTCATCGACCGCCTTCAGCAGAACGACGCGTGAATCGGCAGTACCATTTTCATCAATCGTACCGAGCACCATGCTGTTTGGTTCTTTCGTGTCGTTCTCCACAGCATGAGCATACCATTCGGTGAAACGGTCGAACGGATTGGCATGCACCGTTTCGTCAGGCAGCGGGAACGGTCCGGTCATAATCTTTGAATCTTTAAGCATCTCGTTAATGTTCATATGTACACCCCGGTATCATTGTTAGGTAAATCGTATCATAATTTTGATGTTTTAAGCATTGGCACTCCGTCCATTTTATTAATATACTTAAATTAATACTTTCTTTGAGGACAGTGATGATGCAATGAAATCTAAAAGAATAGCAATTGCAGGTGCGGGAGTGGCCGGAATTTCCATTGTTAAATTTTTTGTAAACGATAAACGGTTCAGTGAACGGTTGAAAATTGATATTTATGATGCACCGGCAACGATGGGGCGGGGGTATGCGTACCAGCATGACGATGACCATCTCATTATTAACTTGCCGGCGGAGGAAATGTCGCTGACTGCGGATCCTGATGATTACGTAAGCTGGCTGGAAAGAAACGGATATCAGGCTGAAAGCTATACGAGCCGGCGCGTGTTTGGCGAATACATGCACAGTACGCTGACTGCACTGAAGGAAGGGCACAGCAATATTAATATTATTAAAAATTATGCAGACAACATTACATTTAACGAAGACAGTGAAACCTACACGCTGCATTCAGGTAATGAAAGACGGGATTACGATGCCGTGTATCTAATGACAGGTGAGCTGTCATACAGTGATCCGTATGAATTGAAAGGTGAACCGGATTATTTCTATAATCCGTATCCGATAGAAGAGAATTTAAATAATCTCAAAGGAAGAATCGGAATTATCGGCAGCGGGCTGTCTGCAATCGACAGCTTCAGATATTTACTCCGAAACGGGCATGATCAGGTATATGTTCTGTCGAGAAGCGGGGAAATGCCTGCTGTCAGAGGTACGTATTTTGATATTCAGCCTGAATGCCTGACACTTGGCGCTGCCATGCAGCACGAAAAGGACGGCTTGATTCCACTTGAACAGATTGTGGAGCTTTTTATAGAGGAAATGACAGCGCAGGGACTCGATATGTCACTGTTTGAACGTAAAACCGACCGCCCGGAAATTGATTTAAAGTATGATCTTGAGCATATGGATACGGTCGGTAAACTCCAGTATTTAATTGTGAACCTTGAAGATACATTTAAAACGCTGTTTAAATATTTGTCACGAAGCGATAAGCGTAAGTTTTTACAGGATTATCATCCCTATATTAACGGGAATCATTCACCGATGCCGCCGCACGGTGCAGAACAGATTCTCGAATGGATTGATGAAGACAGACTGATCTTTATGCACGGGATGGATTCCGTATCGGCAGATAATGGCTTTACGGTAACGTTTGAAGACGGTGGATCCGAAAATTTCGATATTTTAATTAATGCTACAGGGCCTGTGAAAAATATAGAAAAAGATAATACTGAACTGATTCAGAATATGTATGATGCGCTAATACTTGAAGCGGATGAGTTCGGCGGGGCGCTGCTGAGCAAAGATCACGAGATAATCAGTCCGAGATTCGGTACATTGGGTAATTTCTATACAATCGGTGCACTGTCTGCGGGCTCGGATTATTTAATCAGAGGTGTCGGCATGCTGTCGAAAGAAACAGAAGAACTGGTCAGTCATTTCTACAATACAAATGGTGAATAAGTAAACAGATTACAAATTTTATCGGCGCAGCTATAGACAATGTCTGTTATTTAATGGAAAATAGAGAGATTCAATCATTTATTAAGGAAGTGCAGTTATATTGTCGGAAGTATATAAAGACAGATTGTGGACGAAGGATTTTATCAACACATCAATAGTGAACTTTGCACTGATGATGTCACAGTACCTGCTGCTCGTAACAATGGCGATGTACGCCACGCAGGAATACGGCGCATCTGTAGCAATGGCCGGACTGGTATCCAGTGCATTTATTATCGGTTCGCTGATCGGAAGGTTATTCGGCGGAAAACACATTACAGCGATGGGCGGCAAAAAGATGCTCCTGATCGGTTCGGGATTTATCGTTCTGCTGACTGCTTCATACATGATTCCGATGGGCATCTATCCGCTGATAGTTCTCCGTATATTACACGGAATGGCGATGGGCTATGCGATGACGGCAACCGGAACGATTATTGCCCAGATTATACCGCCGAGCAGAAATGGTGAAGGTATCGGCTACTTCAGTATGTCAGTAGTTCTGGCAACGGCAGTCGGGCCGCTGATTGGTGTCGCGTTAATTGCAGCATACGGATTTATCAGTATTTTTATCTTTTCATTCTCGATGGCTGTAATCAGTCTCGTGATAGGGCTGACAGTCAATGCACCGCCGATGAGACCGATTAAATCATCTGAGACCGGTAAATTTGATATCTTTAACTTCTTTGAAAAACGTGCAATTCCAATTTCGGCCGTAATGTTCGTTATGGCATTCGCTTATTCGGGGATTTTATCTTACGTGACTGCATACGCAGAAAGCATCAGCCTCATTCAGGCCGGCAGTCTCTACTTTACGGTATACGGTGTGACGGTGCTGCTGTCACGCCCGATTACAGGACCGCTCCTTGACCGTAAAGGGGCAAACGTTGTCATGTATCCGGCGATTATTATGTTTGCGATCGGACTTGCTGTAATCAGTCAGGCTTCAATAACGATTATGTTCCTGGTTGCGGCAGTACTGATTGGTTTCGGTTACGGCAACGTCCAGTCGATTACACAGGCGCTGTCCATTAAAGTTACACCGCCGGAACGTCTCGGACTCGCGAATACGACGTACTTTATAGCGCTGGATCTCGGCCTCGGTTTTGGACCGTTTCTGCTTGGTCCGATTGCAACGTCACTGGGTTACAGCGGAATGTATCTGACACTCGGATTTATCGTACTGGCGGGTATTATCGTATATTATTTACTGCACGGTCGGTTCGACAAACATATTACTCAAAAACACAGAGCATAGAAACATCACCTGTCATTTACATGGCAGGTGATATTTTTGTTTTACCGGGGATTATAAGGGTACTGTACTGGAATGATGTAATTCTGAAAGGGGAGTAAGATAAGAATGTCATTAGCAAAGATTATTGAGGAAATCAAAGGGAAACGCGACAGTACCGGTGTGCTGACGATTTACTTAAACACTGATGCCAGTGCAGGGAATCTGTCAAACGGTGAATGGAAAATTCATTTAAAAAACGGTTTAAAAGAACTGAAGGAAGAAGTAAAAGATAAAGATGATCAATCAGAGCTGAAAGCTTTGAAGAAACTGCAGGATAAGGTGGAAAAAGAAATTGCCGTGCATCAGCGTGAAATGCGTAAAGGATTTATATTAGTTGCATCTGCTGATGGTGAACTCTGGAAAGCGAGAGTCCTGCAGGTTCCGGTATCGACTTCATTCCATTGGGGAGAAACTGCACAAACCCAGCAGATTGAAGAACTCGAACAGCGATTCCCTGAAACAGCACTGGTAGTAGTACAGCAGTCTGACGTGACATTTATCGAAACATCACTTGGAATTATCAGAGAGACGAAAAAATACAGCTGGGACGTCGACAGTGAAAACTGGATTGATTATGGTGAAGCGGCTCAGCCGGCGGCGCGGGGCGGCGGTAAAGATGAGTTCCAGGACCGCTTTTTAGAAAACCAGCACCGCTGGTACAAGAGTCTGGCAGCGCAGCTGGAAAAAGAAGTTAAAGAACGCGGTCTTGAAGGTGTGTATCTCATCGGGACGAAGGAGTCGGTCGGTGAAATTGAATCCAATATGAGTCCGGATAAGATTCGGGGTGTCATTACGAAAAACCTGGGTTCAAAACCGGACCATGAAATTTTAAATGAAGTCTTTGAGACGTTAATATAGTAAAGTTAAAAAGCAGCGGCTCTGCCGCTGCTTTTCCTGTCTAAATTAAGCTTTTCCCTTGTTTATAATATTCCTGATAAACTGCATCAGGCACCATATTGCCGCCGGTACTCCAGGCAATATGGACACCTCCCTTTTTGACGGCAGCAGGCCCGGATACACCTGCCAGTGCTGAAGGTTCGAGTTTAATATTTTCTTTATCATCCATTTCGGCAAGCATTTTAAATAAGTTTTCATCACTGACTGTATATGACCCGCTGATCAGGTTTTCCAGCAGTTTGCCGACGAACCCGGATGCTCTGCCGACAGCAAGGCCGTCTGCAGCTGTCACATTATCCATGCCGAAATCCTGAACGGATATTTTATCGTGATAACCGGTCATCAGTCCGAGTGTCATACACGGTGCATGCGTCGGTTCAGCAAAGTAGCAGTTTACAGCATTGCCGAAAACAACTTTAAGCCCGAAAGCAATGCCGCCGGGACCGCCGCCGACACCGCATGGCAGATATACATTCAGCGGCTGTTCGGTGCTGATGTTGATATTCTCTGCCTGCAGCTGGGCTTTCAGGCGTATTGCCGCTACGGCATAGCCTAAAAACAGCGTGATTGAATTTTCATCATCGATAAAGTAGCTTTTCGGGTCGCCGACAGTCTCTCCGCGTCCTTCAGCGACAGCTTTTGAATAGTCATCACTGTGCTCGATGACAGTCACACCTTTTGAGCGGAGCATATCTTTCTTCCATTTCCTCGCATCGTCAGACATATGAATAATGACATTAAAGCCGAGTTCTGCACCCATAATCCCGATGCTCAGTCCGAGGTTTCCGGTCGAACCGCAGACGAGAGTATACTGTGAAAAATGCTGTTTAAATTCGTCATCTGCAAACTTTTTATAATCTCCATCTTCGGTAATCAGTCCGGCCTCCAATGCAAGCTTTTCAGCGAACGCCAGCACTTCGTAAATACCGCCCCGTGCTTTAACAGAACCCGAGATTGGGAGCTTGTTATCTTCTTTTAAATAAAAAGAGCCGTTAATTTCCGTGCTGCTCTGCTGTTTTAAGCTGTCCTGAATATGTGTGAGTTCAGTCAGAGGAGACTCAATAATACCTGCCTGCTCTTCTGTTTCCGGAAATACATGTGCGATATACGGTGCAAAGCGTTTCAGACGGGCTTCCGCATCCAGAATATCCTGTTCACCGAGCGATAAGTCCGGGAGAATCTGTGCAGCCGGCAGCAGTTGATCATTCAGCCACAGCACTTCCTTATATTCCATCATATTTTTAAGTTTTGGAAATTCATTTTGCCATTGTTCGATTGATTTATTAAGTATCACAGCACCATCTCCTTGAATATTATTATACTTAAATTTTAAAAAACATAAAAATAAGCAGGTCTATGTTGACCTGCCGGTGAATATTATAATCTTTTACCGTCATCACTGACTTTGTTCATGTCGACGACTTCAGTATCTGCATCGTAAGGCACATTTTTAAGACTTGCCCTGTCGACACCTCCTAAATCCGGATTGTCGATATACAGAATAAACTGGTGATGCTCCAGAGCGTAATGATAAGCTTCTTCCTGTTCATGTGTCAGTCCGAGATTGCCAATACGGCGGTCTTCCGGCTCACCCGCAGAGAAATAAGTAATCATTTTGTCTCCGGCGCTTCCGTCGATTGTTTTCGTTTCAATATCTTCATTTAATTCGACACTTTCGAAAGAAGAATTCGAAAAAATAGTCAGGTGTTCATTCGTTACATTGTGTTCTCTTCGCAATAAGTGAATACGATTCAGTAAATCAGTTTCATTAAGAAATGTTTCCAATCTGGCCAATAATATCCCCTCCCAGAGAGTTTCATATACATATAAAATATTTACCCTGTCTGTTTGGAATGAAACAAAATCAGCTTTTTTATGATTTTGGACCGGTCGGCCGGCTTTCATACAGTTCAATCCATTCATCGACTGTCATTTTTTCGGCAAGTTCACCGAGCAGCTCATACGGAATCTTTTTCGGATTGGTGAATCTGATACAGCTTTTACCCATGTTCAGTTTTGTTTTCATATGTTTCGGATACTCTTCTGTAAACCAGTCGAGAAGTTCCGGTTTACGGTACATACCCATATGATATACAGCGAGGTGCCGCTTTTGGGCGGCGACTCCGATAAACGGCAGCGGCTCGTTATCGACGTGATAGCCGGCCGGATAACGGTCGAGTGGAACTTGAAAGCCGGGCATACCGTGTGAGATGCTGATTTCAAAACCCGGGGGCAGGTGTGACTCTATCGTATTCCATGTGTCTAAAAACGCATCTTTCCATCTATCTTCCACACTTGCAGCGTAGTCATCGAAATTCATAATATCCCGCCTTTATGTCATTTGTTTCTATTATAATCAATATCCTCTATGTATAAGTGAAATACCCGGGAATATCCCGGGTAATTTTAAATTGCTGTATTATTTTCTGAACTTGTCTTCATCTACATCCAGCTCTTCGCGGCGGACCTCTTCAGATACATGTTCCACATCTTCGTGTGTTTCTTTTCTAATTGTAACCTCTTCGTTTACAACGTTTTCCTTGTCGACGTTAACGCGTTCTTCGTTAACGGGAACTCTGACTTCATCGACATCGTTATTATCATCGAATCCGCCTTCAGCCGGTACATCGTCAACAGGGTTGCGTTCAATTACAACTTCTTCGCGTTCTACAGGAATATCGAATTCCTGAGTATCGGTTTCAACATGTTTGTCTACTGTTACTTCACCGGTCTGAACGTTTTCCTTGTCGACATTTACCCGTTCTTCACGCAGCTGAATTTTTTCTTCTTCAGTCAGTCCGTCTTCACGTTCAACTGCACGGGCATCAAGTTCAGGATCTCTGTTGTATTCATCTGTTCTTAAATTATCGTGACCGGCGACATTTTCATCAGTGTAATTATTGTTCACTGCTGCACTGCCTGCAAGTCCTGCACCTGCAGTATCAGCATTGTTGTCATAATCATAGTTGCTGCGTTTCTCTCCATATTCCATCGTATTGTCTGCAGCGGTGTTGTCCGGTGCTTCTACATAAACCAGCACTTCACCTGCATTTAGTGAATCACGGTATTGAACCTGTTCCGACTCACCTAAGCCAAGATCATTTAAAACTTTCTCTTCAGAATTATCCGGTGAGAAGAATGAAACAAATTTATCCCATGCAGAACCTTCTGCATCTCTGAAGTTTACCTCGCTGCCTGCAAATGTTTCATTTTTTATCGGCTGCTTCGATAATACTGTAATGTCACGATCGGCAACACCTTCTGCTCTTAATTGTTCTACGCGTGTTAAGGCATCATTCTCTGTAACGAAATTTTCAATTCTACTCATTAATATTCCCCTCCAAAGAGACTGTTTTATTCTCTCAAATTTTTAACAAACTTAATTAGTTGTTACAGTACAGTATCTACCCGGCTAATTTGCCCTAAAACATAATGAAATATTTTTTCTTTCTCAAACTACTGTTACTTGTTACTTTTTTATAAGAAAAATAAAACTGTGAATAAGGGAGTTTAATTCGCGTATTATAAGGTATGTATAATAGTAAAGAACATAAAAGGGGAAGGTACGATGAAAAAAGCATGGGCGTTATTTCTTATCGCAGCTGTGATGATTGTGTTAACAGCATGCGGCAGTGAAGAAACCAGAACATTTGAATTAAACGAGCAGGGGATAGAAAGTAAGCTGGTTTATACTTACAGCGGTGATGAGGTTATCAGTCAGTCGACTGAGAATGTCATTAACTACGAAGCGCTCGGTATCGACAAAGCTCAGGCTGAAGAACTTTTTGGGGATCTTGCAGAACAGTATGAAGGACTGTCCGGAGTAGAGCACAGTTTTGACTTTGGTGATGAAGAAGCAACGGAGAGCATTTCAATCGTGTATGATGAAATCGATGCTGAAGAACTTCAGGGCGTGGACGGCATAGCATTTGAAGGAGATCCTAAAGACGGTATCAGCATGGAACGCTCTGCAGAAATGCTGCTGGATCAGGGATACACAGAAGTTGAAGAGTAATATTTTCCCGGGACAATTTATCAGTTCTTATGAATCGATAATTATCCCGGGATTTTTAATGCTGTAACCTGCAGTTTACGGTTATAATAGTAAAGAAAATATTGTTGGGAGTGACGGCTGTGGAAAAAGTTCTTTCATTAAGTAATATTATCTGGCGCCGGAACGGTGACACGATACTGGACAATATTTCATTTGAAGTAAACCCGGGTGAACAGTGGGCAGTGCTCGGTTTGAACGGTGCGGGTAAAACATCGCTGCTCGATATTATTATGGGCTATAACTACCCGACTGCAGGCAGTGCATCTGTAATCGGTACAGAATTCGGCAGAGCGAGTCTTCCCGAGATGCGTAAACGCATCGGATACGTAAGCTCCAGTCTCGACAAATTTCACGAAACACTAAACAGGGAAACAGGCCTGAATATTATATTGAGCGGCAAGTTTTCATCGTTTGGTATATACCGGGATATCGATGAAGAAACGAAAAAGCATGCAGAACAGCTGCTGAACGATCTTAATCTAAATCATCTGGCAGACAGGACGTATAATACATTTTCCCAGGGAGAGCGCCGGAGAATATTGATCGGACGCGCACTGATGGGGCAGCCGGAATTGTTAATACTGGATGAGCCGTGCAGCGGACTCGATATCAGGGCGCGTGAAGATGTGTTAAAAATCGTGAACAGAATCCCGGAGGAAGAGCGTCACCTGCTTTACGTCACGCATCACATCGAAGAGCTGACCGGAGCAATCACCCACGTTCTGTTAATTAAAGACGGAAGAATCGTAGCCGCAGGACCAAAGGGAGAAGTGCTGACCGGCAGCCTGCTGAGCGACACTTACAAAACACCTGTAAAAGTTTACTTTGAAAATGAAAGACCATGGCTGGTTATTGATGATGTGGAGGGTAATAATGAATAGGAAATACATAGCGGTATTTATTGCAGTATTATTGATGATCGCACCTGCCCGTGCATTTGCAGTTGAGCAGGATAATACTTTTGATGACGGTACTTATTATGAAGAGCCGGCCGAGGAACAGGTGCCGTACGACAATCAGTACGAAGAACCCGGTTATAACAATAATTATCAGAACGATGGTTACCAGGACGGCAGCTATCAGAACAATGTCAATCAGAATGACGGTTACCAGGATGACGGCTATTATAATAATGGGACAGAAAATGACGACTGGAATAATGGAGCTGAAAACGGCACATGGAACAATGGTACAGAAGAGGGTGCCTGGAATAACGGTGTGACCGGCACTCAGGATAATACGTATAATGACGGCTATAATAATAACCAGTATCAGGAGCCCGGTGTTAATGACGGTACTTATACGGAGCCGTACACGGAACCATACACTGAAACTTATGAAGAACCGTATACCGAACCTGAAGTGTACACCGAACCATACGAAGAACCTGCGGCTGAACCAGAACCTGCTGAAGAGCCTGCAGAGGAAGAAGAATTTTCTATTAATACCGTTAAAGGAGAAGGATATACAGTCAGCGGTACGGTAACTGACGGTGAAAATCCGGCAGCGGATGTCACACTTGTACTCGCGGCGGACGAAGAATCGATAGAAGCGGTATCCGATGAGAATGGTGAATTCACTTTTACGGATGTGGCAAACGGCACATATACATTAAGTGCTGCTGACAGTGAACAATACGAAGCGGCGGCGGAGCCTGTGGAGGTCACAGTCGAAAACCGTAACAAACTCGGTTATGAAATTGGAGTTACACCTGTTGAAGCCGAGCCTGAGCCTGCAGAAGAACCGGCGGAGGAAGAAACTGAAGAGCCTGTGAAAGTAAAAGAGGAAGAGCCGCCTGTCGAAGAAGCTGAAACAGATGAGAAATCATCAGAGGCGTCAGGGAGCATGTCTCCGTTTGAAATGCTGCTGATCGGCGGCGGAACGTTACTGCTTATTGCGGCGGTTGGTATTGCTCTGTTCAGAAAAATATCAGCAAGATAAAACAATTCTTGCATCGTGAGAAGTAGTTTGATAATATAAAGCTTACCGTGCTAAGCGGGGAGGTAGCGGTGCCCTGTACTTGCAATCCGCTCCAGCAAGGCTGAATTCCACTTTTGAGGATTTGAAGTGTGAGGACTGCCTCGGGAGTTCCGGTGTTGAGACTGCGGTCCTATGCAATAGAACGTCATGAATCATGTCAGGTCCGGAAGGAAGCAGCATTAAGTGGCCCATTCTATGTGCCGTAGGGTTGCCGTGGTTGAGCTGGTCTCCCGAGTAACGCTTGTTCATCATATTCGATTAAGTGGTGCACGGTTTTTAATTTTTGACTTCATATGGATGAGGTCTTTTTTTATGCCTGAAAACAGGAATATGAATAAGCCTGTATGTTATAATTATAGCTAGAATTTATGAAGAGTTGAGGTGCCATACTAATGGAGTATCAGGCGTTATACAGAGCTTTTCGGCCTCAAAAGTTTAGCGATGTAGTTGGCCAGCATCACGTCACAAAAACTTTGCAGAATGCGATTATGCGCAATAAGGAATCCCATGCTTATTTATTCAGCGGCCCGAGGGGCACAGGGAAGACGAGTATTGCAAAAGTCTTTGCCAAAGCATTGAACTGTCAGTTTGAGACAGACGGGGAACCTTGTAATGAATGTGAACTGTGTGTATCAATTACAGATGGCAGTGCCAATGATGTAATTGAGATTGATGCTGCAAGTAATAACGGTGTGGATGAAATCCGCAATATCAGGGACAAAGTAAAGTATGCTCCGGCAGAAGCGGAGTTTAAAGTATATATAATAGATGAAGTGCACATGTTAACGACAGGAGCGTTTAACGCCCTGTTAAAAACACTGGAAGAGCCGCCGGCTCATGCAATCTTTATCCTGGCTACAACAGAGCCTCATAAAATACCGGCAACGATTATTTCCCGAACGCAGCGATTTGACTTTAAATCGCTGGATATTGAGGAAATTACAGAACGTCTTGAGTTTGTCGCACAGCAGGAAAACACGGCATACGACAGAGCGGCACTGTCATACATTGCACGAATCGCAGAAGGCGGGATGCGTGATGCCCTGTCTATCATGGATCAGGTCATCGCTTTCAGCAGTGATGAAATTACGATGCAGGATGCAGTGATGATCACAGGCGGTATCGAACGTGATGAATTAAATGAGTGGATGAAGTTTATCGAGCAGAAAGACTCTGAAGCGGCATTTAAAAAATTCCATCAGATGACAGACGAAGGAAAAGATCCGACGCGTCTGATTCACGAGCTGGTGTACTTCATAAGAGACGTTATTCTGATGAAACATTCAGGAACGATTTCCGAAGAAACTGCATTCGCACATGTCGAAGATGAACTTCTGTATCAAATGATCGATGTGCTGAACGATGCGATGGTCAGCATGAGATTCTCTGTGAGCGTAAGCGTTCATCTGGAAATCGTTATCGTTAAAATGATTCGTGTACTCGACGCCCCTCTGCCGGCAGCAATTGGCAGCGGAGCATCAACAGAAGAAATTGCAGAGCTGAAAGCACAGCTTAAAAATCTTGAGAAGCAGATTGCAGCAGGTGCCGCAGCACAGCCGAAACCAAAACGTCCGGCGCCGTCGCGGGGCAGACAGAGCTTTTCAATTGAAAGTATCAGCCGCGTGCTGGACAAGGCGAACAAAGAAGACCTTGTTAAATTGAAAGACGGCTGGCCCGGAGTTTATCAGTATATAGAAGAAAAAGGTCTTCAGTCTCTTCGTGCACTGATTAAAGACTCGGAACCGGTCGCGGCAAGTGATACACATGTGCTGATCAAGTTTGATAACGATGTGCATTCCGAACTTATAAATCAAAACGCAGAGAAAAAAGAAGAGCTCGAA
This sequence comes from Jeotgalicoccus saudimassiliensis, assembly GCF_000756715.1. Lineage (NCBI taxonomy): Bacteria > Bacillati > Bacillota > Bacilli > Caryophanales > Staphylococcaceae > Jeotgalicoccus > Jeotgalicoccus saudimassiliensis. Next base: position 1,709,985 of record NZ_CCSE01000001.1, read on the forward strand.
AATCTGATTCCTACTATTATAGGTAAAAAAGTGCAGGTTGTCGGCGTACCGGATTCAAGCTGGCAGCAGGTTCGTCAGGAATACATCGAAAGTAACCGGGATAATCTCCAACAGAAAAAGGAGAAAGAAGAGAAGTCTTCGGATATTGCGCGTAAGATGTTCGGGAACATCGTCGAAGTTAATGACTGATAGTTTGTAAATGAAGTATAATCATATATAATATGTAAGTGATAAAATAATGTATCGGAGGATGAGAACATGCGCGGTGGTATGAACAACATGCAAGGCATGATGAAACAGATGCAGAAAATGCAAAAGAAGATGGAAGAAGAACAGGCAAAACTGAAAGAAGAAAAAATTGAAGGTACAGCCGGCGGCGGAATGGTTACTGTAGTAGTATCAGGCCATAAAGAAGTACTTGATGTTATTGTTAAAGAAGAAGTAGTAGATCCTGATGATATCGAAATGCTGCAGGACTTAATCGTTGCTGCGACTAACGAGGCTTTAAATAAAGCGGACGAACTGTCGAGTGAACGTTTAGGCAAGCATACTAAAGGCTTAAATATTCCAGGGATGATGTAAATGCATTACCCTGAACCGATATCCAAGCTCATAGACAGCTTCATGAAATTGCCAGGTATTGGGCCAAAGACAGCTCAGCGCCTGGCATTTTATGTACTCAATATGAAGGAAGACGATGTAGTCGACTTTTCGAAAAGTTTAATGCAGGTGAAGCGGGAGCTTACATTCTGCAGTGTCTGCGGACACATTACGGATGTAGATCCGTGCTATATCTGTGAAGATAAAAACCGGGACCGTTCAACAATATGTGTTGTACAGGATACGAAAGACGTTATCGCGATGGAAAAAATGCGCGAATACAACGGACTCTATCATGTACTGCAGGGGGCAATCAGTCCGATGGACGGCATCGGTCCGGAAGATATAAATATACCTTCATTACTGGAACGTCTAAAGGATGAGGAAGTAAATGAACTTATTCTTGCGACGAATCCTAATATAGAAGGTGAAAGTACCGCAATGTATTTAACACGTCTTATTAAACCGATCGGTATTAAGACGACGAGGCTTGCACACGGACTGCCGATAGGCGGAGACCTTGAGTATGCAGACGAAGTAACGCTCTCAAAAGCTATTGAATACAGAACGGAAATATAAGAGCCGCAAGGCTCTTTAAACTTTTTTAAAAGAATTTCAAATAAAGGGTTGCACAACCCGGGATTGTCCTGTATAGTTATCTCTTGTCGGGTTCGAAACAAGCACACAACAAAACACAACAAAGAAATTAACAAAAAGAAACAAATTAGTGCTTGCAATTGAAAACACCGCATGATATACTAATTAAGCAGTCAACAAGAGCTTAACACAAACGAAACAAAGCTTTACATAAAGAACATTGAAAACTGAATGACAATATGTCAACGTTTAATTCCGAATACAAAGTCTTCTATTATATAGGAGCACAGGTTGAGGCGAACAACACAAACGCAAACGAGATACTGTCAGCAGTATCACACAGAGCTTATTATTAAGCTTTCCAATCATGGAGAGTTTGATCCTGGCTCAGGATGAACGCTGGCGGCGTGCCTAATACATGCAAGTCGAGCGCGAGAATGAGGAGCTTGCTCCTCATGATCGAGCGGCGGACGGGTGAGTAACACGTAGGCAACCTACCCTTGAGATTGGGATAACACATTCAGCGGACAAATACTAATCCATCGATGACTTATTCAAGTAAATAATGAACAATTTAAAGAGTGCGTTCACTCTTTTCGATACTTCTATCCGGTTTTGAATGTATATGACATTCAACCAAATAGTCTGGCGGCGATGGCGGAGAGGCCACACCTGTTCCCATGTCGAACACAGCAGTTAAGCTCTCCAGCGCCGATGGTAGTTGGACTGACGTCCCGCAAGAGTAGGACGCTGCCAGGCGAATACATATTTAATATATGGATGCGATGAGCCGCATTGAGACCTTTCGAGGTCTCTTTTTTTTTGGTCTTTTTTCTATAGTATAATGAAGGTATTAAACTGATTTTTCGGAGGTACATATGTCTCTTATTAATAAATTGCAGGTACTGCATAATAAAAATGCGATATCTATGCATGTGCCGGGGCACAAAAATAATACGATCGGGAAATTGTCCGATGTGGTTAAAGCAAATCATGACTTGACCGAAATACCCGGTCTCGATGATCTTCATGAGCCGGTTGAAGTATTAAATGAATTGAATAGTATGCTTGCTGAAAAATCTCCTGGTTACACAGCGCAGGCTATGGTAAACGGAACAACTAATGGTATTATCTGCAGCATTTATGCAGTAAGTGAAATGGTAGGACATTACTATATCATAGGAGATGCACACAAATCGGTATATCATGGTGTATCCCTTGTGAATGCTGATTATACAGTAATCGACCTTAACGAAATATATGATATTAATCCCGAGAACAGCTGTGTGATATTTACATCTCCTGACTATACAGGTTCGCTTATTAAGGGTATCAGTGAGTATGTTGATTATGTAAGAAGAAACAAGGGGATAAGTATAATAGATGCAGCGCATGGGGCTCATTTATCCGTCACTGAAAACTTTAAGGAATCATTATTAAGTTCAGGTGCTGATGTCGTCATAGAATCGTATCATAAAATGCTGCCTGCACTGACGATGGCTTCTGTACTGTTTACGAAAGAGGATAATCTTCATCAGCGGATTATGCATTACATTAATCAGTTTGAAACATCCAGTCCGTCATATCTGGTGCTGGCTTCAATAGAGTATGCGCAGCAGTTTTATAACAGCTATGATGACAGGTTGTTTTTTGAAAAGAGAGCAGAGCTGATACAACATCTTAAAAAGTCGGGAATCGATGCAGCGGAACAGGATGATCCAGCGAAGCTGATACTGAATGCACCGGACGGTGCATTCAATCTTGAAAGAAGTCTGCGTAAGTCAGGTATATACTCGGAAATGGTTACTGATGAAGGTGTTCTTTGGTGTCTGCCGTTATGGCATGAAGGAGACAGCTATCCTTTTACAGAGCTGCTGGAGAGAATTGAAAATTTAACAGCAGCTGATGAGGAAGAAGGAACATTTATAAATACAGACATTCTCGAAGGCAGGATATGTGTGGAGAACATCGTTCCTTATCCGCCGGGTGTACCGCTTGTGTTAAAAGGTAATATGATTACACGAGACGTAATTAAAAGGATAAAGCACTGCCAGGTTAATCATGTTAAAATAGAGGGTATACAATATAACATCCACTATTATATGAATGAGGCAGAAAAATGAGTTACTTCATCACTTTTGAAGGTCCGGAAGGATCAGGAAAAACTACGGTTATAGAACAGATCAGAGCACTGCTGGCAAAAACTCATGAAGTCGTAAAGACGCGTGAGCCAGGCGGTATACCAATCAGCGAAAAAATTCGCGAAGTAATACTGACGAAAGAACATGATATGGATGGCAGAACAGAAGCGCTGCTTTTTGCAGCATCACGCCGTCAGCATCTTGTAGAACGTGTAGTACCGGCACTTGAATCAGGTAAAATTGTATTGTGCGACAGATTTATCGACAGTTCACTTGCTTACCAGGGTATCGCCCGCGGTATCGGTTTTGATGATATAATGGCGGTAAATAAATTTGCGATTGAACATCATATGCCTGATTTAACCATTTACCTAAAGCTCGATCCGGAAACAGGACTGCAGCGGATCCGCGATAATGCCCGGGAAAATAATCGTCTGGATGATGAAACTATGGACTTTCATAAAAAAGTAGTCTTGGGTTATAATGAGTTATCGGAGTTATATCCCGACAGAATTAAAATTGTTGATGCAGCCCAGTCAGTCGAAGACGTAGTAAGAGATACATTAAATATTATAAATACTTATATACAATCTAGAGGTGAAGAATAATGAAAATGGTAATAGCTATTGTCCAGGACCATGACAGCCAAAGATTAAATGATAAATTAACAAAAAATGATTTCCGTAACACGAAACTTGCTTCTACAGGCGGTTTCCTTCGTGCAGGTAACACTACTTTCCTGTGCGGGGTTGAAGATGCACGTGTAGACGAACTTCTTAAACTTATTGACGACACTTGCGGTAACCGTGAGCAGACAGTTGCACCGGTAACACCAATGGGCGGTAATGCAGATTCTTACATTCCTTACCCTGTTGAAGTTGAAGTCGGCGGCGCTACTGTTTTTGTTTTACCGATTGAACAATTTGAAAGATTTTAAGATGAATAACAGTATCGTACAGCAGCAGTTATTAAAAATTATCGAGAACAATAAGCTGAGTCATACTTATATGTTCGAAGGTGATACAATAGAAACACTGCGCAAATACAGCAAGTTTTTTGCGCTGCATATTTTCGGCAGCAATACACGTAATGAGATGCTGATTGATTCAGGCAACCATCCGGATTTATATTATTTATCGACAGCTGAAAACACGATTAAGAAAGAGGAAATCGAGCAGCTTGTCCGCCAGATGAACCAGAAGCCAATCGAGTCTGATTATAAAGTGTATATTATCGAGCAGTTTGAAAAACTGACTCCGCAGGCTGAAAACAGTATTTTGAAATTTTTAGAAGAACCGCCGGAAAAAACAATTGCAATATTATTAACGATAAATAAAAGCGGCATTCTGCCGACTATACATTCGAGAAGCCAGCACATCCATATCCAGGGAGAAGACGGGGACCGTGAAGATTCACTGCCGAACTTAAGCGAAGCCGAAACGAAAACCGTCAACGCTCTCTCGCTGAATGCTCATCACGTTAACGGGATGGCGGAAAAATTCAGCGATATGCGCGGAGAAGCAGTAAACTTCGGAACGCGCTGGATACATAATCATCCGCTGGTGTTAATCGATGCGAAAAAGATGGTCGATCTTTGTGATGACCGTAAAGATTACGAACTGATGCTGCAGCTCCTTTCCGGATTTATCCGTCAGGCGCTGCATCAGACTATCGGTCTCGATGACTTTAAACCATTTGATACACCAATGCCAAAAGGCAATGATGTAAACGCAGTGAAACTGTCGCGCATGCTTGAAGAAATTCAAAAAGCGAATCAACTGCTTTCATTTAACGTTAATCCGATGCTTGTTTTTGAAGGTATGGTCATAGGTGCGAAAGGTTGATGAATGAATATGCTTAAAATCATCAAGGTCACGCAACTTGATTATTACGATAATATTTATATCACGTGCAGTGATGATTCCATAGAACGCGGAGATTATATTGTCGCGGAAACAAAAAGAGGGCTGGAACTGCTGAATGTAGTCAAAGGCACTTATGAAATTCCGAAAGATAATATCGTTGAACCGGACGGCAAGTTCCTTCGTCTGGCAACAGAAGAAGATTTAATTAAATTTAAATCGAATGAAGAAAAAGCTGAAGCTGCACTGGAATTTTGTGCAAAGGCAATTAAAGATGAAAAGCTTAATATGAACCTCGTAAATGCTAAATTTACGCTTGATATGAAGAAGCTGATTTTTAACTTTACTGCAGATGACAGAGTAGATTTCAGAGCGCTTGTCAGAATACTGGCGACACGTTTTAAAACGCGTATCGAACTGCGCCAGATCGGCGTCAGAGATGAAGCGAAATACCTTGGCGGTATCGGTCCGTGTGGCCGTGCACACTGCTGTTCGACATTCCTTGGTGATTTTGTTCCGGTGAGCATCCAGATGGCAAAGAACCAGGATCTGTCTCTGTCACCAAGCAAAATATCAGGGGCATGCGGCCGTCTGATGTGCTGCTTAAATTACGAAGACGAGTATTACGAGGATGCACGGACAAAACTGCCTGATGTCGGCGCGAAAGTGAAGACACCGGCGGGTATCGGCAGAGTGATCGGCATTAATATACTGGATCTTGCAGTCAGAGTAAAAGGTTCAGATGATTATATTGAAGAGTACGGCGAAGAAGATATCGATAAGCTAGAGGTTGTGAAGTAATGGACCGTGAACAATTGTTCCTGCACATTCAGCAGCTCGAACGCAATATTAGAATGATGGATGAAGAAGTGCAGACACTGAAAGAACTCACTGTAAAACTGGTTGAGGAAAACGTCAGCCTGGAACTTGAAAAAGAAAACTATGAGCAGCTTTTAAATGATAAAGAGACCGCAGACTCTCCGTTTAAAGAAAACTCATTGAAAAGTTTATACGATGAAGGATTTCATGTATGCAGCATTCATTTTGGCACACACAGGCACGGAGACGACTGCTTATTCTGCCAGGCATTTTTTAATGAAAGACAAAGTTAAAGCAGCGGACAGCTGCTTTTCTTTTTGGAGTGAACTCAATGTTAAAACCACATGAACGCATAGATGACCTGTTCAGGGAAAATATGCGTATTATTCAAAGCAGCGAAACTTTTTCATTTTCTGTCGATGCACTGCTGCTCGGCAACTTTGTAAAAATTAATAAGCGGGATAACAGAATTATGGATTTATGCAGCGGCAACGGTATTATACCTCTCCTCTTATCCCACCGTGCCAAACAGCCGATCGATGCTGTCGAAATACAGGAACTGCTGGCAGATATGGCAAACCGCAGCATACAGATGAATGGCAAATCGGAACAGATTACGATGTATAACCTCGATATTAAAGAACTTAAAACTTCCATGAAGCATTCCTCGTATGATGTCATTACGGTAAATCCGCCGTACTTTACAAGTAACCAGCCGTTAAAGGATAAAGGACCGCAGAGTATTGCGCGCCACGAACTGCATATCGATTTAAAAGGCATCGTCGAAGCATGCCGCTATTTACTTACGAATAAAGGCAGACTGTATATGGTCCACCGTGCAGAGCGCAGTGCCGAAGTGTTTACAGAGATGCATAACCAGGGCTTCAGAGTCAGACGCGCCCAGTATGTGTACAACGATGTAAACAGCAGAAATGCGATGTTTATCGTTGTGGAAGCAATCTTTAATTCAAATGCATATGCCGATATACTCCCGCCGTTTTATATTTATAATGAGGACAAGACGTATTCGGATGAAATGCTCGAGGTGTATTACGGTGACAGCAGAAGATAAGAAGTATTACGTATATATTGTTGAGTGCAGTGACTTCAGTCTTTACACCGGCTATACGACGGATATTGATGCGAGAATTACAACGCACAATGCGGGACTCGGTGCAAAGTACACGAGGGGCAGGCTGCCTGTGACGCTCCGCTACGTCGAAGTGTTCGACTCGAAGAGCGTGGCACTGAAGCGGGAATATGCAATTAAACAGCTGACAAAACAGCAGAAATTATCGTTAATAGGAGGATAATGATGTTATATATTACCGGGACACCGATAGGGAACTTGGATGATATGTCGTACAGAGCAGTTAAAACACTCGAAGAAGCAGATGCAATACTCTGTGAGGATACGCGTATTACCCGAAAATTAACGACACATTTTAATATTGATACGCCGCTGAAAAGCTATCACGATTTCAATAAGGAAGAAACGACGGAATCTATAATAGAAGATATAAGAGACGGTAAAATTTATGCGCTTGTGACCGATGCCGGTATGCCGGTCATATCGGATCCCGGATTTGAACTCGTCAGCCGCATGCAGGATGAAAAACTGCCGTATACGGTTATTCCTGCAGCATCTGCTTTTACGATGGCATTAGTTGCAAGCGGCATTCCGAGTTACGAATTTACGTATTTCGGCTTTCTGCCTAAAAGTGCATCGAGGCAGAGGGAGAAACTTTCTGAAATTATGCACCATAAGTTTACGTCTGTACTCTATGAATCACCGCATCGTATAAAATCACTGATGACGGAAATCAGCAAAGTCGACAGCAGCAGGATAGTCAGCATATCGAGAGAAATTACAAAGAAATTCGAACAGCATGTCAGAGGTACAGCCGATGAAATTTTAGCGCAGCTGGATAACGGAATTCCTTTAAAAGGTGAATTCGTTGTCGTGATTGATAATTATAAAGAAGAACAGTCTGCATTTACAGGAACGCCGAAAGACCATGTTACAGAGCTCGTTGAGGAAGGTATGCGTCCGAAAGATGCCATTAAACTTGTAGCGGAACTGCGCGGATTAAAAAAGCAGGAAGTATATAATGAATTTCATAAATAATAGACCGTGAATGAAATATTCACGGTCCGGTTTCTTTTAACTATTTATCGATTTTCTTTTGAATTTCTTTAATTAACTGATCGGCGCCTTCTTTGCTTAGTACAATTTTACCGTCAGCAAGTGACATGTTGTCATCGGATACATCGCCGGTTACTGCGCAAGTCATGCGTGGCTGGTATTTTTTCAGAATGATTTTATCGTCATCAGTGAAAATTTCCAGAGCATCTTTAACTTCAATATCGAGTACGCGACGCAGTTCAATTGGAATAACGACGCGTCCAAGTTCATCAACTTTACGCACAATTCCAGTAGATTTCATTAGTGATTCCTCCTACATTTTTAACCAAAATATTATGGGTTATGTCCAATACGGAAATATGATCGTGCAGTAAAATATAGAAATATAAGCTTCGAATGTATTACCGGAAATTGGATATTCATGACTATAGCACAAAAATTATGGGAAAACTATTAAAAACTGTTCAGAATTGAAAAACATACATAAATTAGATATATTAGATAAGTATATTATAGGAGGATGTCCCATGACCAAACCAACATTTTATATCACTACGCCAATTTATTATCCGAGTGGAAAACTCCATATCGGTAACGCTTATACGACAATTGCATGTGATGTAATGGCACGATATAAACGCCTGAGAGGCTTTGACGTATACTACTTAACAGGTACTGACGAACACGGTCAGAAAATAGAGCAGAAAGCTGATGACATGGGGATTACACCTCAGGCCTACGTCGATGATATGGCGAAGGGAATGAAAGACCTGTGGGAAATGCTTGATATTACGTATGATCAGTTCATCCGTACAACGAGCGATAAACATAAAGCAGCTGTACAGCACATCTTTGAACGTCTTCTTAAGCAGGGTGATATTTACCTTGGCGAATACGAAGGCTGGTACTCGGTTCAGGATGAGGAATTCTTTACAGAAACTCAGCTCGACGAAGTTTACCGTGATGAAGACGGTAAAATGATCGGCGGAAGAGCGCCAAGCGGGCACGACGTTGAACTTGTTAAAGAAGAAAGCTACTTCTTCAGAATGAGTAAATATGCTGACCGTCTTGTGCAGTACTATGAAGATAACCCGGATTTTATTCAGCCGGCGGCACGTAAAAATGAAATGCTGAACAACTTTATTAAACCGGGACTTGAGGATCTTGCAGTATCAAGAACGACATTTAAATGGGGTGTACCGGTTCAATCTGATCCGAAGCACGTTGTTTACGTATGGATTGATGCACTTGCAAACTACATTACAGCGCTGGGCTATTCAACAGACGAAGACGAACTGTTTAAAAAATACTGGCCTGCAGATGTACATATGATTGGTAAGGAAATCGTAAGATTCCATGCCATTTACTGGCCGATTATGCTGATGGCACTCGATCTGCCGTTACCGAAAAAATTACTTGGACACGGCTGGCTGCTAATGAAAGACGGCAAGATGTCGAAGTCTAAAGGAAACGTTATTTACCCTGACCAGATTGTTGAACGTTACGGTCTCGACTCTCTGCGCTACTACTTAATGCGCGAAGTGCCATTCGGTTCTGACGGCGTATTTACACCGGAGTCGTTTATCGAGCGTACGAACTTCGACTTGGCGAACGACCTGGGAAATCTGGTTAACCGTACAATTTCAATGATCAACAAATATTTCGACGGCAATGTACCGGCTTACACAGGTGCACATACCGACTTCGATAAGAGCCTTGAAAAAGCTGTAAAAGATAACGTTCAGGAGTATGAAACGTCAATGGAAAACATGCAGTTCAGCCATGCGCTCAGAGCAGTATGGACAATTATCGGACGTTCGAACAAGTACATCGATGAAACTGCACCGTGGGTACTGGCTAAAGATGAAGCGAACAAAGAAGCACTTGGCAATGTTATGGTACACTTGGCTGAGAATATCCGTATCGCAGCGGTATTATTAAGCCCGTATCTTCCACATGGTCCGAAAGAAATCTTTAAACAGCTGAACATTACTGATGAAAACCAGCAGACATACGAATCGGTAATGGAGTACGGCATTGTTAAACCGGAAGGTCCGCTGTCCAAACCGACGCCAATCTACCCGAGACTTGATGTTGAAGAAGAGGTGACGCACATCAAAGATCAGATGCGTCCGCCGGCAGCAGAAGAACCGGAAGAGGAAGCTGAAGCGGCAGAAAAAATTACAATTGATGACTTTAACAAAGTAGAAATTAAAGTCGCAACTGTTATTGCGGCAGAAGCTGTGAAGAAAGCGAAAAAACTGCTGAAAATCCAGGTGGATCTCGGCAATGAAGAACGTCAGATTGTCTCCGGGATTCACGAACACTATGAGCCGGGTGACATTATCGGCAAGAAAGTACTTGTCGTAACGAACCTTCAGCCTGTAAAACTGCGAGGAGAAAAATCAGAAGGTATGATTTTAACAGCGGAAAAAGGCAGCCGTCTCACGTTAATCGATGTGCCTGACGGCATTGAGAACGGCAGCATTGTAAAATAAATCAGGGAGTGATTTTGTGCTAATCGATACACACGTCCATCTGAATGCACACCAGTACGATGAAGATCTCGATGAAGTCATTGCGCGTGCGCGGGAAAGTGGTCTCGAGAAAATGGTTGTTATCGGCTGCGACCGTCCGTCGATTGAACGCACGATGGAACTCATTGAAGAATATGATGATATATACGGCGTTATCGGCTGGCATCCGGTCGATGCAATCGACTGTACTGACGAAGATCTCAAATGGATAGAAGAATTATCCGCCCATAAGAAAATTGTCGGTATCGGTGAAACAGGACTCGACTATCATTGGGACAAGTCACCGAAAGATGTACAGAAAGAACTGTTCAGAAAGCAGCTGGCACTGGCAAAACGTGTCGGCCTGCCGATTATAATTCACAACCGCGAATCGACTGATGACTGTGTGGAAATTCTGAAAGAAGAAAATGCCGGAGAAATCGGTGGTATTATGCACGCATTCAGCGCGGATGAAAAAACTGCGGATGAGATTATCGGTATGAACTTCTATGTCTCACTTGGCGGACCTGTGACATTTAAAAATGCACAGCTGCCAAAAGACATCGCTGTACATGTACCGCTTGAACGACTGCTCGTTGAAACGGATGCACCGTATTTAACACCGCATCCGTTCCGCGGAAAACGTAACGAACCGGCCCACGTAAAGCTGGTGGCCGAGAAAATTGCAGAGCTTCGCGGCATGAGCTACGAAGACCTGGCGAAAGCGACGACAGAGAACGCTAAAAGACTGTATAACATCTAAAATGAAAGTGTTTCACTTTGACTTTGGTTGAGGTGGAGCACTTTTTTATTGTGGTGAAAGATAAGAAGTATGAAAAATATGGTATGATACTAAACGAGGTATAAGAGGTGACAATGTATGGAAAAACCTGTGATTAAAGAAATTATTGTTGTCGAGGGCAGAGATGATACACGCAGATTAAAAGAAGCGGTAATCTGTGAAACAATTGAAACAAACGGTTCTGCAATTAATCAGCGTACACTTGATGAAATTGAAGTGGCGTTAAATACGCGCGGTGCCATTATATTTACAGACCCGGACTTCCCGGGTCATAAAATCAGAAATACGATTATCGAACGCTTTCCGAATATAAAAGAAGCATTTTTACCAAAACATAAAGCACTCGGACACAATAGTGTCGGTGTGGAGCATGCCCATCCTGAAGACATCCGTTCGGCATTGGAAAACTGCCGGACGAGTCAGCAGATCGAAGAAGAGCTGTTCACAATTCAGGATATGCAGTATTTAAAGCTGTCCGGAAATTCCGCTGCGAAAGAACGCCGTGAGTATTTAACGGAACGGCTGAATATCGGCTATGCCAATGCAACACAGCTTCGAAAAAAGCTGAACCGCTACAGTATCTCTCCTGAAAGAGTGGCAGAAATATTAAATGAGCTGGAAGTGAATAACTGATGAAACATATATCAACTGTGGGACGTACGAAAGAAATACTTGAGAAACATCACTTTACGTTTAAGAAAAGTCTCGGACAGAACTTTTTAATCGACTCGAATGTCATTAAGGAAGTTATCCATAAAGCAGATATTAATGAAAATACAGGTGTTATCGAAGTTGGTCCGGGTATCGGCTCGTTAACAGAGCATCTTGCAATCAATGCAAAAAAAGTGCTGGCATTTGAAATTGACCAGCGTCTGATTCCCGTGCTCGATGATACGTTAAGCGCATACGATAATGTCACTGTCATTAACGAAGACATACTGGAAGCAAATGTACCTGCACGTATTGAGGAATATTTAAGCGACTGTGATGATATTGTCGTTGTGGCAAATCTGCCTTACTATATTACAACACCTATACTGATGAATTTCCTGACTGCACACCTGCCAATTTCACGATATTACGTGATGATGCAAAAAGAAGTCGGAGAACGTATCAGTGCATCGCCGAATTCAAAAGCATACGGCTCACTGTCGATTGCAATCGATTATTACACTGAGGCGAAAACAGTACAGCACGTACCGAGAACTGTATTTATGCCGCCGCCGAACGTCGATTCAATTATCGTGGAACTGAAAACGAGAAGTGAAAGAAAAGTCGAAGTGGATGATGAAGACAGTTTCTTCAAATTAACGAGGGGGGCATTCCTGCACCGCCGTAAAACGATTCTGAACAACTATCAGACACTGTTTCTTGACGGTAAAAAGAAAAAAGATGAAATCCGTGCGCTGTTTGAAGCAGCCGGCATCGAACCTGTCCGCCGCGGTGAAAGTTTATCGTTAGAAGACTTTAAGAAAATCTACGATGCTTTCAAGAAAAGTGACTTGGAATTCGCCTGAAAATGTTGAGATAATGGCAATTTTTTGACAGAATTATGTAAACTTGTTATACTTGATTTAGTGAGGTGGGGTATAATGCCAAAAACATTAATCGACATCAAAAAGATTCTTGATTGTCAGTTAGGAAATCCATGTGTACTTCGTGCAAACGGAGGCCGCAAGAAGTTGATTGAAAGAAAAGGTATTCTAAGAGAGACTTATCCATCGATTTTCGTAGTTGAACTAGATCAAGACGAGCATAATTTTGAGCGTGTATCTTATACATACACAGACGTACTGACATCAAACGTAGAGGTTACATTCTATAACGACGATTTTACAGAAGAATTTTTAATTCAATAACATATTGAAAAGCCATCCGAAAGGATGGTTTTTTTGTTTTATGAGCGGATATTGAGCATGCGCCGGTCATTATATATATTATGGAAATTATATAACATATGGAGTGTGACTTATGACTAAAATTAATCCTCATATCATGCCTGGAATTGATAAATCTAAAGGGCTTGAATTCGGCTTGTACACGCTCGGCGATCATCTACCGAATCCGCATACAGGAGAAAGAATCCCGGCGGGCCGGCGAATAAAGGAAATTATTGAAACTGCACAGTATGCTGAACAGGCGGGAATCGATACGTTTCAGGTTGGAGAATCCCATCAGGATGATTTTGTATCCCAGGCGCATATGATAATATTATCGGCGATTGCACAGTCGACCGGCAGAATGAAAATTGCCTCCGGTTCGACGATTATCAGTACATCGGATCCGGTGCGTGTATTTGAAGATGCTTCGACGATTGATCTGATATCCGGCGGACGTATGGAAGTCATTGCGGGACGGGCTTCACGTGTCGGTCTGTATGAACTGCTCGGCTATAATTTAAATGATTACGAAGCATTGTTCGAAGAAAAGTTTGATTTGCTTTTAAAAATTAACGAAAATGAATACGTGGACTGGCAGGGAGAATTCCGTGCGCCGTTAAACAATGCGCATGTCATTCCGCGCCCGGAAAATGAACATAACGGTCTGCCGGTATGGCGTGCAGTCGGCGGTTCAATGGCTTCTGCGCATAAGGCGGGACTAGCGGGTGTACCGATGTACCAGGCACATCTCGGCGGACCGGCTGATGTATTTAAGAGCCGTATCGACCTGTACAGGCAGACGGCGGCGGAGGCGGGTTACGACGCTTCTAAACTGCCGGTTGCAACAGCAGGGTTCTTTTTTACACATGAAGATACACTGGAAGCGTACCGTAAATACTACCCTCATATTAATGAAGGGATGAAGAGAACAAACGGTCAGGGATTCCCGAAACAGGGCTTTGCACAGGGTCAGGATTACCGCAGTGTGATTAACGTCGGTGACCCGGAACTGATTATCGAGAAGATACTTTATCAGCATGAATTGTTTAATCACGACCGTTATATTGCACAGCTTGACTTCGGCGGCGTGACAATGGACGATATTAAACGTAACATAGATATTATTGGGGAGAAGATTTTACCTGCAGTTAAAAAATATACAAAGCGACAGGGGGAACAGTAATGAAAGCAGTAATCATCAGCGGTTCAGTCGTCGGAAGCAAGACGAGGAAGGCGACGACAGCACTCAGGGAAAAGATTGAATCATTGAATGCTCATGACATTGAATATATCGACTTAAAAAATTATGATATGCCGTTCAGCGACGGCAGAAACTATTTGGATTACGGCGGTTCTACGACAGAAGCACTGACTAAAATAATGGAAGCGGATGTGGTGTTTATCGGCACACCGATTTTTCAGGCATCGATTCCGGGACCGTTAAAAAATTTATTTGATCTGCTGCCGCCGGATGCATTCCGAAACAAAACAGTCAGTATGATTATTACTGCCGGCTCACTCAGACATTATCTGGTGCCGGAACAGCAGTTAAAACCGATTCTGTCATATATGAAAGCTGATATTGTACCGGGATATGTCTATATTCTGGATCAGGACTTCGGAACAGAAGGCATTGAGAATGATGATATTCTCTTAAGGCTCGATGCATTGATGGATAATACATTTAATAATGCAGAGGCTCATCAGGCTGTGCTGGATAAGTTTGATGAATCATTCGGATTTTAATGCAAAAAGACGTTCAGGATAATTATCCTGAACGTCTTTTTTATCATTTATTATCTGATTGTTTTAAGTCCGTTAGCCCAGTTGACTGTAGTAGTGATTACAGATTCGATTGTCGGGTTGTGTAATTCAGCTGGTGCAAATTTAGTCATTTCTTCAAAGTCAGTGAACAGGCTGAAAGCACCGAATGGGCCTACAGTTGCCATGTTGAAGTTTGAAAGAATCTGACGCAGTGAAAGTGTTGCAGCAACACCAAGTGTAGAACCGTAACCTACGATACCTGCTGATTTGTTACCGAACTCAGGTCCGATGTAGTCAAGAAGGTTTTTAAGAGCCGGTGAAACGGCTTTGTTGTATTCTGGAGTAACGAAGATATAACCGTCAAGTGAATCAATTTTAGCTGACCAGTTATTAATTACATCAGAACCGTACTGTCTGTTAGCCATTAATGGCGGTAAAGCTTCTTTAAATACTGGTGCATCGTAATCTTTGATGTCTACGATTTCGAATTCAGCACCTGTATCCATTTTTTCAGCAAAGTCTTTAAGCCACTCTGCAACCTGTAAGTTAACACGTGATTCACGTGTACTTCCTGTAACAATACCAATTTTAGTCATTGTATAATTCCTCCGGAGTATATGAAAAGTATTAAGTTACATTTTGTAACCAATTTTTAATATACAGTAATTAGAAATGGAAATAAAGGTTTCGGCTCATTTTTATTCAGAAATTGTCATGATTACGTTTACATGGTAAATTTAAAATGATTTTAAACAATGGGAGCAGTGACTATGGAGATACCGGTTCAAAAATTAACAGACAGCCAGACTGATGGAAATATTATAATGACAGCAGGTGAGACTCTCGCTGTCCAAATTCCGTATGAACGACTCGGGTTATTTGAGAAAACATTGCAAAATGAAGGCACCCACGTATTTTCAGGCAGCCTGTTATATTATAAGCGTATGAATTTAAAAGTTCATATCGAGTATTTAAGAAAATGGTACAACAGTCAGCTGAAAACAGAGGACCTTATCCGCCAGTTTAATATTGCCGATGTTTCACTCAGAATGTCTAAACAGAGCCGCTCTGAAATTCAAAAACTGACATATATTCATGCACTGCTCAGCGGCAATAAGCACATCGTATTCATCGATCCGTTTATCAATACAGTGACGGATAATATTCATTTGTTTCATAAAATGAAAGAACAGCTGATGCAGCAGGGTAAATCATTGTTCGTTGCGACGTCCAGACTGGAAGATGCGTTTATCGTCCAGCCGGATGTCATGAAACTGACTGAAAAAGGACTGCAGATTGTAGAAACAGCAGACAACACTGAAGAAGACGGCTCTCAGAATGTGAGCAAAATAAAAGTCAGAGCACACGATAAAACGATATTCGTCACTATCGGGGATATTGAATATCTCGAAAGTCAGGACGGTAAAGTGTATATTAATCTCGGCTCTGAGAAGTTTATCATGGAATCGACGCTGCAGGCTGCTGAAGAACAGCTTGGAGGGCATGGATTTTACCGCTGTCACCGTTCTTACATCGTTAATCTTCATAAAGTAAAAGAAATTATTACATGGTCAAAGAATACTTATTCCGTTATTATCAGTAATCCTGAAAAATCAAAAATTCCGCTGTCACGTGCGAAGTTTAATGAAATACAGGAAAAACTGGTAAAACTATAAACTAAAAGGTGACTATATGAACACACATAAAATACGGGCGACAATATACAGAGATATAAGAGAGTTCTTTACGAATTATGCTGTTCTGACACTGCTGGTTATGCCCCCGGCTATGGCGCTGTTATATGGAGGTACTGCACAAAAATCCGGAGCGGAAATGCCGGAAATTATGATATTTGTTGTGCTCGGAACGACGCTGTCTGCAGTCACAACAAATATTCCGCTTATGCTGTATGCTGAAGAAAATGAACACGGTCTGTTAAAACTTGTCATGCATACCCGGAGTGATCTGGTAAACGGCATGCTCGGAAGAAGTATAGTGACGCTCTTGATTACAGCTGCTGTAACTACAGTATCTCTGGTAATAATGAATGGGACCGGCATATTCAGCCTGCCGCTCTTTGCCGGATTGATACTCGCAGCGATTATATTTTTAAATCTGGGTTTGTGGACAGGGTTGTACGCGAAGCTGCAGTCGACATCGACAGTATATGGTGTAATAATCTTATTCTTCCTCGGTATGACTCCGATTGCAGAAACGTTAAATGTTAAAGAAGACAGTATCATAATAGTGATTGCCGAACTGACTCCAGTGTACCAGCTGATAGCGATACATAATAACGCCGGAATAATGCCGTACGTTATTTTGCTGCTGTGGCTTGGTCTGACAATGTTTCTTGTCCGGATGGCGGTATCGAAACGTACCGAAACACTCTAGTACAGTTCACCGGATTTAAGTACAGTTCAGAAAAACAAAGGTACATAAAAGATGAATTATATACAGCTCAATATCAGTTTCCCACAACTCGCCGTGATTATATCGCGGCGTTTTTCTTTACTGAATAAACTGTAGTTAAGACAGGCGAAACAAAAAACTGGAGGTTTTAACTATGAGTATTATTCAGGTAAACCGGCTTGAGAAATCATTCGGCAGTGAACATGCACTTTCCGGTATTACATTTAATGTGGAACGCGGTCAGATTTTCGGGCTGCTTGGACCGAGCGGATCGGGGAAAACGACAACGATTAAAATAATGACAGGCGAATTTAAGCCGTCAGGCGGTGACGTTGATGTGAACAGTTTCAACTATAAACAGTTCGGCAAAGATGAGTACATCAGCAGTCTTGGAATTTTATCGGATAAAAGCTCTTTATATGAAAGGCTCACCGTCAAAGATAATCTCGAGCTTTTTAGAAAACTGTACGGTGCACCGAAAGGCACTGTTGAAAAAGTTCTGAATGATGTCGGACTTGGAGACGAAATCAATAAGACGGTATCAAAATTATCGAAAGGCATGAAGCAGCGTATTCTGTTATGTAAAGCAGTGATTCACAGACCGGCGATGCTATTCCTGGATGAACCGACTTCGGCGCTGGATCCCGGGACTGCTGAAAGAATTCACGACATGCTGGAGGAACTGAGAGATTCGGGAACGACAATTTTACTGACGACACATAATATGGATGAGGCGACACGACTTTGCGATAACGTCGCTTTTCTGTATCAGGGTGTCATTCAGGACTCTGGTGCGCCGGCTGATTTGAGACATAAATATAAACACGATGAAGTACACGTCACATATACGGACGGTACAGTTAAAACGATAGCGAGAACAACGGACAACAGACCGCTGCTCGATAATGTGCTTTTTGACGATAACGTAGCAGATGTCAGAACGGATTTTCCGACACTTGGAGAAGTGTTTAAAAAAGTTACCGGTAAGGAGCTGGTCTAAATGAATATGACGAGAGTAATGGCGATATTTGAAAAGGATTTAAAAGAATTTATGAAAAATATGATGCTGTTTACATCGGTGCTGCTGCCGGTATTGATGGCCGTCTTTTTTTCGAGAGTGGGGGAAGGTGCAAAAGGAGTTGTGCCGCCTGAAATACTTGGAATTATTGCAGGTGTCGTATTCTCAGCAGTGCTGTTCAGTGCGGTGATGACGATGATTGCAGAAGAAAATGAAAAAGACACGCTGAGAGGACTGCTGCAGTCACCGGCGACGATACTGGACATTATATTTGGCAAGAGCATGGTGGTGACGCTGATGACTGTACTGTCACTTGTTGCATCGATTATCATCATCAGCCCGGACAACTACTGGACAGCCGGAAACATACTGAGTCTGGTTCTGACAGGACTGTTCTTTTTAAACATGGGTGTCGGCTTTGGACTTGTCGTGAAATCAGTTGCGACAACGTCAGTCTATGTTCTGCCGGTTATGTTCATCTTCGGATTTACACCGTATATAGAAATGCTGATTACAGATCCGGACAGCATAGCGATTAAAATTGCAGAATACTTCCCAATTTATCAGCATATGTTTGTACTGGAAGGCAGCGGAGGCGTGACGGAGTTCATTATACTGGGCGCATGGGCAGCAGCGAGCTTCCTGCTTGTACTGTGGGCATTTAATAAACGTAAAAATGATGAGTAAGATTATATCAGGCACCGGATTCCTTTGGATCCGGTGTTTTTCTGTTTGTGGGTGTCGTGGTTTATGTAACGGCAACGCCAAATCGCAATCCGAACAACTTCTCCGCACCAATCTTTAAAAATATCAGCGTTATTCATCTTTGTTATATGCTAAAATAACACATATATATTTCGAAAAAAATCTGGCAAAGGACTATGAGCTATGCATTATGAAATCGCACCAGCAAAAATTAATTTAACATTGGATACGCTGTATAAACGCGATGATGGTTATCACGAGGTCAGCATGGTTATGACGACTGTCGATTTGAACGATAATTTATCGTTCGAGAAGCGCAATGACAGAAAGATCATCATTGAGTCCGATCATCAGTTTGTGCCGACGGACCGCCGCAACCTGGCTTACCAGGCTGCGCAGTTAATGATGCGCCGTTACAAGATAAAAACCGGCGTAACGATTAACATCGACAAGCATATTCCGATTGCTGCGGGTCTCGCCGGAGGTTCTGCCGATGCTGCCGCGACGTTCAGGGGGATGAACGCGCTGTACAATCTCGGACTGGAACTCGATGAGCTGGCGGAACTGTCAGCAGAACTCGGTTCTGATATACCATTTTGTGTTTACGGCGGAACAGCACTCGCGACAGGGCGCGGGGAGATTATTGAACGACTGCCGAGACCGCCGCACGCGTGGGTCGTACTCGCGAAGCCGTCTATCAGCGTATCGACGAAAACGATTTACGGCGCACTGAAGCCCGGAAAAAACGAACCGGCATCCGGCGTTATGAAGGATGCTATCGCAGATGGAGATTATGACAAGATTATCAGCACTTTAAAAAATGATCTGGAAGAGGTTACTGTAAGGAAGTATCCGCAGGTCAGAAAACTGCTCGGAAACATGAATGATTCGGGCTCTGACGGCGCTCTGATGAGCGGAAGCGGGCCGACGGTATTCGGCATTGTCAGGAAAGAACACCAGTCAGTTCATCTCTACAATGCAATGAAGGGATGCTGTGCTGAAGTTTATCGAATAAGATTGCTTGGATAAGTATTAAAATCCGAACTTATATGGTAAAATTGTTACCTATAATACGGTTTAGGAGTTAGACTATGAAATATAAACGCAGTGAAAGGCTCGTCTACATGACGCAGCATTTAATTACAAATCCAAATAAATTGATACCATTAACGACATATGTAGATAAATTCAGCCAGGCGAAGTCTTCAATCAGTGAAGATATCCGCATTATTAAAGATGTTTTAAATGCGGAAGGACTCGGTATTCTGCAGACGACAGCGGGAGCAAACGGCGGGGCAATGTTCATTCCTAAAATCAGTGTGGAACGTGCCGAAGAAATTATTTCCGAATTCAAGACGGATCTTGAATCGAGCGAACGCCTTCTGCCGGGAGGCTACCTGTACATGTCCGACATTATGGGTAATCCCAACATGATGAACAACATCGGTGATTTAATCGCCACGATGTATGGAGAACTGGAAATCGACGCGGTTGTGACGATTGCGACGAAGGGGATTTCTCTTGCAAATGCGGTCGCATGCAAGCTGAACGTGCCGGTTGCCGTTATCCGAAAAGATAACAAAGTCACTGAAGGTTCTACTGTATCGATAAACTACGTATCGGGCTCGACGCGTAAAATCGAAACGATGGTACTGTCAAAACGTACGCTTAAGGAAGGATCGCGTGTTCTTGTAGTGGATGACTTCCTGCGTGCAGGCGGTTCTATTACCGGTGTGACGAATCTGATGGAAGAGTTTAACGCGACAGTAGTCGGTGTCAGTGTGCTCGTTGAAGCGAAAGAGGTTGCGAACCGCAGATTTAACGATTACACGTCACTGCTTAAAGTATCCGAGATTGATGAATTTAACGAATCATTTGTAGTTGAAGAAGGAAACTGTTTAGATTACATTACAGGCAAGTAGATTTTATTCAAATTACGGAGGATGATTAAGATGCAGCCAATTAATTCTGACAAAGCACCAGCAGCAGTAGGTCCATACAGCCACGGCGTAAGAACAGGGGATTTATTTTATTCTTCAGGCCAGGTGCCTTTAACACTCGAAGGTAAAATCGTTTCAGAAGACGTTGCGGAACAGACAGCACAGGTTCTCGACAATATCGGCGGCGTACTGGATGTGGCCGGACTGGACTACAGCAATATTGTTAAAACAACAATCTTCATCGCTGATATGAATGACTTTGCAGTAATCAACGAAGTTTACGCGAAGTATTTTACGGGTAAACTACCTGCAAGATCATGTGTAGAAGTTAGTCGTCTCCCATTAGATGCAAAAGTGGAGATCGAGGTAGTTGCATCTTTCGAGTAACTGTTGATTTTAGTGGGGTTCTAAGCCAGATAGGTTTTACACAGCAGATCTAAAACACAAATCTATGGAGGAACAGACACATGAAAATAACAGACGTTAGACTTAGAAAAGTCAATAATCAGGATACGAGAATGAAAGCTCTGGTTTCTGTAACATTTGATGAGTCATTTGTTATTCACGATTTACGTGTAATTGACGGTAACAATGGACTGTTTGTAGCAATGCCGAGTAAACGTACTCCGGACGGCGAGTTCAGGGACATTGCCCATCCGATTAATTCCGATATGCGTCAGCATGTGCAGGAAGAGGTTATGCGTGTGTATGAAGAAACTGCGGATGCAGAAGAGGCTGCTGAACAGGCGAGTGAGCCGACTGTGGAATCTGATCCGGCAGAGGATGAAGAAACTAAAGAAAACATTGATGAAGAGAATGCTCCGGACTCAAATACTGCTCAGGAAGAAAACGTAAAAAATGAAGACTCACCGGAAGTATCGGAAGATACTGCGGAAGAAAATAAATAAAGTACAGAACTCAGGCCGGGCCAGTATGGCCCGGCCTGAGTTTCGTCTTGAAAGATAACATGGACTGAAATATAATTAATATATCGTATTAAAGTGGGGGTTAATTATGCAAACGAGAGCGATTATTGTTGCTGCAGGTGTCGGCAAGAGAATGAATTCAAAGAAACCGAAAGTATTGCACGAAGTCTGCGGGATCCCGATGATTACGAGAGTAATTAACACTGTGAAAGCTGCGGGAATCAGCGAACTGCATGTCGTGACAGGTTCGGGACATGATGCGGTAACTGAAATTCTGCCGGCAGATGTTAAAGTTGCGGTCCAGGATCAACAGGAAGGTACAGCGCATGCTGTCAGCCAGACGGCGCCTGAACTTAGTTCGGCGGAAGGAAACACTCTGATTATCTTCGGCGACACACCGCTTATTTCTCCGGAAACGATTAAAAATCTTGTGGCTGACCACGAGAAATCGGGCTTAAAAGCAACAGTATTATCAGCATATGCAGATAATCCGAAAAATTTCGGCCGTGTTCTCCGCAAGGAAAACGGTACGGTTAAAGAGATACTGGAAGAAACTGAGATCACACATGAGCAGGAAGAAATTAAAGAAGTCAGTGCAGGTGCAGCGGTATTCAATAACCGCGAATTATTTAAAGTGCTCGATAAGATAACGAATGATAATCCGGAACAGGAATATTATCTGTCTGATGCTGTCGGACTGTTAAGCAGTAAAGGTTCACG
The DNA here is from genome assembly GCF_000756715.1 of Jeotgalicoccus saudimassiliensis. NCBI lineage: Bacteria > Bacillati > Bacillota > Bacilli > Caryophanales > Staphylococcaceae > Jeotgalicoccus > Jeotgalicoccus saudimassiliensis. The sequence goes on from NZ_CCSE01000001.1 coordinate 1,732,833, forward strand.
TGTCGGCGCATTTGTCACGGCGCAAAATGATGAAATTATTAACGTTGACAACCGGTTTTTACTGGCACGCGCATCGGAACTATTAAGACAGCGCATTAATGAGCATCATTTAGAACAAGGTGTGACAATTATTGATCCTTCGAACACATACATCGATGAAAGTGTTAGAATTGGTATGGATACTATTATTTATCCTAACACTGTTATTAAAGGCGATACGGTAATCGGTGAAAATGCGATTATTTCGGCCAATTGTGAAATCAGCGGCAGTGTAATCGGCGACAATGCAGAGATTAAGCATTCTGTTGTTACCGATGCAGAAGTCGGCAGCGGCACGACAGTCGGTCCATACGCGCAGCTGCGTCCGGGAGCAAAACTCGGAGAAGCTGTGAAGATTGGAAACTTTGTTGAAGTTAAGAAGTCGGAGTTAAAAGACGGCGCGAAAGTATCGCATCTGAGTTATATCGGCGATGCGGAAATCGGCGAAAGGGCGAATATCGGATGCGGTGCGATTACGGTTAACTACGACGGCGTCAACAAGTTTAAAACGACGGTCGGCGCAGACGCGTTCATCGGCTGCAACACAAATCTCGTTGCCCCGGTAACGGTGGGAAGCCGTTCTATTACGGCAGCAGGTTCAACGATTACAGATGATGTTCCTGATGATAGTTTGGCGATTGCACGAAATAAGCAAACGACAAAAGAAGGTTATTACAAAAAATAATACTTGGAGGATCAAAATGTTAGCTTCTAGTAATCAAAATAAAAATTCTAAAATGAAATTATTTACGTTGACAGGTAACGAACCCTTAGCACGTGAAATCGCGGATCATATCGGTATTCCGCTTGGTAAATGTACAGTAAACCGTTTCTCGGACGAAGAAGTTCAGGTTAATGTCGAGGAAAGTGTACGCGGCTGTGACGTATTCGTTATTCAGCCTACAAGCCAGCCGGTAAACGAAAACCTTATGGAATTACTAATCATGATTGATGCACTGAAACGTGCATCGGCTAACACGATTAATATTGTTATGCCGTATTACGGCTATGCACGTCAGGACCGTAAGAGTCGTGCACGTGAACCAATTACAGCGAAGCTCGTTGCAAACATTATTGAAACTGCAGGTGCAAACCGTGTGATTTCACTTGATCTTCACGCACCTCAAATTCAGGGATTCTTCGATATTCCAATCGATCACCTGATGGGAGTGCCAATTTTAAGCGATTACTTCTTAGAGCATGAAGGTATTGACCTTGAAGAAGTAGTTATCGTTTCACCTGACCACGGCGGAGTAACACGCGCACGCCGCATGGCAGACCGTTTGAAAGCTCCAATCGCAATCATCGATAAACGCCGTCCGCGTCCAAACGTTTCAGAAGTAATGAATATCGTCGGCGAAATAAACGGCAGAACAGCAATTATTATCGATGATATTATCGATACAGGCGGTACGATTAAAACTGCAGCGCAGGCTCTAGTAGACAAAGGTGCAAAAAACGTTTATGCATGCTGTACGCACCCTGTACTTTCAGGACCTGCAATCGAACGCATTCAGGACTCTGTAATTAAAGAGCTTGTCGTAACAAACTCTATCCAGCTGCCGGAAGAGAAGAAAATTGATAAAATTACAGAATTGTCTGTTGGCGAACTGCTTGCTCAGGCTATCGTGAGAGTTCACGAGCAGGAGTCAGTAAGCATATTATTCGACCAAACGTGATAATTTAACAGTTTTTTTACAAACTGATGTAATTTGTGGTATTATAATGCGTGGCTATGTGTTAGGATAGGCGTTATTATAATAGACTTGTATTAGATGAAAGGTGGAAATAATTATGGCTAAATTAGCCTCAAACTCAAGAGCTGGGAAATCAAAACAGTCAGAACTTAAAGAATTACGTCAAGCTGGTAAAGTTCCAGCAGTCGTATATGGTTTTGAAACAGAAAATACATCATTATCAGTAGACGAGAACGAATTCATCAGAGTAATTCGTGAAGTTGGACGTAACGGTGTTATCGACTTGGAAATCGCTGAAGGTGTTACTCAGGTAATGGTCAACGATTATCAGTTCGACGCACTTAAAAACCAAATCACTCACATCGACTTCATTGCAATCAACATGCAGACTGAAGTAACGGTTGAAGTACAAATCGAATTAACTGGTGAAGCTCCAGGACAAAAAGAAGGCGGCGTTATTGAACAGCCACTATTCGAAGTGTCTGTAACAGCTAAACCTGCTGATATTCCGGAAACTATCGAAGTAGATATTTCTGAACTTAACATCGGAGATTCAATTCACGTTGAAGACATCCGTTCTAAAGGCAACTTCGTTATCGAAAACGAAGATGCTGATGCATTAGTAATCGTAAGTGCGCCAACTGAAGAGCCTGAAGAAGACGAAAACGCTGAAGAACAAAGCGTTGAAGTTGAAGCAACAGCTCAGAAAAATGATGCAGCTGACGAAGAGTAATATTAATTTAAAATAACAACGGCGGTGGACTTTCCATCGCCTTTTTTAACGTTTATATGAGGTGATGGAATGAAATGTTTTATCGGTCTTGGAAACCCGGGCCCTAAATACGATAAGACTCGTCATAATATCGGATTTATGGCAATAGACAGATTGAGCAGCGATATTGACATTGAGCTGGATAAGACGAAATTCAAATGTGATTTCGGTACGGGCTTATTAAACGGGGAAAAAGTGATGCTCGTTAAGCCCCAGACTTTTATGAACTTATCAGGTGAAGGTGTACGCCCGCTCGTTGATTATTACAATATTGAACTGGAAGATATCGTCGTTATTTACGATGATCTGGATTTACCGCTTGGACGAATCCGTCTGCGCCAAAAAGGCAGCGGCGGCGGACATAACGGTATTAAATCGCTGACGCAGCATTTCGGCAGTGAAAAATATAATCGTATCCGTCTCGGTATTGAACGTCCGCCGCAGGGTATGCCGGTTACTAACTACGTACTGGGCAAGTTCCCTAAAGCAGATTCACAGACAGTCGATAAAGTACTCGATGTGTCGAGTGAAGCATGCCGGCGTTTCGTATCGGCACCGTTTTTAGACGTGATGAACGAATATAATGGTGATGTCAATGCATAACAAAATAAGCGACAGAATATTAAACGATGAACGTGTCAAAAGCATTTTAAACTACGACAGCGATAAAAACCTGCTCGTTACAGGTGTGAACGACGACTTTAAACCGGTACTGCTGAAAGAGCTCACAGAAAACTCGTCAGAACCGCAAGTTGTCTTCGTTGAAAATAACCACCATATGGAGAAACTGGCAAACAGCATGATGGACGTCATGGATAATGTATACACATTCCCTGTCGGCGACATTATGATTGAAAGTTTATCAAAGCAAAGCCCTGATTTTATGAAAGCAAGAATGACTGCATTATATGCACTTGCTCATGAGAAACCAGGGCTCTTTATCGTACCTGTACACGGTCTGTTAAAGCCGTTGATGCCGAAAGAAAAACTGTTGTCTTACGAAAGAACACTGCAGCTTGGCGGAACGGTGAATTATGATGAGCTGATTGAATTCCTGGTCAGTCTCGGCTATAAGCGGATGAGTCAGGCGCAGAACTTCGGTGAATTTGCAGTGCGCGGGGATATCTTTGATATTTACATGCACGACGTGTTCCTCCGTCTTGAGCTGTTCGATGATGAAATCGATTCGCTCCGTCTGATCGATCCGGAAACGCAGCGCTCGCTGCAAAATATCGACAGCATTACGATTGAACCTTACGCAGAATATATCGTCGAAGCGAGCGAGCGTGAAGAACTGCTCGATAAAATCGATGAGCTGTACGAACAGACTGCAGCGGGACTTGAAGGTGTAACTAAAGACGCCCTCGAGGAATACTATGACATCGTTACGCATCCGGATCAGCTGGTCAATCACCTGGCGCAGTTCGCACATCTGCTGGATGATCACGATAAGTCACTGCTCGACTATTTAACGCCGGAACACCGTGTGTTTATCGACGATGCCGGTGCGATTAAAACAGCATATGATGCTGAATTCTCCGCAGTGCATAATTACTTTGAATCGGTGCTTGAAGCAGGACAGATGTTTACCGGTGCTGCGAACTATCTCGAAGGGCAGTATGATCGTCTGTTAAACATTAATGGAGCGACGTACTTTAACTTATTTATGAAAAGTATGCCTGTATCGATTGGGGAAATGATAAAGATCTCGGTGAAACCGACAGAGATTTACTACGGACAGTACGATATTCTCGCGTCGAATTTAAACAGCATGCTGGAAAACGATTATCTCGTCAATATAATTCTCCGCGATGAGGATGAGCTGAATAAGACGAAACAGCTGCTCGAAGATTTAAAAATACCGAGCTTTATAAATGAAATTCCCGGGAACTCGGGAATTGTTCTCACAATCGGGACGATGGCGACAGGATTTATACTGCCTTATATGAGTGCAGCAATTTTAACGTCCAAGGAACTTTACAACAAAGTTCAAAAACGTAAAAAGCGCAAGCAGAAAATTTCGAACGCGGAGAAGATAAAGTCCTATCAGGAACTGAATGTTGGTGACTATATTGTTCACGTGCATCACGGTGTCGGCAGATATCTCGGTATTGAAACGCTGCAGGTCGGAGGTATTCACAGCGACTACATGAAACTGCAGTATAAAGGCACGGATCAGCTGTATATCCCGGTCGACCAGATGGACCTTGTGCAGAAGTACGTGGCAAGCGATGACGGCTCGCCGAAAATGCACAAGCTCGGCGGCGTCGAATGGAAGAAAACAAAAGCCAAAGTGGAAGCGAACGTTAACGATATCGCCGAAGAGTTAATCAGGCTGTATCAGGAACGTGCGCAGTCCAAAGGGTTTCAGTTCAGTCCGGATACGGAAATGCAGGAAGCATTTGAAGCACGCTTCCCGTATGAACCGACACCGGACCAACTGGCCAGTATTAACGAGATTAAAAAAGACATGGAAGATGCGAAACCGATGGACAGACTGCTTTGCGGAGACGTGGGTTACGGTAAGACAGAAGTGGCGATCCGTGCTGCCTTTAAAGCAGTACAGGACGGCAAACAGGTCGCATTTCTTGTGCCGACAACAATTCTTGCAGCGCAGCATTTTGAGAGCCTGATTGAACGGATTGAAGATTATCCGGTTAATGTTGCGATGATGTCGCGTTTCAGAACGGCAAAGGAAAACCGTGAAACAGCGGCAGGCTTAAAAGAAGGACGCATCGATATCGTTGTCGGCACGCATAAAATACTCGGGAAATCGATTGAGTATAAAGATCTCGGATTGCTGATTGTCGATGAAGAGCAGCGCTTCGGTGTAAAACATAAAGAAGCGATTAAACAGATTAAAAATAACGTCGACGTTCTTACGCTGACTGCAACACCGATTCCAAGAACGCTCCATATGAGTCTGACGGGAGTTCGGGATTTATCGGTAATCGAAACCCCGCCTGAAAACAGATTCCCCGTTCAGACATATGTGCTCGAATATAACGGCAACTTTGTTAAAGAAGCAATCGAGCGGGAACTCGCACGTAACGGCCAGGTGTTCTACCTGCATAACAGAGTTGATACGATTTACAACAAGCAGGCGCATGTGGAGATGCTGGTACCGGACGCATCGGTCGGTGTCATGCATGCAAAGATGACCGAGAAGCAAATTGAGGAAACGATGCTCGATTTTGTAAACGGTGAATTCGATGTACTCGTGACGACGACAATTATCGAAACGGGTGTGGATGTACCGAATGCCAACACACTTATTATTGAAGATGCCGACCGTTTCGGTCTGAGCCAGCTGTATCAGCTCCGCGGACGTGTCGGACGAAGCAACAGAATCAGTTACGCGTATTTATTCCATCAGCCGAACAAAGTGCTGACGGAAGTCGCTGAAAAACGACTGGAAGCAATCAAGGAATATACGGAACTCGGCAGCGGCTTTAAAATTGCAATGCGCGATTTGAATATTCGCGGAGCCGGCAATCTGCTCGGTAAAAACCAGTCCGGATTTATCGATTCGGTCGGTTATGAAATGTACAGCGACATGCTGGAAAGTGCAGTGCAGGAAAAACAGGGTATTGAAAAAGAAGAGGAACCGGTCAGCATTCCGATTAATATCGAAGCGGATGCTTATATTCCGGCGACGTATATTACACATGAACAGTCGAAAATAGATATTTACAAACGTTTGAGAAAAGCGAACTCGCTTGAGGATATTCAGGACATTGAAGATGAGCTGATCGACCGTTTTGGAGAATACCCTGAAGAAGTCGTCAACTTAATCGAACTGGTAAAAGTAAAAGTCTATGCATTGATGTACGGCATTTATAAAGTGTCGGAAGATGCGAGACATTACTATCTGAACGTATCGAAAGCGGCAACGGAAGAAATCAGCGGTGAAAAACTGTTCCAGGATACACAGGATTACAGCAGAATATTAAAAATATCAGTTAAAGACGGAGAAATCCGCCTGACAATCCGCTCTAAAAATATTAAAGAGCTCGTCGGCATTATGAGCGCAATACAGGACAGCAGAATGGAGGCAGTCAGATGAATACAATAAGAATTATCGGACTCGGCACATCGGATATCGATAAAATGCCGCTTGGTGTATACAAAGAACTGAAAGCAGCGAAGCAGTTATATGTCCGTACTATGGATCACCCTGCAGCGGAGTTGCTGAAAGAAGAAGGTGCGGATATTACCGCCTTCGATTCGTACTACGAAGAAAATGATACTTTCGAAGGCACGTACGAACGGATTACGGACACGCTGCTACAGGCGGCACAATCCGGTGATGTACTGTACGCGGTGCCGGGGCACCCGATGGTATATGAAACGACCACAGAGCGTCTGCTGGAAGCTGCGGCAGCGGGTCATGTGAAAGTGGAAATTGCCGGCGGACAGAGTTTTATCGACGATGTGATTACAGCACTTAAAATTCCGGTGAATGAAAACTTCCAGCTGCTCGACGGTACAGCGCTCAGCGTTAACGATCTTGATTACAACAAGCACACGCTGATTACGCAGGTGTACGATCAGCTGTCGGTCAGCGAAGTGAAAGTGACACTGCTCGACTACTATAATTACGATGCACCGGTCTATCTGGTTGATAAAGCGGGCAGTGCCGACGAAAACATTATCGAAAGTACAATTTCGGAAGTCGACTTTAATGTGCCGGATTCGAATCTGCTGTGCATGTTTGTGCCAAAAGCTGCAGGGGAACAATACAATAACCGCTCAATCGCACACATGATTCACGTCTTCGATACGCTTGTCAGCGAAGAGGACGGCTGTCCGTGGGACAGTGTGCAGACGCACGAATCATTGGAGCGATATCTGCTGGAGGAATCATACGAAGTCATCGAAGCGATTGAAAAAGAAGATGATGACGGTCTGGTCGAAGAACTCGGCGATATTCTGCTGCAGGTTGCGCTGCATGCAGCAATCGGTAAAAAAGAAGGCTATTTCGACTTCTATGATGTACTCAGCTCGCTGAATAAAAAAGTGGTTCACCGTCATCCGCACGTGTTCGGTGATGAGACGGTCGAAAATATGGATGACCTGAATGAAGTATGGGCAAAAGCAAAAGCAGCAGAAGGGAAAAAGCCGAAAGTAAAACACGAGAAAGAATATGCAGCATCGGTATTGAAATGGATGAAAGAAACGATTCATCATGACAAACCGCTGAATGAAATTATTACAGAGGATGATAGACATGAGACTCGATAAGTTTTTAAAAGTGTCAAGAATCATTAAACGCCGCACGCTGGCGAAAGAAATCAGCAGTGAAGGGCGCATCGAAGTAAACGGGCGCGCAGCTAAAGCAAGTACCGCGCTTGCTGTCGGAGATACACTCGTTATCCGCTTTGGCCGCAGCATCGTGACATACGAAATACTGGAATTGAACGAGAAAGCAAAAAAAGAAGAAGCGGAACGTATGTATAAAGTTCTTAATGAAGAGAAAATTGAAAAAGAATCAGATTTTTAATAGATTGTCACCTAATTTTCCTGTATCTTGTATATAATAGACAGTGAATACAAGATTAAAAAAGATTGGATGTGACAATGTGAGTAACAAGGTAGTCAGGCTCCTGAATAACTATACGAAAAAAAGAGATAGCGAAAAGAAGCAGTTAGCGAGTGAATCACGTGTGTCGCGCCGCCGTACGATGTTTTTTGGCAGTATCCTTCTAGGCATTGTCATTATACTTCTGCTCGTGGCATTCAATCAAAAACAGGCAAATGAAGAGCTGCACGGTGAAGTACTTGCTACAACTGAAGTACTGGAAAAGAAAAATAAGCAGCATGCAGATCTCGAACAGCAGATCAGACAGCTGAACGACGATAATTATATTCTGCGTATCGCACGCAGTGAATTCTTTTTATCAGAAGAAGGAGAATTGATATTTAACCTTCCGGATAAAGAGGATAAAGAACAGGAGCAAACGGAAGAATAATCATTGCATATGTAATGATTATTCTTTTATTTAATGGTAATATAGGTATGTATAATGATTTTGGGAGGATATTAAATAAACATGTCAGTTGAAGCGGGCAGTAAAGTTATCGGCAAGGTTACAGGTATCAAACCATTTGGTGCATTTGTTCAATTGCCAGGCGGCAAAACAGGATTAGTTCATATCAGTGAAGTGGCTGATAAGTACGTAGAGGACATTAACGAACATTTAAAAGTCGGTGACGAAATCGAAGTTAAAGTGTTGACGATAGGTGACGACAACAAGATAAGCTTATCTATTAAAAAAGCACAGGATAAACCAAAACCGAAACCTCGTGCAAAAGCACCGTCTCCGGAAGACTTTGAGAAGAAACTTTCAGGTTTCCTTAAAGACAGCGAAGAGAGAATGTCTACAATTAAAAGACAAGCAGAATCGCGCCGCGGCGGAAGAGGTCGTAAATAATTATATTAAGAGGCCGGAGCAATTCGCTCTAGCCTTTTTCTTATTTTTTAAGAAGGGGAGGCGGTGAATGATGAACCTGAAAATCAATACAGCATGGAGTCCGGAAGACGATATCGCTCTGGCATTGTCCGGCGGTATAGATTCAATGGTGCTGTATCACCTCCTGACCCGGGAATATAAACATACATACAGAACTCTTACTGTGATTCATGTTAATCACAATGTGAGGGCGGCATCGGCAGAAGAAGAAGCGTACATAGAACGCATGACAAAGACAGACGGCATCCGTTGTGAAACCACTGTATTGAACTTTACGGACGGGTTCTCGCAGGACGCCGGCAGAGTAAAGCGTTATGAATATTTTACATTGGTGCTTAACAGGCTGAATATTAAGTATCTGCTGATGGGGCATCATCAGGATGATCAGTACGAGACAATCATGCAGCAGCTGTTAACCGGGCGGCATCTGTACGGAAATCTGGGGATTCCCGCCGTACGGCATGCCGGCAGCTATACGATTGTCCGTCCTTTTTACGGCATCTCGAAAACAGACATACAAAAATATCAGGAATATCACAAGGTCAGATATTTTGAAGACGGGAGCAACAAAGAAGACGGCTATACAAGAAATTACGTAAGACACCATATTATTCCGGCGGTTAAAGCCTCTTCGTCCCTCGATATTAAACAGCTCGATGCCGTCCGGGAAGACCTGAACGGGTTCAGTGATTTCGCATACGATTTTGCCGGTGATTTTATAAAAAAACATCACGGCAGGCTGCCGCGGAAAGAATATATGCAGCACAGCAGTGTTATCAGGCGCTATATTCTGACGGCACTTTTAAGCGGGCATGATGTCCGGATCACCCGGCAGTCTCAAAATTCACTGGATGAGCTGCTTTCTGAGGGGCCGGCTCAGACGGTATTCGATGCCGGCGGGGTAAAGGTCCATATTGAATATGATACTTTTTATGCAGCACATAATGCGGCGGACACCGGTGAAACCTGTATATCTGTTGAGAGTAACGGTGAGTTTATTTATAATGACTATCATGTCACTGTAAATTTATGCAAATCGGAGCTGCCGCTGACAATACGTATGAAAGCGGACGGCGACAAAGTCTATCTTAAGAATACCGGAACAAAAAAGGTTAGCCGGCTTTTTATCGATAAAAAGATTCCGGCGGCCGAGCGTCTGAAAATGCCGGTCGTTGTAAATCCGTCCGGGATTATTATTGCAGTTGGAACAATTTATAATATAATTGAACCATCTGAAACCAGACTATTAAAGATTACGAAGGAGTTTAATGATGACTATCCAAAATGATATAAGCGAGATTGTATTATCAGTTGAAGATATCGAGGCTATTAACAAAGAGCTTGGAGCACGTATTACTAAAGATTACGAAGGTAAAAAACCTGTACTTGTCGGACTGCTGAAAGGTTCGATTATGTTCATGGCTGATTTAATCAAACATGTCGATACGCATATGGAAATTGATTTTATGGATGTTTCAAGCTATGTGGGCACCAAATCGACAGGCGAAGTTAAAATTCTGAAAGATTTATCGACATCAGTTGAAGGCAGACATATTATCATTGTCGAAGACATCGTAGAAACAGGCACGACATTAAACTCGATTATCGAGTTTCTGACATACCGTAAAGCAGCGTCCATCGAAATTGTTACGCTGCTCGACAAACCGGTTCCTGAAAGAAAACTCGATGTGGAAGTTAAATATATCGGAACGAAAATTCCTGACGGATTCGTTGTCGGATACGGACTGGATTTTGACCAGCAATACCGCAATCTGCCGTACATCGGCTTGTTAAAACCTGAATTCTACAGCTAAATCAAATGAGTGGAAGTTACAGGAAAATTTTGTTACTATTTTTGGTAATGCATTAGAAATGGAGGATTACGGATGCCGAAAAATACTGGCCGTAACATATTACTTATCGCCATTCTAACAGTTGTTATGTTTGGTATTTTCCAACGCTTTAACGGCGCCGGCGGAACGGAAAAAGAACTTCAGTACAATGAGTTCCTTACTGCGCTGGAAGCCGGGGAAGTAGCTGAATTAACAATTCAGCCGGAGAACAATGTTTACTTAATTACAGGTCGTCTTGCCGACCAGGATGAACAGGAGTCATTCACTTCTGTAGTTCCGTATAACAGTGCAAGTGATCTTGAACAGATTACAGATACAGCCCGCAGTCAGGAAGGACTGTCATTGACTGTGGCGCCTGAAGAAGAACCAAGTCCGTGGGCAAGCATGCTTGTTACATTTATTCCATTATTACTTATCTTCTTCCTATTTATCTTCCTCATGAGCCGTGCCCAGGGCGGCGGCGGAGGCGGCGGCAAAATGATGAACTTCGGCAAGAGTAAAGCGAAGCTTCATGAGAAAGACAAATCAGACGTTCGTTTTGATGATGTTGCCGGTGCCGATGAAGAAAAAGCAGAGCTTGTTGAAGTTGTAGACTTCTTAAAAGATCCGCGCAGATTTGACAAAATTGGTGCCCGCATTCCTAAAGGGGTACTTTTAGTCGGACCTCCGGGTACAGGTAAAACATTAATCGCACGTGCTGTTGCAGGTGAAGCGGGTGTACCGTTCTTCTCAATCAGCGGTTCGGACTTCGTCGAAATGTTCGTCGGGGTCGGGGCATCGCGTGTACGTGACCTGTTTGAAAATGCGAAGAAAAATGCACCGTGTATTATTTTTATCGATGAGATTGACGCTGTAGGGCGTCAGCGTGGTGCAGGTGTCGGCGGCGGTCACGATGAACGTGAGCAGACACTTAACCAGCTTCTCGTTGAAATGGACGGGTTTGCAGCGAACGAGGGCGTTATTATGATTGCAGCGACTAACCGTCCTGACATTCTCGACCCTGCACTTCTGCGACCGGGACGTTTCGACAGACAGATTCAGGTCGGCCGTCCGGATGTTAAAGGACGTGAAGCGGTACTTAAAGTACACGCACGCAATAAGCCGCTTGATGACACAGTCGATCTTGCAGCGATTGCACAGCGTACACCTGGATTCTCAGGAGCAGACCTTGAAAACCTGTTAAACGAAGCAGCGCTAGTAGCTGCCCGTGCAGGCAAGAAGAAAATTGATATGCGCGATGTCGATGAAGCATCGGACCGCGTTATCGCAGGACCGGCTAAGAAGAGCCGTGTCATGAGTAAGAAAGAACGTAACATCGTCGCGTATCACGAAGCCGGCCATACAATTATCGGAATGGTACTGGATGATGCGGAGACAGTTCATAAAGTTACAATCGTGCCGCGCGGACAGGCCGGCGGTTATGCTGTAATGCTTCCTAAGGAAGACCGTTACTTCATGACGAAGCCTGAACTCGAAGACAAGATTGTCGGTCTTCTCGGAGGGCGTGTTGCCGAGGAAATTACATTTGGTGAAGCTTCCACAGGTGCACATAACGACTTCCAGAGAACGACAGGCATCGCACGCAGCATGGTAACTGAATACGGTATGAGTGACAGACTTGGACCGATTCAGTTCGGTGAATCAAACGGTCAGGTATTCCTCGGCAAGGAAATGTCGAATGATGCAAATTATTCGGACAGCATTGCTTATGAAATTGACCAGGAAATGCAAAATATTGTGAAGACACAATACGAGCGCTGCCGTCAGATTCTGACAGATCACCAGGAACAGCTGAACCTGATTGCTGAAACACTTCTTGAAATCGAAACGCTCGACAGAGAACAGATTGAAGGATTGTTCCACGACGGTAAACTTCCGGAACGTAACTACGATAACGAACCGGCTGAAGAAGATACTGTCATCAGCGATTCATTGGACGAAGATAAAGCAGGTGCATCTTATGAAGAAGTTAAAGATAAGATGGACAGCGAAGATACTGATGGGGAAAACAGCCAGGAAGAGCATCCTGAAGAGCGTCCGGATATGGTGGAACCGCCAAAGCCGGAAGGCGAAACTGAAAAACCTTCAGTGGATGACAGCAACGACGAAAGACACAACAGATAAAACATTGGAGCTGCCGGCATGGCAGCTCTTTTTTATGGCACAGGCAACGAAATTGACTATCTTTGACGTTTGATTTATTATGCATCATAGCGAACATGGTTTATTATATAAAATGAAAAGAATTTCCAGTTGGAGGAATACACTATGAGTGATTATTTAATTAGAGGTCTCGGCCTTAATGATGAAGTAAGAATTTTTGCTGTCGATACGACAGAGACTATAAATGAAGCAGTACGCCGTCACGGTGCACTGCCGACAGCAGCAGCGGCACTTGGCCGTTCAATGAGTGCGGGTGTCATCATGGGCGCGATGCTTAAAGGAGATGACAAAGCGACGATTACTATCGAAGGCGGCGGGCCGATCGGCGCCATCGTCGTTGACAGCGACGCACACGGACATGTCAGAGGATATCTCGGCAACCCGGAAGTTCACTTTGACTTAAACGAACACGGCAAACTTGATGTACGCCGTGCAGTGGGCACTGAAGGATATCTCCGTGTCGCAAAAGATATCGGTCTGAAAGACAACTTCGTCGGTTCTGTTGAATTGATTTCAGGTGAACTTGGAGAAGACTTCTCCTATTACTTCTATGCGAGTGAGCAGGTGCCTTCAATCGTTGCACTTGGTGTGCTTGTGAACCCGGACAATACGATTCAGTCAGCGGGCGGATTTGTGATTCAGGTACTGCCGTCGGCAAGCGATGAAACAATCGAATGGCTGAACGGGCGTGCACAGACAATGACACCAGTCTCAAAACTGCTTGCGAAAGGCTTATCGCCTGAACAGGTTATCGACGATGCAATTGGCAAAGAGAACTGGCGTCAGCTCGACAGCATGCCTGTCAGCTTCGAGTGTAACTGTTCCAAAGAGCGATTCATTAATGCGATTAGCGCGCTGGATCCAAAAGACATTATGACGATGATTAAAGAAGATGAAGGAGCAGAAGCCGACTGTCACTTCTGCCGCAACAAACAGTGGATTTCAAAAGAAGAGTTACAGGAACTGATTACACACTAAATATTTGAAAAAACAGCATTTTAATGGTATATTATTCATAGTTATCAACTAGGAATAGGAGTGTTTAATTGTGAGCAACGTATTTAACAACATTTCAGAGGCAATCGGCAATACACCTTTGGTAAAACTAAACAAACTGTCTGAAGACAACAGCGCGGACGTTTATGTGAAAGTTGAATTTATGAACCCGGGCAGCTCGGTTAAAGACCGTATCGCATTAGCGATGATTGAAGCGGCGGAAGAGGCCGGAAAACTTAAAGAAGGTATGACAATTGTTGAACCGACAAGTGGTAACACAGGTATCGGTCTTGCAATGGTTGCAGCTTCAAAAGGTTATAAAGCAGTTTTAGTAATGCCTGATACGATGAGTAAGGAACGCCGTAACCTGTTGCGCGCATATGGTGCGGAACTTGTTCTGACTCCGGGTGCAGACGGTATGAAAGGTGCAATTAAAAAAGCATCTGAACTTGCTGAAAAAGAAAACTTCTTTATGCCTCAGCAGTTTGAGAACCCTGCCAACCCTGAAATTCACGCTAAAACAACTGGTAAAGAATTAGTTGAACAGGCGGCGGCGGCAGGTTTTGAAATCGACGCATTCATCTCAGGTATCGGTACAGGCGGAACAATCAGCGGTGCCGGAAAAGTGTTAAAAGAAAACTTTGATAATGTTAAAGTTGTTGCAGTTGAACCGACGGATTCAGCAATCTTAAGCGGGCAGGAACCAGGTCCGCATAAAATCCAGGGTATCGGCGCAGGATTTGTTCCTGACACATTAAATACAGACATTTATGATGAAATTGTTACGATTGAAAATGAAGAGGCAATGGACACTGCGAGAGAACTTGCAAAACAGGAAGGTATCCTCGGCGGTATTTCTTCAGGTGCTGCGGTTAAAGCGGGACTTAAAGTAGCAAAAGAACTCGGCAAAGGCAAAAATGTCATTGTCATACTCCCTTCAAACGGTGAGAGATATTTATCTACACCATTATTTAACTTTGAAGACTAATTAAATTACAGGAAACTCCGTCTGTTCATCAGACGGAGTTTCTTTTTGTTCTGATTATTTCAGTACGGAAATATTTGGGGGAGTAATCATCTTTAAACATGTTATAATATGACTATTCAATTTATGTAAAAGCAGAGGTAGATTTTAATGGGAAGACTGAAAGTCATGGGTATTTTAAACACCACGCCGGATTCGTTCAGCGACGGTGGCAAATACAACTCGGTCGAGGCCGCTGTACACCGTGCGCGGGAGATGGTTGAAGAAGGCGTGGATATTATCGATATCGGCGGTTATTCAACGCGTCCCGGCGGCTATACTGAGATTACAGCGGAGACGGAAATCGAACGCACAGTCCCTGTAGTTAAAGCAATCAGGGAAGCCGGCATCACTGTGGATATATCAGTCGATACATTCCGCAGTGAAGTGGCACGTGCCGTTCTGGAAGCGGGAGCGACGATGATTAACGATCAGTGGCGCGGTATTTACGATGAGAAAATACTCGATGTAGCCGCAGCATTTGATGCACCGATTTTCTTAATGCATAATAATAATCACAGCACATATAACAACGTGACTGAAGATATGATCAGAGAGCTGAAAGAGTCAGCTGACCTTGCATTAAAGCATGGTGTTAAAAAAGAAAATATCTGGCTGGATCCTGGCATCGGTTTCGTTAAATCGAGAGAAGAAGACTTCGAAGTGATGCGCAATCTTAAACAGCTGACAGCAGAAGGCTATCCGGTACTGCTTGCAACGAGCAGAAAACGCATGGTTAAAGAACTGATCGGCGGCGAAACTGACGCTGACGACCGTGACGCAGGCACACTTGCAACGACGATTATCGGTATTGAAGCGGGCGTTAAAGCAGTCAGAGTCCACAATGTTAAGATGAACCGTCAGGCAGCAGATGTCTATATGAAATTAAAAGGTGATTACAATGGATAAAATTCATATTAACGGAATAAAAACATATGCATACCACGGTGCGATTCAGGAAGAGCGTGTGCTCGGTCAGTATTTCATTACTGACCTGGTACTGCACGTTGATTTAACGGATGCATCACAGACGGATGACCTGACAGCAACTGTCCATTACGGCGAAGTTTATAACCTGGTGGAAGAGATTGTTAAAGGCGAACCGGTGAGTTTAATCGAGCGTCTGGCAGGTAAAATCAATGCGGCATTATTTGACCGGTATGATAAAATAGTAGAGATAGAAACTACTATTACGAAACCTAATCCACCAATAGATGGAAATTATGAAAGCGTGGCAATCACGCTGCACGGAAAGCGGGAATCATCATGGCAATAGCTTACCTCGGACTTGGAAGCAACATCGGTGACAGGGAAGAAAGCTTGAATAATGCAATCGCTGAATTATCCGAAGTGCCGGGTATTCAAGTAACGAAAATTTCATCGAGGTATGAAACAAAACCCTACGGCAATACAAATCAGCCGGACTTTATAAACATGGCAGTGGAAGTGGATACGAACTTAACGCCGCTGGATTTACTGGAGACAGTACTAGGTATCGAGCATGAGCTCGGGCGTGTCAGAACAGAAATATGGGGACCGCGCAGCATCGATATAGATGTTCTGCTGTACGAAGACCTTGAACTGAAACTGACGGATTTAAAAGTACCGCATCCGGAAATGCACCTGCGTTCATTCGTAATTGACCCGCTGTATGAAATTGCACCGAAAAGAGAACATCCGACATTGCATATGACGGTAGAAAAAATTAAAGAGCAGTTAGATAAAAGTCAGTCAGCAGAATGACTTAATTAAATAAAAATTATTAGAACATATATAGGAGTGGAGTATAGTGAGTGAAGAACTGAATGATCAATTAGCTGTCCGCCGCGAGAAAATGCAGCAATTAAGAAACCAGGGTATGGATCCGTTTGGTAAACGTTTCGACCGTCTGGCAAATACTGAAGAACTCAGCAATCAGTGGGATGAGTTTTCAAAAGAAGAACTTGAAGAAAAAGAGACTGAATCGGTTACTGCAATCGCAGGCCGTATTATGACGAAGCGCGGTAAAGGTAAAGCCGGCTTTGCGCACATCCAGGATATTTCGGGACAAATTCAGATCTACGTAAGAAAAGACCAGATTGGCGACGAGGCATTTGAAGTATGGAACCAGGCTGACCTTGGTGACTTTGTCGGCGTTAAAGGACCGATGTTCAAAACGAACACGGGAGAACTGTCAATTAAACCGACAGAATTCACGTTGCTGACGAAAGCGCTTCGTCCGCTGCCGGATAAATACCACGGCTTAAAAGACGTTGAAGAACGTTACCGTAAACGTTACCTTGATCTGATTACCAGTAAAGAATCAAGAGAGACGTTTATCAAACGCAGCAGAATTATTCAGGAAATGCGTAACTACCTGGACAGCATCGGTTTCCTGGAAGTGGAGACGCCGATGATGCATTCAATCGCGGGTGGTGCACAGGCACGTCCGTTCATTACTCACCATAACGCGCTGGACAGAGATCTGTTTATGCGTATCGCGCTTGAGCTGCACTTAAAACGCCTTGTTATCGGCGGGATTGAAAAAGTGTACGAAATCGGCCGCGTATTTAGAAACGAAGGCGTATCGACACGTCACAATCCTGAATTTACGATGATGGAACTGTACGAAGCATACGCTGACTACAAAGATATTATGAAACTTACAGAAGAAATGGTTGCCTACATCGCCGAGAAAGTAAACGGGACGATGAAAGTGACTTACGACGGTGAAGAAATTGACCTGACACCTGAATGGAGACGCGTTCACATGGTGGATATCGTCAACGAATTCACAGGCGTAAACTTCTATGACATTGAAACAGTGGAAGAAGCGAGAGCTTCAGCAAAAGAACATAATGTTGAAATCGATGACAACATGCTTTACGGTCACATCCTGAACGAATTTTTCGAGCAGAAAGTTGAAGAAGAACTGGTTCAGCCGACATTCGTTTACGGCCATCCGGTTGAAATTTCGCCGCTTGCGAAGAAAAACGATGAAGACCCTCGTTTTACGGACCGTTTCGAGCTGTTTATCGTGCGCCGCGAACACGCGAACGCATTTACAGAGCTTAACGACCCGATCGATCAGAGAGAACGTTTTGAGTCACAAGTTGCAGAACGCGACGCAGGAAACGACGAAGCACACGAGATGGACGAAGACTATCTTGAAGCAATGGAATACGGCCTGCCTCCGACAGGCGGACTTGGAATTGGTATCGACCGTCTGGTAATGCTCCTTACGGACTCGTCATCGATCAGAGACGTACTCTTATTCCCGTCAATGCGTGAAAGATAATATATTTGGATTTGACTTAACGCCGCTTTCCCCGTGAGGGGAGAGCGGTTTTTGTGTTATTGTGCGGAAATTTAACTGGTTTTACTATATTTGTATGACGTTTGAAATTTGGTGGAAATCATTTTATTTTCACCTATTATATAAGAGGTGAAAGCTAATTTTGGGAGGGATGAAATGTTTTTAAACCGGCGTCTGATGTCACCTGAATTGCTGTATTATAAAGCACTCGGTAAGAGAACGGAATTGAATTTTGAAGAGAAGCGGAATTTATACAATATTGAAAAAGGGTTTGAAGGGGAGTGTCTGTACGATCAGGTTTTTGATGAAACCGGCCATGACAGTGTTTATGTATTAAGGGACCTGTATTTAAAAACCGGAAAGTCTGTTACTCAGTTTGACAGTATTATTATTAGTGATGAACGTGTTGCGGTTAATGAAATTGAAAATTATTCCGGAGACTATCATTTTGAAAATAACAGCTGGTTCCGTAACGGCAGGCAGCTGAAAGACAATGCACATAACCAGCTGAGCCGTGCCAAAGGAAAGATTATTCAGCTGCGGGATGAATCGAAGATGAAATTTTATGTAGACGGTGCCGTAATTTTTATGGGAGATGACTTCAGATTAACAACTGAAAGTGAACATGTATGGAGTGAAACGGTGATGCGGAATCAGCTGCGAAATTACTTCAGGAAATTCAGGGACGAACGGCTTGGGGGAAGTGCAAAAGACATTGTGCATCTCGTGAAATCGGCCATTGCTGAAAATCCATATTTTGAAGAAGCGGCGGATCTTGGAAGAATAAAGCGCGGACTGTACTGCGGAGAATGCGAGAGTTTTGAATTAATCAAAAAAAGATTCCAATTTAAATGCTCAGCGTGCGGGACGGTAGAGAGTAATGAAACTCATCTCCTTCGCACGATGAGTGACCACAAGTACCTGTTTTATAAGCAGCCGATTACAAAACAATCGATTCTGCGTTTGATCGATAATCAAATTTCGGAAGACGGGGTTTATCGTTTTCTTAAGAAGCACTGTCATTCAGAAGGGAACGGCCGGAAAACAACATATACCTTTAAATATTATGATTGGCTGGAGACGATAGCAGAAATTCGCGAGAATCAGCGCTATAAAGATAAAATTCAGTAGAATTTTGTATGATACTCCGCAATGAGCGTGCGTCATTCCCGTATATTTACGTTTACTCCGCAATGAGCGTGCATCATTGCCGAGTATTTGCGTTTACTCCGCAATGAGCGTGCGTCATTGCCGTGTATTTGTATTTACTCCGCAATGAGCGTGCGTCATTGCCGAGTATTTGCGTTTACTCCGCAATGAGCGTGCGTCATTGCCGTGTATTTGTGTTTACTCCGCAATGAGCGCGTGTCATTGCCGTGTATTTGTGTTTACTCCGCAATGAGCGTGCGTCATTGCCGAGTATTTGCGTGTACTCCGCAATGAGCGTGTGTCATTGCCGAGTATTTGCATTTACTCCGCAATGAGTCACGTCGCATCCGCCCACACCCTATATTTTATTAATATTATGTAAAAATCTATTGACAAATTTACAGTGAATCTATATTATATATATTAGTTTGATTTTGCTTTCCAGGAGAATTAGCTCAGCTGGGAGAGCATCTGCCTTACAAGCAGAGGGTCGGCGGTTCGAGCCCGTCATTCTCCACCATTTAATTACATATTTTTAAAATGCGGAAGTAGTTCAGTGATAGAATACCACCTTGCCAAGGTGGGGGTCGCGGGTTTGAATCCCGTCTTCCGCTCCATTTTTTTTTTGTAAATTAACAGGGGCCTATAGCTCAGCTGGTTAGAGCGCACGCCTGATAAGCGTGAGGTCGGTGGTTCGAGTCCACTTAGGCCCACTCACAATAGATATCACTTTCGACTTTTAAGTCGGGAGTGATTTTTTGTTTTACACATAAAAAAATGTACAGGATTAACATCCTGTACAGTAGAAAATAAATATTATTTTAAATGACCTTTGTCGATTAGTGCTTTACGGATTTCAAGCATTGCTGTGTACGTTGCAAGCATATGAATCTGCGTTGTCGGTGCATGTTCTATCGCTTCGATGACGCTTGAAAGGTCACCGGCAGCATCGATATTATCTCTGTCGAAGCCTGCTGTTACCAGACGGTCGGTCATCGTATCGACGGCGATACCGCCTGTGATGATTTTCTCGATATTAAGGTCTGTCAGTGACTCGAAGTGTGTATCGTCCAGCCACTTCAGATCAACGCCGTCTGCCGGACGGTTATTGAGCAATGCAACGAGTGTGAACGGCTCTTTTTCAAGTTTAACCAGGTTCAGTACCTGGTCCAGTCCGACCGGGTTTTTCACGACGTTCAGGATGATTTTTTTATCGTATGCGATAATGACTTCCTGACGGCCGAAAACGCGTTCGTTTTCATTAAATGCTTCCTTAATGTCCGCTGTCGGGACATCGAAGTACTTACCGACGCTGTATGCTGCAAGTGCATTATAGATGTTATATATACCTGCGTTGTGAAGTGTGAACGGATCGTTATCCAGTTTAAACGTTGAGTGTGTCACGTCGAGTTCCTGCACACCGGTCACTTTGTAATCGAGTTCCGGTCGTTTGAATCCGCATGACGGACAATGATAATCGCCGAGGTTGGCGTATGTGAAATGATTGTATTCCAAAGTGTGGCGGCATTCAGGACAGTGTGCATCCTCTTTTGTCCGGTCGCTTGATTCAATATCTGTATCGAAACCGAAAAACTTCTGTTCGTTGTTCAGCGTGTGCGAATTGAACAGGGGCAGATCGCCGTTTGCTATGATGGCTGCATCGGGCACTTCGCGCGCTGCATCAAGCAGCAGTTCATAGATTTTATCAGTTGTACCGTAACGATCGAGTTGATCACTGAAGATGTTAGTATGTACAAAAAGTCTCGGCTGCAGCTCTGAAACGACATTTTTTAATGAACCTTCGTCGACTTCGAGAATGGCAATCGCGTCTTTTGTCGTACGGGGTGCATTCAGAAATGCGCCGACGATGCCCTGTTTCATATTGGAACCTGTACGGTTGGTAATGATATTCTTGTATTTTCTGGACAGAACATTTGTCGTCAGAGTCGTTGTCAAAGTTTTACCGTTAGTTCCTGTAATTACGATAACATCGTAATTTTTCGCGAGATTGCGAAGCAGGTTTTTATCGATTGAAAGAGCGATTTTACCGGGCAGGCTGCTGCCTCCGCCTTTAGTAAATGTCGTCAGTAAATAATGCGTTAACTTCCCTGCGCTTTTGGCTATAGTGGATAAGACTGTCATTAGTGTACGCTCCTTTAACTTAAGACTGTTGGGTATCAATTATAACATCAAGGTATATTCGGTACTATAATTTTTTGAAAAGCGTTATAATAAACAATATTAATCACTGAGGAGAGTAAACATGTTGGATTTCTTTATGAGTTTGGAAGCATGGCAGCAGGCCTTACTCGCCACGTTGTTCACGTGGAGCATGACGGGTCTCGGCGCAGCAATTGTATTCCTCACAAAAGGTGTAAGCGAAAACTTCTTAAATATAACGCTCGGCTTTGCCGGCGGCATCATGATAGCAGCAAGTTTCTGGTCGCTTCTCGCGCCGGCAATCGAAGCGAGCGCCGATAATCCGGTAGGAGAGTGGTTCCCTGCATTAGTAGGCGTGCTCGGCGGTGCATTATTTATTTACGTCTTCGATAAACTGATTCCGCACCGCCACCGGGGCGAAGATGCCCCGGAAGGTCTGGCGTATAATACTTCAAGACGCAGTACTCTGCTCATTACGTCGCTGACACTTCACAACATCCCTGAGGGACTGTCAATCGGTATTCTTTTTGGTGCAGCCGGCTTAAGCGGTGACCCGGTAATGGCGATGAGTGCGCTGACGCTCGCAATCGGTATCGGTCTGCAGAATATCCCGGAAGGAACGGCTGTAGCGATGCCGCTCCGCGGTGACGGGGCATCCAGAAGACGTGCGTTCTTCTGGGGATGGATGTCGGCAATAGTAGAGCCGATGGCGGCCCTTGTGGGTGTATTATTAATCGGATTAATGGAACCGGTATTGCCGTTTGCACTGGCAGCGGGGGCAGGGGCGATGATATTCGTCGTTGTGGAAGAAGTTATTCCCGGCACGCAGAAAAACGGACATTCCGATGTGGCGGTGTTCGCATTTATGATCGGCTTTTCGATTATGATGGTGCTGGACGTTGCGCTTGGCTAGGATAATATAAACAGAAAAAACTCCGGATGACAATTGTCATCCGGAGTTTTTGTATAATTTTTAATCTTAGTAGAAGAATCCGATGATTGTAGCACTCAGTAATGAAACGAGTGTAGCACCGTATACTAATTTAAGACCGAATTTAGCAACTTTATCTCCGCTTTCGCCGTGAAGACCTTTAACAGAACCGGCGATAATACCGATACTTGCGAAGTTAGCGAATGAAATAAGGAATACTGAAAGCATTGCCTGTGTTTTCTGAGACAGAGTTTCTGCTAACGGCATGAATTCTAAGATTGCTACGAATTCGTTAGTGATAAGTTTTGTTGCCATTAATGAACCGGCAGTCTGTGCTTCATCCCATGGAATACCAATCAGGAATGCAATCGGCATGAAGATATAGCCAAGAATGTCCTGGAATGATAAGTTTGATCCCGGAATTAACAGGAATAAGTTATTTAACAGACCGATTAAAGCGATAAACCCGATAAGCATTGCACCTACGATAAGAACGATTCTACCACCGTCGATGATGTAGTCGCCAAGCACCTGGAAGAAAGATTTACCTTGCTCAGGGTTAGTTGAAATTTCAACGTCACCGTCGTTAATTTCTTCCGCGTACGGGTTGATGATGTGAACAATTACGTAAACACCGAACAGGTTAAGAATGATTGCGATAATTACATACTGCGGGTCGAGCATTGTGAAGAATGCACCGACGATTGACAGTGAGATTGAACTCATTGCCTGAGCAGATAAAGTGTAAAGACGCGCTGTTGTCATTTTCGGAAGGTGGTTTTTCAGTGAAACAAAAACTTCCGACTGTCCAAGCATCATTGATGCCGCACCGTTGTATGACTCTATGTAAGGCATACCAGTGATCTTCGTAAGCAGGAATCCGATACCTTTAATGACGAACGGCAGGACTCTCGTGAATGATAAAATACCGATAATTGCAGAGATGAAGATAATCGGAAGCAATACGTTGAATAAGAACACGTTTGCAGGTTCTCCTTCAGCAGTATTCATCAGATCTCCAAAGACGAACAATCCGCCTTCTCTCGCGAAACCAAGTAATTCATCGAACGCATTTGCAAGCCACAGGATGAATGTCTGTCCACCTGTAGTACTCAGGAATAAGAAAGCGGCAAGCACCTGAAGTGCAAGCAGTAAAAGGATGTTTTTCCAGTGCCTGAATGCAAGTTTCTTGTTAGTACTTGCGACCCATGCAAGGAAGATAACGAATAGTATACCTACTATTCCCATTACAATACTCATAATAAGCCTCCAAAATTTAATTTATGAAATTGTTCTCTATGTATATGTTTCATTTAATTATAAAGTAAATGTTACATAAACGCGATACTGAATCATTATAATGCAAACGGTTACAGAAATAAAGGGGAATTTGATAAAAATGAACAAAAAAATCAGGACAGCTGAGAAATCCGAACATTAAATATTTTCCGGGAAATGCAGGACAATTGATTTGCCAAAAAAACGCACAGAATGTATACTTTAGTCAAAGTTGGTCAAGGAGGAGTGATGATATGCGTAATATGTCGGATATCATTGAGCAGTATTTGAAAGATATGATTGAGCAATCTGGCAATGAAGTCGTTGAGATTAAACGTGCGCACATCGCTGAAAAATTTGATTGTGTACCATCTCAATTAAACTACGTTATAAAAACCCGTTTCACAAATGAACATGGATATGTTGTGGAAAGTAAGCGCGGCGGGGGCGGCTACATAAGAATTACAAAAGTCGAAACTCATTCCGAGACTGAGTATCTGGCACACCTGCAGAATTTAATCGGGGAGAATATTTCCCAGTTAAATGCAGAACACCTGGTGCAGTCGATGTATGAGAATGAAGTCATTACCTACCGCGAAGCACAGATTATAGATGCAGTAATGAAGCGTGAAATTTTATCGCTTGAACTGCCCTACAGAGATATTTTAAGAGCGAAAATTTTACGACGTATAATTACAGCCATACTCTACGCGAAGGAGTGATGATATGAAATGTGAAATATGCAATGAACGCGAAGCGGTAATTCATATTTCCAAAGGTTCGGGGCTCACTCACAAAGAACAGTATTTATGTGAACAATGCGCCAATCAATCGATGGATATAAATTATAATCAGACAGATAATCCGTTTGATATTCAGACGCTGTTAAAAATGCTTGCGGGCAATTCACAGCGCGGACAGGCGGAAACAGAAAAGTACGTCTGCCCGACGTGCGATTCAACACTGCAGAGCATCGTGAAAAACGGTCTGTTCGGCTGCAGCCACTGCTATGAATATTTTGAACGGTACGTTCCTGAAATCGTTACGAGAGTGCAGCTGAATCAGCAGCGTCATGTCGGTAAAATACCGACTCAGGCGCACGATACACTGAAATTGAAACGAGACATTGAAACACTTGAGCGTACACTGCAGGAAAAAGTGAAAGCGCAGGCTTTTGAGGAAGCAGCGGTCATCCGCGATCAGATTCAGGTGCTGAAGGACGGTGGGACAAGTGAATAGACAGACGAGTTCGTGGATTAAAAATGCAGTAAACACAGAAATAGAAATGTCCTCCCGGATCCGTCTTGCACGGAATATTAAAGGTGTGCCGTTTACACATATGCTCGAGGATGATGAAGATCTTGAGGCACTGTCCGGGCTCGTTTCCAAAGTGCTTCCGGATTACGGTTTCACTCCGATGAAAGAGCTGTCGGTTCAAGACAGGGCAATACTTGTTGAAAAGCATTTAATCAGTCCGAATTTTGCGAGACACGGCACACGTGTTTTCATCAATAATGATGAAGATGCTTCCGTCATGCTCGGCGAAGAAGATCATCTTCGTATTCAGGCGCTCGGGGTGAATATTCCGCTCGAGACGCTTTATGAGAAAGCGAACCGGATAGATGATACATTGGAAGCACGGATAGAATATGCTTTTGATGAACAATACGGTTATTTAACGGCGTGTCCGACGAACATCGGTACAGGTATGCGGGCATCGGTGATGCTTCACCTGCCGGCGCTGACAGCGACGAACAAAATTCAAAGATTCCATAACAACCTCACACGTTTCGGTTTTACGCTGCGTGGTATATACGGGGAAGGCTCTGAGCCGCTGGGCTCGGTTTATCAGCTGTCAAATCAGGTGACGCTCGGATTTGAAGAAACGGTCATTATTAACAATTTAAATGAACTGAAAAATCGTTTAATAGAAGAAGAGCGCATGGCAAGAGAGAAATTAAAGACAATAGATACGCTCGATGCAGTCAGCCGTTCACTCGGTATTCTCGGGCATGCCTATAAATTATCTTTAAAGGAAGCTTCAATGCATTTAAGCAATGTGAAGCTCGGAATTGATTTATCCTATATAGAAGTTGAAGGTTTTAACTTTCAGGAATGGTTCCAGCTGATTCAGCCGGCATTCGTGAAAGACCGGTTAAATACAGAAACAGAATACGATTCACACGGCACTGCAGCGGAAAGTGCGCGGGCAGCCATAATGCGTGAATTATTAGGAGGGGAATAAGTATGTTGTTTGGTAAATTAACAGAGCGTGCCCAGAAAGTGCTGGCATACGCACAGGAAGAAGCAATCACACTAAAAAACTCTAATATCGGTACGGAACATCTGCTGCTCGGCCTCGTTAAAGAACAGGAAGGTATCGCAGCTAAAGTTCTTGCATCATTTAATATTGATGAAAAGCGTGTTAATGAAGAAGTGCATAACTTAATTAATACAGGTTCGGAAAAAGCATCATCGATTCACTACACACCCCGTGCCAAAAAAGTCATCGAACTGTCGATGGATGAGGCGCGCAAGCTTCACCACAATTTCGTCGGAACAGAGCACCTGCTGCTCGGTTTAATCCGTGAAAGTGAAGGCGTGGCAGCGCGTGTTCTTGCCAACCTTGATCTGAACATTACAAAAGCGCGTGCAGCTGTGATTAAAATGCTCGGCAATCCTGAGTCGTTCCAGTCACACAGCAGTGTCGAAAGAGAGACGAACACACCGACGCTTGATTCACTTGCACGTGATTTAACACAGATCGCAAGAGAAGAGCGTCTGGACCCGGTAATCGGCCGTTCAGGAGAAATTACACGTGTTGTTGAGATACTGAGCCGCAGAACGAAAAACAACCCGGTGCTGATTGGTGAACCGGGTGTAGGTAAAACGGCCATTGCAGAAGGCCTTGCACAGGCAATTATTCACAATGAAGTGCCTGAAAATCTTAAAAACAAACGTGTCATGTCACTCGACATGGGAACGGTTGTTGCAGGTACGAAATACCGCGGTGAGTTTGAAGAACGCATGAAAAAAGTCATGGATGAAATTCATAAAGCCGGCAACGTTGTACTGTTTATCGATGAGCTGCACACGCTGATCGGTGCCGGAGGTGCAGAAGGTGCAATCGATGCCTCGAACATTTTAAAACCTGCACTTGCCCGCGGTGAACTGCAGTGCATCGGTGCGACGACGCTCGATGAATACAGAAAACACATTGAAAAAGATGCGGCGCTGGAACGCCGTTTCCAGCCGGTAATGGTCGATGAGCCGAGTGCAGAAGATGCACTGCTGATCTTAAAAGGGCTCCGAGACCGTTACGAAGCGCATCACCGTCTGACGATTACAGACGAGGCGCTTGAAGCGGCGGTACGTATGAGTGACCGGTATATTCAGGATCGTTTCCTGCCGGATAAAGCAATCGACTTAATCGATGAAGCGTCATCGAAAGTAAGACTGAGAAGTTATGCTGCACCGCCTGACTTAAAAGATCTTGAAACGCAGCTCGAAACTGTGAAAAAAGAAAAAGACGCGGCAGTGCAGAGCCAGGAATTTGAAGCGGCTGCAAACTACCGCGATCAGCAGACAAAAATTGAACGCCAGGTGAAAGAGTGCGAAGAGAACTGGAAAAAAGAACAGGGCGACTCATCCCAGTCGGTAATGCCTTCTGACATCGAGCTGGTCGTTGCGGGGATTACCGGCATTCCGCTTGCTAAAATCGCAGAAGATGAATCGGACAGACTGTTAAATCTCGAGTCGATCTTACACGAGCGTGTTATCGGCCAGTCGGATGCAGTCACGTCGATTTCAAAAGCTGTCCGACGTGCGCGTGCAGGACTTAAGAATCCGAAACGTCCAATCGGAAGCTTTATCTTCCTCGGGCCGACAGGTGTCGGTAAAACCGAGCTTGCAAAAGCACTCAGCGAAACGATGTTCGGTGAAGAAGATGCGATGATCCGAGTCGATATGAGTGAGTATATGGAGAAACATTCGGTGTCCCGTCTGGTCGGTTCGCCTCCGGGGTATGTCGGCTATGATGACGGCGGACAGCTGACTGAAAAAGTCAGAAGAAAGCCATATTCATTGGTACTGTTTGATGAAATTGAAAAAGCACACCCTGACGTGTTTAACATGCTCCTGCAGGTGCTGGATGACGGACGTTTAACAGATTCAAACGGCCGTACAGTCGATTTCCGCAACACGATTATCGTGATGACTTCGAACGTCGGTGCACGTGAACTGCAGGACCAGAGATTCGTCGGATTCGGCGGACCTGCTGCAGACAGCTATGAAAATGTCCGCAGTACGATGATGAAAGAACTTAAAAACACTTTCAGACCTGAATTTATTAACCGTGTGGACGACATAATCGTGTTCCACAAACTTGAAAAAGAACATCTTAAAGAAATTGTCAGCCTGATGATTGAACAGCTTCGAGAACGTCTGTCGGATCAGAACATTCACATTGAAGTGACAGACAAAGCAACTGAACGCATCGCAGAAGAAGGCTATGATCCGGAATATGGTGCACGTCCGCTTGCGAGAAGCATTCAAAAAAATATTGAGGACACACTCAGTGAGTCACTG
Source organism: Jeotgalicoccus saudimassiliensis (assembly GCF_000756715.1). Lineage (NCBI taxonomy): Bacteria > Bacillati > Bacillota > Bacilli > Caryophanales > Staphylococcaceae > Jeotgalicoccus > Jeotgalicoccus saudimassiliensis. The sequence continues at coordinate 1,761,250 of NZ_CCSE01000001.1, forward strand.
CTGTCAGGTGAAGTCTTTGAAAATAAACTCGTTACAGTCGATTACAAAGATGATGAATTTAAAGTCACAACGAAAGAAAAAGAAGCAGACGCTGTCGAGCAGTAATATAAAAACCCCAATCACTCAATTTTTTGAGGATTGGGGTTTTGCTTACATAAATTTATGAATGGAACACTTCTTCAGCAAGGTTGACGGCATTAAACAGTGCACTCGCTTTGTTGATTGTTTCCTGATATTCGTTTTCCGGAGTGGAATCGGCAACGACGCCCGCACCGGCCTGAACACTGACGGTGCTGTCTTTTAGAATCATCGTGCGGATAGTAATACACGAATCCATATTGCCGTCAAAACCGTAATACAGAATGCAGCCGCCGTACAGGCCCCGGTTATCCGGCTCAAGTTCCCGGATGATTTCCATCGCGCGTGTTTTCGGTGCGCCGGTTAAAGTGCCTGCCGGGAATGAATTGAAGAATGCTTCAATCGGCGACACATCTTCGCGGAGTGTCCCGTTGACGATGCTTATTATATGCATGACTTCAGCGAATCTGCCGATGGTCATGTAACGGCTGACTTCAACGCTGCCCTCTGTGGAAACTTTTCGGAATTCGTCTAGAGCAAGTTCGACGAGCATTTCGTGCTCGGCAACTTCTTTTTCGTCGTTCAGCAGCTCTTCGGCAATTGCTGCATCTTCTGCAGGAGTATTGCCGCGTCGTCTCGTGCCGGCAATCGGGTGGATTTCAAGTGTTCTGTCTTTTACCTGCAGCTGTCGCTCCGGCGAACTGCCTATCAGTTCTGCGTCTGAGAAATTCAGGTAAAACATATATGGGGACGGATTAACGTTTCTCAGGACGCGGTACAATTCGAATCCGGAGCACTGTGTTTCAGTATCAAAACGCTGCGATAATACCGTCTGTTCTATTTCACCATGGCTGATGTATTCTTTAATGACGTCGACATCGCGTTTGAAATCAGCTTCTTTATAGTTACTTGTAAATGTCAGCTTTGGATTTTCAGCCTGCCGTCTCGACAGCATCAGATCTTCGAGATGCGCGCTGTCCCGCAGCCGTTTTTTCAGTGAATGAATCCGTGTCTTTAAAGTGTTATATGTATCTTTAACGCTTTCGAAACGTTCCGGACTGTCGAACGAAACAATAGAAGTTTTCTGTGCGCGGTGTTCGTACGCAATCAGTGTACGGGTAAAGACGAAGTGATAGTTTCCGGAATTTGTGCTGCTGCGTGCTTTGATGCCTGCAAGATCCTGCACCGCCTCGTAGTTCACATAACCGACAGCGCCGCCTTTAAATGGCAGATTAATACTTTCTGTATACGCATCGACATAATTTTCAGCATAGTCCAGCGCTTCTTTTAAAGTGTTAAAGCTGAACGTTTTATCAGTGTCGAGATCGGTCATCAGAAAACCGTCCGGTGTTTCACTGATATCGATAAAAGGATCCAGGCCGATAAATGAATAGTTCGACCATTCTGATGCAGGGTCCTGACTTTCTAAAATATATAGCGCATCGTCCTTCAGAGCATTGAACATATGAACCGGTGTCAACACATCTGTGTAAAAGCTTTCAGTCAGCGGCAAAGTTCTGTAAGAACCCGCGCTCTTGGAAAAATCGTTAAATGGCTGCATAGAATCTCCTTTTCTGTTTTAAGAATATGAACATATATTAAAGAAGCTGAAAGTGATTTGCAACCCTGTTGAGGGAATAGTCTGAAAATATTTTGTGAATGTACGAACAACGTTCCCGAATATCGTTAATATCACAGGCTTCTGTCTTTAAATCAATTGAAATAAATAATACAATGGAAATACGTAAATATAATTGGGGGAGAATGTACACTGATGGCAAAACCAAAAGTATCGTTTGAATGTATGGCCTGCGGTTATGAGACGCCGAAGTGGATGGGGAAATGTCCGAACTGCGGCGCCTGGAACCAGCTTGAAGAGAAAATTGTACATAAGGAATCGGCGCCGGGCCGTGGAACCCTCGGTAAAACACCTGCCGACGACCGGTCGCGGGCATCGAAGCTGACGACTATAAAAAAACAGGACACACCGCGTACGACGACGCGCTCAGGAGAGTTTGACAGGGTGCTTGGCGGCGGTATCGTCAACGGTTCCCTGATTTTAATCGGCGGGGATCCCGGTATCGGGAAATCGACAATACTGCTTCAGACGGCTCTGATTTTAGCGGAAAATCATCACGTGCTTTACGTTTCGGGTGAGGAATCGCTCGAACAGATTAAAATGCGTGCAGACCGTATCACGGACAAGCCGTCCGATCTGGCGGTATTTTGTGAAACGAACCTGTTGTATATCCACGATGAAATTAAGCGCCAGAAGCCGGACTTTTTAATTATCGACTCGATTCAGACGGTTTTCCATCCGGATGTGACGAGTGCACCGGGAAGCGTGGCGCAGGTGAGAGAAAGTACGCAATCCATTATGAATATTGCGAAGGGTAATAACATCGCAACGTTTATCGTCGGACACGTGACAAAAGACGGCCAGATTGCCGGACCGCGTCTCCTCGAACATATGGTGGATACTGTACTGTACTTTGAAGGTGACCAGCACCATACTTACCGTATACTCCGCGCAGTAAAAAACCGTTTCGGTTCGACGAATGAGATGGGTATTTTTGAAATGAAAGCCAAAGGGCTTGAAGAAGTATTAAACCCGTCGGAAATTTTCCTTGAGGAACGTTCGAAAAATGCACCGGGCTCGGCAATCGTTGCCACGATGGAAGGAACCCGTGCAATGCTCGTTGAAGTGCAGTCGCTCGTTACGCCGACGCATTTCCATAACCCGAGACGCATGGCGACCGGAGTGGACACCAACAGACTGTCGCTGTTAATGGCAGTGCTTGAAAAATCGGAAGGGCTGCTCATGCAGCAGCATGATGCGTATATTAAAGTCGCCGGCGGAGTAAAACTCGATGAGCCGGCTGTTGATTTAAGTGTCATTATCAGTATTGCATCGAGCTTCCAGAATATTGCCGTACGCGGTGATGACTGCTTTATCGGGGAAGTGGGGCTGACAGGTGAAATCAGACGGGTGACGAAAATCGAACAGCGTCTGCAGGAAGCTGCGAAGCTCGGTTTTAAACGCGCGATTGTGCCTGCTTCCAATTTGAGTGGTGTGGAAGTGCCTGCCGGCATTGAAGCGATTGGTGTAAAAACACTGAAACAGGCAATTAAACACGCACAGCATAAAGACTAAAAGGAGGGATAAAATGCTCAAATATTTACTGTATGTAGTTTACATACTGGTCGGCATCTCACTCGGGGTATGGCTGATTCCGGAACTGCAGATTCTGCTGCCTTTTGAAGTGCCGAGGATATTCAATAACATGCTGATAAGCGGCACGCTCGGTGTTCTGCTGTTTTTCCTGCTGTTTGGCTGGACGCTGACGCACGCCCATAATTTTCTGAAGAAAAGTGAAGGTTACCTGCTGTCGAGAAGTCTTGTCGAAATCGTTTTCGCCACACTTGGAATGGTACTGGGACTCGTAATCGCTGTCTTAATATCTCTTTTAATCAATACACTGGACATTCCATTAATTGGCGAAATCGTACCGATTGTGTTTGCGGTTGTGCTCGGTTATTTAGGATTTATGATCGGCCTCCGAAAATTCAGCGAAGTGCTCGATTTTTTTCCGAGAGCTTCCCAGAAAGCAAAGCTTGACGGCACGCAGCCGGCACTGAAGAAGTTTATCGATACGAGTGTTATTATCGACGGGCGCATTATCGACGTTGTCGATACGGGGTTCCTTGAAGGTGAAATTATTATTCCGCAGTTTGTGCTCGATGAACTGCAGCTGATTGCAGATGCAACCGACCCGGTGAAACGCGAGAAGGGTCAGCGCGGTCTGGACATGCTGAATGCACTGCAGGAAAAAAGTGATAACGTACGCATTGAGCCTGTATCTTATGACAAGCTCGATGTCGATCAGCAGCTGATCGATATTGCGAAGAGAGAGAAGGGTGCAATTTTAACGACGGATTATAATCTGAACAAAATATGCCAGCTTCACGATATTCCTGTACTTAACGTCAATGCACTGAGCGGCGCGATAAAAACTGTCGTCGTCCAGGGGGATGCTTTCGAACTGTTTGTCTCGAAAACAGGAAAAGAGGAAAACCAGGGTGTCGGTTATCTCGATGACGGTACCATGGTCGTAGTCGAGAACGGCGAAAACTTAATTAATCAAATGGTGCCTGTCATCGTGACAAGCGTACTGCAGACGAATTCGGGACGAATCGTCTTTGCGAAACTGGAGAAGAACAAATGAAATATACAGTAATTATTCCGGCCGCGGGAATGGGTGCCCGCATGGGGCTCGGATTTAACAAAGTGCTCCTGGAAATTGAAGGAGAACCCGTCATTAAACGCACTGTCAGACAGTTCACAGAAGACCCGGACTGCGAAGCGATTCACCTTGCAGTGAGAGCCGGGGAAACAGAAGTAATGGCTGAAATGTTTTCGGATAACGAGAAAATTGCCGGCATTCATCTCGGCGGTGCCGAACGTCAGGACAGCATTTATAATGCGCTGGTGAATGTTGAAAATGCCGATTATGTGTTTGTGCATGACGGTGCGAGACCGTTCGTCACACCGGAGGTGCTGGAACGTCTGAAAGATAAAGTCATTGAAACCGGTGCGGTGATATGCGGTGTTAAAACGAAAGATACACTGAAGCGCGTCATCGACGGCAAAGTAACAGAAACGCTGATTCGCGACGAGGTCGTTGCGGTGCATACACCGCAGGCATTTGAATACCGTATTTTAAAACAGGCGTATGCACATGCGAAAGCACGTAATCTCGAGGTGACGGATGACTCGATGATGGTTGAGGCGACGGGCAAAGAAGTCTACTTAGTCGAATCGACTTATGATAATATTAAAATAACGACAAGCGAAGATCTGCAGCTTGCGCATATGATTCTTAAAGGAAAGTAGTGAGAAAATGAGGATCGGTCACGGTTATGATGTGCATGCATTTGATGCATCCCGTCCGCTTATTTTAGGCGGTATGGAAATTCCCCACGACTTCGGGTTAAAAGGGCATTCCGATGCGGATGTGCTGCTGCATACAATTACAGATTCAATACTGGGTGCACTGGCGCTCGGTGACATCGGGAAGTTTTTCCCGGATACAGACGAGAAATTTAAAGATGCGGATTCGCGTGTGCTGCTCGGTGAAGTAGTCGCAATGATGCATGAAAAAGGTTATGAAATCGGCAATATCGATGCAGTTGTGATTGCTGAAAGGCCGAAATTAAGAGGGTATATTGACGACATGCGCGAAAATGTTGCAGCGCTTTTGAAGACGGATATGTCAAATGTTAATATTAAGGCAACAACATCTGAAAAACTGGGGTTTACAGGCAGAGAAGAAGGCATCGCGAGTGAAGCGGTCGTCTTACTTCAAAAACAGGAGGCAAAATAATGAGTAAAGTAAGAGTGAGATACGCACCAAGTCCGACCGGATTCCTGCACATCGGTAACGCACGTGCAGCACTGTTTAACTATTTATTCGCACGCCATCACGGCGGAGACTTCATCATCCGGATTGAGGATACAGACAAGGCAAGACACGTTGATGAAGGAGAGGAGTCTCAGCTGAACTACTTGAAGTGGCTCGGTATTGAGTGGGATGAAAGCGTCGACGTCGGAGGGGATTACGGCCCGTACCGTCAGTCTGAGCGCGGAGATATTTATGCACCATACATTCAAAAATTACTGGATAACAACCTGGCATACCGCTGCTATATGACGTCTGAGGAGCTTGAAGCTGAAAGGGAAGAACAGCTTAAAAACGGACAGACACCGATGTACGGAGGCAAACATGCGAACCTGACAGCTGAACAGGAAGAAGCATTCAAAGCCGAAGGCAGAGAACCGTCGATCCGTCTCCGTGTGCCGAAAGATAAGACGTACACATTCAACGATATGGTTAAAGGCGACGTATCGTTTGATTCAAACGGTTTCGGCGACTGGGTTATCGTGAAAAAAGACGGTGTGCCGACATACAACTTTGCTGTTGTAATCGATGATCATGAAATGGAAATCACCCACGTACTTCGCGGTGACGACCATATTTCAAACACACCGAAACAGATGATGGTTTACGAACTGCTTGATCTGCCGCTGCCGGCATTCGGCCATACGGCATTAATCGTTAACGAAGAGAAGAAAAAATTATCAAAACGCGACGCTTCAATCATTCAGTTCATCGAACAGTATGAAGCGCTCGGCTATCTGCCGGATGCGATGTTTAACTTTATCGCGCTGCTCGGCTGGTCTCCGGAAGGTGAAGAGGAAATTTTCACTAAGGAAGAACTGATAGCGAATTTTGATGAAAACAGATTGTCAAAAGCGTCTGCGTTTTTCGATAATCAGAAATTAATGTGGATTAACAACCAGTACATGAAACAGAAAAATTCTGAAGAAATTTTCGAGATGGCACTGCCGTTCCTGAAAGAGGCGGGCAGAATTTCAGAAAACCCGGATGAGACTGAACTGGACTGGGCGCGTAAGCTTGTGCAGCTGTATCAGCCGCAGATGAGCTACGCTGCTGAAATTACAGCACTTTCTGAGCAGTTCTTTAAAGATCACGTGGAGTTTGATGAGGAAGCATCGGAAGTGCTTCGTCAGGAACATATTCCTGAACTGATGACTGCACTTTTCGAACATTTCACAGCACTTGAAGACTTCTCTCCTGAAGGTATTAAAGCAGAGATTAAAGCTGTACAGAAAGCAACGGGTATTAAAGGCAAGAAATTATTTATGCCGATCCGCGTTGCAGCAACGGGCGAAACGAAAGGTCCTGAACTGCCGGATGCCATTTCATTAATCGGCAAAGAGACAGTGCTTGAACGCATTAAGCGCCTGATCTAGGCTGAACGGTTGAAATAGACGGCTTTCTGCCGTATGATATAAGTGTTAAAAGTTAAGTATATAAACCGCTGGACACAAAGAGATTATCCAACTGCTGAAAAGGATAACAAGGCGTTTGTAGAATTGCGCTTTTAATTTTGAATGAACTCTATATTAAAAGTGATAAAGCAGAGTGGAACCGTGCGTAAGCGCCTCTGTCCGATTACCGGGCAGAGGCGCATTTTTATGAGTTTAGGAGGACGAAGATGTTTCAGAGAGTGAAAGAAGATTTGGACATGGTACTGACACTGGATCCGGCAGCGAAAAACCGTTTCGAAGCGTTTTTTACGTACTCGGGTGTCCATGCGGTATGGGCGCATCTGATTGCACACTGGTTTTATAAAAAGAATTTTAAAGTGATTGCACGCGTGATTTCACAGCTGAGCAGGTTTGTGACAGGTGTGGAAATTCATCCGGGGGCCAAAATCGGCAGACGGCTGTTTATCGACCACGGTATGGGTGTCGTTATCGGTGAAACGTGTAACATCGGCAATGATGTGACGATATATCAGGGGGTAACACTCGGCGGAACGGGTAAAGAAGACCATAAACGCCATCCGGATATAGATGATAATGTCCTGATTGCAGCAGGTGCCAAAGTGCTCGGAAACATCCGCGTCGGAGAATCATCGAATGTCGGTGCGAACTCCGTCGTACTGAAAAATGTACCGCCTCACTCGACTGTAGTCGGCATACCGGGGCATATTGTGAAACAGCACGGACAGCGTGTCAGAAAACATAACAACTTTGACCACCGGGATATTCCGGATCCATTATTTGAGAAATTGCTTGAACTCGAAAAAGATATTAATAACTTCAGAAGAGAAGTTGGAAATGAGGTAAAAGATGGTTCGCATATATAATACGATTACGAGACAAAAGGAAGAATTTAAGCCGCTTGAAGAAGGTAAAGTAAGCATGTACGTCTGCGGCCCGACAGTTTATAACTATATTCATATCGGTAACGCACGTCCTGCGATTGCATTTGACACGGTCCGCCGCTATCTGGAGTACAAAGGCTACGAAGTGAAGTACGTATCGAATTTTACGGATGTCGATGACAAGCTGATCAAAGCTTCCAAAGAACTTGGTGAAACTGTTCCTGAAATTGCGGAACGTTTTATCGAAGCATTCTTTGAAGATACAGGCGCACTTAACGTTAAAAAAGCGGATGTGCACCCGAGAGTGATGAATCATATGCCGGACATTGTCGAATTTATTAAAGTGCTTATCGACAAAGGTCACGCTTACGAATCGGATGGCGATGTATACTTCAGAACGCGCTCATTTGACGGCTACGGTAAATTATCGCAGCAGTCGGTGGATGATCTGAAAGTCGGTGCGCGCATCGATGCAGGCGACAAGAAGCAGGACCCGCTCGATTTCGCATTGTGGAAACAGGCAAAAGACGGGGAAATCAGCTGGGACTCACCGTGGGGCAAGGGACGCCCGGGCTGGCATATCGAGTGCAGTGTCATGGCGCGTGAACACCTCGGCAATACGATAGATATTCATGCCGGCGGACAGGACCTGACATTCCCGCACCACGAAAACGAAATTGCGCAGAGTGAATGTATGACGGATGAAACTTTTGCGAATTACTGGATGCATAACGGCTATATTAATATCGATAATACGAAGATGTCGAAATCACTCGGCAACTTTATACTGGTGCACGATATTATTAAGGAAATCGAGCCGAATGTACTGCGCTACTTTATGGTGAGCGTACATTACCGCAACCCGATCAACTATAACCGCGAACTTGTGGATGCGGCGCGGAACGGCCTGATGCGCATCCAGGACAGCTATCACCAGGCGGCAGAACGTCTTGAAAAAGCAGTCGGTACAGAAACAGACGATAAAATTCTCGCTAAAATTGACGGCAACATTAAATTACTTGAAAAACACATGGATGATGACTTCAATACAGCAAATGCCATTGCAGCCTGGCACGAAATCACAGGCGAACTGAACAAGTATCTGCGTCAGCCTTCAACGGCAAAAGAAGTGCTTGAAAAATTCATGGGGGCATTTGAGACGTACTCGGAAATTCTCGGGGTCAGCCTCGACAGAAAAGAACTGCTGCTGGATGAAGACATCGAAGCACTGATTGAAGAACGTGAAGCAGCACGTAAAAATAAAGATTTCGCACGTGCAGATGAAATACGCGACAACTTAAAAGCAGAAGGTATAGTACTTGAAGATACGAAAGACGGCGTGAGGTTTAAACGTGGATAAATTTAATACGGATACAGTGCCGTCGCTGTCCCTGGCATTTTTAGGTGATGCAGTATACGCTGTGCACATCCGCGAATATTTAATCAGGAACAAACCATATTTAAAGCCGGATGTGCTGCACAGGGAAGCGAACAAGCTGGTCAGTGCGCGGGCACAGTCGGATGCACTGCACTTTTTAAAAAACTTGGAACTGCTGAGTGAAGAGGAATGGGATATTGCGAAAAAAGCGCGCAACAAATCGAGTGCCACACGTGCCAAAAACGCTTCGATTAAAGAGTACCGGAACGCTTCCGGACTCGAGGCGCTGATCGGTCACCTTGAACTGACGGGGAACAAAGCGCGTATTACAGAGCTGATGGAACAAATTATTAAGAACGGGAGTGAAGTGCAATGAGCAGTTCAGCAATAGCAGGACGTCACGCAGTTAAAGAACTGCTGCGTTCAAACAGCGATATTAATAAAATTTATATCCAGGATACTGTCAACAAAAGCCAGCTGAAAGAGATTCTCGATCTCGCGAAAAAACAGCGCGTCGTAGTATCGACAGTACCGAAAAATAAAATAGACGGTCTGACAGAGGAACGCCATCAGGGTATCGTAGCACTCGTCAGCGCGCATGAATACATGCCGTTTGAAGAGCTGCTCGAAAATATCGAAGGAAAAGACGCCAACGTTATTATTCTGGACGGTCTGGAAGATCCGCATAACCTCGGTTCTATTTTAAGAACATGTGATGCGGTTGGCTTCGATGCAGTCATTATCCCGAAACGACGATCGGTACTTTTAACGGATACGGTGGCGAAAACGTCAACGGGTGCGATTGAGTACGTGCCGGTTGTGAGGGTAACGAATATTAACCAGACGATCGATAAGCTGAAAGAGCATAATTTCTGGGTCATCGGCAGCGACGGCACAGGAACGATGGATTACCGTGAAATGAACGCGAAATCAGGCAGTACTGCGCTCGTTGTCGGAAGCGAAGGTGAAGGCATCAGTAAAAAGACGCTTGAGAAATGCGACTTCACGGTTAAGATTCCGATGGTCGGGGAAATTACGAGTCTGAATGCGTCGGTTTCTGCAGCGCTTCTGATGTATGAAGTGTTCCGCCAGCAGAATCCGCCCGGACGTGATTAATTATGCGGAAAAAACGGAGGCTGCTGCTGGTCGACGGCTATAATTTAATCGGTGCGAATTCGAGACTCTTTGCAGAATCCAGAATTTCACTGCAGCTTGCAAGAGAAGAACTGCTGAAAGCGCTGAGTGAATATCAGGCGCTGCAAAACTATGAAATTATTTGTGTGTTTGATGCATACGAAGTGAAAAATCAGGAGTCAGTGCTCGATTATTACGGCATTACAGTAGTGTATACGAAGGAAAAAGAAACAGCCGACGAATATATCGAACGGTTCGTTTATGACAATTATCATCCGCATTTGTGCGACATCAGTGTGGTCACGAGTGACCTGACAGAGCAAAATGCGATATTTGCCTACGGGGCATACCGTATTCCTTCGAGAGAAATGTGGCTCAATCTGGCAGAGGCTGATAAAAATATCAGTGCTCATATCGAGACGATAAATGAAAAACTGCCAAGGACAAAACTGGATATCAGTGACGAAGTCCTCGCAAAAATGGAAAAACTGCGACGCGGCGAAGAATGACGCCTTGAACGGGCGCCCTGAACCCCATATATTAGAAGTACTATAAAAGAGGGGGGGCGCGGCGGATGTACAGCATACGATCATTTTATATTTACGTCCGGGAATCCGGCACGGATGTTATTTATAACAGCAGTGCACTGAGAGTGAAAGACGGGGACTTTGATGCGTTCGACGAAATCGATGTCCGGCTGCGTCCGCTTATCAGACGGATGACATTCAAGTACGATATGAATGAATATGACCGCGAAGACCTGATTCAGGAAATGATGTTCACGGCGTTGATATTATGTTTGAAATACGATTATGTAAAAGGGCATTACAGACATTACGTATTACGGAGCATCAGGCTGAAGATGTACGATTATATTAACTATTGCAGTGCATGGCATCAGGTTGAGCTCGACCCTCATGAGATGCTGATGTTTGAACACAAGCATGCACTGTCCCAAATTATATTAAAAGAGGCGCAGGCGGAATACGCCGGGGCGGCCGGGGATTTATCGAATTATGAAAAACAGGTGCTGAAATTACTGTTGGAAGACCGCATGCTCAATGATATCGCCGGTGTCTGCGGCAAAACGCCGGAGTCGGTAATCAATACGCTCTACAGGATAAAAACCAAGTTCAACGCAGTTGAAGATTTACACGCTGTTGTTGACAATGACGCCCTGAGCCGATATAGTATATTAGAATTGAAATGAGGATTTTAAGATGAAAATTGCTCTAATTTGCAGTGACTGCGGCTCTCGTAATTATTCATTAAACAAGCCGGTTCACAATGAAAGACTCGTCATGAAAAAACATTGTCCAAAATGCAATAAGCATACAACGCATAAAAGTTCTATATAGTTCAGGAGGAACGGTTGATGAATAATAATAATAACTTCTTCCAAAATGTTGTTAGCGAGATGAAAAAAGTCAGCTGGCCAACAGGGCAGGAAGTAGTCCGTTATACGACGACAGTAGTACTTACTGTAGTATTTTTTCTGGCATTTTTCTACGTGCTGGATATCGGCATCACAGCACTAATTGATCTTATGTAATTTAAAAGGAGCGGTAAAATGTCTCTAGACAAGCATTGGTATGCAGTACATACCTATTCAGGCTATGAAAACAAAGTAAAGGCAAACCTAGAGGCGCGCCTTGAATCGATGAATATGCAGGATTTAATTTTCCGCGTAGTCATTCCCGAAGAAGAAGAAACAACAATTAAAGACGGGAAAAAGAAAACGGCAATGAAGAAAACATTCCCGGGATACGTTCTCGTTGAATTAGTAATGACAGATGAATCATGGTACGTTGTCCGTAATACGCCGGGCGTTACAGGGTTTGTCGGCTCACAGGGTGCAGGAAGCAAACCGAACCCGCTGCTGCCGGAGGAAGTTAAATTCATCCTTCGCCAGATGGGCATGTCCGAGAAAATTGTTGATGTTGAAGTCGCTGTCGGCGAATCGATCAACATTATTGCAGGACCATTCAATAATCAGAGCGGTGTAATCGAGTCGATCGACGAAGATCACTACAAGCTTACAGTGCTTGTTGAGATGTTCGGGCGTGAAACACCGGTTGAAGTTGAATTCGATCAAATCGAAAAACTTTAATTTTATTATTGAAATATGTAACTATTATGTGCTATACTTTCATGGTCGCAAATTTGCGGCCATCTTTATTTATGTATACAGATGAAGAGTGGGAGGATGAAATCTAAACATCCTGTGACCACATCACGATTATGAGGAGGTGCAACATCGTGGCTAAAAAAGTTATTAATGTTGTGAAATTGCAAATTCCTGCAGGTAAGGCGAACCCGGCACCACCGGTAGGTCCGGCACTAGGTCAGGCAGGCGTAAACATCATGGGATTCTGTAAAGAATTCAACGCACGTACACAAGAGCAGGCAGGTCTGATTATCCCTGTTGAGATCTCAGTATTTGAAGATCGCTCATTCACATTTATTACAAAAACTCCACCGGCAGCTGTTCTTCTTAAGAAAGCGGCAAACGTTGAGAAGGGTTCTGGCGAACCTAACAAAAACAAGGTGGCAACTGTTACAGCGGATCAGGTTCGTGAAATCGCTGAAACGAAAATGGAAGACTTAAACGCAGCATCAGTAGACGCAGCGGTTAAAATGGTAGAAGGTACAGCTAGAAGCATGGGCTTCACTGTCGAAAAATAAATTAAGTATTAATACGGTCGTGGGAGGATTAACCCCGCTATAACCACAAGGAGGAATATATATGGCTAAGAGAGGTAAAAAGTATCAGGCTGCTCTAGAGAAGTTTGATCAAAACTCTACATTCTCAATTGAAGAAGCAATTAAACTTGCTAAAGAAACGCATGTTGCCAACTTTGACGCTTCAGTTGAAGTAGCTTTCCGTCTAGGTATTGATACGCGTAAAAATGATCAGCAGATCCGTGGAGCACTAGTATTGCCGCACGGTACTGGTAAGTCACAGCGTGTATTAGTATTTGCTAAAGGCGAAAAAGCTAAAGAGGCAGAAGCTGCAGGCGCAGACTACGTAGGCGAAGCAGAATTAGCACAAAAGATTAACGGTGGATGGTTTGATTTCGATGTTATCGTTGCAACACCGGACATGATGGGCGAAGTTGGTAAACTTGGTCGCGTACTTGGACCTAAAGGATTAATGCCAAACCCTAAAACTGGTACAGTAACTATGGATGTAACGAAAGCAGTTGAAGAGATTAAAGCTGGTAAAGTTGAATACCGCGCTGAAAAAGCTGGTATTGTACACGTTGGAATCGGTAAAGTTTCATTTGGCGAAGAACAGCTTGTAGAAAACTTTAAAGCAATTCACGATGCTCTTGATAAAGCTAAACCTGCATCAGCTAAAGGTGTTTACTTCAAATCAGTTACAGTTTCAAGCACGATGGGTCCTGGAATCACAGTTGATCCAAACGCTGTAAGAACTGTCTAAAAAATAAATATTGACAAGTGTAGATATATCGGTTATATTTACACTTGTAAATTTTAAAGATTACCTAAGACAGCAGGAGCTGATTTTTCAGCTTAATAATAATCCTGCCGAGGCAAATAAAAATGACTTGAATGAACTATATAAATTCAAGCACTTTTTGCCGCGGGTAAAAGGTGCTTTTTTATTTGCACCAAAAAATAATGGAGGTGTAACTACATGTCAAACGTGATTGAGAAAAAACAACAGCACGTTGAAGTTATCGCAGAACAGCTTAAAAACTCAGTATCTACTGTATTAGTAGACTACCGTGGTTTAACAGTTTCTGAAGTAACTGAACTACGTAAGCAATTACGTGATGCTGGAATTGAATTCAAAGTTTACAAAAACACGATGGTTCGCCGCGCTGCGGATTCACAAGGCTTATCTGAGCTAAATGAATTCCTGGTAGGTCCAAGTGCAATTGCATTTTCTAACGAAGATGTTATCGCTCCTGCGAAAATCATCCACGAATTCGCTAAAAAACACGAAGCTTTAGAAATTAAAGCAGGTGTTGTTGAAGGTAGTTTCGTACCGGCAGAAGATGTTAAAGCAATTGCATCTCTACCATCAAGAGACGGTTTACTTTCAATGCTGTTATCAGTATTACAAGCACCAGTACGCAACTTCGCATATGCAGTTAAAGCTGTCGGTGAAAAAGAAGAAGAGAACGGCGAAGCTTAATAATAAGCACGCTTAAAAACCAACAAAAAATGGAGGAATATTATCATGGCTAACAATGAACAAATCATTGAAATGATCAAAGAAATGTCTGTTTTAGAATTAAACGACTTAGTAAAAGCAATTGAAGAAGAATTTGGCGTAACTGCTGCTGCTCCTGTAGCTGCTGCAGGTGGCGGGGAAGCTGCTGCTGCTGAAGAGAAAACTGAATTTGATGTAGAACTTACATCTGCAGGTTCATCTAAGATTAAAGTAATCAAAGTAGTTCGTGAAGCTACTGGTCTTGGTCTTAAAGATGCTAAAGAGCTAGTTGACGGTGCTCCGAAACTTGTTAAAGAAGGTCTTTCTAAAGAAGACGCTGAAGCTCTTAAAGCTCAACTTGAAGAAGTTGGCGCTGGCGTAGAAGTTAAGTAGTCTATATAAATTTGTCACAAAAAAGTTCCCGTAAACATAAGTTTATCGGGAACTTTTTTGGTTACTTTTACCGATTGGGGGGAGATTTAATGTCTCACTATTTTACTACGGACAATACACCGCATGAATTCAGCGAAATAAAGTTCAGTTTCAACGGCCATGTATACCGTTTTAAAACAGACCGCGGCGTATTTTCTAAAAATCAGATTGATTACGGTACGGAAGTGCTGATCAAAACTGTATTTGAAGATTTTAAAGGCGCAGGTCAGCTGATAGATATGGGTGCAGGATACGGTCCGATCGGCACTGTGCTCGGGAGAGAGCTTGGCATGGAACCGGTAATGGTCGAAGTTAATGAAGATGCGATACAGTTATCCATTGAAAATACAAGTCGTGAAAACATTGAAGCCGGCGTGCTCGACCGTGAAAGTTACAGCGAAATGGATTTCTCCGTACCGCTGTACGTAACAAATCCGCCGTTCAGGGCGGGGAAAGATACAGTGACCGGCATTTTAAATGACGGTTTTGAACGCCTTCAGAAAAAAGGTGTTCTTTATATGGTTGTCCAGAAAAAGCAGGGCATGCCGTCTTACAAAAAGCATTTAAAATCACTGTTTGGCAACGTCGAAATTGCATCGAAAGATAAAGGTTATTACATCTTAAAAAGCATAAAATAAAAGAAATTATATATTTGACTTGACAAATTGTATATGTTATTCTTATAGAATGTTAAATTAATATCAATAAGTATGTACTTTTCTGTGCAGCTGTTGAATGGAGCATTCTAAACAAGTGTCCAGTTTAATAGGAAATGGAGTTGAATACGATTCCGTTTTCTTTTTGTCTTTTGAACTGCTGTGCACTCAAATGTACCATTATAGTTTACGCAAATATTATTAGGGGTGAATCTGTCGATGAGTCAATTGATTCAGTATGGAAGACATGCACAACGTAGAAGTTATGCGCGTATCGAAGAGAAGTTAGAATTGCCTAACTTAATTGAGATTCAGACGAAATCGTACGAGTGGTTTTTAGAAACCGGTCTAATCGAAATGTTTAAAGATATTTCTCCGGTAGAGGATTTTACAGGGAATATGTCTTTAGAGTTTGTCGATTACAAGCTCGGCGAACCGAAGTATAACGAGGAAGAAGCGAAAGATCACGATTCCACTTACTCAGCACCGCTGAGAGTGAAAGTTCGTTTAGTCATCAAAGAAACCGGCGAAGTAAAAGAGCAGGATGTATTTATGGGAGATTTCCCATTGATGACAGATACAGGGACGTTCATTATTAATGGAGCTGAACGTGTAATCGTTTCTCAATTAGTAAGAAGCCCGTCTGTATATTTCTCTGAGAAGTTCGACAAGAATGGTAAGCTGAACTTCGGAGCAACAGTCATCCCTAACCGTGGCGCATGGTTAGAATATGAAATCGACGCAAAAGATGTCGTATATGTAAGAATCGACCGCACTCGTAAATTACCGATTACGGTATTACTGCGTGCGTTAGGTTTTGCAACTGATGAAGAAATTATCAACCTTCTCGGCGATAACGAGTACCTTCGTAACACGCTTGAGAAAGATGCGACTGAAACTGTCGACCAGGCCCTGTTAGAAATTTACGAAAGATTGCGTCCAGGCGAACCGCCAACAGTAGAAAACGCACGTAATTTATTATATTCGAGATTCTTTGATCCAAAACGTTACGACTTAGCAAACGTCGGACGCTATAAGATGAATAAGAAACTTCATCTGCAAAACCGTCTCTTCAACCAGGTACTTACAGAACCGGTTGTAGACTCAGAGACAGGTGAAATTATTGCTGAAGCAGGTTCAACTATCGACCGCCGTACACTGGATGCGATTATGGACCAGCTTGAGACAACTGCGAACCTGAAAACTTACCACCTTGAACAGGGTCTTTTAGACGAGCCTGTTGAGATTCAGTCGGTAAAAGTAAGATCACGCAATAACGAAGAGCATTCAACGACAGTAATCGGCAATGCTTTCCCTGACGTGGAAGTTAAATCAATCACGCCTTCTGACATCATTTCTTCAATGAGTTATTTCTTTAACTTATTGGAAGGTGTCGGCTTCACGGATGATATCGACCACCTAGGAAACCGCCGTCTGCGTTCAGTTGGTGAGCTTCTGCAGAACCAGTTCCGTATCGGTGTTTCACGTATGGAGCGCGTTGTCCGCGAAAGAATGTCTATTCAGGACACTGAGACTGTAACACCTCAGCAGCTGATCAATATCCGTCCGGTAATTGCATCTATTAAAGAGTTCTTCGGAAGCTCGCAATTATCACAGTTCATGGACCAGACAAACCCGCTTGCCGAATTGACGCATAAACGCCGTCTGTCAGCATTGGGGCCCGGCGGTCTTACTCGTGAACGTGCCGGCATGGAAGTTCGTGACGTTCACTACTCTCACTACGGACGTATGTGTCCGATCGAGACACCGGAGGGGCCGAACATCGGTCTGATCAACACGCTGTCAAGTTATGCACGTGTTAACGACTTCGGTTTTATCGAAACACCGTACAGAAGAGTAGACCCTGAAACTAATAAAGTGACGAATCAGATCGATTACTTAACAGCTGACGAGGAAGACAGCTATGTTGTTGCACAGGCGAACGCAGTTCTTGGAGAAGACGGTTCATTCCTCGATGAGGAAGTTATCTGTCGTTTCCGCGGAAACAACACGCAGATGCAGCGCGACCGTATGGACTACATGGATGTATCTCCTAAGCAGGTCGTATCAGCGGCGACAGCTTGTATTCCATTCCTTGAGAACGATGACTCGAACCGTGCACTGATGGGTGCGAACATGCAGCGTCAGGCAGTTCCATTATTAAACCCTGAATCACCGTTTATCGGTACAGGTATGGAACACGTGTCTGCACGCGACTCAGGTGCTGCTGTAGTATCACGCTACAGAGGGCGCGTTGAACATGTTGAAGCTAAAGAAATTCACGTCCGCCGTATTGAAGATAAGAACGGTAAAGACGTAGAAACTGAAAAAGATATTTACAGAATGTCTAAATTCGTGCGTTCAAACGCAGGAACATGTTATAACCAGAAACCGATTATTGCTGAGGGCGACATTGTTTCCAAAGGTGAAATTTTAGCGGACGGTCCTTCGATGGACAACGGTGAAATGGCACTCGGACGTAATCTTGTTGTCGGCTTTATGACCTGGGATGGTTATAACTATGAGGATGCTGTAATTATGAGTGAACGTCTTGTGAAAGATGACGTATACACTTCAATTCACATTGAAGAATACGAATCTGAATCAAGAGACACTAAACTTGGACCTGAAGAAATTACGCGTGACATTCCAAACGTATCTGACAGCGCACTTAAGAAGCTCGACGACCGCGGAATTGTTCACATCGGTGCTGAAGTTAACGACGGCGACATTCTCGTTGGTAAAGTAACGCCTAAAGGTGTAACGGAACTGACTGCAGAAGAGCGTCTGCTTCACGCAATCTTCGGTGAAAAAGCACGTGAAGTCAGAGATACTTCACTGCGTGTGCCACACGGTGCAGGAGGTATCGTGCTGGATGTTAAAGTATTTAACCGCGAAGACGGAGACGAATTATCACCTGGTGTGAACCAGCTCGTACGTGTTTATATCGTTCAGAAGAGAAAGATCTCTGAAGGTGACAAGATGTGTGGACGCCACGGTAACAAGGGTGTTATTTCGAAGATTTTACCGGAAGAAGATATGCCTTACATGCCGGATGGTACACCAATTGACATCATGCTTAACCCGCTTGGGGTTCCATCACGTATGAACATCGGTCAGGTACTTGAGCTTCACCTTGGTATGGCAGCTCGTGCAATGGGCTTAAGAATGGCATCTCCTGTATTTGACGGAGCGAACGAAGAAGATGTGTGGTCTACAATGGAAGAAGCAGGACTTGCACGCGACGGTAAGACGGTACTTTACGACGGACGCACAGGCGAACCGTTTGAAAACCGTATTTCCGTAGGTGTTATGTACATGCTGAAACTTGCACACATGGTTGACGATAAACTTCACGCAAGAAGTACCGGACCATACTCACTTGTTACACAGCAGCCACTCGGCGGTAAAGCCCAGTTCGGTGGACAGCGTTTTGGTGAGATGGAAGTATGGGCACTTGAAGCATACGGTGCCGCGTACACATTACAGGAAATCCTGACAGTTAAATCAGACGATACTGTCGGACGTGTGAAAACTTACGAAGCAATCGTTAAAGGTGAAAACCTGCCGAAACCTGGTGTTCCTGAATCATTCAGAGTATTGATGAAAGAACTTCAGAGTCTCGGTCTCGACGTAAGTATCATGGATGAAAACGACGAAGAAATTGAATTGCGCGATACAGAAGATGATGAGATTCAAAGCCAACCGACTCAATCGGACGACGTAACTGCTTCAGCTAAAAATGAAAATGTTACTGAGTAATGTGCTGAGCTTGAGAAAACTTTAGGGAGGAAAGCTCATTGATAGATGTTAATAGATTTAAATATATGAAAATTGGTTTAGCGTCACCGGAAAAGATCCGTTCATGGTCTTTCGGTGAAGTGAAAAAACCGGAAACAATCAACTACAGAACATTAAAGCCGGAACGTGACGGTTTATTCTGTGAGAAAATTTTCGGACCAACAAAAGACTGGGAATGCAGCTGTGGTAAATACAAACGTGTCAGATATAAAGGTATGGTCTGTGACCGCTGCGGTGTTGAAGTTACACGCGCTAAAGTAAGACGTGAAAGAATGGGGCATATTGAACTTGCAGCTCCTGTAACTCACATCTGGTACTTTAAAGGAATCCCGTCACGCATGGGCCTTCTTTTAGATATGTCACCGCGTTCACTTGAAGAAATCATCTATTTCGCATCTTATGCTGTAATTAAGCCGGGACCTACGGGTCTCGAGCCTAAACAGCTGTTAAGCGAACGTGAATACCGCGAGTATTACGATAAATTCGGCAATACGTTCACAGCGAAAATGGGTGCTGAAGCAATCAAGGAATTACTTCAGCAGGTAGATTTAAACGCAGAGCTGGATATGCTTAGAAAAGAACTGGAAACTGCAACAGGTCAGCGTCTGACACGTGCGATTAAACGACTTGAAGTCGTGGAGGCGTTCCGTCATTCAGGTAACGATCCGTCGTGGATGATTCTTGATGTGCTGCCTATTATTCCACCGGAGATCCGTCCGATGGTACAACTTGACGGCGGCCGTTTTGCGACGAGTGATATGAACGACTTATACCGTCGTGTTATTAACCGTAACAACCGTCTGAAACGCCTTCTTGATTTAGGTGCACCCGGGATTATCGTTCAGAACGAAAAACGCATGCTGCAGGAAGCTGTAGATGCGCTTATCGATAACGGACGCCGCGGCCGTCCTGTTACAGGACCGGGTAACCGTCCGCTTAAATCTCTGTCTCACATGCTTAAAGGTAAGCAGGGACGTTTCCGTCAAAACCTTCTTGGTAAACGTGTTGACTACTCAGGCCGTTCAGTAATCGTTGTTGGACCGGGTCTGAAAATGTATCAGTGCGGGCTGCCTAAGGAAATGGCGCTGGAACTGTTCAAGCCGTTCGTTATGAAAGAACTTGTGGCACGTGATTTAGCTACAAACATCAAAAATGCCAAAGGTAAAATCGAGCGTATGGAAAACGAAGTATGGGATGTGCTGGAAGACGTTATTTCAGAACACCCGGTACTGTTAAACCGTGCACCGACACTTCACCGTCTTGGTATTCAGGCTTTCGAAGCGAAACTTGTTGAAGGCCGTGCAATCCGTCTTCATCCGTTAGTAACAACAGCATATAACGCTGACTTTGACGGTGACCAGATGGCAGTACACGTTCCTTTATCAAAAGAAGCACAGGCTGAGGCGCGTATGCTTATGCTCGCAGCTCAAAACATCCTTAACCCTAAAGATGGCAAGCCGGTAGTTACACCGTCCCAGGATATGGTACTTGGTAACTACTACTTAACACTTGAGCGCGAAAGCATGAAGAATGAAGGTCATATCTTCAAGAGTATCGATGAAGTTGTGATGGCTTACCAGAACGGTTACACATCACTTCATACACGCATCGGTCTTCACACTCAGGTGCTTTCTGAAGAGAAAGTTTCAGCGGAGAACAAAGGCAAACTCCTTATGACGACTGTCGGTAAAGTAATCTTTAACCAGATTATGCCGCCATCGTTCCCGTATATTAATGAACCGACACGCGAAAACCTTGAGCGTAAAACACCAAATCATTACTTCATCGACGGTAAAGACCTTGGTGAAGAAGGTTTAGTTGAAAAGATCAGAGAAATGCCTCTTGTTGAACCGTTCAACAAGAAATTCCTCGGTCAGGTTATCGCGGAAGTCTTCAATAAGTTCCACATTACAGAAACATCTGTCATGCTTGACCTTATGAAAGACCTCGGCTTCAAATACTCCGCTAAAGCCGGTATTACGGTAGGGGTAGCAGATATCGTCGTTCTTCCTGAGAAACAGGTTATTATCGACGAGACTGAAGAAAAAGTTGAAAAAGTTCAGAAGCAGTTCTCACGCGGTTTAATTACTGAAGAAGAACGTTACAACGCTGTTATTGAACTTTGGACTAAGGCGAAAGATATTATCCAGGACAAGCTGATGGCATCATTACACCGTCTGAACCCGATCTTTATGATGAGTGATTCAGGTGCACGTGGTAACGCATCAAACTTTACGCAGCTTGCGGGTATGCGTGGTCTGATGGCCAACCCGTCCGGTGAAATTATCGAGCTTCCAATCAAATCAAGTTTCCGTGAAGGACTGACAGTACTCGAGTACTTCATTTCAACGCACGGTGCGCGTAAAGGTCTTGCCGATACAGCACTGAAAACGGCTGACTCGGGTTATCTGACACGCCGTCTTGTTGATGTGGCTCAGGACGTTATTGTCCGCGAAGAAGATTGCGGTACGGATAAAGGACTCAGCGTTTCTGCACTTACAGAAGGTTCGGAATTAATCGAGCCGCTGATCGACCGTCTTGAAGGCCGTTATGTGAAAGAAACAGTAAGACATCCGGAAACAAACGAAGTAATTCTCGGCAGTAACGAACTGATTACACCGGATATTGCGAAAGAAATTGTAAACTCTGGAATTGAAGAAGTTTATATCCGTTCTGCATTTACATGTAACACACGTCACGGTGTGTGTGAACGCTGTTACGGTAAAAACCTTGCAACAGGTGACAAAGTTGAAGTTGGGGAAGCAGTTGGTACAATTGCAGCCCAGTCAATCGGTGAGCCTGGTACACAGCTTACAATGCGTACATTCCACACAGGTGGGGTAGCAGGTAGCGATATCACGCAGGGTCTTCCGCGTATCCAGGAATTATTCGAGGCGCGTAACCCGAAAGGTCAGGCGCAGATTTCGGAAATTCACGGTACGGTAACGGATATTGAAGTCGTTAAAGACCGTCAGCAGGAAGTTAAAGTTAAAGGTGAGCACGAAACTCGTACTTACATGATTCCCGGAGCTGCACGCCTGCTGGTTGAAATTGGCGATAAAGTCGGTCCGGGTGAAGTATTAAACGAAGGTTCAATCGAACCGAAACAGCTGCTTCAGGTGGCAGGTTTAAATACTACACAGGAATATCTGCTTAAAGAAGTACAGAAAGTATACCGCATGCAGGGGGTAGAAATCGGTGATAAACACGTTGAGGTTATGGTTCGTCAAATGCTGCGAAAAGTACGCATTATCGATGCCGGAGACACTTCGTTATTACCGGGTGCTTTAGTAGAAATTCACACGTTCACTGACGCAAACAAAGAAATCTTCAAACAGAGAAAACGTCCGGCAACGGCGAAACCGGTACTGCTCGGTATTACGAAAGCATCACTTGAAACGGAAAGCTTCCTGTCAGCAGCCAGCTTCCAGGAAACAACACGTGTTCTTACTGATGCAGCGATTAAAGGTAAGCGCGATGATCTTCTCGGTCTTAAAGAGAACGTTATTATCGGTAAGCTTATCCCTGCAGGTACAGGAATGCCGAAGTACAAAGACGTAGATATAGATGTAGCTGAAAAAGCAGTATCTGAAGATGAAGCAGTCCTTTTAGAAGACTAATTCACGGAAGATATTAATAAGAGAAATATATGTATCTATGGGTCAGATATGTATACAGCTGCCGCTCCTTTTAGGAGCGGCTTTTTTTATAAAAACCGGTCAAATCCCGGGTTTTTCATAGCCATCAAGCAGTATTTATGTTAGTCTGTGTATGTCTTATCGATATGAATTTTTTATATCGGGAATGCTTGACACTGAAGTTGCCGCGATGGTATTATAGTTAAGGTTACTTTATGAGGGACTTTGTGCCCTGTCATGAAGGAGACAAAGTGTATTTAGTGTAAGATTTATATCTTACAGATTTTTTATACTCTGAAAATGAACCACCTGGATGTGTGGATTAAGAAAAAGAGAGGAGGACATTCGATATGCCAACTATTAATCAGTTGATCAGAAAGTCACGCAGTACTAAATCATCAAAATCTGACTCGCCTGCATTAAACAGAGGGTTTAACAGTCTTAAGAAACGCGTTACAACTGACGCTGCGCCACAAAAACGCGGTGTTTGTACACGTGTAGGTACTATGACTCCTAAGAAACCGAACTCTGCTTTACGTAAATATGCACGTGTTAGATTATCAAATAACATTGAAGTTAACGCGTACATTCCTGGGATTGGACACAACCTGCAAGAACACAGTGTTGTACTTATCCGCGGAGGACGTGTTAAAGACTTACCGGGGGTACGTTACCACGTAGTCCGTGGTGCACTTGATACTTCAGGTGTTGAAGGTCGCAGACAGAGCCGTTCACACTACGGTGCCAAAAAGCCTAAAGGCGACAAGTAAGATTCAATTACTTTAAATGCGAAAGCAAATTAAAATAATGATAAAATGAAAATTGGAAGGAGGATAATTATGCCACGTAAAGGTCCAGTACCAAAAAGAGATGTTTTACCGGATCCGATTCACAACTCTAAGCTTGTGACTAAACTCATCAACAAGATGATGATCGACGGTAAACGAGGAACTTCGCAAAAAATTCTTTATAACGCATTTGATCTAGTACAAGAACGTTCTGGTAAAGATGCTATGGAGGTTTTTGACGAAGCAATTGAAAACATTATGCCACTTCTTGAAGTTAAAGCACGCCGTGTTGGTGGGTCAAACTATCAAGTACCGGTTGAAGTTCGTCCAGAACGCCGTACTACTCTAAGCTTACGTTGGCTTGTGAACTACGCACGTCTGCGTGGGGAAAAGACAATGGAAGAAAGATTAGCTAACGAAATTCTTGATGCTGCAAACAACACAGGTGGAGCAGTTAAGAAACGCGAAGAAAGCCACAAAATGGCTGAAGCTAACAGAGCATTTGCACACTACCGCTGGTAGTATGCTTTGCCTTTTAGTATTTAAATCTAATCCATTCCTGGAAGGAGAAAAGAATACTCATGGCAAGACCATTTACTTTAGAAAAAACGCGTAATATCGGTATCATGGCACACATCGATGCAGGTAAAACTACGACGACTGAACGTATTCTTTATTACACAGGACGTATCCACAAATTAGGTGAAACACACGAAGGTGCTTCACAGATGGACTGGATGGAGCAGGAGCAGGAGCGTGGAATCACGATTACCTCTGCTGCAACAACAGCTGAGTGGGACGGACACCGTGTAAACATTATCGATACACCCGGACACGTAGACTTCACTGTTGAAGTTGAACGTTCACTTCGTGTACTTGATAGTGCGGTTACAGTACTTGATGCACAATCAGGTGTTGAACCACAAACTGAAACAGTATGGCGTCAGGCGACGACATACGGCGTTCCAAGACTAGTATTTGTTAACAAGATGGACAAAATCGGTGCAGACTTCCAGTATTCAGTAGGCACTGTTGAAGACCGTTTACAGGCAAATATTCACCCTATCCAAATTCCGATTGGTGCTGAAGATAACTTCTCAGGAATCATTGATCTTGTAGAAATGAAAGCTTACAGCTACGGTAACGACTTAGGGACAGATATTCAGGAAATTGAAATTCCTGCAGATTACGCTGACAAAGCGGCAGAAGCAAGAGAATCTCTTATCGAAGGTTTAGCTGACGTTAATGAAGACGTTATGGAAAAATACCTTGGTGGAGAAGAACTTTCTGTGGAAGAACTTAAAGCAGCAATTCGCCAGGCGACTTGTGATGTTGAATTCTACCCTGCACTTTGCGGTACTGCATTCAAAAATAAAGGTGTTCAATTACTGCTTAACGCGGTAGTAGATTACCTTCCATCTCCATTAGACGTTAAACCAATCGTTGGTCATAAAGCGGATAATGAAGAAGAAGAATATATTGCAAAACCGGATGATTCTGAGCCGTTTGCAGCATTAGCGTTCAAAGTAATGACGGATCCATTTGTTGGTAAGCTTACTTTCTTCCGCGTGTATTCAGGTACACTTGATGCTGGTTCTTACGTTCAGAATACTACTAAAGGCAAGCGTGAACGTGTTGGACGTATCTTACAGATGCACGCTAACTCACGTGAAGAAATCTCAACTGTTTACTCAGGTGATATCGCTGCTGCAGTAGGTCTTAAAGACACTGGTACAGGTGACACTCTTACACAAGAGAAACTTAACGTAATCCTTGAGTCTATGGAATTCCCTGAGCCGGTAATTCACTTATCGGTTGAGCCGAAGTCTAAAGGCGACCAGGACAAGTTAACGACTGCACTTGTTAAGTTACAGGAAGAAGACCCGACATTCACAGCCCGCACTGATAAAGAAACTGGACAGGTTATTATCGGCGGTATGGGTGAGCTTCACCTTGACGTACTTGTTGACCGCATGAAACGTGAATTCAAAGTTGAATGTAACGTTGGTGCGCCAATGGTATCTTACCGTGAAACATTTACTGTACCTGCGAAGGTTCAAGGTAAATTTGCCCGCCAGTCTGGTGGTCGCGGTCAGTTCGGTGATGTTCACATTGAATTCACTCCAAACGAACAAGGTGCCGGTTTCGAATTCGAAAACGCAATTGTTGGTGGGGTAGTTCCACGTGAATACATTCCATCTGTAGAAGCTGGACTTAAAGATTCTATGGAAAACGGTGTTCTTGCCGGTTATCCATTAGTTGACGTTAAGGCTAAACTTTACGATGGTTCTTACCACGATGTCGATTCATCTGAGATGGCGTTTAAAGTTGCTGCATCACTTGCACTTAAAGAAGCGGCTAAAGTTTGTAAAGCTGTTCTTTTAGAGCCGATGATGAAAGTAGAAATCGTTATGCCGGAAGAATATCTTGGAGACATCATGGGTGACGTAACAAGCCGTCGCGGACGTGTTGAAGGTATGAACGCACGTGGTAACGCTCAAGTCGTTAACGCATTCGTTCCACTTTCTGAAATGTTCGGTTACGCAACGTCACTGCGCTCTAACACGCAGGGTCGCGGTACTTACACAATGGTATTCGATCACTATGAAGAGGTTCCTAAATCAGTATCTGAAGAAATCATCAAGAAAAATACTGGTGAATAAGTCATATACTTGATTTTTTAGAATAAATGCTTTATAAGTGTTGTAAGAAAGACTTCGAGGCGGGTTTGTCCCGTCCTCGGGTTTTATATAAAAAATAATGTTCTATATAAGGAGAGGTATTTTACAATGGCTAAAGAAAAATTTGACCGTTCGAAAACACATGCCAACATTGGTACAATTGGTCACGTTGACCACGGTAAAACAACTTTAACAGCTGCTATCGCAACTGTATTATCTAAGCACGGTGGCGGGGAAGCACAAAGCTACGACATGGTAGACAACGCACCGGAAGAAAAAGAGCGTGGAATCACAATCAACACGTCTCACATCGAGTACGAAACTGAAAAACGTCACTACGCACACGTAGACTGCCCAGGACACGCTGACTATGTTAAAAACATGATCACTGGTGCTGCACAAATGGACGGCGGTATCTTAGTAGTATCTGCTGCTGATGGCCCAATGCCACAAACTCGTGAGCACATCCTTCTTTCACGTAACGTAGGTGTACCTGCACTTGTTGTATTCTTAAACAAAGTTGACATGGTAGACGACGAAGAATTACTTGAATTAGTTGAAATGGAAGTTCGTGAATTACTTTCTGAGTATGACTTCCCTGGCGACGACGTTCCAGTAATCGCTGGTTCAGCTCTTAAAGCTCTTGAAGGCGACGAAGAGTACGAACAAAAAATTCTTGACCTTATGAACGCTGTTGATGAGTACATTCCAACTCCGGAACGTGACTCTGACAAGCCATTCATGATGCCTGTAGAGGACGTATTCTCGATCACTGGTCGTGGTACAGTTGCTACAGGACGTGTTGAGCGTGGACAAGTTAAAGTCGGCGAAGAAGTTGAAATCATCGGAATCACTGAGTCATCTAAAACAACTGTTACAGGTGTAGAAATGTTCCGTAAGCTTCTTGACTACGCTGAAGCTGGTGACAACATCGGTGCTCTTCTACGTGGTGTATCACGTGAAGATATCCAGCGTGGACAGGTATTAGCTGCTCCAGGTTCAATCACACCACACACAAACTTCAAAGCTGAAGTTTATGTTCTTTCAAAAGAAGAGGGTGGACGTCACACTCCATTCTTCACTAACTACCGCCCACAGTTCTACTTCCGTACAACTGACGTAACTGGCGTATGTAACTTACCAGAAGGAACTGAAATGGTTATGCCTGGTGACAACGTAGAAATGACAGTAGAACTTATTTCACCAATCGCTATTGAAGACGGTACTCGTTTCTCAATCCGTGAAGGTGGACGTACTGTAGGATCAGGCGTTGTAACTGAAATCCAAAAATAATAATTTTTGAATTGTTATAACTATACAAAAAAGAGCTGAGATTTTATCTCAGCTCTTTTTTTGTGTTCTGTTTTATTTTGCTCTTTTATCGAAATTCAGTACTGCTTTCAAGAGTGTTTCAACACCTGTTTTCATACCGTCTTCGTCGATGTCAAATAAAGGATGGTGATGCGGAATATCTGCCTTTTTGTCACTGTTGCTGACCCCTGTGTAGAAGTAGCAGCCGGGCTTTTCCTGAATGAAGTACGAAAAGTCTTCACCGCCCATTGCAGGACCGACTTCTTCAACACCCGAAACAAATGCGGCATTTTCTCTGACATTATCAGCGACATAGTCGAGCAGTGCATGATCGTTTTTCATGGAAGGATAGCCGTACATAATTTCAAGATCGGCATTAACATTGAAACTCGCGCTGATACCGAGACAAATTTGTTCGAGACGTTTCGCCACAATCTCTCTGACTTCAGGTGTGTATGTTCTGAATGTCCCTTTAATTTCCGCTGTGCCCGGTATAACGTTAAATACCGTTCCGGCATTGTAAGCACCAATCGTGACAACTGCAGAGTCGAGCGGGCTGACAGAACGGGATACGATTGTCTGGACCTGCTGAATCAGTGACGCAGAGGCGATAATCGGGTCATGGGTAACCTGTGGAGTTGCGCCGTGGCCGCCAAGCCCGCGTACCGTAATTTTAAATGAGTCTGCATTGGCGTACATCGTGTCGTAGTTATATTTAACCGTGCCGACCGGGAATTTAGTGGATACGTGCGTGCCGAATACGTAATCGACGCCTTCAAGCGCGCCGTCTTCAATCATTGCTTTCGCTCCGCCCGGCAGCAGTTCTTCTGCGTGCTGGTGTAAAAAGACGACATTGACCGGCAGCTCTTCTTTATGAGCTGTTAAAATTTTAGCCATCGTAATGAGCATGGCTGTATGTGCATCGTGTCCGCAGGCGTGCATGACACCCGGAGTTTTAGATCTGTATGGTACATCTTTTTCGTCGTGAATTGGCAATGCGTCAAAATCTGCACGGAGTGCCACAGTTTCGAAATCATCATTGACCTGCAGACGGGCAACTATACCGTTACCGCCGACATCCTGCCTGATCTCGAGACCGAGATCTTTGATCTGATCGTAGATCCATTTTTTTGTATTCATTTCCTGGAAAGAGATTTCAGGATGCTGATGCATATATCTTCGAAGTTCCACCATTGAGTCGTAGTGGTCATTGATTATTTGTTTTATATCCATTATCGGGACTCCTTTTCAAAATACGTAAATACAGATTCGAGCATAACGCTCACGGCGTTGACCATGCCTTTTTCATCGATGTCGAAATGGGCGTGGTGGTGAGGGAAATCTGCTTTGAAGCTCGAGTTTTTGACACCTGTATAAAAAAATGTGCCTGGCACGCGCTGCAGATAATAAGAAAAATCTTCTCCGCCGAGGTCCGGCTCCAGTCTGATAGTTTCATTGACTGTGGAAATTCTCGCTGCACTTTCGATAACGATATCGGTCATTTGATCATCGTTGACGACAGGCGGATAGCCTTTCATATAGTCGAGGTCGAATGACACACCTGTCGTTCTGACCAGTCCTTCAAGCGTCCGGTTCAGTTCTTTAATCATCGTCTCCTGCATTTCATGATTAAACGAACGGATAGTGCCGCCGATGGTTACTTCATCGGGAATGACGTTATGCTGATTGCCTGCGTTAAACATCGTAATGGACAGCACGACTGAATCCATTGCATTTGTCCGTCTCGTCACGGCATACTGCAGCTGATTGCACAGTGCAATGCCGGCAGCAACCGGGTCGATAGTATCGTGAGGACGTGAAGCGTGTCCGCCACGACCTTTCAGTTTAATAGTAAAGTCGTCGGGAATGCCTGTTGCTGTTCCGTATTTATAGCCGATCTTTCCGACGTCCAATGACGTTGATACATGCTGTCCAAAGATGGCATCGACACCGTCGAGACAACCGTCGGCAATCATCTGGATTGCACCGCCGGGATCTACTTCTTCTGCATGCTGATGAATAAAAACGATATTTCCTTTTAATTCATCTTTCATTTCGCTTAAAATCTTCGCTGCAGTCAGCACGACTGCCGTATGGGCATCGTGGCCGCAGGCATGCATAACGCCGGGTACTGTCGATTTGTACGGTGCATCTTTTAAATCCTGAATTGGCAGTGCATCGAAATCGGCTCTCAGAGCTACTGTAGGGAGCGATTCATCAACGATCAGCCTGCCGACCACGCCGCGTCCGCCGACGCCTTCACGCACATCGATATCAAGGCTGCGTAGGTAATTTGCGATGTATGCAGGCGTCTGTACTTCCTGAAATGACAGCTCGGGATACATGTGAAGGTGTCTCCTGTGCTGGACCATCTCTCCAAACTGCTTATTTACTGCCCTTTCTAATTTTCTTACATCCATCTGATCACCGATTCTTTTTCGAGAATTTTCATAAACATCATCAGTGCCGTTTCCATCGCGTCTTCATCGATATCAAACATATCGGTATGATGCGCCGGTGTTGTCTTCTTGTCTTCGTTTCCTGTTCCTGTATAGAAGAAGGCACCGGGTTTATCCAGGATAAAGTACGAGAAGTCCTCACCGATCATTAACGGATCTGCTTCTTTGAACGGCAGACCGAGATCTTTCGCCGCATCTTCTATAACCTGAGCTTCTTCTTCATGATTTATAACAGCCGGATAGCCGAATGAATACTGCAGATCAGCAGTGCCGCCGCGTTTTTTAGTGGTATATTCGACTTCCTCTTTAAAGATTTCATATATTTTCTCTTTAACTTCCTGTTTGAACGTACGAACGGTCCCGGTAATGCTGACCGTGTCCGGAATGACGTTGAACGCGTCGCCGCCGTTAACGCTGCCGACTGTAACTACTGCGTTGTCTATCGGTGAAATCTGACGGGAGACCGCTGTCTGCAGATTCGTAATCAGTTCTGCTGCGATGACGATCGGGTCGACTGTACGTTCAGGATATGCCGCGTGGCCGCCGGAGCCCTGAAGTGTAATGTAGAATCCGTCGGGACTTGCAATCATTGCGCCCGCTTTTGTCTGCACTTCGTGCGTATCAAACTGGCTCCAGTAATGCTGACCGTATACTTTGTCGATACCGTCGAGAACATTGTCCTCTACCATGGATTTTGCACCGCCGGGCTGTACTTCTTCGCCGTACTGGAAAATAAACGACACAGTACCGCTTAAATTGGCTTTATTAGCCACTACAGTGTCCACGAGAGCAAGCAGGGTACTTGTATGGCCATCGTGGCCGCAGGCGTGCATAACGCCCGGATTTTGCGATTTATAAGGAACATCTTTCTGATCCTGTATTGGAAGTGCATCAAAATCAGCGCGGACAGCAATATGAGGACTGCCCGTTCCAATGGAAGCAACGATACCGGCACCTTCGTTTACATCGTTTTTACCGACATTTTCACGAATGTTCAATTCAGGGTGCTGCTTGAGCTTGCCTAAAATAAACTGGTATGTTTCTTTCTCTTTAAATGAAACTTCCGGATGCATATGCATATGTCTTCTGTTTGTAACCATCTCGGGAAGTTTTGATGATGCGATATCTTTAATGCTCATGGTTGAACCTCCATAACTGTTTTCTATTCATATTATCAGAGCCGGGGGCACTTTAAAATATAAAATGCTTAAAAGTGAGAAAATTACAACAATATAAACAATTCGTAATCGCTCAAAGAAAGCGCTTAGATATGCTAAAATACTATGTAAGGAGGGGACGTAAATGTCACAGAAATTAGAACAGTATTTACAATCGAATTTAGAGTATTTGAAGGATAACGGATTATACAATGAAATAGATGTAGTAGAAGGTGCAAACGGTCCTGAAATCACAGTAGCGGGCAAGAAACTGATTAACTTATCATCGAATAACTATTTAGGTCTTGCAACAGATGAAAAATTGAAAGAAGCAGCGATTGAAGCGGTTAAAACTCACGGTGTAGGTGCCGGTGCGGTACGTACGATTAACGGTACGCTCGACCTTCACGTGGAGCTTGAAAAGACACTTGCAGAGTTCAAAGGAACTGAAGCTGCAGTAGCATTCCAGTCAGGTTTCAACTGTAATATGGCGGCAATCCAGGCAGTAATGAATAAAGAAGATGCGATTTTATCAGATGAACTGAACCACGCATCGATTATCGACGGATGCCGCTTATCAAAAGCGAAAATTATCCGCGTTAACCATTCGGATATGGACGATCTCCGCGCTAAAGCGAAAGAAGCGGTGGAATCGGGGCTATACAAAAAAGTAATGTACATTACAGACGGTGTATTCTCGATGGACGGGGACGTTGCAAAACTTCCTGAAATCGTTGAAATCGCCAAAGAGTTCGACTTAATTACTTATGTCGACGATGCACACGGCTCAGGTGTAATGGGCAAAGGTGCCGGCACGGTTAAGCACTTCGGTCTTGAAAAGGAAATCGATCTGCAGATGGGTACTTTATCGAAAGCAATCGGAGTAGTCGGCGGATACGTTGCCGGTTCACAGGATTTAATCGATTACCTGAAAGTAGCGGCACGTCCGTTCCTGTTCTCGACTTCATTAACACCGGGAGATACGAAAGCAATTACAGAAGCGGTTAAAACGCTGATGGCTTCAACTGAACTGCACGATAAACTATGGGAGAACGGTGATTACCTGAAAGCCGGCCTGAAGGATTTAGGCTTTGAAATCGGCAATTCCGAAACACCGATTACACCTTGTATTATCGGTGATGAGAAGAAAGCCCAGGAATTCTCGAAACGTCTGAAAGAAGAAGGCGTTTATGCGAAGTCAATCGTCTTCCCGACAGTGCCTAAAGGTACAGGTCGCGTAAGAAACATGCCGACAGCGGCACACACGAAAGAAATGCTCGACAACGCGCTTGAAATTTACGCTAAAGTTGGCCGTGAAATGGGAATTATCAGCTAAACCACAAACTTTTTTGAATAAGGGGAAACAATCATGGAACGAATTATAGTTACAGGGGCGCTCGGTCAGATTGGAACAGAGTTAACCGTTAAATTAAGAGAGATTTACGGTGAGGACAACGTTCTGCCGACGGATATTAAAGAACCTGTGGATTCACCGCTCGAAGGCAAAGCTTTCGAAATTCTGGATGTTACGGACCGTGAAGCGATGGAGCGCATCGCCCGTGAATTCAAAGCAGATACGATTATGCATCTGGCGGCACTGTTAAGTGCCACATGTGAAAAGGATCCGATGCTGGCGTGGAATATTAACATGGGCGGTCTTGTAAACGCGCTGGAAACAGCACGTGCACTGGACATGCAGTTCTTCACACCAAGTTCAATCGGTGCCTTCGGTCCTGAAACGCCGAAGGAAAATACACCTCAGACGACAATTCAGCGTCCGACAACGATGTACGGGGTAAACAAAGTATCGGGAGAACTGCTGTGTGATTACTATTTCGAGAAATTCGGCGTAGACACTCGCGGCGTGCGTTTCCCGGGGCTGATCTCACACGTGAGAGAACCGGGCGGCGGTACGACGGACTACGCTGTTGAAATTTACTTTGAAGCGGTGAAAAACGGCAAGTACACGTCATTTATCGGCAAAGATACATTTATGGACATGATGTATATGGATGACGCAATTCAGGCGATTATCGACCTGATGGAAGCGGACGGCAGCAAGCTTGAGGACCGTAACGCATTCAACGTAACAAATATGAGTCTTGAACCGGAAATGGTGGCGGCATCGATCCGCCGTCACTACCCGGATTTCGAATTAAACTACGATGTGGATCCTGTCAGACAGGGTATCGCTGAAAGCTGGCCGGACAGCATCGATGCATCTGAAGCGAAACGTCAGTGGGGCTTCAACGCAGCTTTTGATTTGGATAAAATGACTGATACAATGATAGAAGCGATACAGAGTAAGAACCGGGCCGGGAATTAATAGCGATGCCCCGTCCGGTTCGTGGAGGGTGACGAATGAACCGTATACTTTTATACGACAAGGATGGGACACTGTTAAATTTTCATAAGCTGTGGACACCGTATGCCAAAAAGTGCATCGATAAATTCTCTGAAGATTTTAATGTGCGGCACAGAAAACCCGAAGTTGCCGAGAAGCTGGGCTATGTCGACGGAGAAATTAAAGCGAACTCGACGATAGCCTCGGGCACCGGCAGTGATATTCATGCTGTCTTTGAATCGATTGAAAAAGGCGGCGGCAAATGGGCGAAGGATTTTTACGAATCCAATCTCGGGATGCTCACTGACGACATGGAATTAATCGACGGAGTAAAAACTGCGCTTCAGCACGGTTTGTCAAATGGATATAAAAACGTCATCGTAACGAGCGACAGCAGGGATTCGACGTTAAGATTTATCAGGAAATTTGAGCTCGAGCCGTATATTTTCGATGTAATCTGCGGCGATGACAACGACTATCACAAACCGCAGTTCGGTTTTATAAAGGACTTTATCGACAAGCACGGCTATCCGATTGAGGAACTTGTCATGATCGGCGACAATGCCGCTGATACT
This sequence comes from Jeotgalicoccus saudimassiliensis, assembly GCF_000756715.1. Taxonomy (NCBI): domain Bacteria; kingdom Bacillati; phylum Bacillota; class Bacilli; order Caryophanales; family Staphylococcaceae; genus Jeotgalicoccus; species Jeotgalicoccus saudimassiliensis. The sequence continues at coordinate 1,795,620 of NZ_CCSE01000001.1, forward strand.
TTGCTCGGATACGATGAAGGACTTTATACAATCGGTGTACTGAGCGGCACGGGGCAGCGCGAACATCTCGCGGGCGCCGACAGAATAGTCGACAGCATTAAAGACTTATACGATGCAGACGGGAAGTTTATACTCGATGCATGATGTGTATATGAGAGCGGCAATTGAAGAAGCAAAGAAAGCAGAAGCGCTCGGTGAAGTGCCGATCGGTGCGGTTGTCGTCAAGAACGGTGAAATAATCAGCCGGGCACATAACCTGAGGGAAACATCACAGAATCCGGTAACCCATGCAGAACTGCTGGCCATCCAGTCAGCAGCGGAAGCAGTCGGATCATTCCGGCTCGAAGATTGCACATTATACGTCACGCTTGAGCCGTGTGTCATGTGCTCCGGCGCGATAATAATGTCACGGGTGCCGCTGGTTGTATACGGCGCGCCGGACCCTAAAGGAGGCACGGTGGACAGTCTGATGCATCTGCTTGACGAACCGCGCTTTAACCACCGTGCAGACGTGGTGAGCGGCGTGCTGGAGGATGAATGCAGTGCGATGCTGAAAACTTTCTTTAAAAACTTAAGATTACGCGCTAAACAGAAAAAGAACTCCCGGACAGGACCGTGATAAGCGGACCTGACGGGAGTTCTTTTGTTTGTGGTGTGGTTCAGTTTATGGGTGATGAGCTGTTAATCGCTCTAATATATCGGGCTTTAAACTTTAAATATATCAGGAATCGAGCAGTATTTATATAGAGTTCGGTGAAATTCACCATCCATTTAATACCAGTAATCAGCATGTTTGTGTAATATTACCATCAGTTTCGTGAAAACTGCTAAAACATAACTTTTTTAAAAGGAAAACGCACTTTTTGCCTATATATAGGGTAAGAGGTACTTTTTTAATTTTAAAGGAGGGGTTTAAATGTTTTTAAACAAACGCGGTATGCCAATCGAACTTTTATATTACAATGCACTGTCTTCGAGAAAAGATTTTAACCGTCAGGAGCAATATGAAAAAGAAAAATTGCAGAAAGGTTACGAAGGTGAGTGCAAGTATGATCAAATTCTGGATGAAGTCGGTCACGACAATATTTATATCATCAGGGATGTTTATCTGAAGACAGGAAATACACATACTCAATATGACACGATAATTATTTCGGAAAATAGAGTAGTTATTAATGAAATCAAAAACTTTACAGGAGACTATCACTTTGAGAACAACAGGTGGTACAGAAATAACAGAGCTGTAAATGATAATGCATTTGCGCAGCTCGACAGGGCGAAGGGTAAACTCATGAACCTGATGGATGCATCGGAGATAAATGTAAAAGTTGAAGCGGCATTAATATTTCCGAGCGATGATGTGAGAGTAATATCTGAAGATCAGCGGATATGGCAGCACACGATTGTGCGTAATCACCTGAGAAAGTACCTGCGCCAGTTTCATAATGAACGCGTTGGAAATAAAGCTAAAAACATCGCGAATATTATACGCAATGTTATTGTGGATAATACATATTTTTCGGAAACGGCTGATATTAATCAGCTGCAGCGCGGATTATATTGCAGCGAATGCGGCAGCTTTAATTTGATAAAGAAACGATTTCAGTACGCTTGTCAGGAATGTGGAACTATTGAAAGCCTGGATTCGCATTTACTACGCGCTATGTATGATCATAAATATTTGTTTTACAATCAGCCTATGACTCAGCGTTCGCTCACTTATCTTATAAACGATGAAATTAACAGGAGTACCATCTACAGAGCTTTTCAGAAGTATTGTTATATAAATAAAAAAGGAAATTATACAAATTACACATTGAAATACCCGGATTTGGAAGAAGCTTTAGCGATGCATCGGAAAGTGCAGCGCTATAGAGATAAGTTAGCTGCTAAAGAATAGATATATATATGATTTGGATTTCTATGAACGCGCTTCATAGGAATCCGTGGTGTTTAGAAGTTCTATGAATGCTGCTCATAGGACTCCGTGTTATTTAGAAGTTCTATGAATGCTGCTCATAGGACTCCGCGGCGTTTGGAAGTTCTATGAACGCTCTTCATAGGAATCCGTGGCGTTTGGAAGTTCTATGAATGCTGCTCATAGGAATCCGTGGTATTTAGAAGTTCTATGAATGCTGCTCATAGGAATCCGTGGCGTTTGGAAGTTCTATGAACGCTCTTCATAGGAATCCGTGGCGTTTGGAAGTTCTATGAACGCTCTTCATAGGAATCCGTGGCGTTTGGAAGTTCTATGAATGCTGCTCATAGGACTCCGCGGTGTTTAGAAGTTCTATGAACACACTTCATAGGAACCCGCAGCGACCAGAAGTTCTATGAACACACTTCATAGGAATCCCACAGCGACCAGAAGTTCTATGAACACGGCTCATAGAGCGCCCAAACCATAAAAGCGCATCAAAAAAACCGAAACCCGCGGGTTTCGGTCCTAATATATTTATCAATCTTATTTCTGGTATTTAAGTCTGCTGAATGCATCGTGCTGGTGGATGCTTTCTTCGTTGCGGCATTCAAGTTCGAATCCTTTTACCCAGTCGAGTTCGACTAAGTCGTATGCGACAAGACGGATAAGGTCTTCGACGAAGCGCGGGTTTTCGTATGCGCGTTCTGTAACCATTTTTTCGTCTGTGCGTTTAAGAATAGGATAGAGCTGGCTTGACGCGTTGATTTCCAGCACTTCGTATAAGTCTTCTTTATAAGTTTCAGGGAGTTCAACGCTGTCATCGATATCGATTAACACTTTAACGTTGCCCCTCTGGTTGTGTGCACTGTATTCACTGATCTCTTTTGAGCATGGGCAGAGTGTTGTCACCTGTGCCGTCATGCCGAATTGTTTGCGTGTGAATTTTTCGCCGTCGAATTCTGCCGAGTAGACTACGTCTGCATTTGCAATCGCATCCAGACCTGTACCTGGTGATGGCTTATTAAAGAACCATTTACCGTCGACAGTAAGTTCTGCTGAATTCTGTTTCATACGGTCGCGGAGTCTTGTAAGCAGCTCTTTGATCGTGTCAAAGTTAAGTGGAACGCCGTTGCTGTTTACCGTTTCCAGTGATTCGATTAAGCGGCTCATGTTGATGCCTTTTTCGTCTTTTTCAAGACTTGTAGCCAGTTCGAAGTTTCCGACTGACTGGAAGTCACCGATAACTACAGGGTACGTTAAGTTGTTTATGCCGACAGAGTCAACTTCAAAAAGGAAGTCTTTACGTGAGTTTTGTAAATCTGCCATATCTTCTTTATTTTTTGGTTTAGTACCTTCAACAGGATCAACAGAACCAAAATGTTTAAAACGACCTTCTCTTGTCGTTAAGTCAAATTCTTCCATTTATAATGCTCCTTAATCAATTTCGTATGAATAAAAATTCTCGTATCTCATCCAGCGGTTGCGTGCATCGTCTCCCTGCTGTGTATCTGAAGCAAGGTCTTCGAGCAATTTGCCCGTCTGTGAGCGGTGAGCTGCCATGACGTCCAGTTTCCGTTCTGTATAGCCTTCAATATCGATGACGATATCAGGGTCGCCAAGGTCATCAAAAGTACGGTTATCAAATGCAACAAGCTGAAGTGCCGGGCGTTTATCGGCCGGTATTTCCTCCAGTGCTTCTATAACAGCATCGGCAGTCGCCTCGTGGTCGGGATGGACTGAATAGCCGGGATAGAATGTAATAATCCGTGTCGGGGCAAGTTCCTGAATCATATCGGTAATAACGCCTCTCAGTTTACCATGTTCTTCGAATTCGAGCGTCTTATCGCGGAATCCGAGCAGGCGGAGATCGTCAACGCCCATTATACGCGCTGACTCTTCGACTTCGGCTTTACGGATAGAGTGGAGTGATTCGCGCGTTGCAAACGGCGGATAGCCGAGGTTGCGCCCCATATCGCCGAAAGTCAGACATGCATAAGTGACAGGCACTCCCGCATCTCTGTATTTCATTATTGTTCCGCTCACACCGAATGCTTCGTCATCGGGATGAGGGAAAACAACAAGTACGTGATTTTCCTGTGAAAAATCCATGTGATTTCCTCCTACTTAAAGAATGGTTTCGTTGAAATTTCAAGTGCTGAGGCAAGTTTACCTTCACCGTTAAAGCCGTGCATGATAAACTCCCCGTTCTCGCCTTCAATGTAATGCGTTAAACCGAGAACATATACCCAGCCGCCGTTGTCGAGTTTTAAGCCGACGCGGTGTTCTTTGGAACGGTTGCCGCCGCGAATCGTCGCCTGAATGAATTCCACCTGAATGTTACGGAGGAATGTACCCGCGTTAAAGACGTTACCGTCCAAGTGACTCGCGTACATACCGCTGGTAATTTCAACGTGTAAGTAGACGGGTGTATTTTCGTAAGCTGTTAAGATTTCCTGGACATCCTGTTTTACAATTTTCTTCATTTCCATGAATAGAAAACTCCTATAATCATAATATCGGTTACACATTAAAAGAGATAGCAAGCTATCTCTTAGTTTAATACTTTATCTACAACTTCGATTTTTTCTACTGAATTGTAAGCACCGTGTCTGACAACGCCGACATGCTCGTTCATCTGCCAGCCGTTTTTAATTGCGCTTGTTACGAATGCTTTCGCCTGCTGAACTGCTTCAAGCGGCTCTTTGCCGTTTGCCAGGTTTGCTGCGATTGATGCTGCGAAAGTACAGCCTGCACCGTGGTTAAATGCAGTATCGAATTTTTTCGATTCGAGCAGATGAAGTTCGCTGCCGTCGTAAAATACGTCGATTGCCGAATCACCTTCGATGCCTGTGCCGCCTTTAACGACAACGTAGTTCGCACCTTTAGCGTGAATTAATTTCGCCGCTTCCTTGATTTCATCGAGCGTGCGCGGTGTTTTAACACCCGCAAGGTGACCCGCTTCCACAAGGTTCGGTGTAACGACCGTGGCATTCGGAATCAGGTTCTCGATCATTGATTCCACAAGGCCGGGGTTAAGAACTTCATCGTCACCTTTACAGACCATTACCGGGTCGACGACGAAATGCTTGGCATTTGAATTTAAAAATGCGTCCTTCGAAAGTTCTACAACTTCTTCTGAAGGCAGCATTCCCGTTTTAATTACATCGGGATTTAAAGATAATGCTGTTTCCAGCTGGTTTTTAACATCTTCTATTGGGATTGGGCTCACACGGTGAGACCATGTTGATGGTTCCATTGATACTACAGTTGTTAACACACTGTAGCCGTAAGTTTCATGTTCCTGGAATGCTTTTAAATCTGCTGCGATTCCAGCGCCGCCGCTGACGTCGGTACCGGCTATTGTTAACGTTTTTGCAAGTGCCATTGTATTGCCCCCTAATTCTACTGATAGATATTGTCATTTTACTATAATTAGCCGTGTAATTCTAGAGCATTGCTTATAACGATGATATAATGAATCTTTAGTATGGAGGAGCGTGGAAAATGGCTGATTTAACATGGGAGGAAATCTTCCGCAGTATTACTAATAATCACGATTTTACGACGATGAGACAGACGCTGAATGAACGTTACAGAACGGGGGAAGTATATCCGCCGGAAGAAGAAGTGTACACGGCATTTGAGCTGACACCGTTTAACGGTATTAAAGCAGTGGTGCTCGGTCAGGATCCGTACCACGGAAAAGGCCAGTCGCACGGTCTTGCGTTCTCGGTCAATGAAGGGATTAAAATACCGCCGTCACTCCGCAACATTTATAAAGAGCTGGAAAGCGACCTCGGCATCGTCCGGACATCCGGTAATCTGTCGGACTGGGCACGTGAAGGTGTACTCCTGTTAAACACAGTGCTGACAGTAGACGCAGGTGATGCGAATTCGCACCGCGGACTCGGCTGGGAGAAGTTTACGGATGATATTATCCGCACGATTTCAAAAGAACACGAGCATGTGGTTTTTATCTTGTGGGGGAATCCTGCACAAAAGAAAATTAAATTAATCGATACAGATAAACATAAAATTATTACGTCGGTGCACCCGAGTCCTTTATCTTCCTACAGAGGCTTCTTCGGGTCGAAACCGTTCAGCCAGACAAATGACTACCTGGAGTCAGTCGGGCGCGGAGCAATAGATTGGAGCGAACAGAATGAATAAGCGTATTGCAGCGGAATTGAAAAAGGAACTGAGTTTTATAGAAGCGGGCGTCGATGTGGAAAAGCATGCCTATGCGATGGAACGGCTCCTCGGCCTTCTGACGGACGCAGACGATAAACACCCGGAACCCGGAGTGAAATTAGAAGATAATGTGACAATATACCGTACGCCTATTGCAAAAACTGCGGCAGACGAGGATGATGACGGTAACGGCAAAGATATTTTTGATTTTTAATGGAGGTCATCTCACCTAATGATATTATTCATCATAGTTGGTTCAGTGTTTTTCATTCTTTCTTTTGTGTTCGGCATTCATAGAAAAAATCTGAGGGAAAATCATATAAAACCGTGGAATAAAGCGTTGAAATATATGAGGTATACTTCACTGGCACTAATTCTTGCAGGGCTTTTGTATGTGCCCGAAGTGCAAATATTAAAGTTCGGCGGATGGTTGTTTATTTTCAGTCTGATACTGTATTCAAGTTCGCTGTATCTTATTTTTATTAAAAACAGAGAGTAAAGAGGGGTAAATTAATCACATGAAATTATTTATTATATTAGGTGCAGTCAATGCATTTATCGCCGTCGCGTGCGGTGCATTCGGTGCGCACGCACTGGAAGGAAAACTGAGCGATCATTATTTGGACGTATGGGAAACTGCAGTTAAATACCAGTTCTACCATGCACTTGGTCTGATTGCGATCGGCATTTTAATCCAGGTAACAGGCGCGCAGTTCCTCGTTGCAGCAGGATGGTTCATGACAGCAGGAATCGTGTTCTTTACAGGCTCACTGATGGTGCTTGCATTCACGGGGATTTCTATTCTTGGTGCAGTCACACCTATAGGCGGCGTCATGTTCCTGATCAGCTGGACGCTGGTTATTATCGGAATCGTAAAACTTTAGTATTTATACGGGGGAGCCGGGACAATATGTCCCGGCTTTTTTGTATGGAGTGAAGTCTGTGATTGGAAGTTCTATGAAGGGGTTTCATAGGAATCCGTGGCGTTTGGAAGTTCTATGAAGGGGTTTCAAAGGAATCCGTGGCGTTTGGAAGTTCTATGAAGGGGTTTCAAAGGAATCCGTGGCGTTTGGAAGTTCTATGAACGTTCTTCATAGGAATCCGTGGCGTTTAGAAGTTCTATGAACGTTCTTCATAGGAATCCGCAGGGTTTGGAAGTTCTATGAAGGGGTTTCATAGGAATCCGTGGCGATTGGAAGTTCTATGAAGGGGTTTCATAGGAATCCGTGGCGATTGGAAGTTCTATGAAGGGGTTTCATAGGAATCCGTGGCGTTTGGAAGTTCTATGAAGGGGTTTCATAGGAATCCGTGGCGATTGGAAGTTCTATGAAGGGGTTTCATAGGAATCCGTGGCGTTTGGAAGTTCTATGAAGGGGTTTCAAAGGAATCCAGAGAGTTTGGAAGTTCTATGAACGTTCTTCATAGGAATCCAGAGAGTTTAGAAGTTCTATGAAGGCTCTTCATAGAACTCCGAATATCTTTATCGCCATAAATACCTACAGTACTAAAATATTTCAAACAAAATGTTTACAAATTACGCTATTGGTTATATAGTTATATACATAGATATATAACTGGATGACCTAAACGCACAAAACATAAATAGGGCATGCATTAAAGAAAGGAGGACGCGCTGTGTCGAAGCTGCTGAATGAGAAGAAGCCGATTTTTGTACAGATCAGAGACTGGCTGGCTGATCAGATTATTGATGAAACACTTGTTGAACACGATAAAGTGCCGTCGACGAATGAAATTGTCACATATTTTAAAGTGAATCATATAACTGTATCGAAAGGTGTAACAGAACTTGTGGAAGAAGGCGTACTATACAAAAAACGGGGTGTTGGAATGTTTGTTGAAGAGGGGGCGCGCAAAAAACTGCTGGCATCGAGACGTGAAGGGTTTGTAGAGGAATACCTGAAGCCGATGCTTGAAGAGGCGAAGAAACTGGATTTAACAGAAAGTGATATACAAAAAATGATCGATGTAAACAGGGGGGACAAAGAATGACGTTAAAAATAAATAACGTAAGTTTAAATATTAAAAAAGAGACGATTCTGAGGGATATCAGTCTGGAACTTGAAGCGGGGAAAATTTACGGGCTCCTCGGGAGGAATGGTGCGGGGAAAACTTCACTGCTGTCGCTCATTGCATCTTACAGAAAAGCGACGGATGGCAGTATCACACTGGACGGCAAGAAAGTATATGAGCAGGACGATGTGATGCAGCATATTAACTTCCTGTACAACCCGAAGGAAACGAGTACGGAAAACGATAAGATTACGGAATACATCGAATCGGGTTCGCTGTTCCGCAGTGACTTTGACGAGGCGTACGCGTATCGACTCCTAGACACATTCGACATCGATACGGATAAATCATACAGCGCACTGTCACAGGGGCAGCAGGCGGCAGTGAATGCAACGCTCGGTCTCGCATCGTTATCGAAAGTAACTATTTTTGATGAAGTGACGAACGGCATGGATGCACCGACACGAGAATTATTCTACGGCGAGGTACTTGAAGCGGCGAACCGCGCGGAACGTATTATCATTCTCTCGACGCATATTATTTCGGAAATGGAGCACTTATTCGATGACATTATTATGATTCATAACGGACAGGTGCTGCTTCATGAACCGACTTTTGAACTGCTTGAGAAGGGCTACACGATCGCCGGTAAAGCGGAAAAAGTCAGAACGTTTACAGAAAACAAAAATGTAATTAACGTCAAATTCCTCGGTGCGCTGCAGATCGATACGGTGCTCGGCACCATTACACAGGAAGAGATGGAAACCGCTGAAGATAATCATCTGGACATTTCGCCGCTGAAACTGCAGGAAATGTTTATCAGCCTGACGGATAAAAAGAAAGATGGGAAGTGATATTATGACAACTAAACTAAAAGACATGACGAAGATTTTCACGGGTATTTTTCCGGTCTGGTCGCTGTGGTACCTCGGAATTCTGTTAATTATATATATCATCTCGAATATCTTTGCAAGTGACGGTATTACATCGTTCTTCGGTTTTGGCATGACTGCAAACCGCACATATCTGTTTGTGCTCGGGATTCTGTCGGTGCTGATGTTTACGGAATGGGCGGTAAATATGGGAGTCTCGAGAAAGACTTTCTATAAATCCTTAATGATTACAGGGCTGATTACTGCGGTGTTCATCACGGCAGTTACTGGGATTATCACGTTCGGACTTTCGTTTACACCGTTTGCAGGCGAATATATGACGCCGGAAGACATGAAATATTTAAGCGGGTTTGAGTACGGCGTTTTCCATTTCATCAGCGGTCTGATGTTCTGGGCGCTCGGTATACTCATTGCAGCGGCTTTTTACAGAGGGTTCTGGGCTGGAATGCTGTCGATTTTTTCCGGACTCCTCGCACTGGTATTTCTGATTTTCAATGAACAGCTGCTGAACTACTTCAGCGTGCTCGGAAACATGTCAGTGCTTGTCGGGTATGCACTGCTGATTGCTTTAATACTCCTGTACAGCTGGATCGGTTTCAGAGTGATAAAAAATATACCGGTAAAATTCGGATAACAGTAAGGGGCCTCACCGGGTGTGAGGTTCTTTTTTATTGTGAAAAAGCAATTTTCAACAAATTCATACAGAAGAGGCGTATAGTTATATACAGAGACTTTTCTGAAAGGAAGGATAACTATAAAGCATATAAATATTACAGCTAAACGATTAACGTTATATCTTTTCGGTTTGTTTTTTCTTTCTGCGGGCGTAAGTTTATCGATACAGGCGAACCTCGGGGTTTCACCGGTGTCCTCACTGCCTTACGCACTGACTTTGACGACTGGTATTTCTATCGGCATGATGACGATAGCTGCCAACATTATGTTTATCGTTATTCAAATATTTTTAAGTAAACGATTTAATTTCAGAGAATCCGTCGTACAGATTTTAATTGCATTTCTCTTTGGATTTATGATGGATTTTACACTATACCTTATACAGATGATGCCGGCGCCGGAATCATTGTTAATGCGCTTTGTATTTGTAGGGCTCAGCTTATTTGTAGTGTCTTTTGGACTGCTCGGCTATTTCAGCGCGAAATTCCCGCTGATGCCCTATGACGAACTGACGCACGTCATCAGCGAGAAGTTCAGGATGCAGTTCGGTAAAGCAAAGGTGGCGAGCGATCTGACGAACGTTATTGCAGCAGCGGTTATCTGTCTGATCTTTATTAATTCACCCGGCTCAATCGGTATCGGTACACTGCTTGCCGCGTATTTTGTCGGGAAGATTGTCGGCTGGATGATGAAGAAATATCAGCAACATTTAATCGAATGGACCGGACAGCGTAATGCCATTGCTGAAGAAGTTATAGAAACTGCAGCTCCGGAAAAAGAAACGGTCTTCGAAGACGAATTTCCGAAACCCGGGGAAAATCCGACAACACTATAACAGACGTAAAGAATCTCCAGAGAGGGAGGTTCTTTTTTTGTAATCGAATCGTTAAACAGGATATTACTTCCATTATGATAAAATATTTTATAACATATTACGCAATGCAGAAAATTAAAAGGGAAAGGAAACTTACAATGAACCGCATGCCGTTCTTTGATAACGCGCGATTGATTCTTATTTTTCTCGTAGTATTTGGTCATATGATTCAGCCGTTTGCGTCTGACTCGCAGCTAATCAACTCGATTTATGCTTTTATTTATATTTTCCATATGCCGATGTTTATCATGCTGGCAGGATTTTTCGCGAAAGGTATCGGTGAACCGAAGTACATTTTAAATCTTGCAAAAAAACTGCTGCTGCCGTATTTGATGTTCCAGGGTCTGTACACCGTGCTGTACTTTCTCCTCGGACGCGAAAGCTGGTATAACGGCATACTGCATCCGCAATGGGCAATGTGGTTTTTAGTCAGTCTCTTCAGCTGGCATATTCTGCTCGTATTGTTTAAACGCATTCCGGCAATGGTGAGTGTTCCGGCGGCGATATTTCTCGGCATTGCTGTCGGCTACGTCGACCTGTCGTCATTCGGCCTCAGCCTGTCTCGGACGTTCGCATTTTTCCCGTTCTTTTTAGCGGGCTACTTTATGACGAAAGAGCATGTCACGCTGATAAAAACCAAAGGCTTAAGTATTGCGGGAATTATTTTTATGATTGCGCTGTTTACGTTTATTTATCTCTTTATCAACGTGGATGTGACGCTCGATACAGACTGGCTGTCAGGGGCTGTTGCATACAGACGTCTTGAAGCGGAAATCAGCGGCGGGCTGATGCGCCTCATTATTTATATTCTGGCGGCGCTGCTGATTATCAGCATGATTGCTTTAATACCGTCCGGTGATTACGGCTGGCTGACGAAAATCGGTGAGAAAACATTATACGTTTATCTGCTGCACGGATTTATTATTCAGCCGTTCAGGGAGTTTGATATTTTATGGTACAACAAATGGTATGAAACATTCTGGCTCATACTGCTGTCGGCACTTGTTGTGATTGTGCTGTCGAGCAGACCTGTGGTCGCACTGACAAGGCCGTTAGTTGAATTGAAGTGGAAACAGTAGAGTGGTAAAAAGATGGGGCTGGGACATAAGTCTAGTCTCTAAATCAAAAAGCGCACTTGCTTTCCAGGGGCGTCGCGTGAGCCTGTAGTCTCACGCGACGCTACTCCCCTAGGAGTCAAGTGCGCTTTTTTATATGGAAATATACGATATATCTACAAAAAAATAAGACCCTCATATACAATGTAGTTACCACAACACACAAAGGAAAGAGGAATCTTATGTATAAAAATTATAACATGAACCAAATCACACTGCCACTCGAAACAGAAATCCTGATCCCAGATAGCGATATATCAAAAGCGGTGCATACGCTGGTCGAAAGCATGCCGGAAGATGTGTTTGATGGCTTTAGACCCTCCCAGGGCGCGTCGTCCTATCATCCCAAAATGATGCTGAAAATCTTACTCTGTGCCTACAGCCAGTCTGCATTTTCCGGTCGTAAAATCGAAGCATTACTGCAGGACAGTATCCGAATGATGTGGCTGGCCCAAAATCAAACTCCATCGTATCGAACGATTAACCGATTCCGCGCGCATCCGAAGATGGCTGCGCTGCTTCAATCTGCATTCATCCAGTTTAGAACTCAGCTGGAATCCAATGGCTTAATTGAGTCGGATGCGATTTTTATAGACGGTACAAAAATTGAAGCGAATGCCAATAAGTATACGTTTGTCTTTAGAAAGAATATCGACCGGCACGAAGCTGCGTTGCTGGAAAAATCCAAAGCAAAATATGAAGCCCTGGTTGAATCAGAAGTGATTCCGGAAATGATTCGGGAATCGGAGGGGCCATTAACGGCATCAGAATTGGCGCATATCCATACGCAACTGATAGAAAGCGAAACCGGTTTAACTGAACAGATTAACGGTACGGAAGATATGCCAACCCGTAAAGCCATTCGGTCGGAACGCTCAGAGATTCGCAAATCCAAGAAAGCGATGAAGGATTACTTGGACCGACGGCTCAACTACCAGAGACAACGCTCACTGATGGGCGATCGCAACAGTTATTCCAAAACCGATACGGATGCGACATTCATGAGAATGAAAGATGATCACATGCAGAACGGTCAGTTGAAATCCGGATATAACTTACAGATTGCGACCAACAATCAGTTTGTACTGGGATACGATATTTATTGGAATCCCACCGATACCCGCACGCTCGATCCATTTCTTCATACGATGCAGCACACGTTCCAACACCTGCCGGAATATATTGTCGCCGATGGAGGGTATGGCAGTGAATTCAATTATGAGTGCGTGGCCGACAAATATGAACGTGAGGCATTGATTCCCTACAATACGTACTATAAAGAACAAAAGAAACGGTATAAAACAGATGCGATACATCCGAATCATTGGGAATATAACGAAATCGATGATTACTATGTCTGTCCGAACAATCGCCGACTACCTTTGAAACGTCATACCACTCGAACGGACACATATGGTTATCAGCGAGTATTTAAAATATATGAATGCGAGGACTGTCGGGATTGTCCGTTGATGGCGTTGTGTAAAACATCTGCACCGGACCAGCGGAACGGATTCAAAAAAATATGAACCTGGAGTATTTCAAAGCCCAGGTGACGCAGACGCTTTCAAGCCCAGAAGGTCGACGTCGATACGCCCAACGCAAAATCGATGTCGAAACGACTTTTGGGAATTTGAAGGCGAATTTAGGGTTCACTCGGATGTCTGTACGAGGGAAAGATCCGGTGCGTAACGAGCTGGGCATCGCTTTAATGGCGGTGAACCTGAGAAAACTCGTCCGGCAACCTGTACTTTCTATACTCAAACAATCACAAAACGGCTTGGACATCTTAAAATCAAGATGTCCAAGCCGTTTCTCTTATTGATTCAGGGCTTTTGTCCCAGCCCCTTTTCTGTATAAAAAAGCAACCCTCAACAAATGAAACAAAAAGAGGCGTATAGTTATATACAGAGACTTTTTTGAAAGGAAGGATAACTATAGCCCACATAAACATTACTGCTAAGCGTTTAATCTTATACTTTTTCGGTTTGTTTTTTCTTTCTCTCGGTGTCAGTTTTTCTATTCAGGCAAATCTGGGTGTATCGCCCGTATCCTCATTAGCTTATGCATTTACACTTTCCACAGGAATATCTATCGGCCTGATGACGATAGCCGCGAATGTCCTGTTTATTATTATTCAAATCATTTTAAGTAAAAAATTTAATTTAAGAGAAGCAATATTTCAGCTGATTATTACTTTTCTTTTTGGTTTTATGATGAATTTTACATTGTTCCTCGTACAAATATTGCCGGCACCTGAAACATGGATTATGCGCAGTGCATTTTTAGTAATCAGTTTATTTGTTGTTTCAACAGGACTGCTCGGTTATTTCAGCACAAAATTCCCGTTGATGCCATATGATGAATTAACACACGTAATCAGTGAAAAGTTCAATATGCAGTTCAGCAAAGCTAAAATTACGAGTGACTTGCTGAACGTTGCTGCAGCAGGTCTCATCTGTATTATCTTTATTCAGTCACTCGGTTCAATAGGTATAGGCACATTAATTGCGGCGTATTTTATCGGAAAAATTACCGGTTGGATGATGAAGGAATATCAGCATCATTTAATAGACTGGTCGGGACAGCGTAAAGCAATCGCAGAAGAAGTAATAGAAACTGCAGAGCCTGGAAACGATACGGGATTCGAAGAAGAATTGCCAGAGCCTTTTGAAAATCCAACAGCCCCATAGCAGACAGAAGGAATCTCATTTGAGATTCTTTTTTTTATGCAAACAGGCTTTTACTTTCATTCTGATAAAATGTTTAATAACATATTACGAAATACAGAAAATAAAAAGTGAAAGGAAGCTTATCATGAGCCGTATGCCGTTTTTTGATAACGCCAGATTAATATTAATTTTTCTCGTTGTATTTGGTCATATGATTCAGCCGTTTGCGTCTGATTCACAGCTGATCAACTCGATTTATGCATTTATATATATTCCATATGCCAATGTTTATAATGCTGGCAGGCTTTTTTCGCCAAAGGCATCGGTGAACCGTACCATAAGTGAGGGTAAAACTGAAAGGGACCTCAATGTGTCCCTTAGCTCTTTTTCCGTTGGATTCACTTTATTTAAGGGCGACAAATCAATGTTGCTATCAGGAGCATAGCTCGCCATCTTTAGGAGAAGGCTTTTTGACTTTTTTTACTGCTTCTGGAGTAAAGTCAAAGTATAACTTAATATTAGTAACCTCTCGTCCTTTCTGTCTTCCATGGCTCCTTTTTTCAGCCGAAGGCGTAATCTCAATCTGTTCCACAATCATACGTAAAAGTTCCTTCTTTTCCTCGCCACTTACTTTGTCCAGTATCTCATCGATATTTTTAATAAGATGGTGAAACGCCATTAAATCAATTGGTTTTGTATTGATGCTGGTAAGCTCTTCCTCAACTTCCTCCAGCTGTTTCTGGTTAGATATTTTCTCACTTTGCTGCTCTTTCAATCTTTCTGCAAATGAGGAAACTAAATCAGGGTCCTTCATTAGCTTATCAGTAATATTCGCAATATAGGTCTCATTTTGTTTTATTCTTGATTCAATATATTCCTTTTGTTTAATTAACGGTTCAATGGCGTGTTCTCTTTCCTGGTTCAGCTTTGCGACCAATTGTTTGATGAAACTAGAGTCTGTTACAATACGTTTAATTTCATCTAGTACTTGTGCCTCAGCAATATCTGCATTGATACTATTCGATGAACATACAGATGACCCTTTGTTATGGAAGGTGCCACATACATAATAACGATATGTTTTAGTTCTCCCTTTGGACTTTGCAGATACCATTCCAGCACCACATTGTGGACAACGTATAAGTCTAGATAGAAAGTAAGGTTTGGAGGACTGTACAGCTTTATATGAGCGTCCTTGTCTTTTTAGTTGTATACTATCCCATAATTCTTTATCTATAATGGGCTCGTGTATTCCATCAACTATAATAGTCTCCTTGTTTTTCCCTTTTCTTCTTTTTTCAGCCCAATTTTCATGTTGATTGAATCGGAGTTTTCCAATATACATGGGGTTGTCTAATATCCTCTTTACTGTTGCAATGGAGAACTCATTTCCCTTTTTCGTTTTATATCCTTTACGATTAATGATTCCAGTTATCTTTTTGTATCCATGCCCCTTGTCGGCAAGTTGGAATATCTCTTTTACAATGATAGCTTCATTAGGATTTACAAAAAGTTGCTTGTCCTTGGAATCATAGCCTATACATTGACCGCCATTCCATTTCCCTTCCTTGGGCCTTTGTGTCATGCCCATCTTCACACGACCAACTATTTGCTCTCTTTCCATTTCTGCCAATGAGCTTAATACGGTATAAAACATTCGTCCATGAGGAGTGATTGTATCAATGCTTTCGGATAAACTGATGAGTTGTACTCCATGATTATTTAATGTTTCAGCAATTTCCAGTGAATCTCTTGTTTTTCTAGCAAGACGGTCTAGCTTATAAATGATGACAGTATCAAATTTCTTTTGAGCAGCATCTTTAAGCAATTTCGTCATTTGTGGTCTTCCAGAAATACTTTTTCCACCTTGCATTGGTAGGCTGACAATATTGTTTTCTTTTACCATGTTATCTCCTCCATTCTCCGTTTATTTCTATTTCTGCTGGACGTAAAAAGGAACTCGATTTCCCAATTCATTATTGCAGTTGTAGTAAGCATACTTAGCAATAATATTCTCCAGCTCCTCTAGGCTTGTAATTTTAACTTTCATACCAAGACACCAGAGACCATTGATATGTGCTGGGTGCACCTTATTTGCTACAAGGAACCCAGTCCAATAACCTTCCTTTCTAATAGCAGCTTTTACAGTATTTTTGTGTTGACGTAACATGTTCTCACCTTCTTTCAATTCATCAATAAAATAACCCCTCATAAAAAGGGGGTGGCCACCAAACGTTTGAAATAACAATTTATACATACATAACTAGAGGTTGGATTTTTTGTTATTTTTAAATCCTAAAGAGTGATTTTTGTAAGAGTAACCTGTTTCAATGGGGTACTCTACTGGGATGAAATATAGATGTGGATTTTACTGGATTCATAGTTTCCCATTTACATGTTCCAAAATTAGATATAAAATAATAGTAAATAAAATTCATATTTGGAGTGTGAAGTATGATATACGGTTATGCTCGTGTATCCAACAAAGACCAAAATTTAGCTAGGCAAATCGAGGCATTAAAAAATGAAGGATGCGAAAATATTTTTAAAGAGATGGTAAGCGGTGCAAATTTAAATAGACCAGCTCTACAAAATTTATTAGAAGAACTTAATGCTGGTGATATTGTAATCGTTCATAGTTTAGACCGTATTAGCCGCTCGACAGTAGACTTACTTAATTTAGTAGAAATGATGAAGAAAAAAGGAGTTTTTATGAAGTCACTTCAAGATGCTTGGTTTGATATGACAGATGATAATCCTTTTTCAGATTTTCTTTTAACAATTATGTCTGGACTATCTGAATATGAAAGAAAAATGATTAAGAGTAGGCAGCGTGAAGGAATAATTCAAGCTAAAAAAGAGGGGAAATATAAAGGAAGGATAAGAAAATATACGGAAAATCATGTTGGAATGAACCATGCTATTGAACTGTACCATTCTGGTGCGAAAACTGTGAAAGAAATATGTGATATCACAAAAGTAAGTAAAAGTGCATTATATCGTGAGTTAAAAAGGCGTGAAGGGGATATTCTAGTTAAGTCATAAAAATGGATTGATGGGAAGAGGAGGGAAATCTAATGCAAATAATAGATAATATCCATCAGAAATTAAATGACGACTTAAAAAACACAATAAAAAAGGATAGTAAAGTTTCTATTGCTGCTGCTTATTTTTCAATTTACGCTTACCAAGAATTGAAAAAACAACTGGAACAAGTAGATGAACTAAGGTTCTTATTCACTTCGCCTTCATTTACTTCTGATAAGACAAAAAAGGAAAAACGTGAATTTTATATTCCTCGTCTAAATAGAGAAAAGAGTCTATATGGTACGGAGTTCGAGGTGAAATTAAGAAATGAGCTAACACAAAAAGCTATAGCAAAGGAATGCGTAGACTGGATAAAGAAAAAAGCTCAATTTAAGTCAAATGTTACCCAGGAACACATCTCTGGTTTTATGAATGTTAATAGTTCAGACGATTACACTTATGCTCCATTAAATGGCTTCACAACAATTGATTTAGGTGTAGAGAAAGGGAATCATATGCACGGTTTGGTTAATCGTGTTGAAGGGGAAAATGCATTATATTATAAGCGTACTTTCGACCAAATCTGGAATGATAAGGAAAAACTACAAGACGTCACAGATGAAGTTATAGATAACATCACAACAGTCTATAAAGAAAACGCACCTGAATTTATTTATTTCCTGACATTATATAATATCTTCAATGAATTCTTGGATGATCTATCTGAAGATGTGTTACCAGATGAAGCAACAGGTTTTAAAGAATCGGCTATTTGGAATAAGTTATATGATTTTCAAAAAGAGGCATGTTTGGCGATGATAAATAAATTAGAAAAATATAATGGATGCATTTTAGCCGATAGTGTAGGGCTGGGTAAGACATTTACTGCTTTAAGCGTAATTAAGTATTACGAAAATCGAAATAAGACTGTTTTGGTTCTCTGTCCCAAAAAGCTATCAGATAATTGGAATACATATAAACAAAACCTTTTAAACAATCCAATTGCAGATGACCGTTTAAGATATGATGTACTATACCATACTGATTTATCTAGAGATAAGGGATACTCCAATGGAATTCCTTTGGATAGAATCAATTGGGGTAATTATGACTTAGTGGTTATTGATGAATCACATAACTTCCGCAACGGAGGACAAGTATATGGTGAAAATGATGAGAAGGAAAATCGTTATTTAAAATTATTAAATCGTGTTATTCGTCAGGGAGTGAAAACGAAAGTATTAATGTTATCTGCAACCCCAGTAAACAATCGATTTACAGATTTAAAAAACCAATTGGCACTAGCATATGAGGGGGAAGAGGATAAACTTAATCGAAAACTCAATACTAAAACGACAATCGATACTATTTTCAGACGAGCCCAAGCTGTTTTTAATACTTGGAGTGAATCACCAGCTGAGAAACGGACAACAGACCAATTACTTAGAATGCTGGATTTTGATTTCTTCGAATTGCTTGATAGTGTGACTATTGCACGTTCTAGAAAGCATATCGAACAATACTATGATAAGGTTGAGGTTGGCACTTTTCCAGAAAGGAGAACACCTATATCCATTAGATGTAACCTTTCAAACATAGAAAATCTCATGGATTATAACACTATATATGAACATTTATCAATGTTGAATTTAGGGATTTATAAGCCTACAGAGTATATATTACCTAGTAAAATATCCAAGTATGAAGAGATATACGGGACAGATATGGCACATACTAGGTTTAAACAATCTGACAGAGAACAAGGTATCTTAGTATTGATGAGAACAAACTTACTAAAACGCCTTGAAAGCTCGGTATATTCTTTCCGTTTAACGATGGAACGCATGTTAACTAATATTAACAACACGATACAGACAATTAATGATTATCGTGAAGGAAAGAGTGTAGAGATTAATAATATCAATAGAGATGATTTCGATATAGATGACCAGAATACTGACTTTTTCAGCGTGGGTTCTAAGGTAAAAATCATTCTAAATGATATGGATTACCAATCCTGGCTTGATGATTTAAATGATGATAAAGAAATTTTGATTAAATTAATTGATGAAATGAAACGTGTTAGTCCACAAAATGATGAGAAGCTCTTCCAATTAATAAAAACGATTGAACACAAGATAAATAATCCTATTAATGAGCAGAATAAAAAAGTCATTATTTTTTCAGCTTTTTCAGATACAGTTGAGTATCTGTATAAACATGTAAGTACATATTTTAGAGATAAATATGGTTTGAATTCAGCCATGGTAACTGGTGGGGATGGAGGAGCGAATACCGTAAAAGGGTTGTCTAATGACTTAAACACCATATTGACTTGTTTCTCGCCTAAATCAAAAGATAAAGAGCTGATTCTTCCAAATCAAACAGAAGGTATTGATATATTAATTGCTACCGATGTCATATCAGAAGGGCAAAACCTTCAAGACTGTGATTATCTTATTAATTATGACATACATTGGAATCCTGTGCGAATCATTCAACGGTTTGGACGTATAGACCGTATTGGAAGTACGAATAAAGAGATTCAGTTAGTGAATTTTTGGCCAGACATGGATTTAGATGACTACATTAACTTAAAAGCACGTGTAGAAACAAGAATGAAAATTACGGTTATGACATCAACAGGTGATGATAATCCAATTGATGATGAAAGTGGTGACTTAGAATATAGGAAGCAGCAGTTGGAACGGCTACAGAAGGAAGTTGTTGATATTGAAGAAATGACAAGCGGTGTTTCTATAATGGACCTTGGCTTAAATGAATTCCGCATGGATTTGCTGGGCTATATTAAAGAAAAACCAAGCTTAGAAGAAGCTCCAATGGGAATGCATGCAATTGTACCTAGTTCTGATGAGCACCCCCCTGGTGTCGTATATATCCTAAAAAATATTAACAATGATATTAATGCAAAAAGCCAGAATCGCCTCTATCCCTTTTATTTAGTTTATATATCAGAAGAGGGAGAAGTGATACACAACCATTTAGACCCTAAAACAATCCTTGATTTACTGAGATTAAAATCAAGAGGATTTACTGAGCCAATTATGAATCTTTGTCGGAGCTTTAATGAAGAAACCAGTGATGGTCGAAATATGGAGAAATACTCAGACCTTCTCCAAGATACAATTAGTTCCATTATAAACGTAAATGAAGAAAGTGATATCGATAGTCTCTTTAAGGCTGGAGGTACAACAGCACTTAGAACACATGTTAAGGGATTAGATGATTTTGAACTAGTCTCATTTATGGTGGTGAGGTAATGTTTGATTTCCCTAAAAGTACTTTATTTGACCGTAGAATACCAAAGACGAAATTCTATGAGCATTTACAAGTTAACAATAAGCTCGAACAAATGTTTATCAAAGAGATTGATAAAATAATATGGAAATATAAATTGTCACCAGATACCTTGAATATTGATTCTGGTAATTATATTAGTGAGATAGAGTTACTGGAGGTTCATTTAAGGCAGGAAAAGGTGAGTCATAATATTATTGAACAAATTGATAGAGAAATACCATATCATATTGTATTCATTATAAATTATGCAAATAAATATCAACTCTGGGTCAGCTACAAAGAGCAACATAAAAATAGAGAAGGGAAATTCAAAGTAGACACCTACTTTAAAACGGATTGGATTAAACAAGAAAATCTTGAGCTGAAAATAGAAGGACTTAATTTGGACCAGGTATATGAATCTTTCATTCAGCAAATTGGTCAAGACCAAATAATAGTTGATAAAGATGAAGGGCTTAAAAGGGCTGTTGAGCAATCAAAGGAAAGAGATAAGCTAAAAAGGAAAATCCATTTAATGGAAAAAAAGATTGCTAAAGAAAAACAATTTAAAAAGCAAGTTTCCATGATGAGTGAATTAAGGCAGCTCAAAGCCCAATTAGATGGTGAGCAGCCATAGAAAGGATTGAAGTTAATTGGATAGAATGAAAATGGAATCAGCAAATATAAGAGAGCGAAATATTGATAAAATTGCAGAATTGTTTCCTAATGTTATTACTGAAGCCAAAGATGAGGATGGCAATATAAAAAAAGGAATAGATTTTGACCTATTGAAGAAGGAACTTGCAGAAAATCTAGCAGATGAACAAGAGCGTTATGCATTTAATTGGGTAGGTAAAAAAGAAGCTATTGCAAAAACATATGAACCAATTACAAAAATTTTAAGGCCTGTTAAAGACAAAAGCAAAAACTGGGAGAATACTGAAAATATATTTATTGAGGGAAACAATATTGATACGTTAAAGATTTTACAAGAATCCTATTTAAATGCCGTACAAATGATATACATTGACCCTCCTTATAATTCTGGTGAGGACTTTATTTATAAAGATGACTATAGTATGGATACCGATGATTACAACGCACAGATAGGGATGTTTGATGAAGAAGAGAACAAACTGTTTAAAAATACAGAATCGAATGGGCGATTTCACTCAGACTGGTGTAATTCAATGTATCCAAGTCTAAAGCTTTCACAAAACCTGTTAAAAGATGACGGTATAATTTTTATTAGTATTGATGATAACGAATTATATAACCTAAAGAAAATGTGTGATGAAATATTTGGTGAGAGCAATTTTATAGCAAACATTGTACGCAATACTAACAGTTCTAAAAATCAGAGCCTGTTTGTTTCTGTTAGTCATGAGTATTGCTTAGTTTATGCTAAAAATATAGAAACCTTAAAATTAAAACATAGGGATAATAAATGGTCGGTACCAAAAAACAATGTTGATGAATACATGAAAAGGGTTAGTCAACTTGAAAAGGAAGGTCTTTCAACAGAGGAAATAACAGCGGAGTTAAAAAGCTTAACCAGGTATCCGAGGTTTATCGACTTTACCAATTATTGGTATTTTGACGACAGAGGTCTTTATCGTAAAGATAATATAGGTGGCGTTAGAAACGGGAATTTAAATCCAGTTTATAATCCATTAACAAAACAAAATGACCCTGTACCACCAGGTGGTTATAGGTATAAGGAAGAAACTTTAAAACAATTGATAGATGAGGATAGAATTCATTTTCATACGGATGGAAGCTTACCTACTGTAAAAAGATACTTACATGAAAATATGGAACAAAGACCTAAGTCGATTATGTCAGATGACCAACGTCCAGATTATTCTATGATGAAAGCATTTAACACTCCCTTTGATAATCCAAAGCAATTATCTTTTATTAAACGGATTTTAAGTTTAGCGGATAAAGATGCAATTATAATGGACTTTTTTGCGGGTTCTTCCACAACCGCACACGGTGTTATGAAATTAAACAAAGAAGATGGTGGTCAAAGGAAATATATTATGGTTCAACTTGATGAAGAGGTTAATCCAAAAAGTGAAGCATATAAGAAGGGTTATAAGACTATTACAGATATATCCATTGAAAGAATTCGTAAGGCTGGCGAAGCAATAGTTGATGACGTTAATAAAAGTCAAGGAGAGAAGTTGCAAGTGCCTGATGTAGGCTACAGATATTTTAGATTAGATGATTCGAATATGAAAGATATTTATTACTCGGCTAACGAATACTCTCAGGATATGATTGCATCTTTAGAATCTAATATAAAAGAAGACCGTTCCGATTTAGATTTACTTTACGGTGTAATGATTGATTGGGGCTTACCACTGTCATTGAATCATGAAACAGAAGAGATGGATAATGCCACTGTCCATATTGTCGATTGTGGGTCTCTAGTGGCTTGTTTTGAAGATAGCATTACAGACGATGTCGTAAAAGGTATTGCACAGAAGAAACCATTAAGAGCAGTCTTTAGAGACAGTAGCTTTAGAAATAGCCCAGATAAAATCAATGTAACTGAAATCTTTAAACTTTATGCACCTAGTACAACAGTAAAAGTGATTTAGGAGGTTTATTATGAAGCTACAATTTAAACATCAAAAGTTCCAGGCGGATGCAGCAGCTGCTGTCTGTAAAGTGTTTAATGGACAACCTAAGTTAACCCCAACTTACATTGTTGATAAAGGTGTACTTCAAGACAGGCAGTTGACAATGGATGATAATGAAACGTTAACAGGTTATAACAATAAAAAAATATTACTTTCTGATAACCAAGTCCTAGAAAATTTACAAAAAGTCCAGCGAGAAAATCAGCTGGAACCGTCAAAACACTTAGAGGGCAAGTTCAATCTAACTGTTGAAATGGAGACAGGAGTTGGGAAAACGTACACTTATATTAAAACAATGTTTGAGTTGAACAAATTATATGGTTGGAGTAAATTTATCGTCGTTGTACCATCAGTAGCAATCCGTGAAGGTATTTATAAGTCGTTTCAGGTAACACAAGAACATTTTAGTTTAGATTATAATAAGAAGGCACGCTTCTTCATTTATAACTCAAAAGATTTAACAAAGGTTGAACAATTTGCTAGCGATAGTGGAATCAATGTAATGATAATAAACTCTCAGGCATTTAATGCAAGAGGTAAAGATGCAAGGCGAATATACATGGAACTGGATGACTTTCAATCAAGAAGGCCGATTGATGTTATTGCAGCCACCAACCCTATTATGATTATAGATGAACCACAATCTGTAGAGGGAAAAGCTACAAAGGAAAAGTTAAAAGAATTTAATCCATTAATGACTTTGCGATATTCAGCAACACATAAAAAAGATTCAATTTACAATATGATTTATCGTTTGGATGCCCTAGAAGCTTATAATAAGCGCTTAGTTAAGAGAATTGCTGTCAAAGGTATCTCGGTATCTGGAACCACTGGAACGGATAGCTATTTATATTTAGAGAGAATCAACTTATCAGGTGATAAGCCACCAACCGCTTCTTTAGGCTTTGAAAAAAAAGGTAAAAACAAAGTGCGACGTATTACACGTCATGTTCGTGAAGGAGATAACCTGTTTGATTTGTCTGATGGTCTTGAACAATATAAAGGATTCACTATTGCTCGTATTAGCGGTCTTGACAACAGTGTAGAGTTTACGAATGGCATAATAATATACGCTGGAGAAGTAGTTGGTGAAGTCAATGAAGAGCACCTAAGACGCATTCAAATAAGAGAAACAATCCAGTCTCATTTAGAAAAAGAACGCGATTTATTTTATAAAGGTATCAAAGTATTATCGCTATTCTTTATTGATGAGGTTGCAAAATATAAACAATATGATGAAGCTGGGCAAGAGATGAATGGCATTTATGGTGATATTTTTGAAGAGGAATATGAATCAATTCTAAATGAATGGCAAATCCAATTTGGGGAAGATGATTATCTCAATTATGTTAATAAAATAGATGCATCAAAAACGCATAAAGGCTATTTTTCAATCGATAAAAAATCTAACCAATTTAAAGAAAGCAAAATTAATAATCGTAAGGAAAGTACTTCCGATGATGAAGATGCATATGACCTCATTATGAAGGATAAAGAACGTTTATTAGATATGAAAGAACCAGTTCGTTTTATTTTCTCACATTCAGCATTACGTGAAGGTTGGGATAATCCCAATGTTTTTCAAATATGTACATTAAAGCAAAGTAGCTCGGATGTTCGTAAAAGACAAGAAGTAGGGCGTGGATTAAGACTTAGCGTGAATAATGTAGGGGAAAGAATGGATGCTACCATACTTGGTGAAGATGTACATACGGTTAATACCTTAACAGTTGTTGCAAATGAAAGCTATGAGGATTTTACGAAAAGCTTACAATCAGAAATTGCAGCAGTTGTTGCAGATAGACCAAGAGAGGTAACATATGATCTATTTGAAAATAAAGTGATTAAAGATGAAAATGGATTAAATGAACAAGTCGTTGACCGAAAACTAGCCATGAAAATCACCAATGGTTTAATAAGGAATGATTACTTAAATGATAGCAATGAATTAACAGAGACCTATTATAGCGATGTAAAGAATGGTGAACTAAAAGTTGCTGAAGAACTTGCACCTTATACTTATGAAATTGTAGGGATTCTTGATTCAATTTATGACCCTAATGCCATGAAACCTGAAAATGCTAGAGATAACAACGTTGAAGCGAAAGTGGATGAAACCAAGCTCCAAATGGAAGAATTTAAAGCACTTTGGAACAAAATTAATCATAAGTCAGCTTATGTTGTTAATTTTGACACAGATGAACTAATTAGTAAGTCCATTAATGAATTGGACCGTAAGTTAAGAGTATCAAAGATTTACTTTAAAATTGATGCAGGTGAAATGGAGTCCATTAAATCAAAAGAATCATTAGAAGCGGGAGAAGATTTTAAAAAGACTTCCTCTGATGATAAGGAAGTGGATTCTATGGTAAATGCAAATGTGAAATATGATTTAATTGGGCAGATTGTGGAACAAACTGAACTCACTAGACACAACGTTAGTCAAATCCTAAGAGGAATTGCAAAAACAACATTTGACCAATTTAAGATGAATCCAGAAGAATTCATTATAAAATGTTCAAATTTAATTAATGAGCAAAAAGCGACGGTTATTATTGAACACATTTCTTATAATAAACTAGATGAGTCATATACAACTGATATTTTCACAGAGCCAACGTTAAAGGGTAAGCTCGAAGTAAATGCAATGAAAACTAACAAGCATTTGTATGACCATTTAATTTATGATTCAACAAATGAACGTAAATTTGCAGAAAGCCTTGATTCAAAAGAGAACGTTGCAGTGTATATTAAACTGCCTAATGGCTTCTATATAAATACACCAGTTGGAAAATACAACCCTGACTGGGCAATCGCTTTTGAAGAAGGAACGGTTAAACATATTTATTTTGTGGCTGAAACAAAAGGAAGTATGTCATCCATGGACATTCGAAAGGTCGAGAAGCTAAAGGAACATTGTGCTAAAGAACATTTTAAGAAAATAAGCGATAATACTGTTAAGTACGATATTATTTCAAACTTTGACGAACTTTTGAACTTTGTGAATTCGAATTAATATTAAAGGTAGCCAGAAAGACTAGGCTACCTTACTTCTTGTGTTTTACCCTATCCAACGTTACGGTGAACCGAAATACATTTTAAATCTCGCAAAAAAACTGCTGCTGCCTTATTTAATATTTCAGGGGCTGTACACAGTCTTATATTTTCTGCTCGGGCGTGAAGAATGGTACAAAGGCATCCTGCATCCGCAGTGGGCGATGAGGTTTTTAGTCAGCCTGTTCTGCTGGCACATTCTGCTCGTACTGTTTAAAAGAATACCGGCAGCGGCAAGTATCCTCCTTGCGGTCTTTATCGGCATCGCAGCAGGCTATGTCGACCTGTCTGCATACGGCCTCAGCCTTTCCAGAACATTAGTATTCTTTCCGTTCTTTTTAGCGGGTTACTTTATGACGAAAGAGAATGTTCAGCTGATAAAAACCAAGGCCTTAAGTATCGCAGGCATTATTTTTATGACAGCGCTGTTTGCATTTATTTATCTCTTTATCAATGTGGATGTAACGCTCGATACGGACTGGCTGTCCGGGGCAGTCGCTTATCAGCGTCTGGAAGCGGAAATGAGCGGCGGTTTGATGCGTCTCATTATATATATTCTGGCGGCACTCTTAATTATCAGTATGATTGCGTTGATACCGTCGGGAGATTTCGGCTGGCTGACAAAAATCGGCGAGAAGACCTTATATGTTTATCTGCTGCACGGTTTTATCATTCAGCCATTCAGGGAGTTTGAAATACTGTGGTATAACCATTGGTATGAAACGTTCTGGTTCGTGCTGCTGTCGGCACTGGGGGTCATAGTGCTGTCGAGCAGACCGGCAGTGGCGCTCACGCGGCCGCTTGTTGAATTGAAATGGAAAAAATAATGGTGGGAAAATCGGTGCGGGAGCCTGAATGGCTCCTGCACTTTTTAATTTTATGTATTTTTCTGTCATGAACGGGTAATAGATATTAATAAGATATTTTATATAATTAAATAACGGTAATGGGGGATTAACATGAACATAAATGTTAGTGAACTGATGCCATTTCTAATTCCGTTAATAATTCTGCAGCTGCTGTTAATGGTTTCCGCGTTAATGATGATTGCCCGGCAGCGGCGTTTTAAATATTTAAACAGAGCGGCGTGGATAATAATCGTAGTTGTTTTTAATATTGTCGGGCCTGTCCTGTATTTCGTGCTGGAACGCAAGTAAATGTAAAACTGATGATGCAGAGATCCGTAAGGGTTTCTGTTTTTACAGTTCCTCAGTTTCAATTTCTTTACGGAGCGCCGAAACTTCTGTGCGCGTCATCGGGGCAAGATGCCCGTGGATATAAGTTTCGTACGGGATTTTGTCGACACTTGTAACGTAATCATAAAATTTGTTCGCGTCATAACCGCCGTCCAGTTCGTAAAAGTCACCCGTGTCGGCATCGCCGGCGAAGAGTACTTTATCTTCTTTAATATACACGACTGCACCGTCATCAGAATGCGGGTTTGCGATTGGAGTGACCTCAACTGTAACGTTGCCGGGATTAATAGTTAAATTGCCGTCGAATTCAACGTCTGCACGAACGACTTTAATTTCTGTAATATCGTCGTATTCAATTTTAATATGCGTGTCGCAGAATTCGCATTCCTCACCGGTTTTAAGACGTTCGTTCATTGCTTCCGGCGTCCATTTCCATTTTGTGAGATCGTTGAGAATTTCATTGGTTTTAGTATGCGTCATCGTTGTGCCTGGGAAAGCGTGCATGCCGAATGTATGGTCCCAGTGCCAGTGGGTGATCAGCGCGATTGCCGGCGCGGGAAGGTTCGCATCTTTAATTGCTTTCAACATCGTGTTCAGATGCGCTTTGGAATTGCCTGTATCGACGAGCAAGCTGAATTTTTCGCCGTGTATGTAACCGAGATTCGGACGGTCGCGTTGACTGTCGAACGGCAGTATGTAAACGTGCGGTGATATTTGGGTGAGCATAATCATCATCCTTTATATAGACAGACAGAAAACCACTTAACATGTGTTAGGTGGTTTTTATCTTGTCTTATTTTCTTTTCTTGCTCTTCGAAGAAGATTTGTCATCTTTGTTAAGAAATTTCTGTACAACTTTATTTATAATAATTGGTGCGATAAAAATTGCCGCACGTCTGAGTAAACGTCCCATAAGTTTACCTCCTAAATGATAGATAGTTATATATAACCATTATCTCACATCGTAAAACCAACTGGTTAGAAAAACGCATGGGAAAGAGCCTTTACCAGTGCTGCAGCAGGTGAGAAGACAACATTGCAGTCGTATGAGCGGAGCTCATCGGACTCAACCAGCCCACCCGCAAAAAAAAGACGATTCCATCGAGGGAACCGCCTTCCAATATAAGATTTATCCGAAGTAGTCCGCGATTGCGTCGTTCGGAATGTGTCCGCCGACGTAGAAATCGCCGAAGACGCCGTAGCGCGCACTTGTTTCGTCGAATCTCATTTCGTAGATAATTTTTTTGAATTCGAGCATGTCATCCGATAATAATGTAACTGCCCATTCGTATTTGTCGAGACCTTGTGAGCCTGTGATGTACTGCTTGATCTTGCCTGCGTATTTACGGCCGATCATGCCGTGGTCACGCATTAACTGTTTGCGCTCTTCCATCGGAAGCATGTACCAGTTGTCGTCAAGGTCGCGTTTTTTATCCATCGGATAGAAGCAGATATATTTGGATTTTTCCAGTGAAGGATATAATCTCTGCTTGATGTGCGGGATTTCCATCATTTCTTCAGGAGTTTTGTTCCCGCCTAAATAACTGCTCATCTCGATAATGGATACGTAAGAGTAAGTCGGGATTAAGTAGTCCGCGATTGCGAGTTTGTTAATTTCAAGTTCAAGCTTGATCAGTTCGTCCGCAGTCGGGCGCAGCAGCCACATGATGATATCTGCTTTATGTCCCATGATGTTGTAAAATGCATAGTCACCTTCGTGTTTTTCATGCACTTCTTCCTGTCTGTTTAAAAATGCCTGAAGTTCATCTGTCAGCGCATTTCTTTCATCTTTGTCCAATACACGCAAACCTGCCCAGTCCACGCTGTAAAGCAGGTGTAAACTGTACCAGCCATCTATTGTACTTACCGGTTCACTCATCTAAACTCTCTCCTTATTTAAGTCATTACTTCTATTCTAGACCAATGGAAAACGTTTTAACAAGAGATTCTGTTTAAAAGATGTGACAAAACACGTATAATATATTTTAAAGTATAGTAGCCAAGGAGGATATAATGAGTACATTCATTACAGATCTTAAAAATAATTTAAATGGTGAAAACATCAAGATTGTATTTCCGGAAGGTACGGATACGAGAATCCTTACTGCTGCAGCGGAACATTTAAAAAACAGCTACGTGCATCCGATTGTAATCGGCGATGCTGACGAGCTTCAAAAAATCGCTGCTGATAAAAATATTGATATTGAAGGCTTGGAAATTATAAATCCGAAAACGTCTGAGTTAAGCGGCAGTCTTGCCGAAGAGTTCTGCGAAGTCCGACAGGGCAAAGTAACGCTTGAACAGGCTGAAGATATTGTTCAGAACATAAACTATTTTGGCACGATGCTTGTACATACAGGATATGCTGACGGGATGGTTTCCGGTGCGATGCATTCGACACCTGACACGGTGCGTCCGGCACTTCAGATTATTAAAACTAAAGACGGCGTATCGAAAACGAGCGGTATTTTCTTCATGCGCCGCGGCGATGAGCTGTATGTCATGGGGGATTGTGCAATTAACCCGACACTGACCGCAGAAGAATTATCGGAAGTGGCGGTTGAGACCGCGAAGACGACACAGAGTTTTGGGATTACACCGCGTGTGGCACTCTTAAGCTTCTCTTCAAAAGGGTCTGCTAAAACAGAAGAGGCGGAAAAAGTCCGTCTTGCTACAGAATACGCACAGGATAAACTGCCCGATACTTTAATCGACGGCGAGCTGCAGTTTGATGCGGCGTTTGTTCCCGGTGTGGCGGAGAAAAAATCTCCGAAATCACCGCTTGAAGGTAACGCGAACGTCTTTATCTTCCCGTCACTTGAAGCGGGCAACATCGGTTATAAAATTGCACAGCGCTTAGGCGGCTTTGAAGCATACGGCCCGATTTTACAAGGGCTGAACAAACCGGTGAACGACCTGTCCCGCGGTACGACGACTGAAGAAGTATATAACCTTGCTCTGTTTACGGCAACGCAGGTAATGGCAAATCGTCATGACAGCTGAATTTTTTAACGGACCGCTGGAAGTAATCGGCAAAATGCAGACGGCTCATCCATTTGAGTCCTTTGCATTTGATGACTTTCTGCAGCATCAGATTAGTGAAGATAATGTCCCGAAAGTGCGTTTCTGGGTGCATTCACCATACATAATACTGGGGCTGCAGGATGCGAGGCTGCCGAAACTGACATTCGGACTCGATTATATTTCAGATGCAGGATTTGACTTTATCGTACGTAACAGCGGCGGACTGGGTGTGGTTCTGGATGAAGGGGTCCTGAACATTTCACTCGTACTGCCGAAAGCCGATTTTCCGTATATAGAAAAAGGCTATGATATAATGACAGAGTTAGTGACGAAAATGTTTCCGGAAGGAAAAGTTGAAGCTTATGAAATTTCTGCAAGCTACTGCCCGGGTACTTACGATTTAAGTATCGGCGGTAAAAAGTTTGCAGGGATTTCACAGCGCCGCATTAAAGACGGTGTCGCCGTGCAGATATATTTATGTGTGACGGGGAGCGGTTCGGAGCGTGCGCAGTTTATGAAAGACTTTTACCGCTATGCACATGCAGAAGACAGCGAGAAGTTTAGTTATCCGGTAATTAATCCGGATCATATGGCATCTTTGAACGAGCTGCTTGATGCAGATTTCTCTATTGAAGACGTGGAGCGCCGTGCGCTTGAAACACTTCAGAGTATGGGAGCGGAACTGGAAGATTATCCGGGTCCTGATGATAATCAGCAGGCCATGTATGAACAGTTCCTCGGAAACATTAAAGAGCGTAATAAAAAATACGTAACTTTTGACTGACCAGTATAAATTGAATACTGGTCTTTTAATTTGCATGAAAGAAGGAATACCATGTCGACAAGTTCTTATGCTCCG
Organism: Jeotgalicoccus saudimassiliensis; assembly: GCF_000756715.1. Classification (NCBI taxonomy): domain Bacteria; kingdom Bacillati; phylum Bacillota; class Bacilli; order Caryophanales; family Staphylococcaceae; genus Jeotgalicoccus; species Jeotgalicoccus saudimassiliensis. The sequence continues at coordinate 1,827,103 of NZ_CCSE01000001.1, forward strand.
AAAATATGGACGAAAGAATTTACAGTAATATTTGTGTTTCATTTTATTTTAATGGGTGCAATGTATTCAACATTAGTAACAATCAGCAACTATGCGATCGAAAAATATGCTGTCAATCCGAGTATTGCCGGTTTTGTCGCCAGCATATTTATCGTCGGGGTACTGATTGGACGAGCCGTTACAGGGTTTCAGATAAACTATCTCGGCGGACGGAAAATTATGTACATCGGAACAGTTTTATATTTTCTGACTTATGTTCTTTATTTCTTTGATTTCGGATTAACGTTTCTGATTATTACGAGACTGCTTAACGGTATTGCGACAGGTATTATCAGTACGGCGCTGAATACACTGGCGACGATATCGGTGCCGGAAGAGCGCCGGGGTGAGGGCATCAGCTACTTCAGTTTAAGTATGGTCGTAGCGAGCGCAGTGGGGCCGTTCATTTCATTCCTGCTGCTTGAATTCATCACGTTTGAAATGATGCTGATTTACGTCGGCGTGCTAATGATCGGTGTTGTACTGATGCTCCCGATGATTAAAATTAACAACGTGACAAAGGCAACGGCAATCAAACCGTCAAAATTTGTTTTAATCGAACGGAAGGCACTCCGTATGCTGCTGCCGATATTTCTTATGGGACTGGCATACTCGAGTGTTCTGTCGTTTCTTAATACTTATGCGATTGAAATCGACGTCGTTACCGCAGCAAGCTTCTTCTTTATTATCTATGCAGGAGCGGTGCTGACAACGCGTCCGTTTACCGGCAGACTGATTGACCGGAAAGGACCTAATATTGTCGTTTACCCGACATTTATACTGATGGCGCTCGGATTTCTCATGCTCGGTTACGGAACGTCCGGATTTGTCGTGCTCGCGGCCGGGTATATAATCGGTCTCGGCTGGGGGAACTTCCAGTCGGCCGCCCAGATTATCTGCGTGAATATGGCGCCGAAAGAAAATGTCGGCCTCGCCACATCGACGTTCTTTATCATCCTTGAGATCGGTCTCGGCTTCGGCCCGCTATTCCTCGGGCTGCTCGTGCCGTTCGCAGGATACAGCGGTATGTATCTCCTGATGATTGTACCGATACTTGCTGCAGGTTTCATTTACTTTATGATGGTAGGCAAACGTGGAACAGGTTCATACAGCTAAACAGGTTGAAACGGTCGGCTTTGCCGGCCGTTTTATGATATTATTGGGGTGTTAAGGGAGGCGTAAAAGCGTGATGATGAGTGACTACAGCAGGAAACAATTACAGGAAGAAAAAGTCTTTAAAGATCCGGTCCACCGGTACGTTCACGTCCGCGACCAGGTCATCTGGGACCTCGTGAAAACGAAAGAATTTCAGCGGCTTAGGAGAATCAAGCAGCTCGGCACATTATATCTGGCGTTTCACAGCGCGGAACATTCGCGTTTTAACCATTCGCTCGGTGTTTATGAAATTGTGCGCCGCATGATTGAGAACTTTGAAGAATATCCCGAATGGAACAACGACGACCGTCTGCTCGCACTGGCAGCAGCATTGCTGCATGACCTTGGGCACGGGCCGTTTTCCCATACGTTTGAAGATATATTCCATACTGATCACGAAGAATATACGAGGAAAATTATTCTCGAAAATACAGAAGTCAACGCAGTGCTGTCGAAAGTCTCGCCGGATTTCCCGCGTGAAGTGGCGGAAGTCATCAATAAGACGCATCCGAACAAGCTTGTCATCAGCATGATTTCGAGTCAGATTGATGCCGACAGAATGGATTATCTGCAGAGGGATTCCTACTATACGGGTGTCAGTTATGGTACGTTCGATATGGAGCGGATTCTCCGTGTGATGCGCCCGTCAAAAGACGAAGTGCTGATTAAGGAAAGCGGGATGCATGCGGTGGAGGATTACTTAATGAGCCGTTATCAGATGTACTGGCAGGTATATTTCCATCCGGTATCGCGCGGCGGTGAAGTGATGCTGAACCTCGTTATGCAGCGTGCGAAAGCATTGTATAAATCGGACTACAGCTTTAAACAGCAGCCGACGTATTTCATTCCGTTCTTTAACGAGAACGTCACGGTGCACGATTATCTGCGCCTTGATGAAATGGTCGTTAACTTTTATCTGCAGGAATGGGTGCAGGAAGATGATGAAATACTGAGCGATCTTGCCGGCCGTTTCGTCAACCGCGACCTGTTTAAATATTTACCGTTTGACGGTTCGATTATTACGATTTCCGAACTGAATGAACTGTATAAAAAAGCGGGTATCGATCCGGATTATTACGTCTTCAGCGACAGCTACTCCGATCTGCCGTATGATTATGACAGACCGGGACAGAACCGCAACAGACGTCCGATTCACCTGCTGCGTCCGAACGGTGACATCAGGGAAATCAGTTCGCAGTCGGCGATTATTAACTCCATTACCGGTATTCACCGTCTGGGTTCGAGATTGTATTATCCGAAAGAAAAGATTTTGGCGATTAAAGATTTAAGCGTCAAAGCAGAAATTATTAATTTACTGAATGAACTTGACTAGGAGGTATAACATTGGCTGAAGAACAACCAAAGAAAAAGCCTGGATTCCAGTTTAATATTATTAAAAACGACCCGCTAGACGGGCACAGGGGACAAAACTTCGGTGCAATCAGTCTTGAAAATATTGCACCTGTCTATATTAATATCGACACGCAGGAAGCGGAACTCGATATCGGTGGTCTGCACGGCAAAGCCGAAGTGGAAAAACGCGTAAAATGGATTAAAGATAAAGCGGAAGCCGAAGGTCCGGATGCGAAAGAATATTTCCTGATATGGATCGCGGTGGAGCGTACAGAGGCAGGACCGGTTTATAACGGTGCAGGTGCATGCTACCTAATGGTCAATAAAGAAAAGCGCCGCGGCTACAAAATGATGCATGAACATGTAAACAGTCTTGATGATGCAATGAAGGGGCGTATCAAGCTCGATATTCTCGATGACCATTCCAAAGAAACGCTGAAACAGTTTCTGATTAATCACAACGAAGAAATGTGGAATATTTCACAAGACATGCGCGCAGCATTTGATAAATAGGCTGTGAAAAATTATGTCTTTTTTGTGTCTTTTGCATAATACATTGCACAATAGTGAATCTATGGATAAAATAAAGGATAGTTATAGACATATAACTAGGACATAAAGGCGGGGCAATTTGCCCTGCCTTTTTTATGTTTAACGGGACCAATGCGGTTTCCGATATGGTATAATTTACGATACTGAAGGTGATAAAAATGACCGGATCAATAACGCATGACTGCATACTGACGCAGCTTGTATTTATGCACGGTGAAGAAACGAAATACGAACAGAAACTGACAGTCTCCGAAATTGACAAAGGGGACACGTATTTGCGCTATACTGAAGCGCTTGATGACAACGAACTTAAAGTCACGGTCAGACTTGGGGATAACTACGTTAAACTCCAGCGACGGGGCATTATAAATATGAATTTTTATTTTGAAGAAGGTGTGAGGACGGATACGTTTTACGACTCTCCGGCCGGCAGACACCATTTTGAAATTGTGACACATGAACTGAAAACCGGAGACGGCATACTGACTATTAAATATGATTTATTTGAAAGTGGCACGCTGCTCGGCAAATATAAATACACGTTGGAGAGGATTTAATTATGAACTTAAAACAGCAGTTAAAAGAAGCAATTGAAGCCGCGATTAAAAAAGCGGACATAGTGGAAGAAATTCCTGAAGTTAAAGTTGAAGTGCCGAAAGATAAAAACAACGGTGACTTTTCAACGAATGCAGCGATGACACTGACGAAACTGGCTCGTAAAAACCCGAGAGATATCGCACAGGCGATTATCGACAACATCGATAAAAAAGCAGCAAGCGTTAAAGAAATCAGCATCGCAGGGCCGGGTTTTATCAACTTTAAAATGGAGACAGCTGAACTTGCCAACGTCATTTACACTGTGCTCGATAAGAAAGAAAACTACGGACGCACAGCGCAGGAATCAGCGGAAAAAGTACTGATTGAGTTCGTAAGTGCGAACCCGACAGGCGATCTGCATATCGGACACGCGAGAAACGCATCTGTCGGTGCGACACTTGCCAACATTATGGATTTTGCGGGTTACGATGTGACGCGTGAATACTACATTAACGATGCCGGAAACCAAATCAACAATCTTGCGAAATCGATTGAGGCGCGTTACTTTGAGGCACTCGGTGAAGAACTGAATATGCCTGAAGACGGCTACAACGGTAAAGATATTAAAGTCATCGGTGAGAAACTGGCGTCAGAGCACCCGGAATACAAAGACCTGGAAGAAGCGGAACGTATTTCGAAATTCCGCGACCTTGGTGTCGAGTATGAAATGCGTAAGCTGAAAGGCGACCTTGAGGAATTCCGCATTAAATTCGATAACTGGTTCAGTGAAACATCATTGTATGAAAGCGGCGAAATCGACGAAGCGATGACGAAGATGAAAGAGAACGGCTACATCTTTGAAGCAGACGATGCGACGTGGCTGCGTACGACAGACTTTAAAGACGATAAAGACCGCGTCCTTGTAAAAGGCGACGGTACACTGACGTACTTAATGCCGGATATTGCATACCACTACGATAAAGTAGAGCGCGGATTCGACAAGCTGATTAACTTATTCGGTGCAGACCACCATGGTTATATCAACCGTCTGAAAGCATCATTAGGCGCTTTAGGTGAGAACCCCGATAAGCTGGAAATCCAAATTATGCAGCTCGTTCGTCTGCTTGAAAACGGCGAAGAAGTGAAGATGAGTAAACGTACAGGTAAAGCAGTGACACTGCGTGATCTGATTGACATGATCGGTGTGGATGCTGCACGTTACTTCATGATTATGCGTTCGACAGACACTCACTTTGACTTTGACCTGGACCTTGCACGCAGTGAATCAAGCGACAACCCTGTGTACTATGCACAGTACGCTCACGCGCGAATCTGCAGTATTTTACGCCAGGCAAAAGAACAGGGCTTCGAAGTGGACCTTCAGAATCCTGTGGACATTATTGAAAACGAACAGGCACTTGAACTGCTTAAGAAAGTACTGGAATTCCCGAACATCGTTAAAGGTGCAGCGGAATCACGCGCAACACAGCGTATTCCGAACTACATCCACGATTTAGCGGCAAGCTTCCACAAATTCTATAACGCAGAAAAAGTACTTGGTGAAAATGCAGATAAAACACGTGCATATATACTGATGATCGAAGCCGTGCGCCAGACACTGGAAAACGCACTTCGTCTGATCGACGTATCTGCACCTGAAAAAATGTAAATCATATACTGGAGCCCGAACTTTCGAGTTCGGGCTTTTTTATTCGGGATTTACCCTGTATAAGGGTGATGAACTTTAATATAATGAATATATTGCGGCTGTGGGCGTCTTCGTTTTTTTGACGACGACGCCCAGGCTGTGTTGAACGTCTTCGTTTTTTTGACGACGCCGTCCAGTCTGTGTTGAACGTCTTCGTTTTTTTGACGACGCCCAGGCTGTGTTGAACGTCTTCGTTTTTTTGACGACGCCGTCCAGTCTGTGTTGAACGTCTTCGTTTTTTTGACGACGCCGTCCAGGCTGTGTTGGACGTCTTCGTTTTTTTGACGACGACGCCCAGGCTGTGTTGAACGTCTTCGTTTTCGTAACGACGACGTCCAAACCTTCTTCACCAGAAAGGAGAAACTGTAATTGAAGCCAATTTACATATATTTATCGCTGCTCAGCGTTCTGCTGCTCGCGTCATGCAGTGATAACGAAAATAAACAGACTGAAATCTCAACAAATAATGATATGCGCATCATTTCCCTTATGCCGAGCAATACGGAAATTATCGCGGAGCTTGGTGCAGCAGAGAGCCTCGCAGGCATTACTGTGACGGATAATTATCCTGAAACACTGGATGAGAATCTTGCCCGTTTTGATACGTTCGCCCTCGATGAGGAAACGATGATGGCGCTCAATCCGACCCACATCATTTCACACGAAAGCAATCATGACGGAAATCAGAAAATTATCGACAACGTTGTTTCAAACACAGGTGCGGAACTGCTTATCGTCGATGATGCTTCACAAATCGATGAAATTTATTCGACGATTACCGACATCGGTGAGTTTCTCCACAAAGACGCTGAAGCGGAGACTCTGAACAGAGAACTCCGGCGGGAAGTAACTTCAATTCAAGAAGAATACAGCGGTCAGACTCCGGACGATAAAGCGCTCATACTCATTTCAACGACCCCGGATGTTTACATAGCGGGGAGTGAGACTTTTATCGACAGCTATCTTGAAATACTCAACATCGACAATGTGTTTCAGGATGTGAACGGTTATCCAGCGGTAACTTCTGAAGATTTAATTGCACGTGAGCCCGGAAAAGTTATTTCGACGCTCGGTATCGATAACAAAGGGCTCACACAGGAGCTGAATAGCATTTCGGGACTGGAAGGCACTCCGATTACCCGGCCTGAAAACCAGTGCACACCGGATCCCGATGTAATATCACGTCCGGGCCCGAGGTTTACTGAAGGGCTTGCCGCGATTGCGGAGTGTGTGTATGAATAAAACCAATTCAATTCTCGTCATCATGTTAATTATCAGCGTCATTCTGAGTATTTTTATCGGTTCGGTAAACTTCGCCAATGTTTCGAATATGCAGGTATTCAGCATTATACTCGATGTGCGTTTGCCGCGCGTTCTTATGGCGATTCTCGTCGGTGCGGCACTCGCGATGAGCGGGGTGGTTTTCCAGGTGATCCTTAAAAATCCGATGGCCGACAGTTTCACGCTCGGAATGGCAAACGGTGCGGTGCTAGGTGCGGCGATTACGGTAGTTACTGTCATTCCGGCAGTATTTGCACCGGTTTTAAGTATTGGACTCGGTTTGTTAAGCTTATTATTCGTGCTCATTACCGCGCGGAAACTCGATTTAAATTACCGTCCCGAAACGTTAATTATTACCGGCATACTGCTCGGCGCAATGCTGTCGGGAGTACTCTACATAATTATTCTCCTGTTTCCGGAAGATACTGTGAACATTGCGCGTTACATGTTCGGTTCACTCGGCGGTGCGGATTTCACGGAAGTGTCGGTGCTGCTCCTCGTGACTGCCGTTTCATTTATTATTCTGGAGCGCTGCGGCCATGTGCTTGATCTTTTAAAGCTCGGAGACATTAGAGCACACGCGCTTGGTGTCAACGTCAGCGTGATCCGTCCGCTTCTCCTCGTGACTGCTGCGGTACCGCCCCTTGTTGCCATCAGCTATACCGGCATTATTGCGCTCGTCGGCATCATTATTCCGCAGATTATTTTATACATCAGGCCGATGAACTTCCGGCCGCTTCTGAAACGCTCGGTTTTAATCGGCGGACTGTATGTGCTGGTTATCGATACGCTCGGCCGGACATTAATCGCACCGCTGCAAATTCCAACCGGTGTTATGGTCATGCTGTCGGCGGTCCCGCTGTTCATCTTTCTGCTTTATAAACGCATTCTTACCGGCGCACGCTAGGTGATAATTGATTAAATATTCTGTAAAAATATTTCTTATTCATTAGTAAACCCGCGTTAAAGAATGTTATATTTATAAAAAAGGGGGAATTTTAATGAGCAGAGTTTCTGTTGATGATATCTTCAAAATTAAAACGGTATCGTCGCCGGCAGTTGTACCGGGTACGGGCAGGGTTACATATCTTGTAACGAGGACTGACGAGGATAAGGATACTTACTATTCGTACCTTCACAACTATGACGGCAGGGGTAATCTACAGCTTACATATAAGAATGAGACAATCTCGAATGTGACTCATTCACATGACGGAACGATGACATTATTTACAGCACCGGACGACGATAAAAAAACGCAGGTCTTTATAATGAGACATGCAGGCGGTGAACGCGAACAGCTGACACATGAAGAAAATGGGGTATTCGGTGCACAGTTCGCTCACGATGATCAGTCGGTGTTTTATCACGTTTCGAATGATAAGAACCCGGACGATAAGAAAGAAAAAGAGGATAAGGATAAAAAGCCGGAAGCCACGGTGATTACCCGCATGAAATATAAGAGTGACGGCGGTCCGGGACCGTACGGCTTATTAAACGAGAAGTTTACTGCGGTAAAATCAATCGCGATTAAACCGGATGAAGCTGAAACTGTACTATCAGGTGAAGAGAACTTTACGCTGTACGATGTCTTTGCGGACGGTTTAATTTATGCGACAGATAAGAGTGACAATCCTGACTTTAACTTCGCACAGCAGCTTTATATGCGTGTGAACGGGGAAGATAAACTGATTCGTGACGATGCCGGATTTATGAAAGCTGAAATGTCACCTGACGGCCGTTATATTTTAATGACGGTTATGACGCGCCAGTTTAAAAACGCGACACATCCGCATATTGAAATTTACGATGTCCGGAGCGGTGAAAGTATCGATGTGACAACGAAGCTCGATAAACCGGTCGGCGGTCTTGTGGCACAGGATACGCAGCAGAATGCTGCCGGCAACACAGCTGAATGGATTTCAGACAGCGAATACGTCTTTTTAGTGTCTGAATTCGGCAGTGTGAACCTGTATAAAGGAGATGTGGAAGGAAATATCCGTCCGCTCCTTCGCAGTGAGCACAATATATTCGGTATGACTGCGGATGCCGAAGCGGCATATCTCACGATTTCAACTCACGTCTCTCCAAGTGAACTGTATAAGTTCGACTTTGGTACTGAAGAGCTGACTCAGCTGACAGAGCATAATCACAATTATGTGGCTGATACAGAGCTGGTTAAACCAGAAACGATCGAGTTCCGGAGTTTTGACGATACGACGGTGCACGGCTGGTTTATGAAACCGGCCGGTTTTGAAGCGGGTAAAAACTATCCGATGGTCACGAACATTCACGGCGGACCGCATGCGTTATATGCGAATACTTTCTTCCATGAAATGCAGCTGCTCGCGTCGAAAGGATATGCGGTACTGTTCATTAATCCGAGAGGCTCGCACAGTTACTCGCAGGAATTCGTAGACGCAGTCCGCGGTGATTACGGCAACGGCGATTATAAGGATATTATGGCTGCGGTTGACCACATCACAGAGAAGTATGACTGGATTGATACGGATAATCTCGGTGTGACGGGCGGCTCTTACGGCGGCTTTATGACGAACTGGATTGTCGGTCATACGAACCGCTTTAAAGCGGCGGTCACACAGCGTTCCATCAGTAACTGGATCAGCTTCAGAGGAGTATCGGATATTGGATACTACTTCACGGACTGGCAGATTTTAGCCGGCCTTGATAATCTCGACAAACTGTGGCATCATTCACCGCTGAAGTATGCTGCAAATGTTGAAACACCGTTATTAATACTGCACGGTGAAGAAGACATCCGCTGTCCGATTGAACAGGCGGAACAGCTCTTTATCGAACTGAAGTCGAGAGGGAAAGAAACGGAATTTGTCCGTTTCCCTGAATCTTCGCATGAATTATCACGCTCGGGTAAGCCGAGTCTGAAAATGCAGCGTCTGAATCATATTACACGCTGGTTCGAACAATATTTAACTTAATTTAATTGGAGGAAGATTTTATATGACAGGCAAGATTGAGGCGCTCGCTAAAAGCGTCAAGGCAGACTATTCTATTATTTCTGATCCGATGAACATATTTTACTTTTCGGGTGTGCACCTGGAGCCGCATGAAAGACTGCTGCTGCTGCTCGTGGATAACAAGACGCTCGACACTGCAATGATTTACCCGGCACTTGACGGTGAAACGGTCAAGGCGAATACAGACCTGACAACGTATCTTCCGCATGATGATCAGGACGATGCGTTCCAGTACGTGTTCGATACAATTCCTGAAGGTAAAACAGTTGCGGTGGAAGGTGAGCATTTAATTTACTCAAGATATTTACGCCTAATCGAAAAGTATGCGCCGGAAAATATTTCTACGCTCGATGATGAAGTGAACTATCTGCGCGGTAAAAAGAATGAACGCGATAAAGCCGAGCTCCAGCGTGCAGTCGATATGACTGAAAAAGCACTTGAAGACTTAAAAACAATTACTGTCGAAGGAAAAACTGAAATGGAAATTTCTGATTTCCTCGTTAAACAGTTTAAATCATACGGTGCAGTTGGTCCGAGCTTTGGTCCAAGTGTGCTTGCAGGTAAAAAATCTGCAATGCCGCACGGTGAAACAGGCACGAATGTTATCGAGCGCGGCGACTTTCTGCTGATCGACTTCGGCGTAGTATCAGATACAGGATATGTGTCTGACATGACGCGTACTTTTATCGTTGGAGAAGCGACGAAAGAACAGGAAGAGATCTACAAGACGGTATTGAGGTCAAATCTCGAAGGTATCAAGGCATCACAGGCAGGCACAGTGATGGGCGATATTGACCGAGCGTCACGCGATGTAATCGAAGATGCCGGATACGGAGAATATTTCATGCACCGTATCGGTCACGGACTCGGCCACGATGTGCACGAAGCACCGTCAATTCACGGCGGTAACACTGACAAACTTGAAGCGGGGCACGTAATCACAATTGAGCCGGGTATTTACAATCCGGAAATCGGCGGTGTCCGCATCGAGGATATGCTGTATATCGATGAAGACACAACATATAACTTCAATAGTTTTCCAAAAGATTTTGAATCGATGATTATTAAATAACTTAATTTAGGAGCTGCATTGATATGACGAACAAGACTAGAATTGAAGCGGATTTTCTTGGAGAAAAAGAAATTGATAATAATGCATACTACGGTGTTCAGAGCCTCCGTGCACTGGAAAATTTCCCGATTACGGGGTACCGTTTAAATACAGATTTAATCCGTGCGCTTGCAATGGTTAAAAAAGCGGCGGCACTTGGAAACTACGCGAACGGCGTACTTGAAGAAGATAAAAAAGATGCAATCGTTCAAGCGAGTGAAGAAATTATCGCAGGGCAGTTCCATGAAGATTTCATCGTTGACCCGATTCAGGGCGGTGCAGGGACTTCGACGAACATGAATGCGAACGAAGTCATTGCAAACCGTGCGCTTGAAATCATGGGACGCGAAAAAGGCGACTATGACTTTATCAGTCCGAATAACCACGTGAACATGTCACAGTCGACAAACGATGCATTCCCGACATCACTGCACATCGGTCTGTTAATTCACGCCGAATCACTGCTTGAGACGATGAACACGATGCGTCAGGCATTTGAAGCGAAAGCTGTTGAATTTGACCATGTTATTAAAATGGGACGTACGCACCTGCAGGATGCGGTGCCGATCCGTCTGGGTCAGGAATTCTCAGCATATGCGAAAGTATTATCGAGAGATATCCGCCGTGTGTCGAACTCGCTTGAAAACCTTTATGAAATTAATATCGGTGCAACAGCAGTCGGAACCGGCTTAAATGCTGATCAGAAGTATATTGATACTGTTGTTGAAGAGCTGAGCAAGATTTCAGGGTACAAACTGAAATCATCGGAAAACTTAGTTGATGGTACGCAGAACACTGATGCGTATACAGAAATTTCATCAGCGCTGAAAATTTGCATGATAAACATGTCGAAAGTTGCGAACGACTTCCGTATGATGGCATCAGGACCGAAAGCAGGCCTTTACGAAATTAATCTGCCTGCACGTCAGCCGGGGTCATCAATCATGCCGGGTAAAGTAAACCCTGTTATGGCTGAAGTACTGAACCAGATTGCATTCCAGGTAATCGGAAACGACAACACAATCAGCCTTGCATCAGAAGCGGGACAGTTTGAGTTAAACGTAATGGAACCGGTACTGGCATTTAATCTGATTCAGTCAATCGACATTATGAATAACGGATTCAGAGTGTTCACGGAAAGATGTATCGCAGGCATTACTGCGAACGAAGAGCAGATGAAATCGTATGTTGAGAACAGCATCGGTGTCATTACAGCACTTGTACCGCATATCGGTTACAAGAAAGCATCAGCAATCGCAGTCGAAGCAATCCAGACAGGCCAGCCGGTCCGCCAGCTGTGCTCAAAGCACGAAGTGCTGACAGAAGAACAGCTCGATCACGTGCTGAACGCATTTGAAATGACGAACATCGGCGTATCGAAACTTCCGGACTAAGTTTAATATATTGAAAACCGCCCGTATTCCTTTGCTGGAATGCGGGCGATTTTTGATTCGGTGTCCCTTGTGTATTTCGCGAGGTGCACCCAACGCTGCCGGTGTCCCTCGTCGTTTTTGCGAGGTACACCAAACGTTCCCGGTATACCTCGTCGTTTTTGCGAGGTGCACCAAACGCTGCCGGTGTCCTTCGTGTATTTCACGAGGTACACCAAACGTTCCCGGTATACCTCGTCGTTTTTGCGAGGTGCACCAAACGCTGCCGGTGTCCTTCGTGTATTTCGCGAGGTGCACCAAACGTTCCCGGTATACCTCGTGTATTTCGCGAGGTGCACCAAACGTTCCCGGTATACCTCGTGTATTTCGCGAGGTGCACCAAACGCTCCCGGTGTCCCTCGTGTATTTCGCGAGGTGCACCCAACGCTCCCGGTGTCCCTCGTGGATTTCACGAGGTGCACCGCGTTCTTTTGATTCCGGTTTAGCTTTCTTCTAAAAATATATAAGGCATATTACTGCTGAGTTGATTATTAATATTAATTAACTGGCTTGTACCTTCACTGTCATCCAGTTCTGCACTCTCTCCACTAAGTGTATAACTGTAGTATTCATCCGGTGTTTCTTCAAAATCAGTAAAGAATATTTTCAGCGATGAATCACCGTCTTCAACTTCGACAGTTAGATCATTATCTTCCAGAGTGTATTTACCCGGGTATTCATTTCCGTTATGCGTGAGAGTAACTTCATCTGCAGATTTAAAATCAAATACCATCATATTCGATGAAAACTTAATCTCTTCGGCTGCAGCTTCTTCTTTAGAAACAGTCGGATCCTGAGAGCTTAAGCCTAAAGATTTTCCTTCGAGTTCCGATTCTTCGCCGCTGCAGCCGGTCAGTATGAGAAGTGTCAGACCGAATAGTGTCATTAAAGTTTTCTTCACTGATGCATCCCCTTAAAGTTGCTATTTTATACCATTATTATACCATTATATGCAAGCGCTTACATAAAATTTAAAGATGTCATATTTCCCTTCTCACTCAGAACATCTGCCAATAAGCATCCGGGGATGCATTTCCTCCCGGTTTACGTGTAAAATGAGAGTAATGGCTATAATGAATACGGCGGGAGGCAGGCAGCATGGATATACAGACTTTTTATCATACGTATTTAGGAGAACATGAGCTCATCAGAGCAAGTTTGTTTAATGCGGGAAATTTTACGACTAATGAATCACTGATAAAATATAAAATGGAAGAGCTTGAGTCGCAGTCTGCTCTGAATGAAATGTTCGGGCATCTGTCCATGGCGGAGGCGAAACTTCTGAGACGTTTATCGACTGAGGAACCTCACGATAATATCCACCGGGTGGCATATCTTTCGGCGAAATATCCAACGCTGATTGACTATCAGTATATTTTGGAAGATAACGGCACTGAAGGTGTGATTCATTCCGAAGTGGTCAACGTACTGAACAGTGCGCTTCAGCAGACGGGGATTTTCCCGTACACTCCGATGTCAATTCCGGACAGCGAAACGATTGAACCCCAGGATGTTTCGAGACTCGAGAAAATATACAACGGACCAATTTACTGGCTGTACGATAACTTAACGTTTATTGAACTCCGCCAGACGATGTCGAAGCTGAATATTAAATCTGTCGGGCAGTACAAAGATGATTACTTAAACGAGGTCATAGGACATTTAACGTCGCCGGATTATCTGCCGGTTGCGCTGAATCAGCTGGATGAAGTGTCTTATTCCCAAATTAAGGATAACGTTAAAAAGGACTATTCAGTTTATGAAAATCATCCGCGCTGGCAAACAGCGCTTGAAACCGGGCTGCTCGTCAAAGTGCATCAGGATTACCTGGTGATGCACCGCGATGTGCTCGCTGCACTGAAAAAAGTGAAGTTTAAAAAATCCGGCAGGGAAGAACGGACTGAGTCACCGGAGAATTACAATGCATACCGCATCACATGTACGATTAACGGCTGTGAAAATATTTCCCGGACAATATCCATTCCGACGCGTCTGAATTTTCTCGAGCTGGAAATCATTATTTGCGAAGCGTTCGGCTGGAATAATATCGGCAGCGGTGAGTTTATGACCGATAAGGATTTAATCGCAAACGAAGCGTCAGTGCACAAAAACGCACTGATGATCGACGTCTATTTAACGAATGAACACATCCAGTTCCTGTACGATTCTGATGACGATTACGTCGTGGACATCGCACTCGATTCGGTCACAAATATTACGAAGCCGATTCCCGAGGTCGTGACTTACGGCGGAGAGGTACCGATTGAAAACATCGGCGGCGTCGACAAATTAATCGAAACTTTAAATGTTTTACAGGATAAAAACCACCCGGACTACGTGCGCGTCTATGCTGACGCTCGTACGAAAAACTACCGGGAACGCTATCCGGTCAGTGCGACGAACAAAAAGCTCGCACGGCTGTTTAACAGAGGCAATCCAATCACTTAAGGAGGATAACGATGGATTTACAGACCTTCTACAAAACTTATTTAACATACGTACATCTGGACAAAGTAGGTGAATCCTTATCCCAGCTGGAAAAAATTATAGAAGATAAAATCGAGGAAGCGGGTTCTGATGATTACCTGACGCTACTTGGAGACAGTTTAAAAATGGAGGAAATTGAACTGATTAAACGCTACTCAAACGCATTGACCGGCGATAATATTATTACGATGCCGTTTAATCCGGAAGAAAATCCATTTTTAATATACAACCACCATCTCCTGTACATCGGTGACGGTATGGCGGTGATGCACGAGGAAGTTATCGACGGCATTTTACGAAACTTCGGCTCGACAATTCATCTCGCGCCGCTGCCTGACGGCATCAGCGTATCGAACGTTATGCTGAACAACGCGGAATACACGACTACAGTCAATCTGCTGGACTATCCGATTATCGAGTTCTATGATCTGCTGCTGACTGAAGACCATATGAATTTAGTCGCTCAAAACCTGGACCTTGATCTCGAAGAATATAAAACGCGCCCGCAGATTATAAACGCAATATCAAAACGCCTGGTGCATAAATCCTACATCGAAGAGAAGCTGAAGTTATTTGAAGACGATGAACTGGCGCGTTTTAAAGAGAAGCTCGGCCGCGGAGAAGTTTTGTTTACAGAAGAAGAGGGTAATTGGGATACATTCCTTGCTACGGGCATTATTATGCCATACTTACCGAACGCAGCGATATTACCACTCGTATTGTTTCACTTCTTTAGAGAAGAGATTTTTAATTAATTCTAAAAAGGGGTAATGGACATGTCATTAAAAGAGAAGTTATTTAAACAGCTGGAAGAAAATGAAGGACGTATGATTGAGATCAGACGTCATCTGCATGAAAACCCTGAGCTGTCGTTTAAAGAAGAGAAAACTGCTCAGTTTATCGAAGAGTTTTATAAAGATAAAGATGTCACTCTTACAGCGAATGTCGGCAACGGTTACGGCATTATCGTTGAAATTGAGGGCGGTGCAGGCGACGGTCCGACAATCGGTCTCCGTGCCGATTTTGATGCGCTGCCGATTCAGGAAGAAGCGGATGTCGAGTTTAAATCTAAAAACGACGGTGTAATGCACGCGTGCGGACACGACGGTCATACAGCATACATGCTGATTTTAGGTGAGGCATTAATCGACCTGAAAGATGAGTGGAAAGGCAAGATCAAACTGATACACCAGCATGCGGAAGAAATTCCGCCGGGCGGTGCGAAGAGCATCGTGGAATCAGGTATTCTCGATGATCTGGATGAAGTGTACGGTATTCATTTAATGCCGACGCTCGATAATGGTGATATTACATTATGTCCGGGCGAAGCAATGACAGGGCGTTCGAACTTTGATCTTAAGATTCAGGGTTCGGGCGGACACGGTGCAATGCCGCATACGACTCACGATGCGCTCGTTGCTGGCGGGTATTTTATCACGTCGGCACAGACGATAGTCTCACGACGCATGAACCCGAACGATTCGGTCACAGTATCGATCACCGCATTCGAGGCGCCGGGCGGATACAACGTCATTCAGGACAGCGTGACACTGCGTGGTACGGTCCGTTACTTATCGATGGACAACAAAGAACCGGTGTATGAAGAAATGGTGAAAATCGTTAAAGGACTGGAAACAGCATACGATGTTGAATGTACGCTCGATTATGTTTACGATTATCCGGTACTGTACAACACGGTGGAAAAAATTGGAGAAATCGAAACGGTGCTTGAAGAAAGCGCGGGTACTTATTTCGATAAAGTATACCGCGACAAACCACAGGCGGCATCAGAAGACTTTGCGTATTATCTCGAGAAAACGCCGGGCGCATTTATCTTCGTCGGTGCAAAACCTGAAGGCGTCGAGAAAGCATATCCGAACCATCACCCTAAATTTGAAGTCAATGAAAAATCACTGCTGATTTCAGCGAAAGCAATGGCAGAAATTGTGCTGAACAAAGTAGGATAGCAGATATATTCGCCCCTCTCATGTGAGAGGGGGTTTTTTGTGCCTGATTGGAGCTGGGGCGGGCGCGCGGTGGAGGGCTTCAAATATGTAAAAGAGCTGAATCCGTAATGGATTCAGCTCTTTATCCTACTCGTTTTCCAGCCCTTTAATATACTCATCGAGTTTCTTCTTATCTTCACCGGAGATTTCGGGGAATTTCGGATCGATGCCTTTCAGCACGTGAATCATCGCTTCTGTAATAATGCGTCTCGTATGCCATTCGTCATCTGCCGGCAGTATATACCACGGACTGTGCTGCGTTGACGTATTGTTCAGCATATCTTCAAATACCTGCTGGTAGTCATCCCATTTTTTCCGCTCTTCAACATCCGAGAACGAGAATTCCCATTGTTTGTCCGGATCTTTCATCCGTTCTAAAAAGCGTTCTTTCTGTTCGTCTTTCGACATATTGAAGAAAAACTTCACAACAGAAAAACCATTTTCCGATAAATACTGCTCGTAATTATTAATCTGACGGTATCGTTTTTCAATTTCTGCATCGCCGTCTTCAAGCAGATCATGAATCCGTGTCGCAATAACATCTTCATAATGCGAACGATTTAAAATCGCAATCTGCCCGCGTTCCGGCTCGCCGTCGTGAAGTCTCCACAAGTAGTCGTGCTTTTCTTCTGTTTCACTCGGTTTGCCATACGTCGTGACTTTCAGTCCCTGTGCATTCAGATTGGAGAAGATATATGAAATCGCCTCATCTTTACCAGCCGCATCGATGGCCTGAAGTACAACCATAATCCCGTTTTTTTCTTCCGCATGCAGTTTAAGGTGAAGCTCTTTCAGCTTCTCAACAAGCGGTGGAATAATATTTTCTCTTATATAGTCGTTGTCCTCTTTTTTACCTTCGGAACATTTATAGTCTTTTAAGTTAATATTTTTACCGCTTGGTATTTTATAATCGGATAATTTCATTTGAAACACTCCATTCATCATATATGCGGAGTATACCCGATTAAATATTTCAAAAACCTTTGCGGTGTGCTGATGAAGGGAGCTCGCTGTCACAGTAGAAGGGTTAGTGTGCTGATGAAGGGCTCACTGTCACAGTAGAAGAGTTAGTGTGCCAAAGAAGTGAGCTCACTGTCACAGTAGAAGGGTTAGTGTGCCAAAGAAGGGGGCTCACTGTCACAGTAAAGGAGTTAGTGTGCCAAAGAAGGGGGCTCACTGTCACAGTAAAAGAGTTAGTGTGACAATGAGCCCTGCATATTCATTATTAAATTTTAAATCTTTTACCGTGATGCACAACGAGTCCTGTCATAATTAACAGCCAGACGATAACTGCAGCAAAAATTGTGAGTTTTGGAATCACCATCAGAAACTCAAGTTCCAGCGCCATCGACAGGTTGACCGTACCCACGGTATACATTGCAACAGGGAAGGCCATTCCCCACATATCCGGTGTATAGGATAAAGGATAATGGTTAACAATATGACGCCAGACGCCGAGTATAATCAACAGCGGAATCCACCATGTGCCGAGTGCCCAGAAGAACAGCGTAAATCCTTTAATGAAAATTTCAAGCTCAGCGACAATGCCTGCGCTGTTCAATATCAGCACAGAACCTGCGAGCGTTGTAATCGCAAGTGCCCCCATGCTGATCCAGTAAGGAGGAGTCAGTGCCATTGCTTCAATTTTTAAAAACATCAGCCTGTAAAAGATAAAAGCAATAATATTTAAATACAGCGCACATCCGAGCAGGAACAGGCATAACGAAATAAATAACATCACTTCGGTAAAGCTGCTGCCGGCTATAAGCGTACCGAGCACAGCGAGTGACTGCGTCGACACAACGACAAGCAGCCAGCCGCCGTTGACGGATTCATCGGCCAGCGGTTTTGATTTTTTAATAATAATTAAAGTAAAGAATGTATACATCAAAATAATCCATACGATAAAAGCCGCATACCAGAAAATCACTCCGGCCGTAAACATATCTTTAATGATGACGAACTGGCTGCCGAGCACACCTGAAGCGGCAATCAGTGTAAAGAATCCGGGACCCTTACCGTTGTCGTTCAGATCCTGCAGAAAATCGCGCGTATTAAACATCAGCCTGACACCGTTCAGGACGAGCAGCAGAAGATATACAAATACGTTAAAATACAGCAGCATTTCTGCTGCGAGCGGAATGTCCAAATACCACAGTGATAATGATAAAGCGCCGGTCGCCATGACCATTGCAAAATAGCCCGGGTATAAATGTCGGGACTGGCGCTGTAAAAATTCAATCATGATTGTCACGCTTTCTACAATTTAAAATAAGTTCAGTATTCTGCATTTTCGAGCTTTCTCTCCCGTGTTTCCTGAATCAGCCACGGGCTGTTTTTTTCGTCCTCAAGACGTTTGTTATCCGCCTTAATACGGTCGAGTACAACTTTCATTTCTTCATTCTCCAGCAGATAGTTCTCCTGTTTCAGCCGCTGGAGTTCGATTTCTTTATCAATCTGCTGCAGTTTGAGTTTTTCCATCTTATGTTTGTGGGAAAGGTAATTACTGATAATGCTGGCGCCGATACCGGCAAGAACTATAATGAGCAGCCACATAGTGTTTCCTCCTAAAGAAACTTATTTGATTTTACCATCGGCATACGGAATGAACTCGCCGTATGCATATTCGCCGTTCTCGTTAATGTACTCAACCTGACCGTATGTCCATACTCTGAAGGTTCCCGTTAAGCCGTGGTGATTGTTCGTGAAGGGGATTTCAAAATAACCTTCTTCATTCATTACCGGATCATCGAAGCTGATCAGAGATATATCGATGACATTTTTATCGTAATATGCGCGGATAAAATCCATCACATTCTCTTCGGTAACAACCTCAGTGTTGGATGTATAAGCAGGATAAATCAGACTGACGTTATCATCTTCATCGCCCTCAACCGCGATGTAGAAGTTTGAATCCTCATCCGGCTGATACGTTAAAATACGTACGGTTGTGCCTGTATCTTCAGGCGCTAAATCCTGTGTCGGTTCACCGAAGGATTCAATGACCTCGTCGAGAGTAATATCCTCATCCGGCGTAATCAGAATCTGAGTAACAGTTCCGTCCGGTTCAGCATATCTTACGCCGATATCGTTAAATACTTCGTCGACAGGAACATCATCTTCATCCGAAGGTTTCCCGAGTACTCCCGCAACCTCATCTTTAGTCATGCCGCGCTCAATGCCGGCGTAACTGTTGTAATAATAGTTGTTCAGGTAATCTTTGTGGAAGTTTGGAGAGAGCACATCGACATTGCCGCTGCTGTCGTAAGCAGGGTCCAGTTCAGGTTCTTCAGGCTGCTCCTCTTTTTTTGAGGCATCTTCTTCCTTATTGGTTTCCTCTTCGGCAGTTTCTTCATCCTGAGTTTCCGGTTCAGGTTCGTCGAGCGGCTGGGCATTGCTGCAGGCAGCAAGAAGCAATATAAAAAACGATAAAATTAAAAAACGCATCAGAACACATCCTTCTTTTTAGTATCGGTGTGCAGGTAAATCAGTAAACGATTATCTTAATTAAATTATACCTTAAATATGTTAATGAGTTAAATCGGGGGAGGAGTGTGTTGTTGAAGTTCTATGAGCGCTCATCATAGAACTCCGCGGCGTTTAGAAAGTCTATGAGCGCTCATCATAGAACTCCGTAGCGTTTAGAAAGTCTATGAGCGCTCATCATAGAACTCCGCAACGTTTAGAAAGTCTATGAGCACTCTTCATAGAACTCCGCAGCATTTAGAAAGTCTATGAGCGCTCATCATAGAACTCCGCAACGTTTAGAAAGTCTATGAGCGCTCTTCATAGAACTCCGCAACGTTTAGAAAGTCTATGAGCGCTCTTCATAGAACTCCGTAGCGTTTAGAAAGTCTATGAGCGCTCATCATAGAACTCCGCAACGTTTAGAAAGTCTATGAGCACTCTTCATAGAACTTCGCATCGTTTAGAAAGTCTATGAGCGTTCTTCATAGAACTCCGCAGCGTTTAGAAAGTCTATGAGCGTTCATCATAGAACCCCGCAACGTTTAGAAAGTCTATGAGCGCTCATCATAGAACTCCGCAACGTTTAGAAAGTCTATGAGCGCTCATCATAGAACTTCGCATCGTTTAGAAAGTCTATGAACACTCTTCATAGAACTCCGTAACGTTTAGAAAGTCTATGAACACCTCTCATAGCAATCCCTTTTTATAATAAAAACAAAAAAGACGAATCCTTCCGGATCCGCCTCCTTAAATATCATTCAAAATTTATGCGAACATCTTCATAACGCCGCCTGCGACTGCAAGGTCAAAGTACCCTGCGCCGACGCATTTGTAGATTGTGATGTCTGTATTGTTCTGGCGCAGGTAGCCCTGGTCGTATATATCAGCAAGTGTGCCTCTGATATCGTCCCAGCTGATGATGCCTGCTTCCACCGCATCGATCAGCTCGCCTGCTTCGTCTTTAATACCGTCCATATCATCGACATAGATATGATCGGCGCGCTTAATTGCTGCACGGTCCATTTCTTTCATCTCGTGTGTAAACGAACCGACACCGTTTACGTGCGTGCCTTCTTTAAGTAGTTCACCGTTGTAAACCGGCGTTTTGCTCTGCGTTGCACAGTTGATAATATCGCTTTGTTTAACGAGTTCGTCAACGTCTGCAATGACCTCAATGTCTGCCCAGATACCAAAGTCTTCGAGACGTTTTTTAAACGCTTCTGCTTTTTCGGCAGTACGGTTAAACAGATAAATTCTCTGAATGTCACGTACTTCGACAACACCTAAAACCTGTTCGAATGCCATGTTTCCTGTCCCGATAACGCCTAATGTTTTCGCGTCATCGCGTGACAGTTTATCAGTGGCGATGGCAGTCATCGCACCTGTACGGAGTCTCGTTAAGTACGAGGCATCCATCGTCGCCTTATGGGCGCCGTCTGTCAGGTCCGTAACTAAAATGTTCCCCTGTGTTGTCGGCAGGTTTTTATTCGTCGGGAAAATCGACACTGTTTTAATAATCGATACCTGCTGCGTTAAGCTGATGCACGGCATATACAGCATTGAGCTGTCTTTTCCGGCAGGCAGCACTGTGCGGATTGATTCGACGATCTTATCTTCATTGTAATCTTTTAAAATCGCGTTAACGTCTTTGATTGCGTGACTAATCTTATATTTTTCTTCTATTTCTTTGTCTGTCAGTGTAATCAATGTATTCACTCCATCTGGTATTATTCGGCGTTCATTAATCTGTCTTCCTTATCCTGTGCGGATTCTCCACGCATTGCGAATACTGCAATCAGTGACACAATTGCTGTCATAACAATGTACAGTGACACCGGAATGCTTGAACCATTGAACTGGTTCATCAGGAATTCAGCAATAAGCGGTGCAGAACCACCGGCAACTGCAGCACCGATCTGATAGCCGAGCGTAACTCCAGTATAACGTACTTCTTTACTGAATGATTCGGAGAACATCGTGCCGAGTATTGCCGTAATCGGCGGCCAGATTACAACCAGTCCGATAAATGTTGCTAAAATAACGAGCATCGGTTCATGTGTATTCACGATAAAGAAATACGGGAAGGCGTAAATCAGCATCGCCGTTGCCCCAATCAGGAACATCTTTCTCCGTCCGATTCTGTCGGACAGACTGCCCATAACCGGAATCATAATCGTCGTGAGCACAGATACCGCCATAATCGACAGCATCATAAACTCGAATGATACGTCGAGACTCGAGACACCGTAACCGACGATGAACGTTGTAAAGATATAGAACGGTCCGGTTTCAACAAATTTAGCACCTGTCGTAATCAGTACTTCTTTCGGGTGCTTCTTAAAAATTTCAACGATCGGCAGACGTCTGACTTCGTTTTTTTCAGCTGCTTCTTTCTGCATCTGAACAAACGCCGGCGTTTCATCGAGACCTTTACGGATTAACAGGCCGACAACAACGAGCAGCAGACTGAAGATAAACGGAATTCTCCATCCCCATGCGAGAAACATTTCTTCAGGCATTGCCCATGTCAGCAGGAAGAAGAATCCGTAGGCGAGCACCAGCCCGATAGGAATACCCATCTGCGGAAAACTTCCGAACAGCCCGCGCTGTTTTTTAGGCGCATATTCTGTTGCGAGGAGCAGGGCGCCGCCCCATTCTCCGCCGATGCCGAGCCCCTGAATCAATCTGAACAAGAGTAAGAGCAGCGGTGCTGCGATACCGATTTGCGCGTATGTAGGTAACAAGCCGATTCCGGCAGTTGCGAATCCCATTAAGCTTAAAGTAATAATTAATGTTTTCTTACGTCCGATTCTATCACCGATATGTGCAAAGATGACTCCCCCTAAAGGACGTATAAAGAATGACAATGCAAGACCGAAATAGGCCAGAATCGTCGACAGGAACGCATCATCTGTAACGAAGAACTGCGTATTAAAAATAATACTTGCAACAGCTGCATACAGGAAAAAGTCGAACCATTCAATCGATGAACCAATCAGACTTGCTGATAATACTTTTCTTCTTAACTTTTTATCCATAGTAAACCTCCCCTTTGTCTGGCTATAGATTAGCACATATTAAAACTCATTGACATAAAAATTATAATATTCAGGAAATATAAAATGCTTAGTATAAGTTGATTTATTTTCAGAACTGGCTTAAAGTATATAAGTAGTCAATATTACGATTCCGTAGCTCAGCGGGAGAGCGCTTCGTTGACATCGAAGAGGTCGGTGGTTCAATCCCACTCGGAATCATTAACTGTATAAAAGCTGTACGATGTTTTTACATCGTGCAGCTTTTTTTATTTGTCAGATTTACAATATTTGTTATATGCTTAAGTGAATGTAAGAGAGGGTAATTGTCAGTATAATTGTATACATAAAGGTCGTGATAACTGTGACTAAAATAATTGCTTCACTGCAGGATGCTGATAAAAAATTTTTCTTTAATCAGGTGCTGACTGATATTAATTTAACTGTTAAAGCCGGAGAAATAGTTGGACTGATCGGCCCGGAGGAATCCGGCAAGACAACGTGTATCCGCTGCCTGATTGGTATGGAAGATTTAACAGACGGAAAAGCACATGTGCTGGATGAACAGATGCCGAAGCGGAAAATGCTGAGTAAGATTGGCTATATGGGCCAGGAAGCAGCAATTTACGGAACGATGACAGCGCATGAGAATATGGTGTTTTTCGGCAAACTGAAAAACCTTAAAGGACAAGAACTTAAAAGCGAAATCGATAAAAACCTCAAGCTGGTTGGACTGCATGAAACTGGGAGTAACAAGGTATCGAAGTTTTCAGGGGACATGAAGCGGAGACTGTCACTGGCTATTGCTTTGCTTGGCAGTCCTAAATTGATTGTGCTGGATGAGCCCGGGGCAGGGATTAATCCAGAGCTGAGATTGTCGGTATGGAATCATCTGAGGACGCTCGCAGATGAAGATGCGGGCATTATCGCAGCAACTCAAGGGATGAGCGGAGTCGAACAATACGATAGAGTGGTGCTTCTTAATAAGGGCAGAATAGTGGCAGCAGGGCGGCCTGAAGCATTGATGAATGAATATAAAGCAGCTTCAATCGAAGAAGTGTTCATAAATATGGAGGCGGTTACATGACGGGGGTCGGGACAATTGCTGTGCAGACATTCAGGAGTATGCTTGGTAATGTTAAAATGCTGCTGTGGGTTCTGTTGGCGCCGCTCGTTGTCATTACGCTGATGTATCTGGTTTTTGATGTCAAAAATGAAACGGATATACGTATAGGCGTACCGGATACGATGGACCCGACCTTTACAGAAGGACTGCCGGAAGATGTGGAAGTTCTGATCTATGAACTGACACCGGTGCTTGACACACTGCTCGATACCCATGAACTGGACGCCTTTGCCAGCATGGAAGACAAGGGACTTAATGTCACTTATAAAAATGAAGACCCGCCGAAAACAGCTGCTGCAGAACAGGCGGTTGAGACAGGTGTCCGTGCTGTGGAGGATGAAAGACTGAAGGGAATTATGGCAGCTCTGCCGGAAGAGGCCGAGATTCCGAAGATTGAAATTGAAACATCTTTTCTATACGGTGATTCAGCAAGTACGTATTTTGAAAAAATGTTCCCGATACTGACAGGTCTGGTTTTGTTTTTCTTTGTGCTGGTCTTTACCAGTATTACACTGTTTCGGGAACGCGTGTCAGGCACGCTGGAACGGGTGCTGGCAACGTCAATCAGACGGAGTGAGGTGATTCTCGGTTATTTAACGGGACTCGGTCTGTTTATCCTGCTGGAAACAGTCCTGCTGGTGCTGTATTCGATTTACCTGCTGGATGTAACGATTGCCGGGAGTATGGTATGGGTGTTTGTCATTTATATACTGCTCTCATTCAGCGGTGCGGCAGCGGGTATGCTGATCGCGCTGCTGTCGAAAAGCGAAGTCCGTATGATGGTGCTGATTCTTTTAGTCACTGTGCCGCAGATATTTCTATCGGGATTAATTCCTTTTGACTATATTGGAGACTGGTTTAATAACATCGGCTATGGATTTCCGCTGAGATATGCGGGAGACGCGCTGACCGAAGTAATGATTAAAGGAAACAGCTGGTCGTATATTTGGAATGAACTGCTGGCTTTAGCACTGTTCATTATTGGCTTTACGGTGCTGAGTATTTTAGGGCTGAAGAAACACCGGAGAGTGTAATCTTTATAAAAGGACTGATTGAATGATAAAAAAACTGGCGAACGTCATGCTGTATGTGAAAGATATCGATATGGCGGTGGACTTCTGGACGAATCAATTGGGCTTTACGGTGAAAGAAAAACTGGATCTGATGGAGAACTATAAAGGATATGAAGTGGCGCCGGATGCTGAATCAGAAACGACGATCGTGATGTTTCCGTTGGAATTTATCGAGAAATACAGTCCGGAAGTGAGCAGGGAAACGCCGTCATTAATGTTTGAAGTGGAGAATATTGAAGCGGTGTATGAGGAGCTGAAAGAAAAAGGTGTCAATGTCGGAGAACTGGTGGAGATACCGGGGATGAAGACATTTAACTTTAACGACGGGCAGGAAAATTACTTTGCGGTGAGTGAAGCGGTTTGATAGGGGACTGAATGATGGTTGAATTTGTTGAGATAAATGAAGAGAACTATGAAGCGGTGTTGAAGCTGAAAGTGACAGACGAGCAGAACCAAGCCAAATTTATAGCACCGAATGTGAGATCGATTGCGGATGCGTATCTTTATAGAAAAGCAGGAGACGTGTTTCCGTATGCGGTGCAGGATGGTGAAACGGTGGTAGGATTTGTGCTGCTGGATGAAGACGAGGAAGAAAAAGAATTAATGATTTGGCGGATGATGGTGGATAAGGACCATCAGGGCAAAGGATACGGCAGAGCGATTGTGGAGAAAGTGATGAAGCAATTTGAAGCGGACAGCAGGTTTGATGTGCTCATTGCGGATTATGTTAAAGGCAATGACGTGATGGGGAAACTGCTGGAGTCGCTTGGATTTGAATATGGAGAGTTTGATGAAGAGAATAATGAGTATGTGATGAAGTATAAATCATAAGTTGCTATTTTATAATTACAAAAGATTAAGAGAGTTAGCATACTAGACTCGCATTTGGGAATCAGACAAGATATTTCGTCTGATTCTCAAATTTATTTATATTGATTTTTACTATTCCTCTGAGGCTTCGTTTTTCTTAAGTAACCTTTTTTAATTGTTGAGTGTAACTGATTCTGAGGTGTGGAAAGTATTGTGTTTTTAATAAAATTGGAAGTGATTTTTTCGTACTCAATACTAAACGAGAATGAGGTGTTCTGAGATTTAATTGCCTTAATAACCTTGCTAATACTATTATGAATAGCATATTGATATATTATTAAATCACTTAAGGTATTAATCTCAAATTGTTCTATCAATTTAATATAATCTAAGAGTAATTTGGCTTCTTTTTTGGCTTGACTGTATGATTTCAAAGTATATATCCCCATTTTTCTATGAAGTAGAAACATTTTTAATTCCTCTACTATTATAAATCTATAAAAAAATTACCTCAATAAATATTCCATATTATTGGTAAATTTCGATAGAAAAATATTTACTCATGTTATAGTTGTATAAAATTTATAAAATATGGTGATAATATGCAGTTTATAATGAAATCTCACAGATATGGATTAGAAATTGTAAATGATATGGACGGTGCTTCAGAGAAATTCGTAGAACTTTGTAATGTGTTAAAAAACATTTCAGAAAAAGATTTGATAAATGCATATCAAACATTGAATAGTGGTAAAAGTTTAGCAAAAACTATTAATAAGTTAATAAAAAATCGTCTAACAAACTTAGGTTGGGAGACTGAGAGTCAAATATTTAAAGATTCTAAATTAAATGCAACTACAAGAGATTGGCGTTTAGATTTTGTTTCACCACCTCATTTTTCTTTAGAGGTTGCATTTAATCACAGTTCAGCTACAACGGTAAATTTAATGAAACCAGTTTTGGCTTCTGAATTAAATCATGTAGAAAAGAAATTCCAAACTAACTTTGGAATAATAATTACAGTTACTAAGGACATGAAGAGAACAGGTGGTTTTGATAATGCAATTGGTACCTTTGAAGGATACTGTGAGCAATGTAAACCCCTAATGAACCAACTAACAATCCCAATGATTATTATTGGAATTGAATCTCCAGAAACATTTGAAATAACGCATCGCAAAAAAGGAAATACAACGAAAGGGTTCATAAAACTACATAGCGGTACAGAACTGAAAATAGGTGAGTATATAAATGAAAATGGTGAGATTGTATCAAGTATTTTATAAAGAACTTTAAACAATAAAGTTGATCCTAATCGGGCTCTATGGTATAATTTTATAACATGAAAAGAGCGAGATGGAGGAGTTAATATTGCAAAAACTTAAGGTGGCTGAGCTTTTTGCAGGTGTCGGTGGTTTTAGGATTGGACTTGAAAATACTAATAACAAAATGTTCGAAGTAACCTGGGGGAACCAATGGGAGCCTGGAAAAAAAGTACAGCATGCATTTGATTGCTATAGTACAAAATTTAATACTGGCATACATAGTAATAAAGATATTGCTGAAGTTAGTGACAGAGAACTAGCTGAGACAAATGCAGACCTTGTAGTTGGTGGTTTTCCTTGTCAAGATTACTCCGTAGCTAGATCACTGAGTGGAGAGTTAGGTATAGCAGGGAAAAAGGGTGTACTTTTTTGGCAGATAGTTAGAGTTATTCAAAATACAATTCCGAAGTATGTACTCTTAGAGAATGTGGATAGATTATTAAAATCTCCGTCATCACAACGTGGTAGAGATTTTGCAGTTATGCTATCTACATTAAATGAGTTAGGTTACGATGTTGAGTGGCGGGTTATTAATGCTGCTGACTACGGAAATGCTCAGAGAAGAAGAAGGGTATTTATTTTTGCATATCGTAGAAATATGACTTATTCAAAAGAAATGAATAATTATAACAATGAACAAATGATATATAAGAATGGGCTTTTTGCAAGGGCATTCGCTGTAGAGCCAGTACCAAATAAAAATAGAGTAGGTTCTGTAACACTATCTAATGATATTGTAGAAGTTTCTGACGAGTTTTCATATAAATTCTTTAACTCAGGAATTATGAGAAACGGTGAAGTAACGACTATTGATACGATACCTATTTACGAGAAAGCAATTCCACTAAAAGATATTCTTGAAGAAGAAGTAGAGGATAAATTCATTCTGGACGATGCTAAGATAGAGAAGTTTAAGTATATGCGTGGTGGTAAAAAGATTGAGAGAACATCGAAAGAGGGCTTTAAGTATATCTATTCAGAAGGTGGAATGAGCGAAGTAGACTCATTAGACTTACCAGGACGGACAATGTTGACAAGTGAAGGAACATCTAATAGAAGTACGCACATCATTGAACAAGACGGTAAAAGAAGATTAATAACCCCTATTGAGGCAGAACGATTAAACGGTTTTCCTGATAATTGGACTGATACAATGTCAGACAGAGCTAGATACTTTTGTATGGGAAATGCGTTAGTTGTCCCGCTTGTTACTCGATTAGGTAATGAGATTGAAAAAATAGAGTTGGATTATCCGGAAGGAACTTCACAAATAGAATTATTTTAAGTCCATTTAAATGGACTTTTTATATACTCTTTTTTCTCTGAATATTTTGATTGGATTCTGTAAAATTGTTACAATAATTTATATTATCGAAAATGCAAGTGATCAAATAGTAGCGAAAGAAAGAATATCTTTAGGCATGATAAATTATAATTCAGAAGTTACCAAAGACTTTTATGAATCGAGCTTCTGGAAAAAGAATAATAAGTTATTAATTTTTTTCTATACTTATGTTTTAGGTGCAAACAACAAGCCTGATGATGCAAATTTTAGAATAGAAAGAACTGTATTACATGAATCTAGTGAAAAGGATTTAGAAATCATAAAGAAAGATTGGGATGTAATAAGGAATAAAATAAAAATGGGACAAGCGGATGAATTGTCTGAAAGAGATACTAATATACTCGGGGCTGCCACGAAAGGTGCTCCTGGGGCAACAAGAAGTCAACCCTTTTCAGATATCCCTGCAAAAACAAGAGCATATTCTTTAAAGAAGGGTTACGTCACATCTCTGGTTAGATAATATATTAATAGCGAAAATATCCTTTACAACCGTTGAAAAACTCATACAGAATCCTAGAGAAGAGATTATTAGTGAATATTTTACAAAGTATATTGGGAAGACAGATGAGGATATAGCAAAATCCTTTAAATATACTTTAAGTAAAGCTAAACATTATCTGCAACTTTTAGTCAGTGAAATGTTGGGTATAACAGGAACTCAATTGAATAAAATTGAAGAATTTTCAAAGTTCTATATCCGATTTAAAACAGTAACATATAATGAAAAAGAGAAGTTAGTTCAACATATGTCTTTTGAAAATTTTGATTTTGAAGAAGCATATGCTACTGCTTTTGATGATTCAGAGTTAAAAGTCAAATTAGAGGCTACTCAATGGTTATTTGTTGTTTTTCAAAAGAATAAGGAAGATAAAGCTGTATTAAAAGGCATAAAGTTTTGGACAGTACCAGAAGAGATATTATAGAGTGAAGTTTACAATGAAACTCAACAACTCTTAAGAAGAGGGTTGAAAATAGATAGGAATCAAGATGGTCAATATAGTAGTAATTTACCAGGGATAACATATAATAGGGTAGCTCATATTAGTGAATCGTCTACACTTGATTGGACAACTCCCA
The DNA here is from genome assembly GCF_000756715.1 of Jeotgalicoccus saudimassiliensis. NCBI lineage: Bacteria > Bacillati > Bacillota > Bacilli > Caryophanales > Staphylococcaceae > Jeotgalicoccus > Jeotgalicoccus saudimassiliensis. The sequence goes on from NZ_CCSE01000001.1 coordinate 1,857,017, forward strand.
TGAGGGAGGTTACTGTTAAATCAATGAAAGTAGGCGATTTTACTATGACAAGAACGAGAAGAACATTTACCCCTGAATTTAAACTACAAATGGTTCGACTATTTGAAAATGGTAAGTCAAAAGCTGAAATTGTACGGGAGTATAATCTCACAGCTTCAGCTTTAGATAAATGGGTTAAAAATCATCAGAACACGGGCTCATTTAATCATCTCGATAATTTATCTGAAGAAGAGCGTGAAATCAGAAGACTTCGCAAGGACAATCAACAGTTAAAAATGGAAAACGATATTCTAAAGCAAGCAGCGCTGATCATGGGACGAAAATAGAAGTCATTCGTAAGAATGTACACAAATATTCAGTGTCAGCAATGTGCAAAGTCCTTCAAATCTCTAGAAGCACCTATTATTTTGAAATTAATAAACATAAAACTAATACGCAGTATGAGCGAGACAACGATATTAATGAAACGATTATTCAGGTATTTCATTCTAATCGAAAATGTTTTGGCACCCGAAGAATAAAAAAAGTGTTACATAAACAAGATTTGATAGTCTCGAGAAGACGTATTGGTCGGATCATGAAACAGAACAACCTAGTATCAACCTACACTGTCGCAAGCTACAATCCCTATCCATCGAAATCGAATGAGCGTCTGATCACGAATGGTCTAGACAGAAATTTTAATAGAGCACAGCCGATGGAAGTCATTGTCAGCGATTTAACCTATGTAAAAGTGGCAGGAAAATGGCATTACATATGTGTATTTATTGATCTCTTTAATAGAGAAATTGTTGGGTACAGTGCAGGTTCAAGAAAAAATGCTGCGTTGGTCTCGTCGGCAATCAGCACCATTAAGCATGATTTAAGAGATGTGCAGATGTTTCACACAGACAGAGGAAAAGAATTCGATAACCAGCTGATTGATGAAGTTTTAGATGGCTTTGATATTGAAAAATCACTTAGTATGAAAGGCTGTCCTTATGACAACGCTGTGGCTGAAACCACGTTCAAAGCGATGAAAACTGAATTTATTAACCAATATACTTTTATATCATTAAAACAATTAAACATCGAACTATTCGACTACGTAAACTGGTATAACAATATTAGACCCCATGGTGCATTGAATTATCTCACGCCAAAGGAGTATAAAGAAAACTTCTATAAAAACTGTCTAATATTCTGTTGACACACCAGAGATCAAAAATTACAGACGAAATATTTGAGAGTCTATTAATTGATTGACTCTGTTAAAGTTATTTAATAATCAAAGGGGTAACATACTTTGAACGAAGGTAAAAGGAATGGATAAAAGAAGGCTGGTGATGAATTAGCTCTTGATATGTTTTTAAACGTTTAATAAGCTAAAACCTCATATTTGAGTACTTAAATGTCCCTTTATGTAGAAAATCATATATTTTTTATGATTGTTCCATCGGGTGTTCCTATTGAAAATAGAGGACTACCTTAATGTATTATTAGCATTGGAGGAATAAAAATTCATAAGAATTTGATTAAAGGTATGCAAAAATTTCGGTGATAGTGATACAATACAAAGTAGTAAAAGTGAAGTGATGCCTTGTTGCTTAAAAGGGGTGAGAAAATGAGTACACAACTACGTACTAAAGAGTTATTAGAGCAATTTAAATTATCAAGGCAAACTCTCTATAACTGGATTAGAGAGGGAAACGTGTCTCCTCCAGAGAAAGATTGGAGAGGTTGGAGAATGTGGACTGAAGAACATGTAAAAGAAATATCGAATATCATTAAGGGAAAAGAGGTAAATTTGTCTATTCCAGCCATAAAAAATACGAAATTCAATATAAACAACCGACGATACTTAGGAAGTAAATATAAATTATTAAATTTTATTTCTAAAGTTGTTGAGGAAAACTGTGAAAATGTTCATACGGTTGCAGATATTTTCGGTGGAACAGGAGTAGTTGCTGATAGATTCAAAGCTGAGGGCAAGAAAATAATAGTCAACGATATATTATATTCAAATTACTTGTCATATTGGACATGGTTTAGCAGCGAAGAAGTGGATTATAAAAAACTTGAAAATATTATTAAGGATTTCAATAATGTAGTTGTTACTAAAGAGAACTATGTCTCAAAACATTTTGGCGGCACCTATTTCACAGAAGACAATGCTAGAAAAATTGGTTACATAAGAGAGTGTATTGAACAATTATCGGATTCTTTAACATTCCGAGAAAAGGCAATTCTTATTACTTCGTTGCTTTACGCTATGGATAAAGTAGCCAATACTGTGGGACATTATGACGCATATAGAAGAAAATTAGATTCTTTGGGGAAACTAAATTTATTAGTACCAGAAATTGATGGAATTAAGAATCAAGAGAACAAAATTTATCAAAAAGATGCCAATATACTAGTGAGAGAAATTAGTGCAGATTTATTCTACATTGATACCCCATACAACTCTCGACAATATGGAGATGCTTATCACCTTCTAGAGAATATAGCAGAATGGAAAGAACAAGAAGTCGTTGGCGTTGCTAAAAAAATGGTGGATAGGGCACATATCAAAAGTGATTATTGTACTCAAAAAGCTCCAAAAGCATTCGAGGATTTAGTTTCGAATATTCATGGAAAGTATATTCTAGTGTCATATAATAACATGGCGGAAAAAGGCGTAGGTAGATCAAATGCTAAGATTTCTTCTGAAGAGATAGTGGAAATTCTTCAAAAAAGAGGAGAAGTACAGGTTTTTGAAACAGACTTTAAAGTTTACACAACCGGAAAGACTAATATTGAGGGTCACAAAGAATTACTATATCTCTGCAAAATAGATGGGTGATGGATAATGCCGAATACAGATATGAAATATATAAAATCTTGCCTTAATTACACAGGAGGAAAGCATAAACTTCTCAAGCAGATAATTCCTTATTTTCCTGATGATATAAATAATTTTATTGATTTGTTTTGTGGAGGAGCTAATGTTGCAATCAATATTGAGGCAAAAGAGACTATTTATTGTATAGATAAACAAGAAGAAGTTATTCGATTGTTCAACACTTTAAAGGTGTTAAGCAAAGAAGAAGTTTTTTCTGCTATAGAGGATATCATAAATAAATTCGGTTTAACTAATACCTCTCTATATGGTTATCATCATTATAATTGTGACTCAGCTAGTGGGTTATCAGTTTATAATAAAGAAAACTACAAAAAATTAAGAGATTATTATAATAATAAAGCTGAAAATAGTTTTTACTTTGATTTGGTCTTTTTTGTACTTACTATATTCGGTTTCAATAATCAAATTCGCTTCAATAAAGCGGGTAATTATAATATTCCGGTAGGGAAAAGGGATTTTAACGAAAAAATAAAAACAAATGTTACAAAATTCATAGAGATTATTAAAAAAAATGACATGATCTTTAGATGTGAAGATTTTAGAGAAATGAGTATTGATTTATCTCAAGGAGACTTTCTGTATGCCGATCCGCCATACTTAATTTCGACTGCTACTTATAATGAACAAAATGGATGGACTGAAACTGAAGAAAAAGAATTATTGAACTTACTAGATGAATTGAATGCTAAAGGCATAAAATTTGCCCTTTCTAATGTACTCGAACATAAAGGAAAAGAGAATCTTATCTTAAAAAATTGGGCAGCTAAGTATTATATAAACTACTTGGACTATAATTATAGGAATTCAAATTATCAAATTAAAGAAAAAACCTCGAACACATCGGAAGTTTTGATTACTAACTATATTAAATGATTTTAGTCTTCTCAGTGAAAATGAGAAGACTTTTTACTTTTCTTCCTATAAATGTATATAATAAACAGATGATTAGAATTATAATAAAATTATAGGATTTATGGTCTAGTAAGGGAGTGTGAAGAGATGTTATATACAATAGATAGAGTTCAATATAGTAAAAAAAATGACCTTTATTATTTCTACGAGTTTATGGAATTAGAAAACATTGATCTTCTCTTTAAAAATGAAAATGAACTGCTTCAACCAGATGATTTATGGCAATCTTTATCCAATTCGCTTTCTAAGACAGAGAATAGTAAAATAAACTTTCTAAAAAGAATAGACACAGTTATTAGACTCTTTATCTTTTACCAAAAAGATCGAAATAAATATATTAAGATTGAATTAAATTCAAACGGTATTTCTGGAGAAGTTTGGTCATATGTAGAATTACGGTCTTGGTTCAAATGTTTAAATAATATAGATGGACAAAGTAACTCGAAAGGGCTAGGCTCAGTCCGATCCACTCACTTAGATAGTTATGTAAACAGCTTATTGCAATCAATTTATGAAGACAGTCAATTTGATGACGATAACGGTTTAGAACTGACTAAGAGCTTGTTAGGAAGTGATCCGACTAAAGGATTTGACTTAGATTTATTTCAATTTATTTCATCAACAAACGAATACATAATATATGAATTTTTAAAAAGAGAAAGTAATTTTGTTAATAATATACAAGCACATCCCATGAGATATTCTTGGACTAAAAAATCAAATGACAACAAACAAAAGTTTATTTCATTATGGAGAACAAAAAAATTTTTTAATGGAAAACTATTGCTGATTAGTTATAGCGATGACTCTAATGAACGTATTTCTATAATCGAAGTATTGGATTTAGATGTTGAACAAGGAATATTAGCCGAAAGAAAATACTCTATGAGTAGAAATGTTTTTTTAGGCTGGTTAAAAGATATGAACCAGTATGCCGCTACTCAAAAAAAGTATTTTATTGATTTTAAATGCAAAAAATATGATGAAGATTTCTTCAAGAATTTCGACGATAATAAAAAATATTATGGAAGCGAATTCTTATAAATTTAGGAGAGAGATATTATGCCGGGTACATGGAGTATAAGCACTACTGTAAGAAATCCAGAAAGAATTGTAGGGTTTTTAAAAGCATTATCAAGACTTGAAGGAAGACAGTTCAATGTAGAAGCTCAAGCCTTATTCTTTAAAGAGCTTATAAAAACTAAAGAGTATACGCCCACAGGTATATCTGGTTACTACAAGAAAAAATATGAAGATCCGGAAGATTTTACTGACGAAGAGGTAAAAGATATATTAAGTCAAGTCCACTATAAAAATAAAAGTTTTGCAGATGACCAGGAACTTATTTACGCTTTCCGTGGAAGAACAGCAGTCAGTAATATCACTAAAATGGGTTTAGCAATCGCAAAAGAATCTATGGGCGTTGTTAAGATTACTGAATTAGGAAAAAAACTTCTAAATGATGAAGTGGATTTGGTTTCTGTTTTTTTTAGATATTTTCTGAAATGGCAACTACCCAACCCAATCGATAGAGGATACAAAGAACTCGATATCATTCCTTTCATTGCAGTCATGCATGTAATCAATAAAGTAAACAAAGAATGGAATTCACTTGGTGAGAAAGCAGTAGGAGTCTCTAAAGAGGAGTTCTCTCTATTTCTTACAACACTAATTGATTATCGTGATATAAGTGAAACAGTTAAAAATATAATAGACTTTCGAATGGAAAAAAGATCTTTAGACAAAAATGAAGCTCACAGTTATGTTGAAAGAAGGTTTGTAGAAAAAGCCATTGAAATTTTCAATTTAGACAGAAGTGATAAAAAGAAGATAGAAGTAAAAGTTAATACTCTCAGTGACTATGGAGACTCCGCTATAAGGTATTTTAGACAAACAAAGTTACTCTACTACAGAGGCAATGGAAGGTATGTAGATTTAGCTCCTACAAGAATAGTGGAAATAGAGAGCCTTTTAGAGAACTTTAATGGTAGCTCTATTTATTTCTCTGATTCAGACAGTTATCTAAGTTACATGTCAGATATTAATCAACCGGCCCTTCCATGGGAAAATTTAGATGATTTAAAAGCTGTCTATGAAAACTTATTGAAGCAGGCTGACTCATTACAAACTGAATTAAATAAACAATATAAAGGTCATGTGTTACACCAATTTTTATTAACCAAGAAAAGTTTAAACACTATTAATGACTATAATCGAGAAATTGCTCAACTTAGAGAAATAATAAAAACACTTAAAAATGATATGACGATATTAAGAGAAAGAAGTCTCCACAACATTGATCTTTACATTAATAAACTGACGGAATTAGCTAATAGGAAGAAAAGTATTAGCGGACAAGATCCTCTTAATTTAGAGTATTATATTACTATGTCATTAATGGCCCTGGATGATGCAAAAGAAATAGCGCCGAACTACTCAGTTGGAGATGACAATATACCGTTGTTCACGGCAGCAGGGAATAATCCTGACATAGAATGCTTTTATTCTTCATTTAATATGATTTGCGAAGTGACTCTTCTAAGAGGAAGAGACCAGTGGATTAATGAAGGACAACCTGTAATGAGACATTTGAGAGATTTTGAAGAACGTAAAAATATTAATACAATGGAGAACTACTGTTTATTCATTGCACCAAGTATTCATCGTGATACTCTAAATACGTTTTGGATGAGTGTGAAGATGGGATATGAGGGAAAAACTCAAAAAATAGTACCACTTACAATCAACCAATATGTAGACGTATTAAAGAAAGTAAAGGAATTGAATAATAGAGGAAAAAGAGTAACTCATAAGGATTTCCAGACACTTTTGTCTGAAATCTTTAATAGACACGTAGCTGCTGGAAGTGACTCGACTGCTTGGTTAACAAGTGTAGATAACATAATTGACCAATGGGGGGCTTAATTAATTTTCCGTTTTTCAAAATAAGCTAGACGGTGGTTTTATTTCATGAGAATATCTCTAGATTAATTGTTGATAATATTAAAGTGTAAGCACAGTCACTAAGCGAAAAAAGCTTAATAATGAACGGTTCTTAGCAGAATCACTATTTAAAAGTATAAAAAATTAAATAGTGTCGAATTGCTTTACTGAAATAATTAAGCTAACTCCGTTTTGTGAGTTATTTTACTTACAAAGTTATCTCGGGAGGATGACTTTGCCCTATCATTATGGATATGGTTTTTTTTATTAATATAAATGAAAAGCCTAGAGAAACGTGATATATCAGATTTAGATCTGATATATCACGTTTCATTCAGCCATTAGTTGTTTAAGGCACTCTCTTCTTTATTCATTTCATTCTTTTGGTGTGTCAACAGAATATTAGACAGTTTTTATAGAAGTTTTCTTTATACTCCTTTGGCGTGAGATAATTCAATGCACCATGGGGTCTAATATTGTTATACCAGTTTACGTAGTCGAATAGTTCGATGTTTAATTGTTTTAATGATATAAAAGTATATTGGTTAATAAATTCAGTTTTCATCGCTTTGAACGTGGTTTCAGCCACAGCGTTGTCATAAGGACAGCCTTTCATACTAAGTGATCTTTCAATATCAAAGCCATCTAAAACTTCATCAATCAGCTGGTTATCGAACTCCTTTCCTCTGTCTGTGTGAAACATCTGCACATCTCTTAAATCATGCTTAATGGTGCTGATTGATGACAAGACCAGCTCAGCACTCTTTCTTGAACCTGCACTGTACCCAACAATTTCTCGATTAAAGAGATCAATAAATACACATATGTAATGCCATTTTCCTGCTACTTTTACATATGTTAAATCACTGACAATGACTTCCATTGGTTGTGCTCTGTTAAAATCTCGGTCTAGACCATTCGTGATCAGACGCTCGTTCGACTTCGACGGATAGGGCCTATAGCTTGCGATAGTATAGGTTGACACCAGATTGTTCTGTTTCATGACCCGACCGATGCGTCTTCTCGAGACTGTCAAACCTAGTTTATGTAACGCATTTTTTATTCTTCGGGTACCAAAACATTTTCGGTTTGAATTAAATACCTGAATAATCGTTTCATTGATATCGTTATCGCGCTCACACTGCTTGTTGGTCCTTTGTTTAATAGGTACTTCTAGAGATTTGCAGGACTTTGCACATTGCTGACACTGAATATTTGTGTGCATTCTTACGAATGACTTCTATTTTCGTCCCATGATCAGCGCTGCTTGCTTTAGAATCTCGTTTTCCATTTTTAACTGTTGAATGTCTTTGCGAAGTCTTCTGAGTTCGCGCTCTTCTTCAGATAAATTGTCAATATGATTAAATGAACCTGTGTTCTGATGATTTTTAACCCATTTATCTAAAGCTGAAGCCGTGAGATCATACTCCCGTACAATTTCAGATTTTGATTTACCATTTTCAAATAATCGGACCATCTGTAGTTTAAATTCAGGGGTAAATGTTCTTCTCGTTCTTGACATAAAAAAACGCCTACTTTCATTGATTTAACAATAACCTCCCTCATAGGATGTGTATGGCAAAATAAAAGTGCAGAGCTTTGCAAGGTAAACATGCAGAGTCCTGCACTGATTTAATTTGGTGCAGATAATAAAAAAAGACTTGCCAGTCACCCCAAGTCCCTCTACCGTTATTGGTGTCGAATCAATAACACAGTGGAGGTTGGAAGGATGCTAGCAATGTCCGATATTAATTGTATCAAACACTTAAGAAACACTAAAGGACTATCCATATCAGAAATACAAAAAACGCTCGGAATTAATTGGCGTACCGCTAAGAAATATGCAGATGAGGATCAATTACCTGAATCAAAACGCAACAGAAAATCCGGAATGATGTATGAAGAACAATGGGGAGAGATTGTGTCGAGCTGGTTATTCGAAGACCGGCGCTTGAAACGTAAACTCAGACGAAATAAGAAACAAATATTTGAAGAACTGACTACTCACGGATTTAAAGGATCCTATCGAACGGTATGTTACTTCATTGATGAATGGAAAAACAGTCACAGTGAAGACAGCCATGACAAAGGATATGATCGTTTGGAACATCCACCTGGAGAAGCCCAGGTCGACTTCGGCGTCATGGAAACTGTGAAAGATGGTGCATTCGTTGATGTTCATACATTGGTCATGTCTTTCCCTTATAGTAATACGGCGTTCGCTGTCCCCTTGCCTGGAGAGAACCAAGAGTGTTTTCTGCATGGTTTAAAGATATTGTTCGAACAATGTGGCGGTGTTCCGAAACAAATTCGGATTGATAATTTAACGCCAGCTGTTAAAAAGATTCGTTCAAAGTTTGGAGACGCAGAATTAACGGATGCGTTCATCCAGTTCCAGAATCATTATGGTTTTGATGTGCAGGTATGTAATCCGAGAAGTGGCCATGAGAAGGGCAGCGTTGAAAATAAGGTCGGCTATGTGCGGTACAATTTCTTTAGTGCATCGCCAGTGATGGAGAGCTTCGAAACTTTAACCGATAGGCTTCGGAAGCAGTTGATTCAAGATAGAACCCGGCTTCATTATGAAAAGAATGTGTTGATATCAGTATTATGGCAAGATGAATTCAAATATCTACTCCATTTGGCGACGGCCGCGTATCCAGTCTTTAAAGAAATGGAAGTTAAAGTGAATAAGTATAACGAAGTCACATTGGATCAAACTCGGATACATATTCCTAAAGCAGCCAATTATCCAAGGTTGTATTTAATATTGACATGGGACCGATATAAAGCCGTCACTGAAGATGGTGAGATACTAATCGATGATTATCGACCGTACATGAATAAACGCCGGGCTATTCCGTGGCATACAGTCGTCAAAGAATGGATACGAAAACCCAGGGTCGTGCCTTATTCCAGATATGCGAAGTATTTACCTGTCAGAATCAAAGATTATCTTATAGTAGAAGATTTATCACTCAGAAAAGAACGGTTAAACGCGTTGGCTAATCTACTTGTCACACGTGATATGCAAAGTATCAATCAGGAATTCTATGAATTATTTCAAAATAAAACAGATGATGCCTACGGTGTCGATTGGGCAAGCTATGACTCATTGGCTCCGTCTGATGCGGGGGTGTTAACTTATGAGTGAGACGTTACGTGAGATGTGTAAAACATTGCGGTTGGCTTATGTCGCAGATATCTATGAAACTGTAGACTACGACACGCCGGCACAGTTTTTAGAGGCCGTATTTGCCGAAGAATTTCGAAAGCGAGAGGCAGCGAAAGTGCAACGTCTCATCAAAAAAGCAAAGTTTCTAGATTCAAAAAGCCTTGCCAGTTATGAATGGCATGATCAGATTCGTTTCCCTGCCCATATCGATCAAACTGGATTAAGCAGTTTGTCTTTTCTGGAGCATCGGGAAAACATTGTGCTAATTGGTTCTCCTGGCACAGGTAAAACGCATTTGGCGACAGCTTTAGGCAGAAAAGCATGTGAGCAGGGGTATGATGTTCGTTTTTTTCGCGTCGCGCATCTCGTCGAACAATTGGAGACTGCGTTGAAACAGGACAAATTGACTGCGTTTAGAAAACGATTTGAAAAAGTAGAATTGATTGTCCTAGATGAAATGGGCTATTTACCGTTTAGTAAAGCAGGTTCGGAGTTACTCTTTCAGCTCATTTCGGAATGGTACGAGCAGAAAAGTTTAATTATTACATCTAACTTGGAGTTCAGCCAATGGAATAGAATCTTTATTGATTCCAGACTCACCGCTGCATTAGTGGACCGGCTCATTCACCACGCACATATTCTGTCATTTACCGGTGAAAGTTATCGGCTCGCCAATGCATTATCAAAATCGTTGTAAAGAAATCAAACAGGGTGGCAACACTCTGCACTTTTCATTGCATTTCTATGTACTTTCTAGTTGCGAAACACACATAGGAGTTGTCCAATCAAGTGTAGACGATTCAAATGCTTAAATAGTAATTTAGGCTATCGTATATTATCAGCGAAGCATGAGATAAATACTAAATCATTAAAAACATGGGTGAATCAATTTAAACAAAACGGTGTTCGAGGATAGACTGCAGGTATGACAAAAACAGCGGAGAAGAGTGTTATATAATTGAGTGCAGATTCCCTTCGCATGACGTTACGAATGAATTTTTAAAAGGATTAAGTGAACATGCAAATTATAAATTGTCTATAATTATTAAAAAGTAAGAATCTAATGGTATTATCAGAGTATTACATATTTAAACTGACGGAGACAGCCATATGAACAATACTTATAACAGAGGCTTTATCAATGATCTAAACACACAAAACATCTCTGCCGGTATCATAACCGGGACCCTCGGTATCGTCGGCGCTCCGATTATCGTCATTGAAGCGGCGGCAGCGGGCGGGTTTTCTCATATCGAGACGATCTCCTGGTTTTACGCTGTGCAGTTCTTCGGTGCCTTATTCGGCTTGCTTATGGCATTCTATTACCGTATGCCTATCGTCGGAGCCCATTCTATTACCGGCGTCGCATTTTTAGTCACGGTGACACCGCATTTTACATATTCAGAACTCGTCGGCGGTTTTATAATCACCGCCATTATTATTATGCTGTTCGGTATTTCAGGCATATTTAAAAAGGTCATGAGCTGGATTCCAAGGGAAATTATTTCCGCCATGCTCGCCGGTATTATAACGAGTTACGTGGTCGGATTAATTCCTGCAGCACAGGAGCTGCCGATTGTCGGTATTACCGCCATTGCCGTCTACTTTATATTAACGAAGTGGGATTTAAGAATTCCGCCAATGCTCGGTTCAGTGCTCACAAGTGTGATTGTCTTCTTTGTGTTCCATGAATTTAATATGTCCGCACTTGGAACGGAAGTTGTGATGCCGATTGTGCATATACCGGAGTTTTCACTGGCAGGGGCAATCTCGATTTCAATTCCGCTGGCGCTGATGATTTTAAGCAATGATGCGACACCGGCTGTCGGTGCGCTTGAACGCAGCGGTTATCATGCACCGACAAATAATATTTTAACGGTGAGCGGTATTCTGTCGATATTTACAAGTTTCTTCGGCGGACAGTCAGCAAACGTTGCAGGAATGATGACGACGATTGCTTCTGATGAAGAGTCGGGCGAAACTGATAAACGCTATGTTGCTTCAGTTATATCGAGTATTATTATGCTGATCTTCGGACTGTTCGCATGGGCACTGGTGCCGCTGATGTTTGAGCTGCCTGAAGCGCTGATGGCGATGCTTGCAGGTTTTGTTTTGCTCGGGGTATTTGCTTCAACGATGAGAACGAGTTTCGGGAATTCCAAATACACAATGGCAGTCATTTTTACCTATATTATTTCTGTATCAGGAATTTCTATCTTTTATATCAGTGCGCCGGTTTGGGCACTCTTAATCGGAACAATACTGGCGAAAGTGGTAAGGAAATAGGGAGTTAAATATAAAGAATCCAGTCTTATCAGACTGGATTCTTGTTTTTATTTTCAGTGAGTGTCAGTCCATCTTTCACAACCGTTACCTTCACATCTTTATAATCATATAAATCTCCGTCGATATTCATTTCTTTTAAATCACTCGTCTGAATTTCAACCTGATCAGCTGTCAGATACATCACTTTCCGATGATTTGTAATATTTCCTGTAAACGCCATATAGATCAGCTGCACGATGTCTTTAATATTAATCGGTTCGATATTTAGTATATGAAGCAGTCCGTCATCCGGTTTCGCTTCAGGGAGCAGTTTCTCGACGCTGCCGACTGACGATATTTTAGAGACAAGTGTAAACACAGAGTCTGTTTCCATCTCCAGTTTATCTATTTTAATACTCACGCGATATGGATTTAACTTTATCAGTGTTTTGATTCCTTTAATGAGATAGGCGATACGTCCCACTTTATTTTTTACCGAGCTGTTTACTTTCGCAAATGATGTCATAAAGTTGCCGAATGCCACCATGTAGCCTGCGTACGTATCATTGATTTTAATCGTGTCGATTGTTTTTGTGCGGGTTGTATCCAATTCTTTAGCAGCAAGAATCGGATTGAGCGGAATGTTATTGGCTCTGGCAAAGTCATTAACCGTGCCGGCGGGAATCACCGCAACAGGGAGATTAATATTATGTTTGCCAAGAATGCTGACGAGTTCACTGATGGTCCCGTCACCGCCTGCAGCAACGATTAGATCAATACTTGCAGCGTGTGCCGCAAGTATATT